>CAUZPL010000019.1:0-87164 GCA_963581585.1 Planctomycetota bacterium
CGTCTGTCTGGCCAGGTTGTTTCCACAAGCCGTTCCGGTTTTGGCTGTGCGGTCGGTTTCGGGACGCGCAGCTTCGCCAGCTGGTCACGATCGATTTCGTAACCGATTCCTGGACGGTCCGGGACGGCTGACTTTCCGTCTCTGACCAGGATGGGTTCGGTCAGCAGGTCATGTTTGAACAGCTGATGGCAATTCACGGCCGGCCACACTGCCTGTCGCAGCACTCCTCCGAAGTGCAAAGAATATGCAGCGGTGAGGCCGGCTCCCACAAGCTGCAGCCAGAATGGCATTTCGACCTGTTCACAAAAATGACCGGCGTTGATTGTGCGAACGGCACTCTCCCCGACAACAAAACCGTCACAACAGCCCGACTGTACCACCGTTTTGGGTGCCGGGCTGCCGTAATGCATGGCGATATTAACCCGTGTGGCGTCAGCAATCCTGCGGTTTCCTTCGGTGTCACCCTGAGGAATGGGCGATTCGTAAATATCGACCTGAGGATATTCCTGCATCTTCATCAGAATCGGCAGCGCCTGATCAGCCGTGCGCAGAGTGCCGTTGAAGTCCATGTCGATTTTGAATTCCTGCGGCACAACGCTGGTTGCCGCATCCAGCTGCTCGAATGGATCAAACCACGGCCGCCCTTTGGTCTTGTAGGACATATAGCCATGCCGATGAGCTTCTGCGCAGTCCAGAGCCATGTCGGCGGCAGACGTATCGATGTTCCACCACGACAACGGCGTAACATCGTGGATCTTTGGCCCCATCAGTGCATGCACTGGTACACCGGCGGCACGACCAACCGCGTCGAAAAGAGCCATTTGCAGACCCGCACCAAGTCCTTCTTCCCACATGGCGTCCACGGCGTTCATTCCGATGACGTTTTCGACGGCTTCGTCCGAAGGAGTCTCCCATGTGTAGTACAACATGGTTTCACCGGTACCCGTGACACCCGAACTCAGCTCGACATCACAGATTTCAATATATCTCCAGTGAGGCAACTCGCGACTCATGGCCCGATAGGGGACCGGACGGTATTCCAGACGAGCGGTTGTTCGTTCGACTCCGGTAACGACGAAGTGTTTTCCACTGACAGCGGCACCGTTTGCTTTGAGCGCGGAATGGGAATATCCCGCCATGGCAAAACATGTGGCAGCCTGAGCGGACTGGTGAAGAAACTCTCGGCGACTGACTCGCATTACAGACCTCAGTGAATGATGGCACCGGCTTCAGATCAATTACGAATTTCGCTTACGATAATCCGTCCTCGTGGAAAGTACGAGCAAGCGGTCGGTGTAAAGTCGGATTCACCCGGCCTGTTTGGTATCGGAACCGGTTTGTGTCAACACCACAATCCACACGCAGAGAATCTGTATCACGGACAATACTCGACTGGCAGGGAATGCAGTTTGTGCAGCAACTGGTCGAGTTGCGAAGTACAATGCGGTAATGAATCATGATGCCGATGCTGAAATGCAAGGCAGTTCAGCAGGTCATCCATGACCGTTTGAATCTGTGGCGACACCTGTCACCTGCGCCTATGACGCACAAAGGCTCTCGAATGAAGACCCTGACTGTATCCCTGATTTTGATTGTCCATCTTCCGGTCATTCCCTGTTCCGCTCAGTTATTTGAAGCTGCGAATGGTGACTGGCCATGGTGGCGGGGACCCGGTTTCAATGGAATTGCGGACCCGGATCAGCAGGTCCCGGTGGAGTGGAGCGAAACGAAAAATGTTGCATGGAAAGTCAAACTGCCCGGCCGCGGTCATTCATCTCCGGTGGTCGTTGGAAATCGCCTGTTACTTATGACCGCCGATGACAAAGCACAGACACAGTCGGTTCTTTGCTTTGACAGACACACCGGAGAATCAAGGTGGGTACGTGAGATCAATCGTGGCGGGTTCCAGGAGACGATCAATCCCAGGAATACCTATGCCACGAGTACTCTCGCGTGCGACAGTCAGCGGCTGTTTGCCGTCATCAGCCATCACGATGCGGTTTACGTGTGTGCGCTGAACCTGGATGGAGAATGGCTCTGGCAGAGGAAGGCGGGGCATTGGGTCGAGCGGCAGTATCCTAACGGTCAGGCCTCATCCCCGGTGCTTTACGGCGAGCTGGTGATCATCGCTGCCGATGGTGAGGCTGACCAGGGTGGTTTTATTGCCGCATTAAACCGACACAGCGGTGAAATTGTCTGGAAGACCTCACGACCTCCGGCCAGCAACTATGCCTCGCCGGTTGTCGCACGCGTTGCGGGTCGTGATCAGGTGCTGATCAGCGGCTGCGATCAGGTTGCAAGTTATAGTCCGATGAATGGCAAACTGCTGTGGAGCGTACCTGCCAAATGGATGCAGACGGGCGCAACGCCTGTCTGGGAAGGCGACGTTGTGGTCGCATCCGGAGGTTATCCCGCAGCCGAAACACTTTGTGTCCGCGCCGACGGCTCAGGCAGGGTTGTCTGGCGAAACAACCAGAAATGCTACGAGCAGTCGCTGCTGATCACCGGCGGACATGTGTATGCGATCAATGACAACGGGATCGCGCTGTGCTGGGCAGTTCGAACAGGAGAGGAATTGTGGCGAAAACGCCTGGGCGGTCCGATCAGCGCCTCACCGATTCTCGTAGGCAATATGATTTACGCATCCAATGAACGCGGCACAACTTTTGTGTGCCGTGTGTCGCCTGACGGTTGCGAATTACTTGCTGAAAATCAACTTGGTACTGAAGCTTTCGCAACGCCTGCGATCTGTGGCGGCCGGATCTTTCTGCGGGTCGCGGTCTCGACAGAGGGGCAGCGACAGGAGCAGCTGTACTGCATTCAGGATCGGTAGCCGGACCGGCTGAGGAGACCGACCCCCGCGTTCCTGTGAAGTTTCCATCGGGCTGAAAGAAACCCCTCTTTCACCAGCAGGGAGCGATGGCAGTTGCGGGGAGTCCTGGACGTGGCCGGACGGGAGTCCTGTGAAGGCGTGGTTGCCGGTGTCAGGCGCCAGTGAAACACCCGGACAAATGCTGATATCACAGCGGGTGAATTGTGAGTGACTCCCGATTCGCGATATAAAAGCAATCAGTCCTCATCCCGAAGCCAAAGGAGTTCATATGCCAGGTCGAATTGGTCGTCGTCGTTTCGTACGTGATACGGCTGCAGCGGCAGGTACCACATTCTGGTTTTCGACACAGTCGAATCGTTTGCTGGGCAGGTCGCCGAATGAACGCGTTGCTGTGGCGGGAATCGGAATCGGTGGCAAAGGCTCAAGCGACATCGGTAATGCGGCGAAGTATGCCCAGGTTGTTGCGATCTGTGATATCGATGACAGGCACCTTCGCCAAAAAGCAAAGCTGTACCCGGATGCGAAGCTGTTTCATGATTTTCGTGAGTTGCTGAGCGTGATGGGAAACAAAGTCGATGCCGTGACTGTCAGCACGGCCGACCACACGCATGCGGCGGCCGGTGTGGCTGCGATGCGGCTGGGGAAACACGTCTACTGCCAGAAACCGCTGACGCATTCCGCGTCTGAGGCACGTTTGATGCGCGAGACTGCGCGAAAACACAGTGTCGTGACACAGATGGGTAATCAGGGTGTGTCGCACGACGATTTTCGCGCCAATGTCGAGTTGGTGCGGAGTGGTGTACTTGGCGATGTCCGTGAAGTCCATGTCTGGACGAACCGGCCGTTTCGCGACTGGGAGAAAGGGGTGATGTTCTGGAAACAGGCGCCCGATATCACCAGCCGTCCGAAGGAAACACCTCCTGTGCCTGACCATTTCAAATGGGACCTGTGGCTGGGTCCGGCTCCTCCGCGACCCTATCACCCGGTTTATCATCCGCATGACTGGCGTGGCTGGTGGGACTTTGGTACCGGCGCACTGGGTGACATGGCCTGCCACACAGCAGCGATGCCGTTCATGGCGCTGGAACTTGGATTGCCAGCACGCGTGCATGCTGTGAGTGGCAAAGTCAATGGCGAGACATATCCGGCATGGGCGACGATTACGTACGAGTTCCCCGCCCGTGGTGACAAACCTCCTGTTAAGCTGTTGTGGTACGAGGGTGTGGAGGATGGAAAGCGGAATCTGCCCACAGTCAAAATGCCGGGCGGCATGGTTCCCACACAGACGGGTTCATTGCTGATTGGCGACAAAGGTCGGCTGTATTCCCCTGGCGATTCGGGCGACACACAGCAACTGGACATCGCCGGCAGGGTCTCCATACCCGAGCAGTCTATGGAACGGCTCGGTAATGCAGTCAATACAGACCAGAATCAAAAATTCGAATGGATTCGGGGGATCCAGGGCGGACCAGTTCCGCTCAGTAGTTTCGATTTTTCTTCTGTGCTGACCGAATCCATGCTGCTGGGCAACGTGGCCGTGCGACTGGGCCAGCCCATTCGTTACGACGAGCACGCGGGCCGCGTGACCAATATTCCGGCTGCGGACGGCCTGGTCTCACGGGTTCGTCGGGAAGGCTGGGAACTTTGATTCGTTTGCGGCAGGAAGGAATGAGTTTCTATTGGCTCGTTAACTGCCATGGTAGACAGTGGTTGTCACGGTGCTGCCGGAAATACGACTTTTCACGGCCTTGCGGCTCTGTGACACACGGGTTTTGTGCGCAGCCGGGTGTATACTGATTTCCGTGTTTTCGTGTCATGTTGGTCGGGAGCATCGTCGGTGAAGTTCAGCACAGGTGAGAAATACCTGGACTATACGTGATGCGGGGTACCGGGGAACGACGGCATTCGCACCTGGGCCTGGCCTGTCGCTGCCTGCCCGCACATTTGTATCTCCGGACGTGCCGGGTCAGACTTTCACGACTGATGTGAGGAAACTCTTCGGACTGCCCGCATGTTGTCTCGACTGGCGACCTACACTTTATTTGGAATTGAAGCTCTTCCCGTCGAAGTTGAAGTGGATATCTCGCCAGGCGCACTGCCCAAAACAATTCTGGTGGGACTTGCTGAGGCTGCCGTCAAAGAAAGTACTCACAGGATCGAACGAGCTTTGGTCAACAGCGGTTACGGGCGTCCGGTCGACCGTATCGTGATCAATCTTTCCCCCGCTGATCTTCCCAAAGACGCAGCGTCACTGGATCTGCCGATCGCTCTGGGACTGTTGATTTCTGATGAACAGGTTGAAGCATCGAGTGAATATGTCAATTCCGTGTTTGTTGGTGAACTGGCTCTCGACGGCACATTGAGGCCCGTCAAAGGCGTGTTGTCCATGGCACTCGCGGCACGCGATGCGGGTCGCAGTCATATTGTCGTGCCGGCGGCGAACGCTTCGGAAGCGGCTGTGGTCGACGGTATCTCTGTGATTTCTGTGGGGATGCTGGCGGAAGCCGTGGGTTTTTTAACCGGACAACTCCCACTGGACCCTGTGCAGTTCAGCTGGGACGACGCACGAGTCGACTATGGTCATTACGACATCGACTACGTGGATGTGAAAGGTCAGGAGTCTGCCAAGCGCGCCGTTGCCGTTGCAGCGGCCGGTTGCCACCACATCCTGATGATTGGCAGCCCCGGGGCAGGCAAGACGCTGCTGTCACAGCGAATATGTACCATTCTGCCGGAGCTGCAACCGGAAGAAAGCCTGGAAACCACTCGGGTTTACAGTGCGGTCGCTCAACTTGAGGCCGGGCAGTCGCTCATGCTGCGACGTCCCTTTCGGTCACCTCACCATACCATCAGCAAAGCTGGTCTGGTCGGCGGCGGCAGTGTTCCGAAGCCCGGTGAAATCAGCCTGGCTCATCATGGCCTTCTGTTTCTTGATGAGCTCCCGGAGTTCGATCGGCGTACGCTGGAAGTGCTTCGGCAGCCGCTGGAAGATCAAAAGGTCACCATTTCCCGTGCTATGGGAAGTGTGACGTTTCCGGCCAATCTGATGCTGGTGGCGGCAATGAATCCCTGCCCCTGTGGCTTTCGTGCGGACCCGCGGCGTCAGTGCAGCTGTACTCCCATGCAGATCGAGCGGTATCTCAGTCGCATCAGCGGACCGTTGCTGGATCGCATCGATATTCACATCGAAGTACCGCCGGTTCCGTTTCGAGAACTGTCGGATCAGGAGGCGGGAACCTCCAGCACAACCATGCGTGAACAGGTGGTGGCGGCTCGCGATCGTCAACTGGCAAGGTTTCGTGGAGACGCAACAAATGTGAACGGGAAGATGAAGCCTCGGGAAATTCGCAAACATTGCCAGCTGTCATCGTTGGCCGAAACTCTGCTCAAAACGGCCATGGAGGACATGGGCCTGTCGGCGCGAGCCCACGACAAAATTCTGAGAATCGGACGCACGATCGCGGACATGGAGGAAAAAGAAACGATCGAACAGCATCACCTCACCGAAGCCATCAACTTCCGTACGCTCGATCGCAGCTTCTGGCAGCAGTGACCAGGTGACTGCGGGGACAACGAAGCAAGTTCTGTACAGGGAATTGTTCAGCGAGGCCTGGGCGGTGCGGCTGCTGGATCGTCATTGCGTCAGCCGAAACCAGATGCTGGTGTGGTGGCGACCCGGGAAGTGAAGGTCCCGTATAAGCAGAGCATGGTCGGGATCGGCTGGGCGATCCTTTATTAACCACTGCTGACCATGGTGATCTTCACGATTCTCTTCAGTCGGATGATGAAGGTCCCTGCCAACGGGATTCCCTATCCGTTGTTCGCACTCTGCGCGCTGTTGGACCGTTCGAAGGGGTGGACTGGACGTCGACCAGCCTGCAGACCGTCTGCTACCAGTGGCGGGGATACCTGGTGAACCAATGGACCGAAGACGGTTCGTTGGGCGGCGACAACTTCATCGAATTGCAGCGGCTCACTCAAGCCCTGGTTCGCAATTCGATGATTCCAGCAGGCGTGACACCACACCATTGCCAGCATTGGTCGATCGCTACCACTCAGCCATCGAGAATGCACGGGTTAGCCGACTGAATAGTTCTTTCAGTTGCTCGTAGTTCGTTTTGCCTTGGAGTGGTGAGGTGTCCAAACTCTGCAGGGCGTCGGGCGCCATCAAGGGACAGTTGGCAAGACGATTGACGGTGCCCCGAAGAAACGCGAGCACCTTTACATCGTCAATGCCAGTTTGATCCGGAATGTTGTTTAGCAGCGACCCTCGCCAGAGAAAGCGAGCGCCGCCGTGGTTCTGTCTTGCGTAGAGCGGCGACTGGGTGTCTTCCCAGTTCTGCGATACGTAACGCATCGTATTGGGCAACAGATAGACCGGCGGCAGGCGGATCAGTTTCTCCGAATCGCTGTCACGGGTCTCGGCGTCGTCAGGAAATCCGCTTTCGTCAATCAGGTGGTATTCGGCATGGAAGTCGTCGCCCTGGCCGATGTGCGGCCCGACATGATCGGTGATCCAGAGGGTTGGCGGATCGATGGACTGGTCAACGTGTGCAGCGAAACACTCATCAAAGAAGCGCAGCACTTCCATTAAGTCGTCCGCCAACGATGATGTTTGTTTTCGGTTGCCGGGAGCAATTTCGATCTTCGCACCCAATCGCTTTGCGCGGCGTCGCGCGGCTTCGGGGTGGCCCTGATATGACCGGCACATCGGGTTGAAAAGGACCAGATGAAGAAGCATGATCGAGAGCCACTCGTGCTCATCGATCGTTTCGGTGGAAGGATTGATTTCCGTACCCGTGAGGTGCTTCCACTTGTAGCGTCGCGAATACCACGCGAAGGACAATCGTTGCACGTCGGTGTGAGTATAGGTCTCGAATTCGCCAATGATCTCGGCCAGTCGGTAGAAGGGGCGGTTCTTTTCTTCGAAAATCAACTGCGAGAGCGCGATCAATTGCTCTTGTGTCGTGTCGTCCTGAACGACGATTGAGAAGTCGATGTCGCTGTACCCTGGTTCAAAGTCACTGACCGCGCAAGACCCACGGAGGTAAAACGACGTGACGAACTCCTTCCTTGTGATCACCCGCGTCAGGTGCCGGATCGTCCACAGGTAGATTCCCCGAGAAACCCAACTGAATGGCGGGATTCGGCTGGTCAGGACGACCGCTTTACGAAGTGCGTTCTTGAACACTGTGTTCATGCCCCAACTTACTATGGACTGCAGAAACGACCGCAAGGTTTCGGCGGTCTGGGTACCCCCAAGGTCGAGGTACTTCAGATTAGTCAGCCCCTGAAGATGTCCCAGCCCCCACGGTGATTTGGGTGAAGTTGAGGTAGAACTCCTTCAGCCCGGCCAGCCGCTCAAGATGCACCAGCCCCGCGTCGGTGATCGGGGTGTCGGTGAGAGAAGAGATCCTTCAGACTGGTCAGTCCCTCAAGATGTACCAGCCCCGTGCCGCCAAACTCAAGGAGGCATTGCCGAATTATGACATCCATCGGTAATCGCCGCGGCGCATCCATGACTCACCGCCTGTCGAATGACGGGTATGCCCACGGCCGGTTTGGTCACTTGGCCGCGGGTCCTTTTTGGGGCTCAAAACCACTTAATCGCATCCCCCCCGGTGTTTGGCGGGCAAAAGTTCAGGTCGAACGGACGAAGGTAGATGAATGAGCGGCAGCAACTGACCCTCGAATCTATTTCCCTGCGCATTGAATGGCTTGAAGCTTGGTATCCGACTTGGCAATCCGACCGCCGAGGTATGGCCGATCTGTACGGCTTCTCGCTATTCCGGGAAGTCATGGACGTTCATGATCGCGGCTGCCGGCTGAAATTCGCGAATATTTACGGCAGTCCACCGGAGGTTGACAGGGACCGTGCGAGGTTCAGCCGTGACATTGACACACTTGAGCGGGCCGGTCTGCTCGTGGTCACATGCGCAGGCCGCATTCGGTTCGCACGGTGCGTACCGGGCATCATCCCGGCACCGACAGTCATCCTAAATGACTAATGTATCCTTAAGTTCTTAAGGCAGTCAGTTGCCTCAATCTGGTTGGATTTTCTATACTGTGTCACTTAATGGATTTCCTGCCTTTCCGGATGCATTGGAGCCTCAGGTTCGCTGAGCACGTTCTCACGAGAATTTTCAGTCAGAACAGTCACCTGACGAAGCGATCCTTTCAACGAGGATTAACCTCATGAAGTCACAGAAGCGAAGCACGATTCTTTGGACCGTCGCCGTCGTGGCGATGGTAGCCCTTACCCTCACAACCACTTCAGCCAAGGCAGCCGTCATTACCACTTGGGGTACACCCACGGCGATCAACAGTAACGATGACATCGTGAATCCGGGCAACGTCATTCACGCCGTCAATTTTGGAAATGAAACCAGCAATATTTCGGTCACCGTTGGCGGTAACCTCATCCAATTTGACCCAACAGGCGTTTCAGGAGGTACTGGCTTCCGGAACGACAGTTTCTTTGTCGACGACAATCCGGCCGCAGGCTCGGTTGCTGGCGATACGAATAGCGAGTTTCATCGCGTGTTGGATACTTTTCGCGACAATGGCCTTACATCATACGCGTTCACAGGCCTTACCGGAGGAGATTCGTACACCCTTCAAGTCTTTCAATCCGACGACCGAGGAAACCGTACCGTCGACCTGGATGTCGATGGTACCTCCACTACGTGGTTGAGTGGCAACTCGCTTTTTCGGAGTTCCTACGTCATCGCGGACGTTACGTTGGGAGTGGCTGATACGCAATTCACATTGACGCGCCCTGGCGGTAATGGAGTGCAAATCAATGCCGCCGTTTTATCCCGGGCTGTCCTCGTTCCCGAGCCCTCGTCTCTGGCGATGTTCGGTATCGGCGCGCTGGGTCTGTTCGGCTACGGCAGACGTCGCCGAAAAAAATCGGCCGCCTAAGGCCTCGGCAGAACTGCACCAAGTTCACAACCACGAATACTTATCACGGGCGACCCGCCAAATCGCCCGTTTTTCGTGGGGAGCGCTGTCCCCAAACGCTGACCTGCGCCGTTCAATTCCGCACGGCGGAATGAAAGCCCGTATATTGAAATCTGCCCTGCGACACATCGGTTGCGCCTGGAGTCTGTCGCTCGAAAGCATCACTCCGGGATGCGGCGCATTTTTATCCGAGAGAGTGCGTATCCAAGAGCCGGACTTAATGGCGAAAAACAGCTGGAGAAGGCTGCATCGTGATTACCGTCAGACTGAGTGGCTGCGTTGCCGACGCGGCACTGTGCGTGGTCTTTGTCTTTTCATAATGCCACCAACTGTTGCGGCAGACAGATTCCCTCGCCACAGGTCTCAAATTTTACGGTCATTCAGATTTGTTTTCGGTGGTAAAGGAGTCCATCTCATCCTGTGGATCGCTGACGAGCGGAGCCAGTGTCTGGGCCCATAAGTCTGCAACAATTTTGTGCCCGGTGCGCGTCAGGTGAATCGGATCTCCGAGTATTTGCGGGTCACACGGCAGTTCTCTCGCGCAATCGATCAGGAGAACGTTTTCCATATGGGCAGTCGAACGCATTGTGTCAGTGATCCATTGACCAATCTCGCGATTGGCCCGAATTTGAGCATCACTATTACCCAGATATCGGTCCAGATTGTGACAATTGGAATTGCTGGCTGTGACCTGCGTCGAAATCACAGGGGTGGCTCCCGAACGGCGAATGGATTCGACGAGGTCCAGTAAGTCTGACCTGAAACCGTGTGCCCCGGCTTCGGTGATTCGTGTTTCGGAGACTCGCCCGCCTTTGGAAGACGGCGGCGCAAATCGTGGTGCCTCGTCAGGAAAGAGACGAAATCGCAATAATCCGTAAGTGACACTGCACGCAGTCAGCCGCTTTAGCCAGGACGCCGGCGGCGGAGTCTTGTCCTGTTTGCGTGGGTCATCAGCTGTCAGGAACGGAATGTCATTCCAACCCATGTACAGAAGCACGATATCCGGATCAAGTGGGGCGACTTGATGCTCATAACGGTGTCGGCACTGAGTCATGTTGAATCCCGGTACACCCGAGTTGAGAACTTCCACGCGTTTCCGGTCTTTATTGAGAATTGTTTGCAGCTCGCAACAGGAATCCTGACCGTTGGGAACGAGATAGCCAAAAACGCTCGAGCCTCCGAGCACAGCAATTCGTCTGATATCAGCCGGCTTCGAATGAGTGATGCTCTCGCCGCGCAGTCCATGTTCGTTGACGCTCACATCATAGGCGGACGACTTAAGTCTGAGCCCTGGTTGAAGTGTGTGACCGGAATGAGAGTCCGGCGCGAAAAACGCCAGTCCGGTTACATAGCAATTGGGCGTCCAGCCGCGAACAGCGACATAGACTCTGAGAGTGACTTCCGCGAACAACAAAGCAGCGCACAAACCCATAATCACAGCGATGACTTTGAACAGCCTTCGGCGATGCTGCGTGCGAACTTTTACGGTGGAAATGTTCAATTTTGAAGCAGAGCCGACGACTAAAACGGCGGGGCTGCGGTCTCTCGGGAATCGTCTACTGCTGGCAAGGATAACTGGATGTTCAGGACTTGGCACGAACAGGTCCTGCCGTTCACGATGTGAATGCAGGAGTTTCAGCAGTGTGTCTATAAAAGCTTGACAAGCTCCTTGTAGACTCCCCAGGTGCCCACCACAAGCATTGCGATGCAGGATGTGATGAGGGCCAGATCCCAAACTCGCCCTGGACTCAGGCGCCTGTCCGTTTCGCGGTACCGGAAGTACAGCGATCCGAAACCCAGGACCGGCAGCATCAGACTCTGACAGGTGCCGGCAACCATAATCAGCAGCACAGGGGCCTCCACCACCAGGTAGACAACCACGCAGGCCAGCGGAAGGCAAAATGACAGCAGTCCGATCAGGAACTGTCGCTGCCTGGAATCCATACGTTTGTCAGTCAAGCCAATCACGCCGGTAAAGTCGGCGAAAACACGTGCGTTCGACGCGTTGGCAACCAGGTACGTGGAATACAGTACAGCAATGGCACCCGCGAGGAGCAACAGGCGTCCGTAGTTTCCGAACACCGGCACATAACTTTCTGCCAGCGTTGAGACCAGTCGATGATTGTCCGGGTTGCGACCATCGGCGTGCAGGACGGCAGCACCCATCAGGAAGAATGCCACTGTTGACAATGTATAAATCAACATCGAGGCAAATGCGTCGTATTTCATGACACGAATCCAGCCCTTTGCACGAGCCAGCCACTCATCCGAATCGTCCTTTGGTCCGACGCATCTGGCGTAGCCCTTTTCCAGACACCAGTACGGATACATCACCAGTTCGGCGGCGCCGACGCCAATGATTCCAAAGGTGGCTAAAGCAGTTCTGATGGCATCAGAGCCTTCCGGAAGCCCGAATGACAGTCCGCGTACGATGTCGGACGCATTGACCGCATACGGCGTCCACTGCAGGGCAACAACATTCCCGATGGTGACTAACGTGAACGAAACAACCAACACGACGGAGAGGTTCTCGATCAAACGATAACGTCCGATGAACAGAATGATTGCCGTGAAAATACCTATGACAATTGCCCAGATGCGATTATCCCATGTATCACGTCTTGTCAGAGACTGCAGCTGAGCAAGCTGTTCCGATTTCGAAGCTTCGTCAGTAGCAGCAATCACCAAACCGGCCTGGTCCAGCAACGCCTCTTTGCCGGACAGCAGTTCCAGATCGGATCGAACCCAGTTCAACCGTTCAGAAGCCGGATCGGCGGACTGTAACTCAACATAGTCCACGATATTCTTTGCCGACGGAATCCTGACGGCTTTCTGGTAGTCTCCACTGATCGGAATTGTGACAGCAACAGCCTCGCTGACTCCTCCCACAATGCCTCCCAGCTGGCCGACAGTCGCCAGCGCCATAATCGACCACAGCAAAACCACCCAGTTAATGTGGCGTGTCCGGGGCCCCGGCACTCGATTGAGTGCCGTCAGGGTCGTTTCGCCGCTGCTGATCGTGAACCGACCCAGCTCCAGCTGCACGAACACCTTCACGATACACCCCAGCAGGATCAGCCACAGCAGCGAGATTCCGGTGGTCGCACCGGTCTTGGTGGTCATGATCAACTCACCGGAACCGACGATACTGGCGGCGATAATCAATCCCGGTCCGGTCTGTCGAACAATACGGCTGATACTGGAGGGTGGGTCCTGAATATCGGCCGCCAGTCGCCCATCGTCTTCAGCGACGAGGGAGCGATCGAACTTTTTTCCATCCTGTGGCTTTGCAGAATCAGTCATTCGCCGACATGCTCCTCAAATTTCGCTGTTTCAGAAGGTCGTACAGCATAGCGTGGCTCAACTATGTTCGCATGCGAACCGTTGCTGCGAGCGATCACCAACCTCGATTATCCTGGAACTCCTTCTTTCCCTTGGGATTCCTCAGACCAGGCTCTCGACCCCATTCAGGGGGAGTCGATACGATGCCAGCCAGTTTCGTTGCCGGAAATAAGTCCGGGAGCGTATCCGCTTCATTATCACAGCCCTCACTGTCAGTTTAGTCACTCATCATGGACAGGCGATTCATTCGCAACTTCAGCATCGTGGCGCATATTGACCACGGAAAGAGCACGCTTGCGGATCAGCTGCTGCTCAAGAGCGGCACGATTACTGAACGTCAGTTTCGTGAACAGATCCTGGACGACCTGGAGATTGAACGCGACCGCGGCATTACCGTGAAAGCGCGGTCCGTTACGATTCACTACACGTTTGAGGGTAACGTCTACGAATTGAACCTGATCGATACACCTGGCCACGTCGATTTTCACTATGAAGTGAACCGAAGTCTGGCAGCCTGTGAGGGCGCATTGCTGCTGGTTGACGCTTTCCAGGGGGTGCAGGCTCAAACGGTGGCTAACGCATACGCCGCTATCAATGCGGATCTGGAGATCATTCCGGTTGTGAACAAGATTGATCTGCCCGTGACGCGGGTGGAGGAGATCTTGGAGGAAATTGAAACGGTTGTGGGACTCGACGCGACTGAAGCCCTGAAGGTCAGTGCCAAAGCCGGACTGAATATCGAAGACGTCTTTGAAGCCATCATCAATCGCATTCCTGCACCATCAGGCGATCGTGATGCTCCATTGAAGGCTCTCGTCTTTGATTCCAAGTACGACAAGTACCGTGGTGTGATTACCCACGTGCGGGTCGTGGACGGAACGATAAGTAAGGGCGATACCATTCGCTTTATGAGGGAGAAATTGCAGAGTGAAGTGATTGAAATTGGCCAGTTTCGACCTGATCTGATCCCCTGCGATGAACTGGGGCCAGGACAGGTGGGCTATCTGCTGACTGGTATCAAGGACCTCACCCGCCTCACTGTCGGTGACTCAGTGACTCAGTCGAGCAACCCGGCGGAGTCACCACTTCCCGGTTACCAAAAGCCCCAGCAAATGGTTTTCTGCGGAATGTATCCGATCGATGCCACGGATTTTGAGAATCTTCGCGATGAACTGCAAAAACTGGCCCTGAATGACTCCAGCTTTTCATTTCAGCCGGAAACCAGTGATGCCCTGGGTTTTGGGTTTCGCTGTGGATTCCTCGGCCTTCTGCATATGGAGATCATTCAGCAGCGTCTGGAACGAGAACAGGATATGGACCTGATCCAGACCGCACCCAACGTGACCTATGAATTGTTGCTGCGGACGGGGAAAACGATAGTGATCAACAATCCGCAGGATGTTCCCGATACGGGCGTCATTGAAGAATTTCGAGAACCGATTGCTCAAGTGGGTTTCATTGTGCCATCCGAAAATTTAGGCACGTTGATGCAGATGTGTCAGGACCGACGGGGCATTTACAGGAACACAGAATATCTGGGACCTCAACGCGCACAGCTCTTCTACGATCTGCCTCTGAGTGAAATTGTCTACGACATGTACGACAAGCTCAAAAGTGTGACTCGTGGGTATGGAACAATGGATTACGACGTGACAGGGTTTCAGGCAGCAGATCTTGTGAAGATGGATATTCTCGTCAAGGGCAGTCGAGTGGATGCCCTGTCAACGATTGTCCATCGGTCGACGGCCGATCGTCGAGGGCGTGGGCTGGTCAAACGTCTCAAAAAAGAGATCACTCGCCACCAGTTCGAGATTGCTATTCAGGCCGCGGTGGGTACACGAGTTCTGGCCCGCGAAACGATTTCTGCTTACCGCAAGAATGTTACCGCAAAATGTTACGGTGGTGATATTTCCCGAAAACGTAAACTGCTGCAAAAACAAAAGGAAGGCAAGAAGCGGATGAAGCAGTTTGGTGAGGTAGCGATTCCACAGAAGGCATTTTTGTCGGTACTGGAGGCAACCAGAGAAGACTGACCGCATGCACGAGCGGAGTGATTGTTAAATCGGTGCAAGATGGTCATCCCTGGTGGTTCCTTGTCACTACAAACTCCTGCGGCAGGTAAATCATCCGAAGCCGGGGGACACAATCCGGCAGGTCGACTGCACGCTGGCTTGTCGAGGAGCAAAGCAGAATGAGGATCATTGTCGTCAGAAGACCACAATGGCTATTTCGATCTGTGATCGGTCGACGCAGTGCTGTTTACTCGCCATACTCTCGACCGACACTCGGGAAATGTGCGGCGAATTGATTGCAGCCGGACGCCCGTGTTAACCGGGTACGTGTTCACCGGACATCTCCGTCACTGAGCTGCCCGCATCATTCTGTAGAGACTCATCCGTGTGTGGCATCATTGGACTACTGCTGAGACGCGATCATCTTCACGACCGACTCGGCGAGCTCGTTACACCGATGATCACCTGCATGGGAACACGTGGTCCGGATTCGGCTGGATTGGCAGTGTTTCGTCGGCCACTGGATGCACCAGATCGTCGCTTCGGACTGTACTCGAATGACCCAGGTGTCGATTGGCAGGCTGTTCGTGAAGATTTTCAGCGAGACACGGGTGGTGAAGCGACGATCCGGTTTAAGGAAACCCATTCAGTGCTGACTTCATCGATCGATGTTGATGACTTCAAACGATGGCTGATGTTGTCACATCCAAACCTTCACATCCTTGCAGTTGGTCGATCGATCGAGATGTACAAGGACGAAGGCTTGCCCGGTGATATCGCGCAGCGATATGGTTTTGATCAACTCATGGGCACGCATGCCGTCGCTCACACTCGGATGGCAACCGAATCCGCTGTGTCACCGGCCCACGCGCACCCGTATACGGCTGGCGAGGACTTTTGTCTGGTGCATAACGGATCACTTTCCAATCCTTACAGCGTCCGGCGCAAACTCGAACGCAGGGGAATTGAGTTCGAGACAGACAATGACACCGAAGCAGGATGTCGCTTCCTGGAGTGGCGCATGCGGGAAGGTGAGACTCTGGAACAGGCAATCGAAACGTCATTCACCGAGCTGGACGGTTTCTTCACATTCCTGATGGCCACTGCGGACAGGCTTGTGCTGGTGCGTGACGCTTTTGCCTGCAAGCCAGCCGTTGTTGCCGAAACAGACGATTATGTGGCCATCTCCTCTGAGTTCCGTTCACTGGCCCACCTGCCTGGTGTTGCGACAGCCCGTGTTTTTGAACCTGTACCTGAACAAATCTACTCATGGACCGTGTGAAGCAAATGGACCTGGCAAAGCTGAGTGTCCGTGAGGTCAATCAGTTCTTGCATCATGATCTGTCGAACGATGACTTCGAGCGAATCGAGATCCTGAATCCCGACGGACTGCACAATATCGCGGCTGGACTCGACCACACAGTCGACATCATGATTCTGGGGCACGCCGGCTATTTTGTCGCGGGGATGAACAAACTGGCCCATGTCACCGTCCAGGGAAATGTCGGCTGGAGTGTGGCCGAGAACATTATGTCCGGCAGTGTTCGGGTCAGGGGGCATGCATCCGCGTGTGCCGGCTCGTCGGGACACGGAGGTCTGGTTGTCATTGAAGGCCACGCTTCGTCTCGTTGTGGGATCTCGATGAAAGGTTGTGACATCGTGGTCGGCGGCGACGTTGGCCATTTTTCCGCATTCATGGGCCAGGCAGGGACTCTGGTCGTGTGCGGTGACGCCGGACCGAATCTCGGCGATTCGCTGTACGAGGCGACGATCTACGTGCGGGGGAAGATCCACAGCCTCGGAGCCGATGCAAAGGAGGAACCGATGCAGCCGGCGGATTACGAACAGGTCGCCCATCTGCTCACCGACGCTGCGATTGAGTGTGATGCGCGGGAATTCAAACGTATCGCATCCGCACGCCGCCTGTATCACTGGAACGCCGACGCGCGTCAGGAGTATTAGAATGACCCGCCCGATTCAACGCGAAGAAAGCGCAGCGTTCGATCGTCACACGATCAACTACATTCGCGAGGCGTCCGAGCATGGGCTGTACGACATCCGCGGAATGGGTGCCAAACGCAGCGTGTCCTCATTCGACGATCTGGTGTTCCTCAGCGCCTCGGCATCGCGTTATCCGCTTGAAGGTTACCGGGAGCGCTGCATCTCAAAGACGGTCCTGGGGACTCGCCGTGCAAAGAATCCGGTCGAGCTGGAAACACCAGTGACGATCGCGGGGATGAGTTTCGGCGCTTTATCCGCCAATGTCAAAGAGGCCATCGGCCGTGCGGCCACTCGTGCTGGAACGTCGACTACTACCGGTGACGGTGGTATGACGCCCGAGGAACGCCTTTCATCAAAGACACTTGTCTATCAGTGTCTGCCGTCGCGTTACGGGTTCAACCCTGATGATCTTCGGAAAGCAGACGCCGTAGAGATGGTGCTGGGACAGGGTGCCAAGCCTGGTGGCGGCGGTATGCTGCTGGGGCAAAAGGTTAGTGAACGCGTTGCCGGGATGCGAACGCTGCCGGTGGGAATCGACCAGCGATCGGCTTGTCGCCATCCGGACTGGACGGGCCCCGATGATCTGAAGATCAAAATTGAAGAGCTGCGTGAGATTACCGAATGGCGTATTCCTGTTTACGTTAAGATGGGTGCGACCCGGGTGCGTGACGATGTCAAGCTGGCAGTCAAATCAGGAGCCGACGTTGTTGTAATTGACGGCATGCAGGGTGGCACGGCGGCGACTCAGCAGGTCTTCATCGAACATACGGGCATCCCGACGCTGGCCGCGCTGCCGCTGGCTGTTGCAGCACTTGATGAGATGAACGTCGCAGGTGACGTGCAGTTAATCATCTCGGGTGGAATTCGCACGGGTGCGGATGTCGCCAAAGCATTGGCACTGGGTGCCGACGCTGTGGCGATTGGACAGGGAGTACTGGTCGCACTTGGCTGTAATCACAACTGCTGGATTCAGGACGGGCAGGAGATTGATGCGTCCGATGATTACACCAGACTGGGAACTGCCGCCGGCTATTGCCATCACTGTCACACGGGTCAATGCCCTGTCGGCATTACGACACAGGATGCCGAGCTGGAACAGCGACTAACACCTGAACTTGGTGCCAGGCGAGTATTCAATTATCTGCAGGTTCTGAACATGGAATTGACAACCCTCGCGCGAGCCTGTGGAAAGTCAAACGTGCACCACCTGGAACCGGAAGATCTGGTGGCGCTCACGGTGGAAGCAGCCGCCATGGCAAAAGTGCCACTCGCCGGCACGAACTGGATTCCGGGGCAGGAACTGTAGGCATCACACATTGTGTCGTGAGCGGCGCAGTGGAGAAGAAAATTGCGTATTGATCGTGGCCCGAATCTCAGGTAGTGATTCTGGCGGGTTTAAAGCGTGAATTGGAGTATGCAATCCATGGACAACGAACTCACTGCGCTGACCGTCATCTTCACTGAGTTTTACTACTGGGTGACGGTGGTAATGATGTTTCTGATTCATGTCGGATTTTGCCTCTACGAAGTCGGTGTTTCGCGTGAGAAGAACAAACTCAACACGCTCATGAAAAACGCGATGTTGATTCCCACGATCACATTCTCATTTTTCTTTTTCGGCTGGTGGTTGTACTTCGCTGTTCCAAACGGACCTGGAATTACCGGCGGACTGAAAAGCGCACCGTGGTCCGAGCCATGGAATGAATTGATGGGACCGCATTTGGGCGGCAAGCCTGCCAACACGCGTCTGACGTCCGCAGATACCGCCGTCTGGTCACGACTGAATGGAGTGTTCTGGGCAGCGTTCCTGCTGTTTTCCTGGACGGCAGGTTCGATTCTGTCCGGCGCCGTTATTGAACGGATTCGCTCCGCGGCATTCTGGCTGCTGGCCATTCTCGTCGGCAGCATCACATGGGTGATTGCTGCGGCATGGGGCTGGTCAGACTCGGGATGGATGGTGGAGAAACTCGGTTACCACGACGCGTATGCGTCCGGTGTGATTCATGCCCTCGCCGGCGGTTCCGCACTTGCCATTCTGATTCACCTGGGGCCACGGATCGGTCGTTTTCGAGACGACGGTACACCGCGGGTGCTGCCGGCGCACAATACGTGGATGATCGTCATCGGTATGTTTCTGATTTACACCGGTTTCTGGGGCTTCTACGCTGCCTGCAATGTTCCGATCATTGACATCGTTCCGGGTGACACACACACATTCTTCTCGGCCACCACGATCTATCTCACTCCTACGACATTGAGTGCAATCACGGTCAATTTCCTGATGGCGCTGACCGGCGGTCTGCTCGTCGGGTACATGGTTTCCAGAGGGGATCCATTCTGGACTTTCCAGGGCGGCTTGGGTGGCATCATCACCGCGTCGGCAGGCAACGACCTTTATCATCCGTTTCAGGCGTTCTTTATTGCGGTCGCCGGAGTTTGGTGTGGTTATAAACTGCACTACTGGGTTGAGAGAAAGTTCAGAATCGATGATGCGGTCGGAGCCGTTGCCATCCACGGCTATTGCGGGACGATCGGAATCATCGTCACTGGGTTTGTGCTTTGGGGATACCCCAGTTCACCAAACGCCGAATATGCGACGATCACTCCCTGGGGACAGTTGGCCGGAGCCGTGATCATCTTCTTTGTACTGGGATTCGCGCCGTGTTACCTTGCTGCATGGGCTTTGAAAAAGGCACGTATGCTGCGAATCCCGTGGGAAGTCGAATTTGTGGGACTGGACCACGACATGCTGATGGAAGAGACGGCGAGCAGGAATGAATACATTGCTGCCGAACGTGAGCATCTGCGGACTTGGCAAACCAAAGAAAGGGATTAAGCCATGGCATCGACCGGACCGATTGAAAGCTGGAACATCAATCCGACAGAAGTGGGACCGATCTATCCGTTCACCGGCTGGACGGTGCTGATGTTCGTCGCCTGCGCTGTGTTTTGTGTGACGTTCATGGTGTGGAAATTTTTTTCTGAAAACTCCAGCTACGCTGCAAGGGCCGCACAGTTGCGGGACTCCGACGAAATGGCGAACAGCCTGTCAGCCGACAACAATCATCTGCAATAGAAGTGCACTCAATGGTCGATCGAGAACAGATACGCGAACAGATGCGCAAAGATGCCGTTGAGTTTATTCTCGCGCAGTTTGTCGACATTCACGGTTCTGCAAAAGTAAAAATGGTACCGGCATCGAGTCTGGATGATGTCATCGACGACGGTGCCGGTTTCGCCGGCGCCGCTGTCTGGGGCGCTGGCCAGGGGCCGCACTCGCACGATATGATGGCCCGCATTGATCTGGAAAGCTACACACCCCTGCCATGGATGCCCAACACGGCGCGATTCGCGGCCGACCTGTTTGTCGATGAACAGGCGTACCCATTCTGTCCGCGCACCAATCTGAAGCGTGTGCTGGACGGCGTCAGGGACAAGGGTTATATCTTCAACGTCGGGATGGAGCCTGAACATTTTCTGGTGACCAAAAACGATGATGGCTCGATCTCACCATGGAATCCGGACGAGGTCGATGTACTGGCTAAGCCGTGCTACGACTTTCGCTCGATGGCTCCCGCGATGGGATATCTGCAGGAGCTGACAAACTCGCTGAACCAGCTGGGCTGGGGTGTTTATCAGACCGATCACGAAGACGCCAACGGCCAGTTCGAGGTCAATTTCGATTATCGGGATGCACTTACGACAGCCGATCGGATCACGTTTTTCAAAATGGCAACTTCGCAGCTGGCAAAAAAATATGGTGCAGTTGCCACGCACATGCCTAAACCGTTTCGTGACCGTACCGGCAGCGGACTGCACGTTCATTTTCATCTGGCGGATGTCGAAAGTGGTCGATGTGTGTTTGAAAGTGACTCGGACAGCCGTGGCCTGGGCTGTTCGGAGATGGGCTATCACTTTGTCGGCGGGGTGCTGCTGCACGCACGAGCGTTGTGCGCTGTGACCAGTCCGACAGTGAACTGCTACAAACGACTCCAACTGGGTGCGGGTCTGCGGTCAACAAACAGTGGTTATACGTGGACGCCGGCATTTGTTACCTATGGTGACAACAACCGTACTCAAATGATCCGCACGGTCGGTCCCGGACATTTCGAGGACCGTACCGTCTCCAGCGGCTGCAATCCCTACCTGGCTCTGGCCGCTTACGTCACCGCCGGTCTGGACGGTATCGATAATAAGATCGATCCGGGGGATCCCAACCTGGGCAACATGTACGAGCGACCATTGACTGAGGTGCTGGAATCGGGCACCCGTATTCTGCCGCAGTCACTGACCGAAGCGATCGCGGAACTTCGAGGCGACGATGTGATAAGGGGCGCACTGGGCGTGATTGCTGACGAGTTCATTGAGCTGAAGACGAAAGAATGGGAAACGTACGACTCACAGGTCAGCCGGTGGGAAATTGATGAGTATTTGACCTGTTTCTAGAATGCGGTTCCCAGGCCACTGTTGAACATTTTCTGAACCGTTTGTGTTTTGCGTACCGGATTTCTGGTGATCGGGTCGGGTATGTTGTCGACCGCGTATTTCATGTTGAATGGGACTCGTTCCGTTGATTTCCAGCGAGTCAAGGTGCAAACGGAACACGTTTCGTCCTGCGAGAGAATACGCACCCGGGCCGTGATAACTCGGAAAGTTCTCCAGCAGTAGTTCATCGACCGGCTCCGCACGCAGTTCTCGACACCGCTGAGTCATGTCAAGTTGTCAATCTCAATCCTACCAGCGTATCACACAAATGATCGTGGATCAGGCGTGTGTCATCCTGGACGGGGCGTCGGCACGGAATTGCAGCGCGCCGGCATCAAGAAGCATCCGCTCAGCGATAAAGAACTCTGGGGCACCGGAGCGCTCTGTCACTCGCCGAACATTGTACTGGAGGTGCACCGGCGCTACGTGGAATCTCAATGCGACATCATCACCACCAATACGTGGGCCGTCCTCCGCTCAGCGGAAATCGAGTCCCGGACCAGTAGAGGCGGGACACCGCGGCATTGGATGGACACTGCCCGACTGGGGATCCAAATTGCGCGGCAGGCCGTGGAGCAGGCGGGTAAAAAAGACCACTGTGCCGTGGCGTTCAGTATCAACGGCGACATCAACAGCCCTCAGCGACTGGGAACCGTTGAACTGCTTACGCGTGTGTTTGAAGAAGATCCCCCTGACCTGATCCTCATGGAAATACTGTCGCTGCTGCATGAAAACATGAACGGGGCGATTCAGACGATGCTGGACACCGGCTTGCCCGTTTGGTTGAGCTTCCGCCGGTGCCGGCACGGTGTCTGTGGCGTGTACGGTCAACACTGGGGGGGCGGGCCATCGGCCAGTTCGAGCAGATGGGGGTTTCCGCACTCCTGATCAACTGCCTGCCGGCAGATCACGTTTCTGGCACGATTCCCTGGCTGCGCGGCTTCACGAACATGCCGCTCGGTGCGTACCCGAATTTGGGTCGCTATCTCGATCCCGGATGGAAGTTTGACGAAGACACCGCGCCCGATCAATATGCCGAGCTGGCCAGAGGATGGCGAGACGAAGGTGCTCAGATTGTCGGGGGATGTTGCGGGGTTACCCCCGAGCACATGGCCGCGGTCAGCGAATCCATGGCCGGCACCAAACCGGGACAACGCGCCGTCTCAGTTGGACACGAATTGGGATCGCCGCCATCGCCCTCGCTGGCCGTTCCTCCCATGCCCTGGCTGGACGATCATGGGCGGGACCTCCACCCGCTTGCCTTGCCGGACATGCGAGTCGATCCAGGCGTGTTCGAGCCGACAGAGGGAAGTTTTCTCATCTGGAAACATCTTTTATCGCAGCGGGGCAGGTGAGGACAGGCGTTGTTTGGACGTTGGCTGCGGCTGCGGCATCCTGACCGTCCAATTGGCGAAAAACGGGGCCCGGCACGTTCACGCCATTGACATTCAGCAGGAGGCCGCGGCCAACACAATGGCCAATGCATTTCGTAATGGAGTATCGGAACAAGTCGTCGCGGAAGCCGAAGACCTGTACACGTTCTCTTCCGGCCAGACATATGATCTGATCGTGTCCAGCCTTTATTCAGATACCTGTCGACCCGTATGGCGAAATCACCGGACATCGCCCGGTTGATTTCTGGGGACGCAACCTCCTGGACCACCTGATTTCTATTTTGCCCGACCTGCTTGCCCCGGGCGGAGTGCCCTACCTGATGCAGCTGTCCATTCTCAGCCAGACTCGAACCTCAGAGTTGCTGGACCAGTCCGGCTTGGTTGGCAAAGTCATCGATTTCGACACGTTCGGATTCAGTCCCGTCTTCATGGAGAATGTCGAACAGATCCGGCAAGTGGAACAGCTATCGGACGCCTATCACTTGACGATCGAAAAAACAGAGGTCATGGTGGCCTACCTGCTTGAAACCACTCACAGGGGTCACGCACCCGCCTGAGAATCATGCCCTACCGCCTGCTGAAGTTTGCCCTGAGACGGAAACATCCTGAACCACGGATGTTCCGCGCGCCGTCGAAGCTCAAAGACGGGTATGACGCAGTGATTATTGGTGGTGGAGGTCATGGTCTCGCTGCAGCTTACTATCTGGCTAAAGATCACGGTATCACTAACGTGGCCGTACTGGAAAAGGGTTACATTGGCGGTGGTGGTACGGGACGGAATACGGCGATTATTCGTTCGAATTATCTCACACAGGAAGGTGTCCGGTTCTATCAGGCCAGTGTCGAACTGTTTCAGGACTTGTCACGTGAACTGAATCTGAATCTGTTTTACTCCGAACGCGGTCATTTTACGCTGGCTCATTCGCCGGCTTCTTTGCGTATCCAGCGCTGGCGCGCTGAAGTGAATAAACACCTAGGTATTGACAGCGAGGTGGTCGGGCCCAAATTCATCAGTCGAGAGATTCCGGAGATCGACCTCACCTGTGGTGGACAGCAGGCACCGGTCCATGGAGCGTTGTACCATCCACCCGGTGCGATCGCCCGACACGACGCAGTCGCATGGGGCTATGCGCGAGGTGCCGACAGGCGAGGCGTTGAGATTCATCAGCAGACCGGGGTTACGGATATCGAAGTGCGCGATGGCCAGGTGGAAGGTGTGCATACGGACAAAGGGTTCATCAAAACCCGGAAAGTACTTTCGGCGGTTGCTGGCTGGACGACGAATATCACCAGGATGGTGGGACTAAGAACACCGCTGGTCATTCACCCGCTGCAGGCCATGGTTACCGAGCCTCTCAAACCCTGGCTCGACAAAATCGTCGTTTCGGCCAGTTTGCATCTTTATTTGAGTCAGTCCAGCCGTGGGGAACTGGTCGCAGGCGCATCACTGGATCCATATGAGTTGATATCCATGAGGTCGACACTCGATTTCGCCGAAGGAATGTGCACTGGGCTGCTCGACCTGTTTCCGTGTCTGTCGGACATCAGAGTGATGCGTCAGTGGGGCGGATTGTGTGACATGACACCTGACTTTTCACCAATCATGGGTACGACGCCCATCAGCGGGTTTTACCTTGATGCTGGCTGGGGCACCTGGGGTTTCAAGGCCACGCCGATCAGCGGCAGGTCGATGGCCTGGACTCTCACCAACGATCATGACCATGACCTGATCACAGCATTCAACCTGTCACGATTCAGCCGATTTGATCTAGTCGGAGAGAAAGGAGCGGCTTCGGTCGGTCACTAGCACTCATGAAAATCATCAACTGTCCGATTAACGGACCATGCCCGGTGCAGGAGTTTCATTTCGGCGGTGAAGTTCGAGCGATGCCGGATCCGTCGACAGTGACTGACGAGCAGTGGGGAGACTATGTGTTCAATCGCAGCGGTGAGCCGGGTGTGAGGCAGGAGTGGTGGTACCACATACCCAGTGGGACCTGGTTCATTGCTGAACGGAATAATTGTACAGATGAAGTACTAAGAACGTATCTGTACGAACCGGATCAGGCCGATGGATAGACGTTTGCCACCACAGGAAGGCGAATGGATCAATCGCAGTGAGCCGGTTGAGTTTCGTTTCGAAGGCAGAACGTACGGTGGCTTCGCGGGAGACGTTCTTTCCAGCGCGATGTGGGCCAACGATGTGCGTCTGCTTGGTCGCAGCTTCAAGTATCACCGGCCACGGGGAGTGTACAGCATGGCCGGTCACGACGCGAACGTGATCGTCGAAGATGCTCAACGCACGAACATGCGGGGTGATCTGCTGCCGATTTCTGACGGACTTGACGTGCGAGCCGTCAACACCGTTGGTTCACTGGAAAATGATTGGTTGCGCTTCACTGAGTGGTTCAGCAAAATGCTGCCGGTCGGATTTTACTACAAGGCTTTTCACACACCGCGGCGATTGTTTCCGTTTTACGAAAGGCAGATGCGGAACGTCGCCGGACTGGGCAGGATCAATCCGGCCAGCAGACCACAGCCGTCGCCGAAGGAATATGCGTTTTGCGATCTGCTGGTGGTCGGTTCGGGGCCTTCGGGTCTGGCGGCTGCCATTGCTGCCGGGGAGCAGGGTCTCCAGGTGTTGCTTGTGGAAGAGCAGCCCAGACCCGGGGGGAGTCTGGCGTGGCAGAGGTATAGTCGAATTCATGACAATTCGGGAGACCTCGGTACAGGTCCTCCGAATCCTGATGAGTCGCGCTGCCTGCACCGGCTGCTGAAGCAGGTCGAAGCGCTGGATAACGTTGAGCTGCGTTGCGGTACGCAGGCAGCAGGCTGGTATGCGGATCACTGGATTGCACTGCTTGACCAGCGTCGGCTCACGAAACTTCGAGCAAAATCACTCGTGGTGGCGACAGGATGTTTCGAACAACCGGCCGTGTTTCAGAACAACGATCTGCCCGGTGTGATGCTCGGATCTGCTGCGCAACGCTTGATTTTTCTCTATTCGATAAGACCGTTGGACCGCGCTGTTGTTCTGGCTGCCAACAGTGACGGTTATCGTGTGGCACTGGATCTGGATAATTCCGGTGTCGACGTGGCCGCAATCGTCGATCCACGGCCCGAGGGAGAACCCTCAGATCTCGCGCGTGAAGTCGCAGACGCGCAACTCGTCATCCACCGCGGACACTTCATTCGTGAAGCCATTCCGACCACCGGAAAGAAACGGATTTGCGGGGCCGTGATCTCCGCAGTTGATGACAATTCTCAGTGGAAAATCGCATGTGACGGAATTGTGCAAAATGTCGGTTGGACACCGAACGCGGCCTTGCTTTACCAGTCCGGCGGACGAATGAGGTATCAGGAAACAGTTGAACAGTTCGTGCCCGAGGAGTTACCGGACGGTGTGTTCGCTGCGGGCAGAAGCAACGGCGTGTTCGACCTGCAGGCACGGATCGCGGACGGACGCCGTGCGGGGCTGACGGCAGCAGCCCATCTCGGCCAATTTGACGAAGTGATTCCGGATGTGCTGGTCAACAGCAGTGCATCACATTCACATCCGTATCCAATCATCACCGACCCGCGAAAGAAGAATTTCGTTGATCTTGACGAAGACATTCACCTGGCGGATTTTGTAAATGCGCACCAGGAAGGCTATGACAACATCGAATTAATGAAGCGTTTCACCACTGTGGGGATGGGACCGAGTCAGGGCAAACTGTCAAACATGAATGCCGTGCGTATCCTTGCCAGACTGAACGGGACATCGATCAACGAAACGGGCAGCACAACGTCACGACCTTTTCACCAGCCTGTACCAATTGGTCACCTGGCTGGCCGCCGTTTTCATCCGCTGCGACGGACACCTGTGCATGACTGGCATGTCAACGCCGGTGCAGAAATGACTCACGCCGGTGCGTGGCTCAGACCGGAGTATTACCGGGCTGACAGTCACAGCCGGGACGACTGCATTCTTAAAGAAGCAATGAACGTTCGTAAGAATGTCGGACTGATTGATGTGGGGACGCTCGGCAAGCTGTACATCCAGGGGCCTGATGCTGTGCGATTCCTGGAACATATCTACACGGGAAGGTTTGCGAAACAAAAACCGGGTCGTCTGCGTTACGGAATCGCCTGTGACGAGGCTGGAGTGATTATTGAAGACGGTGTTGTCGCCCGACTGACTGACGACCGATTTTACGTGACTGCTACCAGCAGTGGTGTTGCAGCGTTTTATCGTGAAATGCAGCGATGGGCGTTGATTTTCGGGATGGATGTTACTCTGGTGAACGCTACAGGCCAGTTGACAGCGATGAATCTTGCCGGACCCAGATCACGAGCCGTGCTTGAGGAGTTGACCGGCATCGATCTTGCACCGGATGCGTTTCCGTATCTTGCTGTCCGTAAAGCCACTGTGGCAAGCGTGCCGGTAACATTAATGCGCGTCGGTTTCGTCGGCGAACTGGGTTACGAGATTCATGTGCCTGCGGCCTGCGGTCACGACGTCTGGACATCACTCATGCGATCAGGCCAGTCACACAGGATTCGCCCCTTTGGCGTCGAAGCGCAACGGCTGCTGCGACTCGAGAAAGGGCATCTGATTGTAGGCCATGATACGGATGCTCTGACGAATCCGTTCGAGGCGGACGTTGCATGGGCCATTGGAAAGAATAAGACATTCTTTATTGGTTCGCGCAGTCTCGAGATCGCTCGAGGAAAGCCGCTCACACGCCGCCTTGTGGGACTTGTTTTTACAGCCGGCGAGGCTGGTCGACTGCCGGAAGAATGCAATCTGATAATAAATGATGGTGAGATTATGGGGCGGATCACCAGCATCGGCAGACGCTCGACACTCGGCCACCCGATCGCGATGGCATTTGTTCAGCCTGAACTGGCGGTTCACGGAACGCAACTGAAAATCCGCGTTGGCGACGGCAGCCTTGTTGAAGCTCAGGTTGCAGCCATGCCGTTTTACGATCCGGAAAACGCCAGGCAAATTTAAATGTTCCTCAGGTCAGTATCTCGTGAATCACTCTGGCGTCGGTCACTGCCGAATCGGTGAGAGTCTCGTCCCGTCCCAAATGCTGATAGCTCAACTCGTCATGATCAAGCCCCATTTGGTGGAGAAGAGTGGCATGGAGGTCGGAAACACTGACCGGATTCTCTGCCACTTTGTAGCCCAGTGAGTCAGTGGCACCGTGGATAAAACCCGGCTTGAAGCCACCACCGGCAATCAGGCATGAAGCGGCATTGCGGTTGTGGTCACGGCCCTTGCTGCCCTGCGAGATCGGGAGCCGGCCAAATTCACCTGCCCATACCACGATCGTTTCGTCCAGCAGTCCGCGGTTCTTCAAATCTTGGACCAGACCGGCAGTTGGCAGGTCAATGGCCCCGGCCATAGGTAACGCGTCGTCGAAATTCTGATGGCTGTCCCAGGTGTGTTGCTTCTGTGGGAACACTGAGACGAAACGCACTCCGGCTTCCACTAGTTTGCGAGCCAGGAGACAGCGAAGTCCGTAGGGCCGGGTTTCCGGTTGTTCCAGCCCATACATCTTCTGGATATATACCGGCTCGTCCGACGTTGTGGAGATTTTCAACGCGTCGACCTGCATACGTGCTGCCAGCTCGTAATTTACCATGCGCGTCTCCAAACGTGCATCATCCCGATAGTTCTTCTGATGCAGGCGGTTCAAGGTCGCCAAATATCTGAGGTTGTTGCGTTGAATACCAGGCAGCTGTTCCTTCGCCGAGTGAAGGTTCAGGATTGGCGTTCCCTCAGCATTGAATTCCGTTCCGTGGTACAGCGGCGGCAGCCAGCCTGAGGCCCACATGTAAGGACCCGGATTGTAACCGGCGGGATCACGCAGAACGACGAAGGAGGGCAGTCCCTCATTTTCAGTCCCCAGACCATAGCTGATCCATGACCCGAGACTTGGACGCCCCTGGAAAATATTTCCGGTTGATAGAATCATCCAGCCTTCCAGATGATTATTGTGATACGTGTGCATAGAACGTATCAGGCACAGATCGTCTGCCATTCCTGCGATGTGCGGCAGCGCTTCAGAAATCTGCATACCGCACTGGCCGTGTCTGTGAAACTTCATCCAGCTGCCAAGGATGCGGTTTGCTTCACATCCGGGCGAGGAAACCTCGACGTGAATCTCGTGTCGCCGGCCGTCCAACCTGTTCAGATCGGGTTTGGGATCCAGCACATCCATCTGGCTCACCCCCCCCGTCTGCATGAGAAAAATGATTGATTTGGCGCGTGGTTCCAGCTGCGGTTTCCTGGGGCGAATGCTGGGAATAGTATCCTGACTCGCCCCATTTGCTGAAGCGGAAAACGCGTCGATAAATTTCAGTGCCAGCGCACCGAAACCGAGCCCCGAGTATTGGAGCAGTTGCCGGCGAATATATGTAGAGTGCTCGGAACTGTGATCAGGCACGCTGTTCATCTCCCTGTGGTCCTGGATCTGCATGGTCCCGACGAATTTCTGATCTGGTGACTGGCCGTACAAGTCGCGCCGTACAAGCCTGTGGATATGTCAAAAGTCATCCACGCTGGCGCTTCAAGCTTGCAGTTCATCGAAAGTCGCACTGTACACCTGCCTGTCGGGAGTGTTGCTGTCTTAGCACATCTACTTTGTGATAAATGGAACTTGCGCACTGGTTCAGGTCGTCAGACTCAAAAGCAGAATGTCCAGTTCCTGCGAACCAGGATTAAAGCGAACTGTCGCTTTCCTCAGTGAATGAACTGTTGGCAGAGTGAAATATACCGATGGTATACTTCTGGCCAACGCCCAGACTTGTCAGTTGGGCGATCGTAACCGCATCAACATCTTCGATATCTAAAAACAGCGACAATCGACAGCGCCCATTATACGCCGGAATCGATCCACACGCCAGAACACTGTCTGTGTGTGCGCCTGCCGCGACAGGCAACATGCACTTGAATTGCGAATTCAAGTGTCGCACAGAACTGCTGCACACGGCGCTGCTGCCAAAATCGGGACAATCTCGCCGTCGCCTGTGAGACTACCTTCTGCTGGTACAGGCCGGCCGACCTCTGCCACGAACGAGTCATCCCGTTCGTACTCGGACGCACTTTGTTTATGGAAGCCATCCACCGCGGAAATACGAAGAATTATCGCATTGACGCTGAGAAATTCCGCAATGCTCACCTGCACCGCCGAGTCATCCCGCAGTGCGGCCTCGTCACTGAATAATCATCACGTCGCTTTCGTCTGCATCGTTCAATGTCAGTTGGAGGTCGTACCTGAAACTGCTGCCTGGAGCACTGGCCCTTGATAACTTTGTTAACCCGATGCGGATGTGGTTCTCACTGATTGCATCTGTGTGTGATATCGGCTGCTTCGATCAATGTCTCTGTGAATGGTTACACCGGTTGATTCAGTTCCGCATGCGCTTCACTATTCTGATCATCCGGCCTGCACTAAAATGATTGCAGTGCCAATCACGCGGCACTGACTTGCCGATAGTTCAATCCCGAGTTAATGATGGTTCGCACACACAAATACTCGATGGCCGAACTGAGCAGGCTCTACAATCGATTGCCACGGTTTCCACTGGCTCACCTGCCCACACCTCTCGAATACCTGCCCCGGTTTTCACAGGAATTGGGCGGTCCGCGGATCTGGATCAAACGTGATGACTGTACCGGCCTGGCCTTGGGCGGCAACAAGACACGACACAACGAGCTTCTGATTGCAGATGCCCTGCGGAAGGGCGCGGACACGATTGTCTGGGGTGCCGGAATCCAGAGTAACAATTGTCGGCAAACCGCTGCCGCCTGCGCAAAAGCTGGCCTGGACTGCCATCTTGTACTCGGTCGTGGTGCGCCAGCGAAGGGTCCCGACCCGATACAGGGAAACCTGCTGCTTGACCACCTCGTGGGTGCCAGCATCGAAATCGTCGACGATGCGGAAGGTCCGGAAGTGGACGAGAAGATTGCACAGGCGGCTGAACGACTTCGAAATACTGGGCGCAACGTGTACGAACGGAATCCAAAGTACGTCAAGCCGCTTGCGGCTCTCAGTTATGTGGCGTGCTTCATCGAAATACTCGAACAGGCAGATGCGGCGGGCTTCACGCCGGACGCTCTGTACGTATGCTCGGCCGGTTCGACGGGTGCCGGCCTCTCGCTGGCATCTGTCGCACTCGGACTCGACACGCCCATACAACACGTGACTCCGATTGTCTGGCCATGGGACACCCGGGCAGCCATGACACAGATTGCGAATGATGCTGCCGAGCGGCTGGGTATCATTACACGACTGGAATCAGACGACATTCATGTGACAGAAGACTACGTGGGGCCGGGCTATGGTATATTGACACAAGCTTGTCTGGAAGCGATTAGTTTGCTGGCCCGTACAGAAGGTGTTCTGCTGGATCCCTCATACAGCGGAAAGAGCATGGCCGGCCTGATCGACCACATTCGCCATGGACCATTGCAGAGCGATCAGGACGTGGTATTTGTTCATACCGGCGGCACACCCGCATTGTTCGCTTACAACCAGCAGCTTGCGGGCGAGATTGATCGTCCGAGTTTTTGAAATCGCTCAGTCTGACACAAGGCTGCAAAATGGAGAATCAACGGATATGATGCGCCGATCCCGAATCACGACCGATGTCGATTTTGATCGTGACGGAAACCAGCAGGGTTTTCTGAAACTTCCACATTCGATTCACCGTTCGGCCTACGGCTGGATCGCCATCCCGATAATTGTGATCAGGAACGGTCCAGGACCAACCGTCCTGCTGACAGCGGGGAACCACGGCGATGAATACGAAGGTCAGCTCGCTCTGATCAAACTGTGTCGTGAAGTCACACAGGAAGCTGTACGCGGACGACTCATTATTCTGCCGGCTGCAAATTATCCGGCAGTGATCGGCGGGTTGCGGACCTCACCGATTGACGATCTGAACCTCAACCGCTCGTTCCCCGGTGATCCGGATGGGCGCCCAACAGCGGCAATCGCACACTACATTGAAAGCGAATTGCTTTCGATCGCGGACTTCGCCATTGACCTGCATTCCGGCGGCAGTTCTCTTATGTACCTTCCCAGCTCACTCACAGCAGTGGTGCAGGATGACCAGCGTGCGACCCGGCAGCTTGATATGCTTCGAGCGTTTGCTGCACCGGTGGGATATATCGCCTTTCCGGGGGGGGAGGATCGCACCATGCTTGCCGCTGCAAATCGTGCCGGGGTTCCGGCCATCGGTACCGAGTTGGGCGGATCAGGAACGGCTTCTGTCCAGTCTGTGGCGATCGCTGAACGAGGAGTCCGTCGAGTGTTGAACCACGTTGGCAGCCTGCCTGGCGTTGATGTCAGTGAAGAACTGCCACCGACCCGAATCATGGAAGTTCGCGGTAGTGATTACTATGTCTACAGTCCTGATTACGGCATGTGGGAGCCGCTGGTCGATCTTGGTGATGACGTGCACGCCGGTCAGTCAGCTGCGGCGGTGTATTGTCCCCGAACGCCGTGGCGCGAACCTGTGCTGGCGCACTTCACCGAATCAGGTACGGTTATTTGCCGACGTGTACCGGGCCTTGTTGAACGCGGCGATTGTTTATTTCACCTGGCCACTGATCGCAGTTCATGAACGATGACTCCGGACCACGCGAATGGCTGGTGCCGCTGATTTGCCTGTCACTCACGCACACACTCGTGGATACGTGTGCACTATCCATATCACCCCTCTGGAAACGGCTGGACGATACGTTCTCACTTGGGCAAGCGGGCATCGTTATGCTCTTCATTGCCCAGTCCATGCCGACTTCGTTCAGCCAGATGGTCTTCGGCTACATTCGTGATCGAAAGCCAACGCCGATGTTGCTGTGGACTGGTCCGCTGGTTGCAATATTGCTGACGACAATCGGATTGGTTAACCAGACATATGTGCTGTTTGGTTTGTTGATTGCCGGTGGAATTGGTGTTGGAGCATTTCATCCTGAGGCGGCCGTCACGGCGGCGAAATTGATTCCTGGACAGCGGGCCCGCGGTTTATCCACGTTTATGTTCGGCGGGTCGCTGGGGCTGGCATTGGGACCGATCCTGAGTGGAATCGTCACGGATCAGTGGGGGCTTCGCGGACTGGCAGTTTTCGCCATCCCGGTCTTCGCCTGTGTGTTCGTGTTGCGAAGGATCGGCCGACTTCATCAGATCAGTCGGGATACGCACGTCGAACCTCTGGCGGCGCAGTGCCCTCCCGCTTTCAGTGAGATAATGTCGGGGCGCTGCACGTTTGCGATCGCTTTGCTTTTGATTTGTTCGTTGCGACTGGTCCCCAACATGGCAATGGACAAAATTCTGGATTACACGCTGAGTGCAGATGATTGGGGCTTCAGTCGGACACAGGTTGGATTGGTGCAGTCACTGTTTCTGAGTGCGGCGAGTATTGGGATGGGTGTGATGGCCGTCTGGTTTCGTCCTGGCTGGGAAAAGCCGTTTATGGTGGCCTGCCCGTTATGCGGAATCCCTTTCCTGTGCCTGATGGGATGGAATGATTGCCCACGCTGGCTGTTCATCGGATCGCTCATTCCGATGGGTGTAGTGCTCTGGGGAACATCACCAGCCGTGGTCTCGTACGCTCAGCAACACTTTCCCAGAGGAGCGGGAACAGCGTCCGCAATCACGATGGGGATGTCCTGGGGCGTCGCCGGTTTGATTCAGGCTCCAATCACGTCTTATTTTTTGAAGACGGAACGGGCGACGCTTGCCCTCTGGGCATTCATTCCGTTTCTGGTGCTGTCCGGACTGGGAGCCGCGTTGATGCCATCTGCACTGCCAACGTCAGATGATAAAGTCTGATGCATTGCCGCAGGTCAGTCATGACCGTCAATGCGCAGTTTTGGTATCAGCTGGCAGCAACAGCATCGGTGATTTCAACTACAGCACAATGATTCCTGTGCAGCAAAAAACAGAATGCATGATCACGACTGGAGAGAAACGGAAGGTCTTAAGTATCATGGCAATTCAGTGGGTAAAATGAGACGACAATGGCTTGCAGATCTGACAGCACCGTGAAAACACAGCCAGACAACCAACATTCTCATGAATCCTGCACATCAGATTCCGTGAACCGGACGTGAGGAAATATTTGCATGAAGGCGATACGACAAGACGTACCAATTCAAATGGGAGTTGCCTTGTGTCTGGCAGCAATCGGAGTCTCTGTTGGCGTCGAACTGCTTGAGGCTGCCGAGCCTGACTTGTCGGCTGCGAAACTGGTCGCCCATTGGCCGCTGGCTGAAGATGCACGTGACGTTATTGGCTCGCGACACGGCAAGCCGGCCAGTATCGAGTTTGGCCTCGGTGTGGATGGTTCAGAAAAGCCGGCCGCACTGTTCAACGGTCGGGACAGCATGATCGAAATCCCGGCTGACCAGGTCCTCAATCCGGGAACACAGGATTTCTCACTTACCCTTTGGGTGAAATGCGAAATACCAATGCGTAATACGCTGGGTGATTTGGTGAATCAATTTGACGGAGTCGCTCGTAGAGGCTTCAACCTGCATCTGGCAGGCAGCTCGCCCGCTTATAGTTCCATGTCAGATACCCGGCACGTGCACTTTGGGATTGACGATGCGTACCTCGGCGAATGGGAGGACTGTGGAAAGCCCTGGCCGTCGAATTCACTGGTACCGTGTCTGATTGTGTTCGATGGGAATTTGTACAGCTGTATCGCTGATGCCGACCGGCCGGAAGACAAAGCGCGTATATTTCGATACGCCGGTGGCAGGACGTGGATTGACTGCGGTCGGCTGGGAAACGATGCCAATCACCATTCAGTACAGGCGATGGTCGTTCACGAAGGGAAACTCTATGCCGGTACAGGCATCTACGATTGGGATCAGGCCATGGGGCAGTTGAAAGACAAACCGCCGGCCTCGCCGACGCGCGTGTTTGTTTATGAAGGAGGAACCGATTGGCGGGACCTGGGACAGGTCGGATACGGTTCACGAGTCCTGTGTATGGGCAGCTTCAACGGTGAACTTTTTGCCGGAATTGACGCAATCGGTGATGGTCATGCCTACAAATTCGATGGAGCACGGTGGATCGACTGCGGTTCACCGGATGGAAGAAACTTCGAGTGTTTCCTGCCGGTCGGTGGAAAGCTTTATGCCGCGACTCACGGCAACATTTATGAATACCAGGGTAACCAGTCCTGGCAGGAAATCGGCACCGAGCCACATGGGATCACCCAGATCCATTCCATGCAGGTGGCTGGCGGCAGAATTCATTTGGGGACGTGGCCCCAGGGCTACGCACTGCGTTATGACGGAGATAAACAGTGGATAAAGATTGGGCGTCTTGGCCTGCCCGAGGGCCAGCGAGAATGCAACGAAATCAATGATCTGACGGTCTATAACGGGAAGCTCTATGCGGGTGTGATCCCCAAAGCGGAGTTTTACCGCCAGGAGACAAACAAAGAGTGGACGTTACTTGGACGCCTGGCGAACCGACCGGATTGGGACGTGGATAACCTCGCGACCTGGGTGAGACTCACGTGTCTTACCACATTTCAGGGCAAGCTGTTTGGATGTACGGGGTCGTGCCAGGGAAGGGCGCTGGACGCACCCGTCGATGAATCAATGGGACGTGTCTCTGCGATTCAAGCCGGCCAGGTTGTCAGCTATGAACGCGATATCGGAGGGGAGTGGACGCACATTGCGGCCGTTCGCAGTGGTTGTGAACTTAAACTGTTCGTCAATGGAAAGCTGGTTGCGACCAGTCGTTTACACGACGGTTCACCGTTCAATCTGACGAATAACCGGCCTGTGCTGGTGGGGATCGGAGCACAGAATTTCTTTTCCGGTGCCATCGCCGACCTGCGGATGTATCACGGGGCGCTGGAAACAGCCGCTGTTCAGAGGATCATGGCCCTGCCCTGAATCCCGGGTCGATAACTCCAGTCCGGCACTGGCACTGCGGACTGTGTGAGCGAGATCCCAATGTCTCACGTCCGTCGTCGGTGATTGTTTCTCTTCCGGTATGAACGCGATGCAGTATTCGGAAGCCTGTACGATTGAGTGATTCTGGTCAGACCGATGATCTAAGGATAAGGGTCACGACATAAGCACGCCCACCGTGTATAACATGATTCCTGACAGCAGACATCAAATCCACGTGTCCGGCAACAGCGACGACTCCATGGTTAAGTCCAATTCGCTCATGATTCGCCACTTCGCAGCATCTGTGCTTGCATTTGGCTGTGTATCGTTCTCACTGGCTGACGACACCTCAGGCCAAAAAGCGGTTCCGCAAGACACCAGTGTCGAAGAGCTCGCCACGATCGTGCAAAAGTCTCTCGTGGTGATCGAAGGAACCGGGCGTTCCGGACGTCGCCGAGGTGAAGGATCCGGTTTTGCTATCGCCGACGACTTTATTGCCACAGCACGTCATGTGATCGGAGAAGGTCGGCGGGTGTCTATTGTGCTGCCCGATGGACGTAACGTTCCGGTTCTTCAGGTGTATTCCCAGATGGCTCATCTGGACATGGTGATTCTGAAGACTGAATCACATGGTCTTCCGTCACTCGTCTTAAGTGATGAGGACACTGTAGTGGGGAGTCCGATTGTAGCGCTGGGGCATCCTCATGGATTACGAAACAGTGTGGTGAGTGGAGTCGTCTCGGGTCGGCGCGAGATCGACGGCATTTCCATGATACAACTGGCTATGGCCATTGAGCCTGGCAATAGTGGCGGCCCGGTCGTGAATCATGACGGAGTGGTGGTTGGAATGGTCACGCTCAAATCAACGGCCACAGACAATATTGGATTTGCAATTCCAATTGCTCACCTGCACGGCCTCTTGGAAACTCCAAATCCCATTCCCATGGATCGCTGGGTGACGATTGGAGCATTGGACTCTGAACGCTGGGAAGCCATTGGAGGGGCCAACTGGAAGCAACGCGCCGGACGTATCATTGTTGATGGTTTCGGAAAGGGTTTCGGCGGTCGAACCCTGTGCCTGATGCCGGAAACACATGAACTGCTGATTGAGATTGAGGTGGATGTAAAACTCGGCGATGAAAGGGGCGCAGCTGGCCTGGTGATCAATTCAGATGGTGCAGACCGACATTATGGATTCTATCCAAGTTCAGGCAACATTCGTTTCACTCGCTTCAGCGGACCGAATGTGAACGACTGGACAGTTCTCTACAATCAACCGCATAGAATCTATCAGCCGAACGACTGGAACACTCTCAAGGCTCGTATCGAATCCGATTCGATTCAATGCTCCGTTAATGGAAAGGTGGTATTCACCACCAGTGACGGGATGCTCCCGGCTGGCAGGCTGGGATTCGCTGCTTTTCGAGGTACTCAGGCCACCTTTCGTAATCTGACGGTCGCGCGGAACATTCCATCCAGGCTTCCGTCGGAGGAACAACAACAGAAGATCATCGAACTGCTGAATCAGGTTGAGACTAGTCAGCCACTGCCTCGTCACCTGATCAGCGAGCTGAGTCCGCTTGGCAGCGGTGTCGGCATCGTGTTGAAGTCGAAGGCTGCAGAGCTGGAAGCCCGTGCTGTGGTCGTGCGGCAGCTGGCCGATGACGTCCACACGGCGCGAATTATGCAGGAACTCAGCGAAGTTCTGACACCAGCGGCGGCTCCGGAGGACAAGTCAGGGAAGCCCGACCTGTTGCGTGCCACACTGCTGCTGGCTCAACTGGACAACCAGGAAGTCCGAGCCGAAGACTACCTCGAAAGAGTTGATGGTATGGCGCAGGAAATCCGTTCTCAACTGACAGACGATGCCGATGAAATCCAGCGTCTGCGGGCGCTCGACCACTGGCTGTTCGAAGACAATGGATTCCGAGGCAGTCAGCAGCAGTACTATGTCCGTTCAAACAGCTATATGAACGAAGTCATTGATGATCGTGAAGGACTGCCAATTGCCTTAAGCGTCCTGTACATGGAACTCGGAAAACGCCTTGGGCTGAACCTGCTGGGCATCGGTCTGCCTGGGCATTTTATTGTCAGATTTGATCCGGCCGATGCACACAGAGAAGCTGAGTGGATCGACGTGTTCAATCGTGGGAAGCGGATGACTGAAGATGAGCTCGACCGACACGTTCGTGACCGCGGTTTGAAAATGCAGTCTCGTTTTCTGGAACCCCAGAATCCTCGGCAGATCGTCGAACGCATGTTGCGAAATTTGCTTGGTTTGGCGGAACGTGATCGCAATGATCGGCATGTGCTGCGTTATCTGGAACTGCTTGTCGGGATCTCGGCGGACAACCCTGAATTCCGAGCCAAGCGTCTGGAAATACGGGCCCGGACGGGCCATCACAGTGCTGCTCTGGAGGATGCCAACTGGCTTCTGGCAACACAGCCTGCCGGCATTGATCTCAGACAATTGCAGCAGCTCAAAGCGGATCTCGAGTCGCGCTTGGGCAACAAGTAGCGGGCCAAGCCTGGACGGTGCTGTTCTGACGCGCGGAAGGCGAGCTTAATTACTCAGCAGCAGAAATGATCAGGATCGGTGACACGATGGAGACCGATATTCTCGGCGAAGTTCATATGGGGTATCCCATCATTGTGATTCTCTCATGAACGACAGAAGCGACATCCACCGATACGCCTGTTATCTCGATACTGTGATCGACTCAGTATCGCAACTGGCAGTTCCGAGGTTGGACCTGCGACTGGTTGTCACCTCCGGTGACCGAGTTACGAATGAGCGTGAATTGATTGCAGCAGTCTCATAATGGTGACCGCAGCATTCTCTAGAATTTTACCACGCTATTGGTCATCATTGTTCCAAACCCGGTTGCATTTCAGCGGCAGCGCCGTCTGTACCGCCGCAGTCAGGACTAACAACAGATGCAGGGAATTGACAACCCGAGACAAATTGTGGAGTTGCGTGAACCGATCAGTTCGAGGCTGGCCAGACGGAATGATTAACTCCTGAAGCGGGCGGTACACGAACCAGTAGTCCAGAGCAAACACTATGCTTGCCAAAGTTGCCAGCAACAGTGCCATCGTCAAGCGTCGGCCAAGTGATCGACACAGGACACCGCAGACCAGTGCCACGGTGCAACAGCCGGTGCCGGTGGCGTAGTAAAACGGGAAACGAATTGTCGCCAGCTGGTCCCGGACAGTCGAATCAAACTCAGGAAACGCCTGTTCCACGACGCTTGTCACAACAAACAGCACGGCCGCGCCCAACCAGGCAGCCAGTGCCAGTCTCATTATGGCGAGCGCCGCCACAGCTGTTCTGGACGGAGACTCTGTATTGCTCCAGAGCGGACAGGACTCGTCTGCTTCCAATTTCGATATACCTGTATTAATTTAGTGAACTCCGAGCATGGCATCAGGTCCCAAAGATGCGGTCCCCCGCATCACCAAGGCCTGGCAGAATGAACTTCTGATGATTGAGCTCCCGATCGCAGGCGCAGCAAAAGATTCGAACATTCGGGCAGTGTTCCCGGAGCTGTGCGATGCCTTCGGGTGCTGTGATCACGGCCAACATACGAATGTCGTCAACACCCCACTGCTCCAGTGCCCGAATGGCTCTCACAGCTGACCCTCCGGTGGCCAGCATCGGATCGAGAACCAATCCCGTACCCGGCGCATCAGTATCCGGTAATTTGTTGTAGTACTGAATCGGCCGGGCAGTCGATTCATCCCGATACATTCCCAGATGTCGAACTTCAGCTTCCGGAATCAATTCAAGCAGTGGATCGACGAACACCAGTCCGGCACGCAAAATCGGTACGGCCGCAATCCGACCGGCGAGTGTTCGACAATGCATCGTTTCCAAAGGGGTTGTGACTTCAGTTGACTGCTGGCCGATATCACGAGTGGCCTCCAACAGCACCAGACCTGCGAGTGCCTTCATCCGACGGCGAAACTCCGCAGATGTGGTTCGTACATCACGGACACACGCCAAATGATGATCCACCATAGCATGTCTCAGGATGGTCACGTTGCTGGACATCTCAGTTCCCAAATACCCACATGGAAGACGGAACTCCGCATTTATTCGTCTTTGGCAAGCTCGTGGACATTCTCTGGAGGTCGGCCGATTACGGCTCTGTCGTTTCGAACGACGATCGGACGTTCGATCAGTTTCGGGTATTCGGCAAGCAGGTTGATCGCCGCACTGTCAGAGTATCGAATCTCTGCATCGCCGACGTCCGAGAACAGTTTTTCTTTTCGGCGGATCAGTTCGCGAGCGGGAATCCCCAGCGCCCGCACGATCTGTCGCAATTCCATATGAGTTGGTGGTTCCTTGAGGTACTCCACGATCTCTGGATCCATTCCGCTGTCCAGGAGCAGCTGAAGCGTTGCCCGGCTGCTGCTGCACCGAGGATTGTGATAGATCGTATACTCCGACATCGTAGACTCCTGCCAACCGACCTTGGCACTCAGCAGACCACAAACCCAACGCGCACCAAAAAACGTCGATGACGTTCATCGACGTTTCAGGATACAATGTTGCGCTGACGACTTACCGCGTCAAGCCGCGTCGGCATCATAGTTGAGAAGTCGATTGGATGGTTTGTAGGCTTCGCTGGTGTCTTTGAGCGAGTACCGCATATAGTATGCGTCTTCGAGCGTATCATCGTAATGATTGCGCAACACAGACAACGCACGAAAATTACAGGCGCCGAAAAACATCTGAGCTGCCAGGTTTGTTTCCCGAACTTCCAGTACAATTTCGCGACGGCGCTGCTGAGATAACTTATCGATCAGCCGTTGAACCATCTGGTGACCAACTCCATCCCTGCGCTGCTTCGGAGAGACAGCAAAGTTTAGGATCCTCAACATGGACTGGTGCAGTTCGTAGATCATAAAACCAACGATTTTATGATCCAGTTCGGCCACTGTTCCGATACAATTTCGCTGTCGCAGACAGCACAGAAACTCTTCTTCGGTCCAGGGGAATTCAAAACTCCCGCGTTCGATGGTCAGAACTTCCTCCATGTCGCGGCGAATCAGCCATCGGATCAATACAGGAGCTGCAGGATCTCGGTCGCTTTGCGGTGACTGGTTATTTTGACGCTTCAATACCATGACGGCCTCCGTGCCGACGCGACTTGAAGATGGAGACGACTACCGTCGTTGACAGAAGCCTTCCTGGAACCTTCCATTGAACGACTAAAGTTAACAAACTGGATCCGCAGTCGTCCATGCCAATGGACGTTCGGAATTACGAGTCAGGAAAAAAACAATGATGACCTGGATGTACCGGCAAATCCTGCCCGGTCGGTATTCCTGGATTACCTCATGGCCGGTAGACGACTGGATACAGGCTGATCGGACTGCTGAGAGGCAATGGGCCGGTTAAGCCGGACCTGTTTTTCACAGGGAATTGTTGAGTCCCTCTCTGGTGTTAGGTCCATCAAAACATTGAACGGACGTTGAACCATTCGTAGAATCGAAGGAACTGGGGCCGGTTGGGCGATTCCGGCCGTCAATTCCTACCTGACAGCGCGTGGGTGGGCAACTCCAACAAATTCACTCAACCAGGTTTCCCATGTTCCTTTCCACCAAGGGCTGCAGCACCTGCCAATGTATCACTGCCAAGGGTGAGCTATGGTCTGCGTTGAGGGTTTTCGCTGCGGTAATTCTTACCACCTCCGCGATACAGGCTCAACCACAAACTGCCACCGGAGAAGTCGGCACAGAGGATGAATTGTGGGGTAAACCGCGTGACCTGCTGAAAGATGATTTGAAGACCTGTTGGCGACACTTTTCCTCTGTAGATCAGACCGTGTTGCCGAGTGTGTGGAAGCGTGTTGTCAGCGATGATCAGTCTAAAACTGAATTAATTTGTACCGGTGCCCCTCGAGGTTACCTGTATACGAGTCAGCAGTTCGACGAGTTCAGTTTGAACTTTGAATGGTGTATACGTGTCGGACCCCAACGGCAACAGCGGTATCCTCGTGTTTACTCAGAATGATCGGCGACTGTGGCCCACGTCCATTCAGGTACAACTCCACCAGCCGGAAGCAGGAAGTGTGTTTCCCAGTGGTGACGCGGTCACCGAATTTACAGTTCGGAAAGAGGGACTCGCGAAACCTGTTGGGGAATGGAACAAATGTCAGATCGTCAGCCGGTCGGGCCGAATCATGGTTCACATTAATGGAGCGAAATCGGGTGAGGTCACAGGATGCAGGCCCACCAGCGGTCGTATTGCAATCCAAAGTGAAGGATCGGAAGTCCATTTCCGGCGTATCATGATTCGGACTCCGGTACCTGCGAAACAAAAAGAAGCAAACGAAGAAAATTCCGACGAGGCGGCCGAGAGGTTCTCTGACAAAGAAAACAGGGCTTCGCGCAATTCCGGCTGTTGAAATTTCCTCGTCGGCCGCCGGCTGACAGTCTGTTTGAGACCGTTGACGCATCAAACGAACGTCACCGATTTCTCTATGGCCGAGGTCTTTCGGTTTCATGCGTCTTTACGGCGGAACATCCAAATCCGGATAGCTCAGACCAGGATATCGTGCACGACGTGTCCGTGGACATCGGTTAAACGAAAATCACGTCCCTGATACCGATATGTCAGCCGTCGATGGTCAATTCCCAGCAGGTGCAGAATGGTCGCATTCAGATCGTGAATATGCATCGTTCCGGGTTGCCAATTGTCTTTGCTGGGTTGAGGCGAAAGCGGAACGCCGTCTGAATCCGCGATATTGTAAGCGTAATCATCTGTGTGTCCGTAAGTGATACCGGGCTTCACACCACCTCCGGCCATCCACACGGTGAAGCACCGAGGATGATGATCTCGACCATAATTCTGACGAGTCAGTCCCCCCTGACAATAGACCGTCCGACCAAACTCGCCACCCCAGATCACAAGTGTGTCATCCAGCAGGCCGCGCTGACGCAGATCGCGAATCAAAGCCGCCGAACCCTGATCGACGTCTCGACACTGCGATTCATGCTCCCGTGGCAGTCCGCCGTGAGCATCCCAGCCTCGATGGAAGATCTGAATATTGCGAACTCCGCGCTCTGCCATCCGCCTTGCCATCAGACAGCAGGCAGCAAACGTGCCGGGTGTCTTTGCGTCTTCACCGTACAGTTCGAATGTCCCTTTGGCTTCATCGGACATGTCCATGAGTTCCGGTACGGACATCTGCATACGATAGGCCATTTCATGCTGGCGGATCCGGGACAGGACCTCTGGATTGCCGAATCGGTCATACTGCGCCTGATTCAGCGCTGCCAGTGCGTCCAGCTGAGTCCGACGATCATTCCTGTTCACACCTGAAGGATTGCTCAGATACAAGACCGGATCACCCTGACTGCGCAAGAGGATTCCCTGATGGTCCGACGACAAAAAACCGGGGCCCCACAGCCGATTGAACAAACTTTGCTCCGGGTGATTCGTCCGTGCATGCATCACAACATAGTGAGGAAGATTTCGGTTCAGTGCTCCTAAACCATAACTCAACCAGGCACCGAGACTGGGACGGCCCGGAATCTGACTGCCTGTCTGGATGTACGTGATCGCCGGATCATGATTGATCGCTTCCGTATAAGTGCTGTGAATCACGCAAAGTTCCCTGGCTACACGCGCAGTATGCGGCAGCAGCTCGCTGATCCAGACACCGCGATCGTTATTGTCTTTCTTGGTGAAGCGGTATTTACTGGGGCAGATCGGAAAACCGCTTTTCTGGTTCGCTGTCATCCCGGTGACGCGCTGGCCCTGTCGAACTTCGTCTGGCAGCTGCCTGCCAAACATTTTTGTGAGCTTCGGCTTGTAATCCCAGAGATCGTGGTGACTGGGACCACCACTCATAAACAGATAAATCACCCGTTTCGCACTCGGGACGTGATGTATTCCGCCAGCCTGGTTGTTGACCCTGAACCCACCGGTGGCAGACGACAGCATAGCTGGCCCCAGCAGTTGTGCCAGCGCGGCCGTTCCAACGCCCAGGACACTGCGGCCAAAAAGCTGTCGGCGAGTCATCAGCAATTCATGTTGACGGACGGAGTTCAATGACATCGCACCATTCCTGTCTGTGTGTCTCTCGAATTTTCTGCAACGCCATTGGGTGATGATTGGACCGAGAATTCCTGAGTTCAATAGATCATAATTGCTAGGTCGCTCGCCAGCGCCGTGACTGCCAGCTGGGTCCAGGCTGCCAGTTCGACTCGTCCAACCGAGTCGGTGGCAGGTGTGTCACCCGTCGCCAGCAGAGCGTCCGCATCAGCGGGCGCTCCAGAATAACGCTTACGCATTTCCCGAAGGAGCTGCATACAAGCCGCACGTTCGGCTGCAGATGGGTTCCGACTGGCCAGCAGTGTAAACAGCAGCCGCAGACGAGTGTTATCATCGTCACTATGCGCCATCAACCGTTCCGCCAGACCTCGTCCTGTCTGCACACGCTGGATTTCATTCAACAGCGCCAGGGATTGCAGGGGCGTACTGGTGCGTCCTCGACGAACACAGCTGGACTCGCGGTCAGGGGCGTCGAACAATGTCATCATTGGATGTGGGCTGGTACGCTTCCAGTAGACATAAAGGCTGCGGCGATGGATCTGCTGCCCCTTGTCTCTCACATATTCCTTAGTGTTGCTGGCCGGATGAGCCATTGCCTTCCACATGCCGCCTGGCTGATACGGTTTGACACCTTCGCCTCCCATATGTGGGTCCAGCAGGTTGCTCGACCACAATCCCAAATCACGCAGGACTTCAGCATCCATGCGATGACCGGGACCGCGTGCCCACAATCGATTTTCCGGATCGCTCATTTGCTGCCGCCAGGCAGACGACTGTCGAAACGTTCTGCTGGTGACCATCAGACGCAGCATATGCTTGAGATCCCAACCGCTGTCCTGAAGTTCCACGGCCAGCCAGTCCAGCAGCCCGGGATGAGTGGGCTGCTGACCCTGCAAACCAAAGTCTTCCGGCGTTCGCACCAGACCGTGGCCGAATGTTCGCTGCCAGATGCGGTTGATCATCACTCGTGAAACCAGTGGATGTTCACGAGCTGTCAACCAGCGAGCCAGTCCCAGACGGTTAGCCGGAACGTCGGGGGGTAACTCACCCATGACTGCCAGTACTCCCGGCTGCAATGCGTCACCGACAGGAAGGTTGTATTCGCCGCGCTGGAGTACGTGTGTTGGACGTGGTTGATCCAGATCCTTTGCAATGAGTGTCGTCGTGAAAGACTCCGTTGCCGCGGCGATTCGCGGTGCCAGTCGCTTAGCATCTGCTGCCGCCGGAATTGCTGCCAGGGGTCCGTTGTCGGTGATTAACAGGCTGAGCCGAACTTCATCAGAGCCGTTCTGCCACTGCGAACGCTGCTCTTCCGGAAAATCCAGTTCTGCGATCACTTCAGTCACGTTTCTGATGAGCTGACTGCGCTCATGAAGCAGGTGTTGCCAGACATTCCAGGTGTGCTGATCCCCGGGGACTTTCAGCGTGGGTCCGAATTCATAGGCATTGCTGTCCAGTGGTGGTTCGGCGGTACTGTTGAAAAACGCCAGCAGCTGATAATACTCGCGCTGCGGAACAGGATCGTACTTATGAGTGTGGCAGCGCGCACACGTGAGTGACATTCCCAGAAAGACGGTTCCCAGATTTTCAGTCCGATCAAAATTGTTCTTCGCCTGAAACTCTTCCGGAAGAACCCCGCCTTCCGCCGTCGTCGGATTCATTCTCACGTAGCCTGTGGCGATCAGCTGCTCCATTGACGGATCAGAAAGCAGGTCGCCGGCCAGTTGCCACGTGATAAACTGGTCCAGCGGAAGGTTTCTGTTCAGGGCACGCACAACCCAGTCACGATACGGATAGATTCCACGACGGTTGTCCAGGTGCAGGCCATGTGTGTCACCGTAACGCACTGCGTCCAGCCAGTAGCGCGCTTGATGTTCACCGAAGCGCGGACTGTTCAGCAGCTCAGACACAAAGGTGTCATAGGCCTCCCGAGTTTCATCAGCCAGAAACCGTGCCAGTTGTTCCGGCTCAGGTGGCAGGCCTGTGAGCGTCAGGGCAGCCCGTCGGGCCTGTGTGGAACGAACGGCTTCGTCTGCAAATGATACTTTGGCATCAGCCAGCCGTGCACCGACAAACTGATCGATGGGATTTCTGGAATCGTCCGGCAGAGAAAGTTTTTGCGGAGTCATAAACGCCCAGTGCCTGGCGTATTGACCCCCCTCGCGAATCCAGCGTGACAGCAGTTCTTTTTCGTCGGTCGTCAGCTGTCTCTCGGCATCTGCGGGCGGCATGGGTTCCTCAACATTGTAAATCCGTCTCAGGATAACGCTGGATTCAGGTTCAGACTGGTTGACGGCTCGATAGCCACCTCGATCGACCGTTGCTGCATCGACGTTGTCAAGCCGCAAATCTGTATCTTCATTACTGCCCGGACCATGACACACGAAGCACTTGTTGGAGAGAATCGGAAGGATCTGTCGCGAAAAATCCACCGGTTCATCAGCATGCACGACGACGGGAAAAAACACCAGAAGAGTCAGGGCTCGCATAAGACACCAATTATGATTGAATGAGGAAAACAGGTGCTGCATTGAGCACGATTGATCCGGGACTTGTCACAGGCCGCTTTAATTCTGATGCACTCCGACCGACTCGTAAAGTGAAATGTCAAACGATGGTGCCCGATCAGAAATGTGCCCTGGGGCGCTGATTGTTTTGCACGGTCCCGGTGGTACAATCTTAAAACACTCTGAGGAATGTCGTCTCAGAAACAGCCCTGCCAGCACATCTTCTTTGAGCTCCACGCCATGCGCTGTCCATTTTGCAGGCACGACGAAACCAAAGTCATTGACTCGCGTACGAGCCAGGATTTGTCGATCCGACGACGTCGGCAGTGCCTCAGCTGCGAACGTCGATTCACTACTTATGAGCGGATCGAAGAATCACCCGTTAAAGTTGTCAAGAAAGACGGTTCACGCATCCCGTTCGACCGAGTGAAAATCCGCTTAGGTATTGAAAAGGCGTGCTACAAGCGTCCCGTAAGCGATCATGCCATCGATCAGGTTGTTGCCGACGTAGAAGCCGCTATCTACGAAGATGGTCTGCGGGAAGTTCCGTCTCGTCAAATTGGTGAAATGGTCTTCAACGCTCTGCGCGAACTGGACAAGGTGGCCTTTGTCCGATTCGCGTCCGTGTATCGGGAATTCAAAGACGTGAATGACTTCGTCGACGAGCTTCAGCCGATACTGGATGATCGAAACCGGTCCTCCATCGATTAATTTCCATCATGAAGTTCGGTGACCAACGAGTTCACCTGATCGCTGGCACAGCCATTGGTCTTTCCCTCGGCACCACAGCGGCCGAATTCCTTCCGCTGTCCACAGGAGCATGCCTGCTGACTGCGTGGGTCGTACTCACCGGCAGTCTCACTTTTGCTCGACTGAATCTCTTATCACCGTCGAGCTGCAAGCACCTGAGACTGGCGACGCTGATTGGTGTCGCGGCGTTGCTCGCCGCAGTGCGCTGGACAATGACGGTCGAGGCAAATGAAGCACGTCCACTGTACCGTTTGGCACAGCGCAACAATCTGACTCTGGTACTCGATGCTGTCATTACATCAGTTCCCGTCGAATACGAACGACCCACGTCGCAGCTGGATGTCGGTCGCGATACAAACCGCTGGCAGACGCGATTTGTCGCAGACTGTTCAGCCGTCCATACGGATGCGGGTCAGGTCACGACCAATGGCACAATTCGAGTGTTGGTCGATGGGCAGGCGGCCGAGCGGGTTGGGCGCGGTGACAGCGTTCGCATGACAGGGCGATTGTCGTGGCCGGATTCTCCAGGCAATCCGGGCGAATTTGATTTTGGTGCCTTTCTGCTTCGGCGTAATTGTGCGGGAATGTTCTTTGTCTCGCATCCGGATGCCGTGCAGATCTTGCAGCCGGCCGGCCTGACGAGTCCAGGGTACTGGCTCACTCGGTTGAGACGGGCCGCGCACTCGGCACTCAACCGTGCTGTTGATCCGGAATATCGAAGCATCGCTGTGGCACTGCTGCTTGGAAGTCGCAGTGAGATTCGTGCCGAAACGGAAGATGTATTTATCCAGAGCGGAACGATGCACCTGCTGGCGATTTCGGGTCTGCACATCGGAATTCTGTGTCTGCTGCTTATTCGGCTTGGTCATTGGCTGTTAATTCCCTGGAATCGACGTTTGGTGATGATCGTCTTATTCTGCATTTTCTACGCATTCATGACTGACCTGCGGCCGTCCGTTGTTCGTGCGACTGTTTTTGCTGTCCTGTACACACTGTCGCAGGTGACACTTCGACAGGTCTCACTCTCTGCGATCATTGGGCAGACGGCCTCGCTGATGTTGCTCTGGCAGCCGCACCTGGTCTTTGATACCGGGGCATGGCTTTCATTCCTTTCGGTGATGGGCCTGGCCCTGGCTGCTCGCAGCGTGCCGCTGGATGTGCTGCGAGACACGATGAGTGCTTCGTCTCAGGAAAACACAGTGCCGCTGATCCTGCGGGAACACATACAGGAATCCATGCTGCAGATCCGTTACTGGCTGGCGATTCGTTATCGTCCCATGCTGTGGATCATGGCGACGACGATACCGCTGACAGCATGGGCGTTCCACGTGGTATCGCCGGTCGGGTTGATCGTCAATGTGTTCCTGATTGCCTACACGATGTTCACGTTGTGGCTGGGGTTCGCTGCGATTGTGCTGGGGATGCTGATTCCGTTCATCCCCAACCTGCCGGGGATCGGATTTTCATGGATGCTGGCCGGTCTGACTTCAATGGTGGAAACGGCCGCAAACGTTGGTGTGGGACATCTCTATTTTGCGGACATTCCCCTTTGGTGTCTGCCCACGTGGTATTGCCTGCTGGTGACTGTCGTGACGCTCAGAAAAAAACGACATAAACAGATCATCTGGTTGTGTCTGTGCGGACTCACGGCTGCCACATTTTGGGAGCGGTCAGACGCTTATTCTGACGGCCGCCTTCACTGCACGATTCTGGACATCGGACATGGCAGTGCAGCGGTCGTGGAGTTGCCCACGGGTGGGGTCATGCTGGTGGATGCCGGAGCTATGAATCGTGGTGACCATGCTGGCGAGCTGGTGAGCCGCTGTCTGTGGCAACGTGGATATCGCAAGATCAATTCCATCGTTGTGTCTCACGCCGATGTTGACCATTTCAACGCGCTGGGAAAAGTGCTGCCTCGTTTTCCTGTTGGCGAACTGCTGCTGTCGCAGCAATTTCTGCGTAGTGATTCGACGTCAGCCAATCAACTGGTCAATTTAGCGGCGGAACACGACATTCCTGTTCGCGTCGCGGGAAATGACCAGCGTGTCGGCATCGGTGCAGTGGAAATTCAGATTCTGCAGGCATCACCAGACCATCTCGCAAATGCTCGATCCGACAATGAGAAGAGCCTTGTGATACAGATCCGCTATGCTGGCAGGATAATTTTGCTGCCCGGAGATCTGGAAGGCGCGGCCCTCGACGACGTCTTGTCCCGGCTACCCCATGCCAACGTGCTGGTCAGCCCCCATCATGGGTCGCTGAAGGCAAACGTTCCAGCCGTTGCCGAACGACTGAAGCCACAACACGTCATCGTTAGCGCCCGTGACGACGGACACCGCAGTCAACTGAGTGAAATCTACAGCAATTCCCGGTTATGCTTCACGAGCACCAGCGGAGCGGTGCGAGTCGACATCAGTTCCGGTGGCATCCTTTCCGTCAATCGATTCAGAGATGCGACATACTGATTCGGGCCAGCCATGAGTCCTTCCCCGGTCCTCAAGTTCAGACTCTCATTGCTGATTCTGTCGGATTTTCTGCTTTAATCCACAAACGGCGAATCCGAATCTGTCATAGAATGCCATAAGGTGTTCCAGACACAGAAGAATCTGGCCTCCACAAAGACCGACGATGAGTACTCCACAAACCACGATTGAACCGCGACGGACTCGATGTGTGCCCTGCGAGGGGGTGTTCCAAAGCTGATTATCGATGAGATCGAGCAACAACTCAGACTGGTTGACGGCTGGGATCTGTGTAAGGACACCGACCGAATACGCAGGACCTGGACTGTCAAAAATTTTGTAGCAGGAATGTCATTTTTCGAGAAGGTGACAGAGCTGGCAGAGTCGGAAGGACATCATCCTGATTTTCATTTGCACGGTTATCGCAATGTGGAAATTGAAATCTGGACACATGCGATTGGTGGTCTCTCACTCAATGATTTCATTCTGGCGGCTTGAATTGACGAGTTGCAAGTCGATGTGACCTGAGCTCATCATCAACTGCCAAGCACATTAAATACCTAACTGAAAAAGACCAGCGTTATGCAGTTTCCACAAATGGCGACCGTTCATCAGCATTTCCTCGCCCCGCGCGTAGACAGCATCGCTGATACGGTTCACGCTCAGATTGAAATGCTCGGGTTGAAGGAGAAAATTCGTTCCGGTGAATCGCTGGCCATCACCGCGGGCAGCCGGGGAGTCGCCAATATTGGGCCAATCATTGCAGCGATAGTTGATGCAACTCGAACTGCCGGCGCAGAGCCGTTCATTGTTCCGGCAATGGGCAGTCATGGAGGTGGCACGGCGGAGGGACAGCGGGAGGTTCTGGCCGGACTGGGCGTCACGGAGGAATCGGTCGGCGCTCCGATACGAGCAACCATGGAGACCATCGTCGTCACCGAAACAAGATCCGGTGTCCCGGTTCACTTCGATCGCTTGGCCAGCGAGGCCGACCACGTCCTGATTGTAAACCGAGTTAAACCGCACACACGTTTCGTCGGTCCCATCGAGTCCGGACTGCACAAAATGATGCTCATCGGGCTGGGCAAACATCGTGGTGCCAGCATCTATCACCGCGCTATTCTGGAGAATAGTTTTCCGGAAATCCTTGCCGACGTCGCAGAAGTGGTGCTCGAAAAATGTCGCGTCATTGGTGGATTGGCAATTGTCGAGAATGCTTTGGACGAAACGGCATTGATCGAGGCAGTGTTGCCGGGTGACTTCGCTACCCGAGAGGCGGAGTTACTCAAACAAGCCGTGGACTGGCTGCCTTCCCTGCCGGTTGCGGAATGCCATTTGCTGATCGTGGATCAGATTGGAAAGGATATTAGCGGGTCCGGAATGGACACGAATGTCGTTGGCCGCAAATTTTTCGATCACATGGCAACCAGCGATGACCGAGTGTCGTGCCGTCGTATTCTGGTCCGGGGACTCACGGAAAAAACGAATGGCAATGCGTGCGGAATCGGCCTGGCAGAATTTGCCACACAGCATTGCGTGAATCAGGTCGACCCCGTCAAGACACGCATTAATTGCATTACCGGTCAGCATCCCGAAGCAGGCATGATTCCGATGACGTTGCCGAGCGATCGTGAGGCAGTTGAGACCGCACTCTCGACCATCGGCTTGACTGAACCAGAAAATGCGCGAGTCGTGCAGATAACGGATACGCTGCACCTGGATGTTGTGCGAGCGTCTGCGGCCTGCCTGCCGGAAATTCGGAATTCGGATAATACGGAAATTTCCGGTGATTTATACGAAATGCCGTTTGGTGACGATGGCAGGCTGGTGGACATGTAGAATCCGGGTCGCGGACGACAGCTTCTACCATTAGATCAGCGAAAACCGAGTGCAAAGCAACTGCAGCCGCTAAATTGGTTTGCTGCCCATAGCGGACGGTTTACACTCACTGGGCCGGGACACTGGTATGCCGTGAGTTCGACAGCGGTCCTGTTGAAGGGTGGTCGGCATGTCTGCTGACCTGTCGGAACGGATTCCGGAAAGGATTCTTGTAATGGAGTCTCCCCAGAACCATTTGGATCACGTGTCGCACGGACTCAAACGGCTGGTCGACGATGTCAATGCTTCCGCACGTAACGCAGCATTCGGATTGGGTGGTGTCGTCTGTGGATCGTCGTGGCTGGCCGGATTTTCCCAGGAGCGTGTTGAGTACTGTGGCATTGATGTTGAAGATCTCGTCGACCATGTTTCTTTCGAAGCTGTCGTGTGGTTGTTACTAACCGGGGAGCTGCCGTCTGATGAACAGCTGGCCGATGCTGCTGCAATCCTTGGAGAATCGGCGTTCGTCGAGCAGTCAGCCGCCGATGCACTGTGCGGGCTGCCGCTGAGAACCCGCCCACTGGAACTTCTGCCGCTGGCGGTGTCTATGTTGTCCGTCTTCGATCCGATACAAATGGATCGAAGTCCTGCAGCGACCCGGTCACGTGTCTGGCGTATTCTCGGTCAGCTGCCAGTGCTGCTTGGCTGCAGCCTCGATGGTCTGCCGTCGAATAACCGGCAGACGCCGGCGGAAGGCCGGCCGACGCTGGCCGGAGCAATTCTGCACCTGGTCAATGGTGGCAGAAGAAGTACAAACGTGACTTCCACATCGTCTTCGCTGGAAGAAGACGTTATGAACGCCGTCTTGATCTGCCAGTGCATGACTGAGTTACGGCCCGCATGTTTTGCAGCGCGATTTTTCGGCAGCAATATTGGCGATGTTATCCCTGCATTGTGCTCGGCTGCTTCGCTGTATGTAGCCCAGATGCGAAACGATCCATACGAGTGGATTGGCTCTCGACTTCGATCGTTTGATTCGCCTGACCAGGCCGAACACTGGTTGTACGGAAGGAACGATCAATTGTTGCCGTTTGGATTCGCCGTCGGTGAAACAGATCCACGAGTATTCCTCCTGCAACAGTCCGCGCGTCGTCTGCTGGGGTGCCATGACCGCATTCGCCTGGCCGCGTGCGCCGAGCGTCTGGAGACTCTGATGGATCGGCACGGTCGATATCCCACAATGGACTGGAGTGCTGCAGTGGCGCTGACTTTGCTGGATGTGCCACCTGAAAGAATGTCTCTGGTGATTGCTTTGGCTCGAATGGTCGGCTGGGCGGCACAGGCTATTGATCAGAATGCGAGTGGCATTACTCTTCTGCCGCAACTGCACTATGCCCTGTGACATCGATCTCTGATTGGCTGCCGGCGGCCGTGGTGGCATGAGAGGCCGCCGTGACGTAATCTCACCGATCAGTCATCCACAACGTATCGCTGGTAGTCTTCCGGTGTATTGATGTTTCGCAGGAATGCCAGGTCCGGATCCAGATTGCGCAATGTATCCGCATCCAGAATCTCTGAGTTCAGCACATGTGGTAACCGGTTCAGTCGCCGTTCACCGTTTTCGATCAGCTGGCGGGCAATGGGCAGAATCCCGGTCCGGTAAACTCCGCCCAGTGGCTGAACTCGACCAGCATGTCGCACGACCACCGCATCCCGCGTACGAGCCATTTCCAGCATGTGATCAATCACCCGCAGACTGACAAAAGGCGCATCACAGGAGCCCAGCCAGATATGGCACAGGTCTGGCTGCAGACTCTTCGATTCTCTCAGTCCGGTCAGCAGTCCGGCCAGTGGCCCGGCATCAGCCACGGAATCTCGCACGACACAGACATCTGTTGGCAATTCCGGAAGCAGTTGCTGGCCGGCCGCCACGACCACAGTCCTTCGAAAGTGCGGGCGGACAATCTCGCAAATGTGTCTCAGAAATGATCGGCCCTCAATGGGCAGCAATAATTTGTCGCTGCCCATCCGCTCCGACCGTCCGCCGCAGAGAATGACTGCCCCCACCGTGTTGTGTCCCGGCAAAACAGAGTCCTTCAGGGAATGGTGAGCATCCGACAGTGAATCGCCGTTTGAGTCTCTTTTTCGGTCAAAACTTTTCTACAATATGCACGTGATGTTTTTGCTGCGTTGATACGGTGTCTTACGGTCTAGGGTGTTCAAACCGTCAGTGAGTTGCTGGAAATGACAGATTCAGGGACTCGGTCCCACATGCCACTGGAAAATAACCCATGGTACCAGGAAGGTCTGCAGTTTACGTGCTCGCAGTGCGGCGACTGCTGCACGGGTGATCCAGGCGCTGTCTGGGTAAATGACGAAGAATTGGGGGAGATTGCTGACTATCTGCATAAGTCAGTCGGTGAAATCCGCTTATTCCATACTCGTCCCGAGCGAGGCCGAGTTTCACTGACAGAATACCAGAATGGTGACTGTACATTTTTCGATTCACAGGAACGCAAATGTACTGTGTATCCCGTCCGACCCCGTCAGTGCCGGACGTGGCCATTCTGGAAATCCAATCTGGAATCTGAGCAGAAATGGCAGCAGGTTTGTGAATCCTGCCCAGGGGCCGGCACTGGGCAGTTTTTCAGCCTTCAAGAGCTTGAAGAACGCGCCGCGCATGTGGATATTTAGGAACCTGTGGAATTTCCGGGAGCTGCCACCGCTGAGTGCTGTCCGTTGCTGCAACCCTTCATCTATCCGTCTCAGAATCATGAAACGATCGACGCGACCCGCCTGAGCAGCTTATTTCCTTGCTTTTGCACGTCCTGGTACCACGATAAGACAACCTTCAGTCACGCACCTGGTCGATAACTTAACTGGGATGGTTGCAGACTCAATAGCAACCTGCCAAATCTGCCGTGGTGCTTGTGTCAGCTGGACTGCGGCGAGCACATCAATTCGGGATGATTTCTATACGTGCCTTCAGGACCTGTCTGATGATTCCGCGTTCCTATTGCTGTTTTCGTGTTGCTGTGCTGTTAACGTTTGCCATGGGTAGCATTGACGGCTCCGCATACAGCCAAACCATTCGGGCTAAACTGGACCGTGGATTTGCTCGGAGCAGCTCCGTTGAAGTCACTGTCAAGGAAATGCTGGGGCTTCAGGTGAAACGCGGTAACGGAGAATCCATTCTTGGTCCGGGATTCCCGGCTCTTTGGATTGCCGAAGTCCAGTACAAGCCAGTACGGTTGATTCGCCTGCCCGTCACGGATCCCGCGACCAATAAAACGACGACGGAGCTCGTCTGGTATATGGTCTACCGAGTTATTCCACGCGACTACACAGATCTTACGGGATCAGCAGAAGCACGAATCAACCTGCTGAAACGTCTTAGAGACGAAGCGGTCGAACCACAGAATCGAACCGATGGACTCCGGGCTGCAAACCTGATGCTGCCACGCTTCCTTCTGGAGACAACTGACGAAGGTGCTGAAAAACTCTACGTTGATGAAGTGAACCATCAGATTCAGAAAGCGGTATTCAAGAGAGAATTCCGGGGTGACGCAGCCAGTCTGACGCTGCTGAACAGCGTTGAGGCGATTTCTGCAGTCGGATCGCAGGTTTCCGCAGACGACCCGGATGCACTCAAGCATGCCTTGTACGGTGTCGCCATTTGGCGAAATGTCGATCCGGAAACTGACTTTTTCCGAGTCGTGATGTCAGGTTTCAGCAATGCGTACCGCCTCTCTGCGACAGTTGACGGCAAGATCCAGGTTGAAGATAAATGTATCGTCCAGAAGTTTGGCCGGCCCGGAGACAGTATTGACCAGACTGAGAGTGAGTTCCATATCAAAGGAGATCCGGAGTGGCTTTACAGAGTCAGGGAGGTAGAACTGGATATTCCCAACGTCCTCTCCGTACTTGGAAACCGGCCATCAGAAGCTGCAGTGCGCTAGCCTGCAAGCCGGAACCCAGTCGGTGAAGTGCTGTTCGTCGCAAAAGTGAGCGACCACAACCACGGGAAGTAAACTGCCACCAGAATCACCTGGGTCCAACGCCTCTGAGAATTGGGAACACGCAGACTCACTCATCTCTTGCATAATTGGCCGCAGTCGTCAGAATTTGTCAGTTCTGTACAGCCGGTATCCGTGGCCTGTCGCGTCAAGTCGATCATCAGCTGGACCATTGAGAATAGTTTACCCGGAGCACGACTATGGCGCACAAGAAGGGACAGGGGTCCACACGCAACGGACGCGACTCCCAGGCACAGAGAAGAGGCGTCAAAAAGTTTGGCGGAGAAAGTGTCACAGCCGGCAATATCCTCATCCGGCAGTGCGGCACCAAATGGCATCCAGGCCGTAACGTGGGAATCGGCAACGATTACACATTATTCTCGCTGATTGACGGCCAGGTTTATTTCGACCGCAAAGGTCGCAGAGTTAATGTTGCGCTGCATGACAACAGTTGACTATGCTGCTGAATTCTCGAATCCTCATTGAAATCGTCTGACACAGTCCAGCAGTACACTTGAAGGCGGTTATCTTTGTGCTGACCACGACATCCACCGCGGTGGGTTGCGCACAGACAATCCAGCATGTTATTGACTGTCAACATCAATTCTGACAGTATCGTTTTCTTCAGATTTGAGGTGGAGTGAGACGAAATGGCAACGATTGGTCAGTGAATTCGTGACGTTCGTCTAATTCGTAATCTCACGCAGAGAGAATTGGCAGATCGCGTGGGACTCAACGTCACATATCTTAGCCGGATCGAAAATGATCGACTCGATTCTGCTCAAACACCTCGAGAAGACACGTTACAAAAGATTGCGGATGTCCTTGAGACGGACGCAGATGAATTGCTGTTACTGGCAAATCGAATTCTTGGTTTCTGCCGCAGTCGCATCCTGGCGAAGCCCAACATGTTCCGCAGAGTCCTGGATCTGTCTGATGAAGATCTGGAGCGTCTGGTGAATAAAGTGGAACACACCCAAGCATGACTTGACTGCGGATATCGAGCTCAATATATCCCCGTCCAGGTATTTCTGCTGATATCTGAAACTGCTAATTACTCAAAATCAGCAAATTCAAATTTGTGGTAACGCTGTTCACTCTGAGGATCGAGGGACTCCGATTTGTCCGCAGCAGCAACCGATAGAACGACTCGCAGCACCTGTGCATCACGAAGGATTAAGGTCGCCCGGTCCATCGTCATGTGCAAAGAATTGCAAGATCACAAAGCCTGCTTTTGGACGTTCCTGAACGATCCCCAACTGGACCTTCCCCGCAAATAAACCAAACCGAGATGTAGCAGCGATTCTGGGTATCCCTTTCCTGGGCCGCAACTACTTACGCTGCCGCGTCTAAAAGCGATCCTGTTGCATCTGCGCGCAGTGCGTCGCGACGGTAGTCAGTCGGTCCGCAGAAAAAAAACATTCGTATCATTCTTGCCGCAGGAATTGCTGGCATAACGACGACAAAACGGCTCTTACTCTGCAGATTCTGCGATGTTTGGCGCGCTTGTTTCTGAGTGAATTTATCTGACGTCATCTCGCATAAATTGAGCGTTGTGCGATGAGGAACAGATAGCTGGATCCAATGTTACCGAGCATGGAATGCACGCGTATTCGTCAGGACTCATTGAAGGATCACCTGTGGCAGGGCAGGCCTCTGACGGAGCAGTCTCAGGAACATCCGTTTCGCCTGTTTCCGCTCATTAAGGGTGCGTAGCCCGAGCGGGACGCTCCTGTCGGGATCTCTGTTTCGGCAGAGACTCGGCGGATGGAGGGAAGGACCTGTCCTTCCCCCTTTTTTATGGATTCTTTGGCCGGCAGCGACTGTGGGTTCCAGGAAGACGCAGGGATGCATTACCGACCAGTGTTCTGCCCTGCCAGGCGGTCTGTGCAACTACAAAGTCAAATGACTTGTGTGTTGCCTGCACTTGTTCCGCGTCGAGCCGCCTTCTGTCCTCAGTGTGAGTCACGGTTGCCGCAGGAGGAACACGCGATCACTGTTGTGGTAATCCTTCACACGTGTCTCGTGGTAGGCGCCGCCGGCGACCAACAGTTGGCCATTGACATCGGCTGCCGCACCCCAGCTGACCGGTATCGGTAAATCAGGCCCCTGGCGCCATTCGTGAGATTCCGGAGAATAAACGTGAGTCGCCACTCTGCCGCCACCGCGCCCCACGCCTCCCATCACCCAGACTTCACCATTGTGGGCCGCACACAGCGGCGCGTTGGGAGCAGAGTCCGTGGGATGACTGACCTTGCTCCATCTTTTCTCTTGAGGTTCGTACACGAACAATCCCGGACACTGTGAGCCAGCACCGGCGGCAACATAAATGCGGTCGCCAAGGACACAGCCGCTGGCCTGGGCAACCGGCCCCGGAGGAGGGGGTTCAATCTGCCACTCCGTTTGGTCAGTGCCGATACTGACCATTTTTTTGACGCCGCCTCCGATTGCAAACAGCCGATCATTCAGAGTGAGTCCGACAACCTGCCCTCGCGGCTCGTCGAGTGGGGGACCGAGTCGAAACTGGCGGCTGCGAGGATTATAGATCTCAACTGTACTCGTCCCGACGGTTCCATTTCCCTCGATAAAATATCCACCTAACAGCCAGACTTCGCCGCCCAGCGCGGCGATTCCGGAGTATGACTTGTCGGGTTCCAGCATAGGCGCCTCGATGCTCCAGGTGCCTTCAGTCAAATCATACGACCAGACATGATCAAGATGCGTCCATTTCGACGCTGGCCAGCCGAAATACGTCTTTCCTCCTGCGGTATACAGTCGATCTCCAATGCGGGCAAAGGCAATATCATGGTTTCCCGCCGGCAGTCGAGGCTGCTCGTCCCAGTGCTGATGCCACCCGTCGCGTTGTGACTCATTGCGAAAGAGTTTCTCACCTCTCAGGACCCACAGATACCCGCGGCGATCATGCAGCATTGCCCTCACACGCCCACCACCAGTTGTCACAACAGGCTTCCAGTGTGGGTTCAATTCACCCTTTACTGTCAGCTCCTGAATGCTTCCATCGGCAAACCCGACAACGATCTGCCGATTTGCCACGGGTGCGATGGCGCTGATTTGCGAGTCAGTCGGACTGGCAATTCGTGTTCCAGCGGAATCGTCAGACTGCGGGTCAACGCGCAGCACACCTGTCTTTGTCGCCAGCCAGACGGAACCCACGTCGTCCGAACACACGTCAATCCAGTGATCAGACGAGGTGTCGTGCAAGCCGACGAGATTCCACTGGTGGGGCTGCTCGCGAGGGAGAACCGCCAGTTGCAGCTGTGTGCTGCCTGGATTTGACGCGGTCGCCCACAGGTTACCGAATGGATCATCGGCGACTGGAGTCAAAATGCAGTCATCGTCCGGGCTGAGGGCGTTGTCCACGAACATTGCGTTGCTGCGCCTCATCGCACGGCAACCGGCACACCAGAGTTCACCCCATCGCGAGGCAAACAGCTGACCCGGCTGGCTGTGTTGGCGGAAAGACGGTGTCCGATCCACCGGTTGGTCATTGCCGTGGCCGCCGATACGCCAGATCCGGTGATGCTGAACCAGCCAGATGTTCCCGTCCTGCGTCATTTCCAGACCATCGACGGGACCTCGTTTCCACAATCGGGCATCACCGTTGTTGACGCGAACGATCACCCCGTTTTCGCCGAAGACGGCCAGGTAGATTTGTCCCTGACGGTCTTCCCGGAACCGTGCCTTCCCGCTGGGCAGGCCATCATAGACAAAGTCATCGGCCAGCAACGAAGTCGCTGGAAACAGCAGAAGCAAGCAAAGAAATCGTTGAGTATTCATAATTCAATCATAGCCGTGAGTCCCCCCTATCAGTCAAGTCAGCGGTACACAGCAGAGTCACCGCTCGTCATTGTCGCCGGGAAAGAACGTGATTCTGGTGATTCGTCGATCCCTGACAGACGTCATGAATTTGACTTCGCCGGCGACCAGGAGCACGGTTTCATTGATCATATGGCAGAAGTTACATTTGGGTGGGCATGGGGTATCCATTCAGGTCAGCCCCTCTAAAGGCTAACTAGACGAGACATCCGGAATGCTGATCGAACACATCATGACACTGTTGATGCTCACACTGCTGCAGGTGGTTCTGGGCTTCGATAATTTGTTATACATCTCCATCGAATCCAAACGTGTCGGCGAGGATAAACAGGCGTTTGTCCGGCAGTGGGGGATTGGCTTGGCAATTGTGCTGAGAATTGCCCTGCTGTTCCTGGTAACAGCGGCCATCAAGCACTTTCAGGAGCCGTTCGCCAGCCTGCACACGCTCGTGCTGGAATTCAGCATCAACGTCCATTCACTGATTGTGATCGCCGGCGGTGCTTTTGTGATCTACACGGCCGTCAAGGAGATTTATCACATGCTGTCAACGGATGATCTGGCGAATGGCCGCGACACGGTGCGACGCTCTGTCAGCACGGCCATGTTCTGGATCATCGTGATGAACCTGGTCTTCAGCTTCGATTCCATTCTGAGCGCCATTGCGCTGGCCGGTGACATGAAATATGGCATGATCGTGATGTCGCTGGCAATCGTGATCAGCGGAGTGATGATGATTGTGCTGGCCGATCACGTGAGCGAATTCCTGAAAAAGAATCGACTCTACGAAGTCCTCGGACTGTTCATTCTGTTTATCGTGGGAATCATGCTGGTCTCGGAAGGTGGCCACAGGGCTCATGTGAGTCTTTTCGGACACCCCGTGGAACCGATGGCCAAAAGCACATTCTACTTCGTGCTCATCGTGCTGGTGGCCGTAGACATTGTGCAGGGCCGGTATCAAAAGAAACTCCTGGCAACACGGGAACGGGCGGACAACGTGACCGAAAGCTAAAGTTTTCCAGAGTGAGGCTGCACCACTGCTCTTGAACGAGACCGACTCAAATCTCATCGGCGTACTGCCTGTCCACATTGAACAAGTGGAGGACGTACTAACCTGGCACCGATTGGCGTGGACTTGCTACCGGGAGATAGGCGCATCACGAGCGTTGGATGAACTTTCCGCGTCTGCCGAAACGAAGCCATGTTCGACATTCAGTTGTTGGCAGGTTTGGCAGATCTGTTGCCATGTAGTGTCGTCAAGGTCGATTCCATGCGACAGGCGGTGAGCCCGCGTTCGTTGTTCAATTTCGCCCGGTGCGAGGATCTCGCCATTGTCGTCCACGGTTCGGGAGGTTTTTACAAATTCAATGAACCTAGCTACTTCGGGAAAGAACTCCTCAGCGGACCCAAAGAAACTGCGATCGACAATGACCGACAACATCCCATTGACGACGCGCCAACTTTTCTCAGGATTCGAACAGGAACTTCCCGTCAGAGCGCCGGCCAGCATCTCAATGATCATTGACAGGCCGGAGCCCTTGTGCTGAGCGATTGGCAGAATCGCGCCTGGTTCACTATAGAACGCAGCGGGGTCGTTTGTCGGGTTGCCTTGAGCATCAATCAGGCAACCGTCGGGAACAGGCACTCCCTTGTTGAGGGCAACTCGGATCTTGCCCTCGGCGATCGTACAGGCAGACATGTCGAGAATCAGCGGCGCACCGGTCCCTGTCGGGACACCCGCGGCGAAGGGATTCGCGGACAGACGGCGGTCGATTCCGCCAAACGGCGCCACAAGCATTCCGGCGCCACTGGTGTTGACGAAATGCAGCGAGCACATTCCATCCTCAGCCGCCATCTCTGCCCAGTCCCCGATACGGCCCAGATGTCCGGAATTTCTCAGTGCAATGACAGACACACCGTGTTTGCGTGATTTATCGATTCCCAGTTGAATCGCCTGTTCACCGATGCTCTGCCCAAGGCCAAACAGTCCATCGACAACAGCTATCACGTCGTTCTCGGTGACAATCCGCATGGACTGGTTAGCAAAGACCTTTCCATCGCGCAGCCACTGGACATAGGATGGAATCCGAATCGCTCCGTGCGAATCGTGTCCGACCAGGTTAGCCTCCACAAGATGCCTGGCCACTCTTTGCGCTTCAGCGTGGTCACAGCCTGCGGCATCAAAGATATTCAGTGTCAGTTCGGTCAGTTGATCCTGCTGAAAATTCATTGTCAGGACGTTCCCGGGACTTCGGAAGTGGGATTGGAGCGCGGTAGCTTCTGCTGACCTGTATCAACCCAGAATGCCGGTTGTTTGTGCGATGGCGAAAGTTCCCAGCATCATGTAATAAGCGCCCGCCAGCAACAGGGCACAGCGAACGAACCAGCCTGGTCGCAGTGGCTTTGGCAACAGCGTCAGATTGATGGCCAGCGTGTGCCAGCAACTGAAACCCAGTGCGACGTTGAAGAACATCGTGGCGTACTTGATGAGATCGCTGGGGTTGAGGGACAGCATCACGAGACCGAAGATGCCGTATCCAATCAGCACTTTGAAATAGACCACTTTGATGTGTCTCGGATCCATTGCCCGAAGCCGTCCGCTGCTGGTCCAGAAGACGTCTACCCAGCGACGGATGATTCCGTCTGCTGATGTGGACATTGTCGGAGCCAGTACCAAAAATCCGCATAAGAGGGTCATGAACCAGCAAAAGCGGCCCAGACCGGCGCCCGACTGTTCCTCAACACTTTCCTGGACGCCTTCAGCTGTCATAACAGCCATCGTCCAGTTGCCTGCTTCAGTTCCCCGATCCAGAAACTGGATCGACAGCATGGCTGGGAGTGCCAGGCCCACAAAGCAGGCGGGAAGCCAGACAGCCAGTTGATCGCGGCAAACGTGTTTATACCATTTGCGCCAGCGAGGCATCGCTTCTTCGGTTGGTTCGAATATACAGCCGACGTGTGAAAGCGAAATGTCATGTCCGCCGATCACACTGGGGATCGCTCCGACGTGGTGCCCCATCCCCCAGCCGTGGTCGCGCGTGTAATTACTGGTCGGCGCGTTTGATAATCCTCCCGATCCGGCAATCGCAGCCAGCGCCGCGATGAAGGCCATCATTGTGAAGTCAATGTCGGGCATGCCTTTGCCGCTGATGAGGGACACAAACATGTTTTCGACATTCGCACCGTCCGGTTTGCCGTCACCGTCGACGTCCTCATATTTCGTGATTTTCCCCGACTCGTCTCGCGCGAAGACGGGCTCCGCGATATCCAGATGGTTGTCCCTGTCAAAGTCTTCACCCGGATCCAGAACACCGTTGCCGTTGGTATCCTCATCAGCCACAACCGGAACACTGCCGAACTTGAAGAATCCGGTCGTGATTTCGACCCAGGTCCCGGCGTTGGAATAAAAGAATGCCAGAAACAGCAGGAATCCGAACACGACGATCAGCTTGAAGGTCATGACGACTTTGAGTGAACGGTAGATCTTTCCGCCAAACAGCAATGGAATCAACGCAGTAATGAAAATCAGATAAGCCAACCCCTTCATCAACCAGAAATCGGCGTCGACGTTTTCCGGATCGGGCACGACGCCTCCTTTGATGAGAGTCGCCACCGGCGTTGCTGCGTTTGCTGCCAGGTAGGGGAAAACAGATCCAAAGTCGAAGAGCAAGTAAGCGATGACCCAGAATTTGGGGCCAGGCATCGTGCGAAACTTGCCCGTGAAAATGGGCTCACCCGTGTACAGTGTGTAGCGGCTGATTTCGATGTTGTAGATCACCTGGCCCAGAATACTGAGCGTTGCCAGCCACAACAGCGAGCCGCCGTACAGCGCGGTCACCTTGGGACCGACCAGCCATTCGCCACCTCCGATTGCCCCGCCGCCGAGAATCAGTCCCGGCCCCAGCAATGCGAACCAGTTTTTTTTTGTAAAGACGGGCGCATCGATCAGTTCGTTCGATGTCCACTGCGGCATATCCCTGGAACCAGGCCAAGGTGTCGGGGCTGGAGTGTCGCTCATGTGGACCTCGCTTTGGTGGAGTAGTCTTCAGGGAGCATAGTCGGAATCGCGGCTGGATTAAACCGGCCGGTCGGATGTCAGATGAGCTGGGCATTGTGTCCCAACATGATCTGAGCGTCGGGCTGTGCCCCTTAGATTGATGCGAGCGACGGAAGGGGAGTTATTTTCCGATGCGTTCAGCAACTGAATTTGCAGTCAGCCGCTGACTGGCGGCACTTTTCCGGGATTCATTATGTTCAGCGGATCGAGGGACCGCTTACACTTAATGAACCGTATTACATCCACGGCTGGTCCATGTGGCTCGCACCGGCGTCCCGGCGAGAAGTCGATGAAGTGTTGACCAAGCGTTCGTATACGAATTGGCGCGATCTGTGACATCAGCGAAGCGGGTTCTCGTACCATACGACATTATGGCTGTCCATGCCCGCGATCAGCAAATCAAGATCGCTGTCGCCGTCCATGTCCACGGAGCGGATGTCGTAGCCTGTTTGGTTTCCACCGATGACATGTGTCGCAAAATGACCTCGTCCATCATTTTCAAACCATACGGCCTGCCAGTGTTTCTTTTCTATCCAGGCTCCGGCACAGGTCGCAGCGTCCATGTCTCCATCTTCGTCCAGGTCGGCAATGGTCAGACAATGTGCACCGGCCACCGTGTCACTCAGTTCGTGGGGCTTCCAGTGAGGGGCCTCGAACCAGACGACCCCCGTTCCATGACCGCGTGACGCCATAAAATCGACGTTCCCATCCCTGTCGACATCAACAGGATGGATGTTGGTGGCGCCGAACTGGTTTTCAGCGATCAGGTGCTTCGTCCAGACATTTCTCGGGTTGGCAGGAGCCTCCCACCAGGCAAACCAATTTCCTGATTTGGCTGCACTGGCGGCATCAGGACGCCCGTCACCGTTCACATCACCTAATCCCAAGTAGTGAGAGAGACCTGGGGCATCCTTATCGGCAAACACATAGCGTTCCCAGTTGTTTGCCGTGCGGGGATTGCCGGGCACGCGAAACCAGACCAGCGATTCGGGAAAAGGACCTTCGGCAAGGGCACTCGTTGCCAGGAGATCAGATTTGCCTTCGCCATCGACGTCGCCGATGAGCAGACCATGAATGCCATTCACCTGGTCATCCACCAGGTGAACTGACCATGGTTCCCTGGTCGGGTGTTCGGGGCATTCAAACCAGACAATCAGACCTGGAGTGTATCGCGTGGCCAGATAATCGGGATCTCCATCTGCGTCGACGTCCATCACTTCGCTGTGAAGAAAGTCATGGTCAACGTCTTCTGCCAGGAGGATTTTCTTCCATTTCGGTGCGACAAACAGCCACGTTCTTCTGTTGCAATTGGCAATGATGTCGGTCTTGCCGTCACCCGTGAAATCGGCGGCGACGGCCGTCATCGTCTGGCCACCGGTGGGAATCGAGTGTTTCTTCCATGCATTTCCAGCCGCGCGATTGCTCCTGGTGGCACCGGATTCCTGAGCAGTGACTGTGCTGTGCAGCGATGCAAAAAACAAAGTCGGCAAAAGACATCCTGCAAACACGATATGTTGTGTTCTGAAAATCAAAGCAAGCATCGACGTGCCCCTTGGCCTGGAGACGAGAGCGGATCAACTTCGCTAAGGGTGAAAATTACGGTGTGGAAATCCTGAAATCAAGTGTGCCTGCCGGTTCACAGGGTCTCCCAGGCAACAGGAACGACTGTGCATTGCCAGCAGAGGATACGGGTTTCACAATAATGTTGAACTGCACATCCTGGTCGTGGTGCCTTCGTTAAAACCCGGGCAGATCAGCCAGGCAGCAGAACCAGACCGTCATTTGGTGGGCAGCCAGCACGCTGCAGAACAATCTCTTCTGCAATCGGCAAAGATTACCGGTTACAAAGGTATCCGGCTGAGTTATGTCGAGAGTCACCGCTGGCAGTGCTGCAGACAGGCACCAGCCACAATTCATCCTACTATTTCGTATTCGTTAAAGGCGGCAAATTCAGAATGTCGATCCGTAAAAGCAGATACAGCCCTGCTTCGGCTGCGTGCACAATTGGGAACGTCGGCTCGCAGATACAATGTCTGACGATTTCCGTATCTGAGAATCAAAGTGGCGCATTAGTTTGAGCGATGCTGTTCCTTTCTGTTCGGGGGGAGCGGAGATGGCAATTGGGTCATGGGCACAATTAGTGTGCTCGCGAAAAGTTTTCTGGCTGTCAGCGCAGTACCTTTGGTGTATTCGGGGTGAATCACTCAGGACGTGCAGTAAAAAGACACACCTTGGGGTGCTTGGTGTTCTGCTTGCCGTGACTTTCTCCGGTTGCGCACGGGAGCACTTTCGTTTAGAGGCCGACCATGAGGTGGCATGTCTGGTCCATGAAAAATCGGGCGACGCTCGCTGGGGATTAGACGACTTCGGAATTGATGTTGATGCGAGAAGTCGATACGCGGACGTGTACGACCCCGATCACCCGCCCATGCCGCCGGATGATCCCGCGTCACATCAGTTGATGCATTGTGTCGACGGAAAAGAGCACTGGGACGAATGGCACAACAACGGTGATATTGATCACCTTGAGAACCCGTACTGGTATGAATATCTGGAAAACACAGCAGTCCGAAATGACCAGGGTGATATTCAGCTAACGCTTGAGGACTCGATTCAGCTCGCTCTGATTCATTCTCCCAGGTGGCAGCAACAGCTGGAAACACTCTATTTTTCTGCTCTTGACGTCAGTTCGGAGCGATTCCGTTACGACGTGCAGTTCTTCGGCGGGACGGGAATCAGCTATTCGCATCTCGGACGCAAAGGTCCCGGGGGAGAAAGTAATTTATTGTCGGTCACCAATGACGCCGGCAGAAGTGGTGGATTTAGAGGCAGTAATGCGGTGCTGAATCGTCGTCTTGCCGCCGGCGGACAGCTTCTGGTTGACTTTGCAAATGCATTTACGTGGCAATTCCTCGGGTCGGATTCCAGTACTGCGCGTTCGACGCTTGGTTTCACGTTTCTTCAGCCGCTGTTGAGAGCTGGTGGCCGGGCAGTGGAGCTGGAACGTTTGACGATCGCGGAACGTGCACTGCTGGCCAACCTGCGTTCCCTGCAGCGGTATCGCCAGGGATTTTACACGAATGTGGTGATTGGCGAACTCGGTGTTACAGGACCACAACGTCGTGGAGGGTTTCAGGGTGGCACGGGGCTGACAGGATTCACTGGACAGGGCGGTGCCGGATTTGGTGGTGTGGGTGATGCGACAGGGTTCGGACGGATCTTCGGCCGGGGCGGTGCGGCCGACGGAGGTGCTGGTGGTGGTGCAGGGTTTGCCGGTGGTGGTGCCGGCGTTGTCGGGGGATTCATGGGACTGCTGCAACAGTTTCAGCAGATCAGAAATACTGAGGACAGTCTTGCCGCGCAGCTGCAGACACTGGCTTTGCTTGAGTCCAATCTGGAGGCAGGACTGATCGATATCGCTCAGGTGGATCAGTTTCGTCAGAACATAGAGACCGAACGCGCCAATCTGCTTCAGTCACAGAACACTTTGGCAACCTCGCTTGACACATTCAAACGCGTGACACTGGGTTTGCCGCCGAATCTTCAGCTGTCACCTGACGATAGCATGATCCGTCCGTTTCAACTCATCCTTCCTGATGTGTCTGAGCTGCAGGCTCAGATTACGCAGTACATTTCTCAGTTCGGAGACCTGCCGGAACAGCCGAATGACGAACAGCTCGAATCCGCGTTTACACAGGTCCGGGAGTTTGCAGATCTGGTTGGCCAGCAGCTGAAACAACTGCCGCCCGAACTCCAAAAACTGGACGAGGTACTTATCGGGCGACTCGAGGGACTGGACGGTGCGCAACGCAGTCAGCTGGAAAAAGAACGCGAACGGATGGATTCCGAGTTGGTTGAGCTTCATGAGCGGCTGGAGGAGTCCGGAGAACGACTGCAGGAGCTGGTCTCGGACATCACCGATGAGAAACGCGAAGACATTGGTGACGGCGTGGTGGAAATCCTGAATGAAGTTGGAGCAATTCTTGGGGAAGGATCGCTGATTCTGGCACGCGCCCGCCTGGAAATGATCACCGTCGAGAAGATTGATCTGACATCAAATGCAGCTCTGCAGATCGCACGTGTCAATCGGCTGGACTGGATGAATAACCGGGCCGCACTCGTTGATTCATGGCGTCTGATCGAATTCAACGCCAACGCTCTAAAATCTGACGTGAGCATTCGCTTTGACGGTGACTTGAACACACGCGGACGAAATCCGCTGAAATTCGATGGACAGACTGGTTCGCTCGGGGCGTCGGTACAGTTCGATCCACCACTTACGAGACTACTGGAGCGAAACAGTTTCCGCCAGCAGCTGGTGGAGTACCAGCAGGCCCGACGGCAAATGATCCAATTCGAAGATCTGATCATGCAGAACACTCGTAACCTGATTCGCGGTTTGGAGCAGTTGCGAATCAATCTGGAAATTCAGCGACGAGCTGTCGCGATTGCAATTCGTCGAGTTGATCAGACGCGTGAGGCGCTGAACCAGCCGACGGCTCCGGCTCAACCAGGCCAGTTGCCACAGTCATTCGGCCCGACACTGGCTCAGAATCTCCTGTTTGCATTGTCCGATCTGCGGAATACGCAGAACAACCTGATGAGCGTCTGGTTGAATTACCACGCGACCCGCATGCAGCTGTATCGCGAACTGGGTGTCATGCTGATTGACGAAAATGGTTTATGGGTTGATTGCCCACTGAGTGAAGCCGTCAAAGCGTCTGGGGCACACGAATCATGCCCGCAACTGCCACCGACTACGGCGGACCAGTGGGCGCAACAACGACATGAGACACCTGAAAACGTTAACTTCACCGAGTCCGAGATTCGATCAGATACTGACTCTCCCGTGGCGAATCCGTCCATAGAGGCACCATCATCGGAAGCATGTGCGGCGTGGAAAAGTGAGGGTTGGAAAGCGACCTGCACACAGGTTGGTTGGAGCCCCAAATCACACCATGCGTCCCAGCAGCGATGACCCCAACGCAGTAATCCTGCAGCTACAGAAGCCCCGGTTCACGTCCTCGACCAGCTCGAAGAACCATTCCGGAGAGAAGCTGGCAGCGAGTGGACGTGTGAACCGGCGGCACCTGCCGCAGGTCTTCGCTGTTTGTTGTATCTTGATCAAAGTCCGACGCCTGTTCGTTTGGATCAGGCATTCCTGACGTTTTAAGGTTGCGACGTCCATTGGCGGGTTGATCAGTTGACATCCGTAATTTCGCTTCCGAACTGACGTCCTGCTCCGGTGCAAGAGGTCGCTGCGCGGTGTCGCGCGCGTTCTCCAAAACAAAGTTTGACACTCATTCGGATATATTTTGCATTCTCGATCAGGTAAGATTTAACCTTCTTGTCACACGAACGCAGTTGACCCGCAACCAACCTGTTTTGCGGGATCGTTTGTTCAGCGGGGACACCGTCATGGCAGCTTTCGAATTGCCGAAGGAACCAGTGCAGGTGGAGTTTAACCAACAACCGGTTCGTCGTGGAAGCAGCGGTGGCACAGTCGTTGGACTGCTGTTGTTGCTTGTACTGGTTTCCGGGGGAGCCTTCGCCTGGGCATCACTCAACGGCGACGAGGAATCACAACGGAAAGATGGAGTTTTACTCTATAATGTTGTGAAGGATGACATCCTTGTGACTGTGACCGAAGACGGGAACGTTGAAAGTGCAATGAACGTCGATGTGAAAAGTTCTGTTAGCGGGGGCAGTACGATTCTGTGGATCGTCGAAGATGGCACAACGGTGGAGGCTGGTGACGAGATCGTACGGCTGGACAAATCAAATATTGAGGACCAGCTTAACTCACAGAAGATGAATTTCGAGAAGGCGAACGCCGCCAGAATTCAGGCTAGGGGAGACCACGGGGCGGCAGAGCTGGCTGTCAACGAGTACCAGGAGGGCACATTCATCGAAGAGCAGAAGAAGGCTGAAGCCGACATTCGGATTGCACAGGAGAATCTGCGGTCGGCGGAGAATTTTCTCGTCTTCACAAAGAAAATGGTGCGGAAGGGCTTCGCAACGTCGCTGCAGCGGGAAGCCGACCAGTTTGCAGTCGAGCGGGCGAAGCTGGAGCTTGAAGCGGCGGAGACACGGAAGAAGGTCCTTGTCGAGTTTACAAAACAGAAAACACTCAAAGACCTTGAAGCAAAGCGCGAGGCAGCAGCTGCGCAGGCTCGTGCGAATCAGGCAGCCTTTGATCTTGAGAAGGTTCGTCTTGAACGACTCCAGAAACAACTCAACAGCTGCGTGATCCACGCACCGCAGAATGGAATGGTTGTCTATGCAAACAATCCTGGTCGCAGATACGGCGGCAATCAGGACGTCCAGATCGAGGAAGGCGCCAGTGTTCGGGAGCGGCAGACAATCATCCGGCTGCCGGATCTTTCTCAGATGCAGGTCAAGGTAACTGTTCATGAGTCGAAGATCGATCAGCTCAGGCGGGGAATGCCGGCTCGTATTGTGATTCAGGACGTGGACTACAAAGGCCACGTCATTTCCGTGGCGAATCAGCCGGAACAAACCAGCTGGTTCTCTGCCAACGTTAAGGAATATGCGACAACAGTGGCGATTGAAGGTGAGTCAAAAACATTACGTCCAGGCATGACAGCACACGTTGAAATCCTCATTGCTGATTTGAAGGATGTAGTGACTGTGCCGGTGTCGTCGATTGTTGAACAGCGAGGATCGTATTTTTGCTGGGTGAAGAACACTGATGGCTATCGCAAACAGCCACTTGAGCTTGGTCGCACGAACGACAAGATGGTCGAAGTCCTGGGGGGAGTAAAGGAAAATGACAAGGTGCTGCGAAATCCGAAAGCTGTGATTGATGAAGCCGCCCGGGAAATCCTGCTCGAAGATTCGGGCCGTGATCGGTCGCAGTTCGGCGACGGTGATCTATCCGATGGCACTCAGGACACACAGCTTCGGGCTGAACAGACTTCGGATGGACAGCGCCGCGGAATTTCCGGTGGCGGATCCGAGTTGCCGGAATCCGGAAAAGCTTACATCGCTGAGTACGATAAAGATGGAGACGACAAGGTGGCGCAATCGGAACTCGATGAACAGTCTCAGCGATCAGCACAATTCTGGTTCAGCCACGTTGATGCAGACGGGGATGGTGCACTGAACGAAGCAGAAACTAATGCCATGCTCGAAAGTCGGCGGCGATTTACGAGTGCTGGCCAGTTCGGGGGAGCACCAGATGGAGCGTCCGCCGGCGGACGTACGGATGATGTGGCTCAGCCCGCAGACCGTGAGCGTCCGGACCGGCGGTCTTCTTCAGCTCATGGCGGGCTTGACATGATGCAGTTTGATACGGACGGCGACGGGAAAGTCTCCAAGGACGAGGCTCCGGAACGCATGCGGCCGTTTTTCGACCGTATGGATACCAACGGAGACGGAGGGATCACAACAGAGGAAATCGAGGAGGTGCGCAGGACACGTGGAGGTCAGGGAGGCTCGCCGGCTGGTTTGAACGGCCGGAGGTAGCTGCAACAGAGACTGTCGGCGAGTCCCTGGATCCGGTGATGAGTCGTCTGGCACCTCGACCTTGAAGATGGACGATCAGTCTCTTTCCGTTCATCGGGATGATCCTTAGAACGGACGTTGTGGCAAGAAGGCCGTATTCTGTGATTAAACGATTAGTCCGCCCGCTGTTCCACAGCTTCAAGAGTCTGCTTCTTCATAAATTGCGCGCTGGTCTGGCGGTGCTGGGAATTCTGATCGGTGTGACTGCTGTGATCTGGCTTGTCGCGCTGGGTGAAGGTGTAAGTTATCAGGCTCAACAGCAGATCAAGGAACTGGGTGCGACAAATATCATTCTCAAGAGTGTCAAACCATCGACAAGTTCATCGTCCGGTCGCAGTTTTATCGTCGAGTACGGACTGAAGCGTGACGACTACGAGCGAATTCTTGCAGGTGTGCCAACGGTCGAACGTGCCGTCCCCATGCGGGAAATTTCCAGCAACGTTCGCGCGGGAACCCAGGATACCGACGTTCAGCTCATCGGGTGTACAGCGGCTTATTTCGACATCAATTATCTGAATCGCAATCGGGGTCGGATGTTGTCGGATCGGGACATAGTAGAGCGGCAGAACGTGGCCGTTATCGCCGCCGCCACTGCCGAATCGCTGTTTGGCTATAAAAATCCCATCGGCCGAACAATTGAAATCGCAGCAAACAATCGTACCGATGTATATCTGATTGTTGGGCAGACAGAGAGCCGTATGCCCTCAGCGTCAATTGGCAGCAGCTTTGAAGGTCGCGATTATAACGAAGATGTATACATTCCGCTGTCAACATTCCGGTCCCGGATTGGTGATCAGGTTGTGACATCACGAGCAGGGAGCCGGGAGGGTGAACTGGTTGAGCTCAGTCAAATTACAGTAACTGTTGGTGATGTGTCTCAGGTGGGAGAGGCCGCTGACATTATCGAAATCCTGCTCGAAAAATATCATAGCAACAAAGGTGACTACTCCATCACCGTCCCGAAGGAACTGTTGCGACAGGCAGAGATGCTGCGCATGATGTTCAATGTGCTGTTGATTGTCATTGCCGGGATCTCTCTGTTTGTCGGTGGTATCGGCATCATGAATATTATGCTGGCAACGGTTACGGAACGTACGAGAGAAATCGGCATTCGCCGCTCCATCGGAGCAAATCAAACTGACATCATTGAGCAATTCCTGGCTGAAACAATGGTGCTGTCCGGTCTTGGTGGAGTCGCCGGAGTTGTTTGCGGCTTTCTTTGCGGGCCTGCAACGGACACCGTCCTTTGGGGAATCGAGAGCTGGTTGCCGGAAGTTTGGCGGTCGCTGCCGCCAACCATTCAGAATCTGAAACCGATCATCGCTCCCTGGTCGGTTTTCGCCGCTTTCTTTATATCCGTTGGCGTGGGAATTGTCTTCGGTCTGTATCCCGCGCGTCGCGCTGCAATTATGGACCCCATCGAAGCACTCAGGCACGAATAACTGTTGAGTATCTCAGACCCGATCACATTGCACGGTCAGTATTTAATGGAACTCGCCGGACTCATCGATGATCTGCACAAGTACTATCACCTCGGTGATCACACCGTGAAAGCGCTGAGGGGAGTGTCTGCTGAGTTTCCGACCGGCGACTTCGTGGCAATCATGGGCTCATCCGGCAGCGGAAAGAGCACGCTTCTGAATATCCTCGGTGGCCTCGATCGACCGACCACAGGCCGTTACGTTATCGCGGGCAGTGATGTGTCGATGCTGACGGACCACGAATTGTCGGCAATTCGAAATAAAATGATCGGGTTCATTTTTCAGTCATACAATCTAATAGCTCAGTTCACCGTTCTGGAAAATATCCAGATGCCATTGAACTATCGCCGGGGCAGGCCTCCTTTGAGTCGGGAAGATGACGATTGGTGCAGGGAACTGGCGGTGCAGGTTGGTCTTGCGGACCGTCTCGACCATCGTCCCTATCAGCTTTCCGGCGGCCAGCAACAGCGGGTCGCGATCGCCCGTGCGCTCGTCAACGATCCTGCGATCATCCTCGCCGACGAACCGACGGGCAATCTCGATTCGTCGACATCAAAGGAGATCATGGAAATCCTGCACCGACTGAATAGGGAAGGCCGCACGATCATCATGGTGACCCACGAGCTGGAAATCGCACGAGAAGCCAAACGGCGGATCTACATGAAAGACGGTATGATTGCCCGTGACCCCGTCTTTCCCGGTTAGATGTACAAGCTGCCCCTTAAGTACAAGTATTTATGTCCACGCCTGTAACAACTCCTCACTGCGGACTTCCGTTCTGGCTTGACATCGAACGCCCGAGATACCCACAGCTTGGACACGATATCACTGCAGACGTTGTGGTGGTAGGGGCCGGAATCAGCGGCCTTAAACTCGCACACTGTCTTGCGCGGTATGGTGTCAATGTGGTTGTGGTCGAAGCCGGTTGGGTGGGGGACGGTGCGTCTGCGCGCAATCAGGGCTGCATCACTTTCGGGGGGGGCAGTTACGCAGAGTTTTCGCAGGTGCACTCGCGTGAGATGGCGCGCGATTTGTGGAGGCTCGGACTGGAAAGTCATCGCCTGATCAGAGAACAGATTGACGAGTACGAAATCGCATGTGACTACCAGGCAAATGGTCTATTCACGCTTGTGCGTCCTGATGTACCAGGGTGGGAGAAGCAGTTGGAAGCCTACAGAACGGATTGTGCGCTTCTTCGTCAGGACGGTTTTGACGCCGTCATACTTGACAAGAATGAAACGCAGGAACGATCCGGCAGTCCATTTCCTGTTGCGGCGTTCGCCCAGTGGGAGGCGGCTCAGTTTCACTCCGGAAAATTCGTTGTCGGTTTGGCCCGCGGCATCTCGCAGCGGCCAGAGGTAAGCCTCTTTGAGGAAACTCGTGCGCAGCGAATTGAAGTCTGCGACAGTTCCGTGCGATTGCACACATCTGGTGGCATCGTGACCGCGGAGCGAGTCTTTTTGGCAACGAACGCTCTGGTGCCGCAGCTCGTTCCGGCATTGGAACCTAGCCTGCGGGCCGAACGCGGTCAGGTCTTCGTCACAGAGCCGCTTGCGGAACGCCCCTGCACAGGATGTTGTGGTGGTCCGCTTGCCTGGTGGCGCGAAATTATCGAGGACGATGGCAGATTTCGGTTGTTGTTTGGGGGTGGAAGAATGCGAGACGAACCGGACAGCTTGTTTCCGCAGTTTACGAAGAGTGGTGCCCCGAATCCACAATTGGAGAGTGAGGGGTTCAGTCCATCAACTGAGCACCAGCATCGGCTCGACACCCAGTTCGCCATCTTCTTTCCGCATCTGGCGGGGGTGCGCATTACGCATCGCTGGGGAGGACTGCAGTCGTTTACATGTGATGATCTCCCGATACTCGGCGAATTCACCCCTTCCCGGCGAGTTCACGGGATCGCCGGACTCTCCGGGAAGGGAAACTGCTATGCAGACGTCGGCGCCGAATTAATGGCAGGCAAAGTCACGGGAGTTCAGAGTGACATTGAGCTTCACTACGGACCGCTCATGGAAAGGCTGCTCAAACCTGACCGGGCCACTGCGAACTGGGATGCCTGGGAGACGACCCATCAAGTTTGAGGCGATTCAATTCGTTGAGACTTTGTGGCGAGTGGATTCGCTCGGGACTTTCGTCGACAATCCGTGGTTATTGTGCCGGTTGGGTTTTCCCTGATTTTCCGGAGACGACTTCTATGCCGATCCGTATTCTGACAGTCCTTATTTCGGCGACCGTCTGTGCTCAGGCGTCGGCAGGAAACTGGCCGGCGTGGCGAGGACCACACGGGACCGGAATCAGCGATGAAAAAGGTTTGCCGGTCCGCTGGAACGCGTCGCAAAACATCCGCTGGAAAGTTCCACTCGCGGAACCATGTAACTCAACGCCCATCGTCTGGGGCGATCAGGTGTTTTTCACTCAGGGGTTGGACGGTGGAAAGCAGCGGGCGCTGATTGCGCTGAACCGCAGAACCGGCGAAAAGCAGTGGCAGCACGAAGTTAACTGCAACATCGAGGAAACGACGCACCGGCAGAACCCTCCCTGCAGTGCGTCACCTGTTACCGACGGGAAGGTGGTGTATGCTAATTTTGCGTCTGGCGGGATCCTCGCCTGCCGACTCGATGGCAAACAACTCTGGCACCGCAAGCTTGGTCATGTTGTTAGCCGCTGGGGCAATGGCGGCAGTCCCGTCATCCATGACAACCTGCTTATTGTATTCCACGGGCCGGGAAAGCCGTCGATACTTTACGGACTGGACCGTATAACAGGCGACACCGTGTGGACGTCGCGGGAAACCCCGATCAACAGCCCGGCATTCGGCTCCTGGAGCACACCGGTGATTGTGAATGTCGGCTCTCGTCAGGAATTGATCATGCCGCTGCCCGGCGCAAAAATCGGCGGCCCCGGGTGGTTCAAGGGCTACGATCCGACCAGCGGGAAAACACTGTGGCAGGTGGACGGTCTCGGGAACGAGATCTACGCGATGCCGATCATCGGAAACGATGGGCGCATCATTATTGGTATCTCAGGCCACAACGGACCCACGATGGGAATCCGTCCCGGGGGCTCGGGTAACGCCACGGCAACTCATCGGTTGTGGAGAACAGAGAAAAAGAATCCGCAACGAGTCGGCAGTGGTATCATTCATGATGGATACATATACCTGGCTGACGCCAACGGCGTTCTGCAGTGCCTGCACGCTGACACTGGTGAAGTCGTCTATCGAGAGCGGCTGTCCGGCAATCTGTGGGGATCCATCCTTTTGGCTGAAGGACGGCTGTACGTCAGCAATCTGGAAGGCGATACGTTTGTGGTGAAGGCGTCAACAGACTTTGACCGCATTGCAAAGAACAGTATCGGGGAACCGACGTATGCAGCCTTGGCTCCCGCCCATGGAGACCTGTTCCTTCGCACTCACCGACATCTGTACTGTATCAGCAGCGGGAATTGAGGGCCTGAACAGCCTGTTCTGCAGGAACCTCACGGAATGAACACCAGTATTGATGCTGAGATTCTTGCGCCACCGCATTCGCTGCTGTCTCGCAATCCACTGCAGTGGTTGCGGTATTTCGGGCCGGGTGCCATTGTTGCATCGGTCAACGTAGGCAGTGGTGAGGTGCTATTCCCTTCCCGCAGCGGTGCCCTGTTCGGCTACGCACCTTTGTGGATCTTCCTGCTGGTCTCTCTGCTGAAATGGGCGATGGCTTACAGCAGCATGCGACATATGGTGCTCAGTGGCGCCCATCCTTTTGAGCGATGGAGTCAGCTTCCGGGTCCGCGCGGCTGGCTGCCGCTGTTTGTCGTCCTGATAGCGGTGCTCTGCACACCGTTCTGGAGTTCGTTCATGCAGGGCATTCTTGGGACGGTGAGCACGTGGATATTCGGCATCGGCGATCTTCAGATCTGGGCGACAGCCGCTGTCGGTGTCTCGTTGCTGCTTCTGGCGTGCGGCGGTTATCAATTCCTCGAACGCGCACAAATCGTCATCCTGGGAGTCACAATTCTGGGAGTCTTTGCGTCTGTCGTCTCGATTGGTACTGACTGGCTTGGTGTTCTGAAGGGCTTGCTGATTCCTCAATCACTGGTGTATCCGGACTGGGCACGGGAAAGCTATCCGAACCTGCAGAATCGCACCGTATGGGTTGAACTGTCCATGTACGCCGCGGCGATTGGGGGGCAGAGTTATGACTATTTGTGTTATGCCTCGTTCCTGCGCGACAAACAATGGGGACGTGCTCATGTGGGGGTAGCCGGTCAGGACGTGCTGAAACTAACAGCGGTGCAACCACACCACCCGGCCCGTGCCTGGGTGCGCGCTGCCATCATCGACACTGTGCTGAGTTTTGTGATGATCGTGCTGATCGCAGGTGCGTTTGCCATTTTGGGAGCAGTGGTTCTGCGTCCTCAGCAATTGCTTCCTGAAGGCGTGGATCTGTTGAATCACCAGGCCTTGTTCCTGACGCGTTTAAGTCCCCTGCTTCTGCCACTGTATCAGCTGGCGGTTTTTTCTGCGTTTTTCGGCAGCATGTATGCCGGGCCGGAAATGACCTATCGCACGGTCTACGAGTATTTACTGACGATATCTCGCAGTCGGGACCGTTTGCCGGTTGCGCGTATCCGGTGGATAGTAATCGTCTGGACGTTTGGCGGTGGTTTGACCATCTTATGGCTCAAACGTCTGTACTCCGACGTCACTCTGGTTGACATTATTACACCGGCTGGTCTCTACACCGGCGTGCTGCTGTGTAGTTTCTTTTGCCTGGCAAATGTCTGGGCCGACCGGAAGTTCCTGCCAGATCCGCTCCGTCTGCCTGGCTGGCTGGGTGCACTCAACCTTCTTGGGGGGGTGGTGTTTGCTGTGATTGGCGTCAAGGCACTGTGGGATCACAGTGTATGGCACATTGTCGTTCTTCCTGGGCTGCTCTGTGTCGCAATCATGCTGGCACGCTGTCTCCCATTTGTCTGCGATGAACCCGCTGTGCCAGGGAACATGTGAGCTTGGTGCAGTGCAGCTACCCATGTTGATCTTCGAATGATGAAGGGGTTGAAAGATGATGAATGACTCGAGCGTCGGCGCGCAATTCAACGTTCGCCACGAGCTCGTAAGAGCGTATCTGCGTGAGAACGATCTCGGTGCTCTGCTGGCTTACTCCCCGCCGGCTGAACACAAGTGGATGCAAACCGGTCACGTGGCTTACCTGTCCGGCTGGGCTAACCACGATCGGATTGTCGAGTCTGTCGTAGTCGTGCCCGTGGCGGGACCTGTGGTACTGCTGCTCACGGGTATGGACTATATGCTCGAGCAGATCGCGGATGTGAGCCCCATTCAGGATGTTCGACTGGTTCAGCCGATTGACCCCAACGCCATTGCCGCGCATCGCAAAGGACAGGGCCACGGTCCGCGCGACTTCGTAGCCGAGACGCGGGCGATTCTTGATGATGCGGGTGCCGGCGGAAAGGGTGTGGGGGTCGTGGGGATTGGTTCGATGCCGGTTCCGTTCTTCGAGTCACTGAGTGATGGGTTAGGTGACCAGCTCCGCAGAGTCGATGACATTGTCAGCGAAATCCGTACTATCAAGTCGCCGGACGAAGTGCAGTTCATGCGCGAGGCGGCCAGACTAAGTGACCTGGGATTTGAGACAATGCTCAGAGTAGCTCGCCCTGGCATGCGCGGTATAGAAATCGTTGCCGAGATGGAACGTGTTGTGCGCCGCGAAGGCGCAGACCATGCCAAGTACTGGATGGCGTCCGGACCTCCTTCGCAGTGGGCGGACTCGCGACTGGATCTCAAACCGCACGAGCGCGTGTTGCAGAATGCTGATCTGATGGCCTCCTGCTCATACGTTGTCTATAAAGGATACTGGTGTCACGGCCATCGCACGGGCGCGCTCGGCAGGCCGTGCGGGGAGCTGTCCGACATCTATGCCGTTGTACGTGAGGCGCAGGACGCGGGCCTCTTGAGACTGAAGCCCGGAGTGAGCGTTGCCGAGGTGGGGGCCACCATTCGCGACATTGGGGCGCACTACAACTTTGACATGCCCGGTTCCCGCTACGGCCACGGTATCGGTCTGGATTACAGCGAGCAGCCTGTTCCGCTCAACGACACCAACCAGCGGCAACTTGAATCCGGAATGACTGTGGTTGTCCATTCGGTCTTCACGCTGCCGGAGAGCGGCAAGATGTTTGTTGCGCTGGGCGACGTGTGTCATATTACGCCCGACGGACCGGAATTTCTGATGGATTTCAGCCGCGACCTCTTCTTGGCAGGCGAATGAGCAAGCAGCGAATTGTTGCCACCGCACGGATTGGTGAGCCCGCAATTACCATTCTCAATCGAATTGCAAAGCTGGAGACCGCTCCGGCTCCTGACGAAAAGACAGTCATGGCAATGCTTGAGGGTACAACGGCCATTGTTTGCCGCGGTGAAGGCGGTGCATCACGGCAACTGATCGAAGCGGCTGAATCGCTGAAGGTCATTGGCCGGTGCGGCGCTGGCTACGACAGTGTGGACGTGGTTTGCGCGACCGAACGTGGTATTCCACTGGTCATCGCCCCCGTGGGGGGATTTGCGGTTGCCGAAGGCGCGTTGGCCATGCTGCTCTCGCTGGTCAAACTGTTGCCGATGGGTGACCACGCGGTCCGCACTGGCAACTGGCAGTGGCGTTACAATCATCTTTCCGGTGACATGACTGAAAAGACGCTGGGTTTGATTGGTTTCGGCCGTATCGGAAGTCACCTGGCGGAACTCGTCCGACCGTTCTTCATGACTGTGCTCGTCTGCGACCCATGGGTCGATGTGACCGGGGTCGAACAGGTTGAACTGGATGAACTTCTTGCCCGCAGCGACTACCTCTCGTTGCACACACCGCTTAACGACGACACACGCGGTTTAATCGATGCTGAACGGATCGCGAAGATGAAGCGCGGTGCAATCCTGATCAATACTTCGCGCGGCGGTGTCATCGAGAGCCTGGACGTACTGGCCGATGCACTGGACAGCGGCCAGCTCGCAGCGGTGGGACTGGATGTTTTTCCCAGCGAGCCGCCGGACACGTCACACCGCATCTTCCACGACCCACGCTGTCTATGCTCACCACATTTGGTTGGCGGCAGCCAACTGGCGATGTATCGCATCTACGAATCGATGGCCAATGACATGACCGCCGTGCTCTCAGGCGGGAGACCTCGATTCTGTGTCAACCCGGAGGTCTTCAGCCCGTGACGCGATCGGGTCCACGATTCCTGGGACCGACGCCGGAATACAGGAGGTCTGTCACTGCTGCCGAGCCAGTTCTCTCTGAAAGGTTTTCTCGCGTTCGGCAATATACGCCTGGTACCCGTCCGGATCGATAAACGGATTCTGTTCTGCGTTCCTGAGACGCCTGTACTTTGCCGCCATGTCGTAGTACTTGCCGTGCGCACCCAGAAAGATGTCACAGGGCAGATTTTTCAACAAAGCGAACCCCCGGGCGTAATCGTCCGCGATCCTGGGATACGTCGTATTGCCCACAAGCTGGTAGCCAGGATTGACGTTCGGACTGCCTACCACCACGACATTCAGATCCCGTTTTCCGTCTGTAACGTTCCAGGTCCAGCTGGTACATCCACGGGTGTGACCGGCGGTGCGGCGTGCGACGAGGGTGGTGCCACCCAGTCTGACTTTGTCACCATCGACCAGAACTCCATCCACCGGGCATGGCCGCCATCGCGCGTCCGTGTAAAGGTACTGTCCTTTACCTCCTGTCACAATGACATCATCATCACCGGCCATCACAAACACTTTTGCCCCGGTGAGCTCGCGCAGCAGACCATGTCCGGCTACGTGGTCGCCATGAGCGTGACTTGCCAGCAAAATTTTGACGTCGTCCATTTTGAAACCAAGCGACTCGACCGATGCGCGGATCAGTGAAACGGTTTCTTCGAATCCACTGTTGATGACGATATGCCCGTCGGGCGTCCTTACCAGGTAACTGGAAATGTCTCTTGAACCGACGTAGTAGACGTTGCCAAAGATGCGATGCGGTGGAAACGGCTCGTCGGCCAGTCCTTGAACGCTAAAGACCATCGCTGTCAGGAACATGCGAATAAGCAAAGACCACATGAATTATACTCCGGCTGGCAAAGGAACGGGGGAAATTGCGGACCACACCGGTTTACACCACGCACGGCTGTGAGGGGCGGCAGTTCTTTCCATACGGCAAATTGCTGACAGCCGACAGATGCGATGCTGCGCGGCAGGTCTGCAGGATTACCGCATCAAACCCAAGGAAAATTTTCCATGCTGCCGCTGGCACAGAGTTCTTTCTGGAAAAGACCTCGGGCATTCAGACTGACCTGGAGCTTGACAGACACTTAGGAAAGAATTCCCTGAACGACCTTTCCGTGAATGTCGGTGAGGCTCATGTCACGGCCGCCGTAGCGGTACGTCAATTGCTCGTGATCCAGGCCCAGCAGGTGCAGGATCGTGGCGTGCAGGTCAAAGACAGTGACGATGTCTTCCACTGAGTTCATTCCCAGCTCATCTGTTTCCCCGTAGATCGTACCTCCTTTGATGCCACCGCCGGCCAGCCAGACAGAAAAGCCTGCCACATGGTGGTCCCGTCCGTCACCGATCACCGCGTGTGGCGTCCGCCCCATCTCTCCCGCGAACAGGATCAGGGTGTCGTCCAGCATCCCGCGCTGCCTGAGGTCCGTGATCAACGCAGCAATCGGCTGGTCCACCACGAACGCGTTGCGTTCGTGGTCAGCTTTGAGATTATCGTGCTGGTCCCACGTGCCGACAGACTTGTCCAGCGGATTGGCAGTGATTTCAATGAATCGAATTCCTGCCTGGACCAGTCGCCGCGCCCGCAGGCACTGAGTTCCGTAAAGCCGCAGTTGTTCGTCATGAGATTCAACGCCATATGTCTGTCTTGTGGAAAGTGTTTCACCGGACAGATCCAGTAACTGCGGAACGGTCGACTGCATGCGGTACGCCATTTCGTAATTGCGGATTGCGGATTCGACGCTGTCATTGTTGCCACCCAGAGAAACATTGAAATTACGGTCCTGGTCGAGAAGCAGGTCGAGTTTCGCTCGCTGTACGGCGGGTAACGTCCCGGCCGGGATAATATTTTCAACCGGAACTCCTTTTGCCCGAATTGGTGTCGCCTGAAAATCCGCCGGAAGATATCCATTGGCATAATTTTCACGGCCACCGGGGGGCACTTTGCCATTCTCCAGCAGCACGTAGCCAGGTAAGTTGGTATTGTCGCTGCCCAGACCGTAGGTGATCCATGAACCGATACTGGGTGAGCCGGCTCTCAGCCGACCAGTATGCATGAACAGATTGCCGGCCGCATGCAGTGGAAGTTCTGCAACCATAGATCGCACTACGGCGACTTCATCGATACAGCCGCCGATGTGTGGAAACAACTCGCTGACGGGAATGCCCGAACTGCCATAGGGGCGGAACGACCAGGGACTTTCTTTCCAGGTGCGGTTTCCCTGATTTTGCGTCTTCTTCTCGCCGCTCAAATCTCCGACTGACTGGCCGTGATGCTTCTGAAGAGCCGGTTTCGGGTCAAATGAGTCAACATGGGAAACCCCGCCGGCCATGAAGCAGAAAATCACGTTCTTCGCGCGTGCGGGATGATGATGTCGTGCACCGTCTGTCAGACCGGCATAAGCGCGATCGGCCAGCAGCGCAGACAACGCTGTAAGACCAAAACCGTTTGACGCGGTACGGAGCATCTCCCGTCGTGAGAATTCACGTGGCCGATGAAAAAGGGATTCGGCTGCACGATTCACAGGGTTTTTACCGAACATAGATCAATTCTTTCATATTAAGCATTGTGTGGGCGACGTCCTGCCAGATTTCCTGGCTGGACAGAATGTCCACTGGCTTTACGCCGTGCAATTCTGCCAATTGATCCACAAAGCCGAGCATCCGGGTCCGTTCTCCCCCATTCGGTGAACGCCCCAGGGACTTAAGGAAAATATAGTCAATACGGCTGGCAGCGAATTTGTCGTCGCGTGCTGCAAGCGTGTGACCCCAAACTCGGGATTGGTCGATGACAAACGGATCATTCAACAAAGCCAGTGCCTGTGCTGGCACGTTGGTCCGATCGCGACGGCCTCGTGTGGCTGTTTGATCGGGCAGATCAAACAGTTCCAGGAAACGCGGACCCTCCATGCGCGTGACTTTCAGGTACACACTTCGCCGTCCGTTGCCATCGATTGGTCCGGAATAGAGCTTGCGATGCTCTTTTGGTTCAACGCGAAATGGCTGAATTCCGGGTCCAAACTGCTTGCGGTCCAGTCCTTCGGACACGGCCAGGATCGTATCACGGATGGCCTCAGCTTCGAGTCGCTTGACCGGAAAGTGATGGATCAACCGATTGTCCGGGTCAATTTCCCGGAAAGACGCTTCTGCCACGCTGGACTGCCGAAAGGTTCTGCTTGTCACGATTTGTCGGATCAGCGATTTAATGGACCAGCCGGTGTGAACGAAACGTGCGGCAAGGAAGTCCAGCAGTTTGGGATGCGATGGCTGATCACCCAGTCGACCAAAGTCGTCGGGCGTGCGAACCAAACCCGAGCCGAACAGATGGTGCCAGACACGGTTAACCATCACGCGTGCGGTCAGCGGATTTTCCGGACTGGCAATCAATTCAGCCAGTTCGCGTCGTCCACTGCCATGCGTAGGAATTGGAGTTCTCGAACCTGTAATGACTTCAAGATACCGTCGTGGTTCGAGTTTTCCCCGGTGCAGGGGATTTCCGCGGATAAGCACAGGCGACGCGAAACCAGTCCCCTGATCAGCCATGCCGGCCACCACACGCGGCAACGGAACGGCCGATTCAACTTTACGATACTCGTGGACGAGATGTTCCAGTCCCGAATTCAGCTGTGTGGAGTTCTTAAGAATCCCGACGGAGAGCATCCAGTTGATCCAGCGTACATCATCATCCGAAGCTGTTCCATCTTTCCAGTTCCGGACCGCGTTCAGGCACACGGCACGATATGCTTGTGCCACTCCAGAAAAATGTGCCGGCTCAGGCTGTTCAAACAGCAGCAGAAGGTGGCTGAGCTCCGGCTGCGGCGTTTTGTCCCCGTCATGGACCACAGCCTTAACTACACCGAACCAGGAACGCGGAGACTGAAGCAGCGCTTCATCATTTCCGGCGACACCTGGACGGTCGGGCCAGCGAACATTGTCCGATTTGGTCGTCAGCTCGAGAAATGCTCGATGCGACGCGTCGACGCGGGTCGGATATGTCCGCCATTGAATCTCGTCGCTGCTGAGATATTCCAGCCCACCGCCGACATACTCATTTAGGGCACAACTGTCGACCACCGAGCGGATCATGCTCAGTCCGCCCCCGAGAATCTGTACGCTGACGTGTTCGCTATCTCCCGGCATCCATGGCGACTGGACGGTGCCGTTGAGTCGGCTGGAGAGAAGATGCGTGTAGATTCCGGCTGGCAGAAGCTCCGTCACCACAGCATCACCGGTCAGGCCCAGGACGAATTCACCGGCCGGCACAGGCCGATGGCCCGGTCCAAGTCCCGCTGTAGACCATCCTGTCTGGTGTCCCTCGCCAAACCACAACCAGGGTTCGAAGTTCTCCTCGTTTGACCTCGCGCGCTCTGACTGCTCCTTCTCATAAGTCGTGCGCACCGCTTGCCAGGCCAGTCGAACTTCGTCATCTGATTGAAGACAAAAAATTTGCTTCAGGATCGATACAGGATCTTCCATCGCGATTTTGTCGCACGCGAATTTTTTTACGAGTGGAGCTGTAGCCCTGTCGGCAGTCGTGTCGGAAGGAAGGTTTGACTGCAGCGCCGCGAGAATAAAATCATCGACATCATTCAGTGACGCCAGCCATTCCTTGGCGAGCAGAATATGAATCTTACTTTTTATCGATTTAAGTCGTTCAGCCTTGTCATTGATCCGGCCTGGCGTATCGATGGTCTGCACGGTCTGCCGTGAACTTTCCAGAATACCAGCCAAAGCGTAATAGTCCCGTGTTGAGATGGGGTCGAACTTATGATCGTGACAGCGGGCACACGAAACTGTTATTGCCTGGAACGCCTTGGTAAGTGTATCGATCTGGTTGTCAAGTGCATCAAAGCGGATCTCGGGAAACCTGACACAGTCATCATGTCCGAGTTCTCCGAACCGCCAGAAAGCCGTGCCGATCACCGATTCGTTAATGTTGAGTTCCTCATTGATGCGTGGCGAATCGATCAGGTCGCCGGCGATGTGTTCCCGTACCATCTGATCGTATGGGACGTCGTTGTTGAAGGCCCGAATAAGGTAGTCGCGATACTGCCAGACATCACGGATTTCGTGGTTCCACTCGTACCCGTGTGTTTCGGCAAAACGGACAACGTCCATCCAGTGCCGCGCCCACCGCTCCCCGAAATGCGGTGATTCCAGCAAACGATCCACAAATATTTCATATCCGTCGTTCGCATTCTGAGTGAGGAGAGTTTCGAACTCGGCAATCTCAGCCGGTGTCGGTGGCAGGCCCGTGAGAATCAGACTCAGACGCCTCAACAGTACGTAAGCTTCAGCGTCAGGAGCCGGCTGAAGTCCGGCATCTTCCTGCTTTGCCCGAATAAACCGGTCGATCAAATGTGTCGACCACACAGGGTCGATCGGCTTTGGGACCTCCGGCATGTGAACTTGTTGCAGACTCCACCAGTCTCGACGGTTTTCCAGAGTCAACTGCCATGAAATTTCGGCGACCTCTCCGGGCACAGGTGGGTGGTCGCGCGGATCGGGTGCACCCACTTCAATCCATTTTGCAAAATCAGCAATCACGTCGTTTGGCAGTTTTTTGTCGGGAGGCATTTCGAGGGATTCGTGACGGATTGCTTCAATCAACAGCGATTCCGTCACATTCCCCGGAACGACTGCCGGACCAGTGTCTCCTCCGCTGCGGATTCCGTCCCGACTGTCGAGCCGCAGTCCACCTTTCAGTTCTTTTGCAGCTGAGGAGTGGCACTCATAGCAGCGGCGGATCAGTACCGGGCGGATTTGCTTTTCAAACAGCTCGAGTCCCTGCTGGTCATCGGCTCGGCAGATTTGTGCAAACAGCTGCAGGCTGAAAAACGCGGCGGTCCAGCAACTGGTGGTGACAAAGAGTCGAAACGGACTCATGTTTTCCCCTGAGCCAGATCGGCCGGTCGACAGGCTAGCAGTACTGCCGCCGGAGTCTCAATTTGGTGCACATCAGTCCCGCCGCAAACCGGACGACTGCGGCTGACCTGAACCCGTGACTGAGTGCTGTGAAACTATCCGATGTGGATAGCATTGTCAATTTTAATGAATTCATTGCCGAAAGCCAAACTCGTTCGCAAAATGGATATCATTGTCTGGAGGCTGGTAGAGTATGAAACATACATCGCAGGGCTTAACTGACTGAATCTTTCATCAAGTCAACACGCGCTTGATGCTCTGAATGATCAAGCAAACGGTTGTCCTTGGTTTCGTGCTTTGCAGAAACATGACTCCGGTGGCAGATTCGATATCTGATTGCTCGGCCAGTGATCGTGTAACGCGATGAATTATCTGTTAGCAATGCGTCTCTTTACTCACGACTCAACCGTGTGCTTTTTCATCGGCAAACATTTATCCGTTGAAATCAGTGCCATGTGGCGACGCAAAACCGCCAGCATAGGTTTGGAGACAATCATCGACGCATCTGGCCGGCTTGGTAAACTGCCTCTGTCTGTCTACGCTGATCAGGATTGTTGTTGTGGATCGAAGGACGTGAGGCAGTTTTCCGGCACAAAAGAATTTCTATGAAACCAGTGCGTTCAATGATTTTGACGGCCTGTGTTGCTGCATTCATCGCAGAGTCCGCGGCAGCTACAGCTGCGGACGGGACCATCTTGCCGGCGGCCGAAGTACTGCCCCAGGTTCCCCCTGGATTTGAGATTTCTGTTTTTGCTTCCGAACCCCTCCTCTACAAGCCAACGTCTCTTTGCTTTGATGCCAGGGGACGCGTCATGGTCGGCCAGGGACCTCAGTATCATCTTGCCGAATCGATTGATGAGGCTGACAGCGTCATTCTGCTTCTCGACACGGACGGTGACGAAGTTGCGGATCAGCGCAAGGTTTTTGCCACAGGCTTTAACAGCATCCAGGGATTGGCCTGGAAGGGGCGCGATCTCTATGTGGCCAACTCGCCCGAACTCACAGTAGTGCGGGATCTCGACGGCGATGATGTGGCTGATCAGTACGTGGTGATTTACACCGATCTTGGAAACCACGAACATGCCCTTCACGGTCTGATTTGGGGGCCGGATGGCCGTCTTTACATGTCAAAGGGTAATTCCAAAGGCCACAATCAGCCGGATCAGTTCGGACGTGTGGCTCCCAGGGCGTTCCGCGAACTTTGGGACGTGGTGCATCCATCCGGCGCACCGGATATTGCTCCGCCGCGAACATTTAACGCTCGGAATTATCGAAAGACGTGGCACGATCCGCATGATGACTGGGGACGTGAAGGCGGTGTATTGCGATGTGATCCGTTGGGAGCCAATCTGGAAATCGTCGCGCGCGGCATGCGTAACCCTTGGGACATTGCTATGGACAACGAATTCAACTGGCTGGGCACTGACAACGACCAGACGCAGGGAGATCGGATTATCATGCCCTTTTTCGGTGGGCACTTTGGCTGGGGTCATCGCTACAGCAGTCATT
>CAUZPL010000020.1:0-85038 GCA_963581585.1 Planctomycetota bacterium
CACGCGTCATTCCCGACGCATTCAACAACTGCCGAGATCAACAATTCAAGAGACGAAACTACCACTTAAAAAGTGGATTCATTCCCGGGGGCGGGTCAGCTACAGCAGACGTCGCCGGCAAACATCGGCCGCTGCCTGAGGCACAGAAAACTCACCACCACACAGCTCATCACGGGCGGCCATCGGGTCGCCCGTTTTTTCTGCGCTGACATGTGCATCCGCTGGTTGTGAACACTGGCGATGTCACTTCTTTGGCGTTTGAGCAACTGACTGGTGATGACCCGACTGCGGCGCATCAGGTGCTGTTCTCGGCTGTCGGGGCACTGGCCAACCTGCAGACAACGCGAGCAGTGAAAGAAGAACTGAAGAGACGGGTGGAGAGGAATTGAGTCAGCCGCCACGGCTGATCGTGGACGCTCAGTTGCCGGATCATCGCGTCAACAATCGGTCTGCAATGCAGTCGTCAGGCTGCACTGCAGTGTTTGCACGGCATCTGTAACACGGGCGGTACGGGGATCGGAGTCATCCTGAACTTCGTTTGCGAGATGTTCATCTGACTCGCTGCCATTCCCGACTTTGATTTCTCGATGTGCTCTTGCAAAACGCCAGCATTAAGGCACAGCGCAACGAACTCGTCGTACATAAATGGATCGATCAGGTGAAAGCGAATGATTTTGTCTGAGATCATTAGCCGAGGACGAACTTCGCGAACCAAACAAGATATGCCGACTCGATTCTGCGGTCCTGCCCTCGTCATGAGAAGATCGCCCGCTTCCGCTTCAGGGCGTGGGTCAAGGTTGTCGGGCAGGCGTTTGTGTTCATGTTCCCAGAATGCAAATGATTGAACAGAGGTTGTCTTCAGTACTCCCCACTCAGATTCATCGTTGGTGGGAGTCGGCTCGCAAGCCGGACTCCATCCTGAGTTCATTACCTCGACCAGTTCGTTGAGGCGCGACCATCGCCAATGATCCGAGACGGTGATATCTATGTCATCATCGGTTAGTGGAACGGTCTTTGATTTCTTGAGATCGCCGTTCGCGATCAGTTCTTCGCGGCGTGCTTTGAGCTTTTCCAACAACTTATCCGCCGGTTCGTCATCCGGGTCCTGCTTGACGAGTTTGCCCTGGACGGCGAGTTGGAGGATAGTCTGGCGGAGGTCGGGATCCCACAGCTTGCGCCAGCCTCGGCGCGCCCCAGCATCATTGACCAGCCCCTCCGGATTCTTCGGTTCGTTTATTTTCGATGTGCCAAAACATTCCTTTGACTGCCAGCGGGGTACCGGAGCAATAGACGGTCAGGAAATGATTACGGGACAGTGGGACAGTCGGAGTGGTGAAGGAGAACCCGGGCGGATCAGGCACCAGCACAAAATCGTGCGACTTGTTCATTGCAGTTGCACCACGTCTCGTTCCATCAACCCACGTCTTTCCTCCATCGAGGCTGATGTTCACAACGAGCCGATAATCACTCGGTCCGGCGGCTGTATGGGATGTGATAATCACGTTTTCTTTCGTCCACAACATCGTGCCGCGGTGGCTGTAATAACCGAGGTAGCTATCGGGAACCTCAGAGAACGACCGGCCACCATTGTTGGATTCCAGCAGGATGGCCCCCTTCCAGGGCCACGCGGTCCCCGTCGGCACTCCTGCCTGGCGGGCCACACTCGCCGCATCTTCGTCTCGCAACAGCATTCTTTGCTTGCGAGTCAGGGCCAGGATGTGTGTTGCGTTGTTGGGATCAACGGCATAGCAGGTCTCTGCGACATGAGGGTGTACTTCAGTCGGATCGCCCCAACTGCGCCCCGTGTCGCGTGAACGGATCAATGTCTCGTGAAATCCCGGTCGTGACTGGTCTTCCTGCCGGTAATCCGTCGAATCCGCATAGCGCAAACCAATGCCGAGCGCCATTGTCCCGTCCTCCTCCTGAAAGAAGGTGTTGTAGTCGTTGTTGCAGGACATGAACGGGCGCCGTGGATTCGGTGCGAGCCGGGCGTAGTCGATTGGAGTAGTCATCCAGGTGATTCCAGGGTCTTCGCCTTGTGAAAAATCCGGGAATTTTTTTGAAACGGATACAAACAGATCCTCACCACCAGGTGATTGATGCATCAACCACAGACGGCCGTCGCGGCTGACATCGAGCCCGTGAGAAATTTGCCCCGGCGGTGCATCGGGGAGTTTCAGGGGCAGTTGCGTCCAGTTCTTCCCGTTGTCACGACTCGTCAGCAACGCCGGCTGTGTCTGTAAGTTCAGTAAGATTGCCCCGTCGGGATGGCGCACCATCCCGAGCATTGCCCGGGTCAGCCCAGAGCGGGGGGAAACGATCGATGTTTGCCGGTCAATTCTGACGTGGACACGGTGATCATCGGCACCGGCCTGCAAATCACGCAAAGCGATGCGTGTGACTCCTTCGTCTTCCTTATTGACTGAATAAGCCACATAAAGATGATCTTTCCAGACGACAGCTGCGGGATACTGCCACCCGTCGAGTTTGTTAATTCCTTTGAACCGCATGGTCGTTTCCTTCGACCGGATCACAAAAGCTCGATCGAAGAGGATACCGTCATCGCTCAGCGCGATAGTAAGCGGTGTGCGGCGACCGATACCGGGATGTGTCTTGTCTGGAACGCGACTAGGGTTGCTGATAATGAATGCGGTTCCGTCCGGCAGATTTCCAGCGAAGGCACGGGCCGTGGCGTCAGGAAAGTCTGTCTTTACCGGCTTCGACCAAGACTCACCGTTGTCTTTGCTCACACTGGCGCAGATCCACGGATCGCCGCTCTTGGTGCGAAAGATCATAACGATCGAGCCGTCCGCCCGGACGAACCAGCTCGGTTCAGGAAAGGCAAACGCGTCTTTGACTTCGGCAATCCTTCCTTCTTTCCAGCCGGTGATTCCGTCGGCGGAATCAGTAAATCGCAGTCGGGGCTGGCGATTGGCCCACTGGCCGTTCATCAGTAAACGTCCGTTCGGCAGTCGCCGAGGGCCTTCAAGAAAGGAGCTCCGGGCCAGCTTTTGGGGGCCACTCCACGTGCGGCCATCCGTTGACGTCAGGTAAAAAAGAGTGTTTTTGTCATCAATTCCCGGGCGTTCTTCCACGATGGCCGTGTAATAGGCAACCAGCGTGTCGCCGTGGGCGTGGAATCCGGCCGAAATACATGCCAGCGGGCCGGGCCCATCGTGATCGTCGACCAGCACGGCCGGCTTTGACCAATGCACACCATCTTCGGAATGCGAATATAAAATACGCTGGCCGTTGTGGCTTTCGTGAGTGATACCGTTGGACCACATGACGTACAGCTTGTCCTTGTAAACGGCAAGGTTCTGTTCGTGGCAAAACTTGTAACTGTTCTCGGTCGCACGATAGAGAATCTGGTGTTCTCCCCTGACCGCTGAAAGGCCGAGCATTTCCTCATCCATGTGGTTGAACAGACGAGGTGTAATATTAATGGGTGGTCCCTCTGATTGTTCGCCGCGACACACTGCAGCCGGTGCCAAAGCAGAGGTCGCGCAGGAAATCAGCAAAAGGATATGGGTTCGTGACATGGCAGGGTTTCTATGAGTGAAGGAATCTCTTCCTCACCTGTTTTACCTGCAGCAAGAAGCGAGAACAATGTTCTGCCCCACCAACTGACGTTCTGTCATGTGCCCACTCCTTCCACCGTCGCCCGGACGGCCACACGCTGGGCGTCGCCGAGAGGGATCGGACAATCGTCCAGCCAGGCCTCAAGCAGGTCGTTCCGTGCACAGACTGCACCGGATTCTGCCCCGCTTTGGATGTCAACCTCTCTTTTTCCCGTAAAAGATTGCATTGGTTCGAGTCCCCTATCCTTCAAACATCGGCTTCGCGTGCTGACGTGAAGCCTGTTAAAGCCCGGTTTTTCCGGGCTTTCTTTTTGCGCGCTCACCTCTGACTTCTGCGGGTTGCACCCGGTTGCCTCCCCCTGCTGCACCATATATGCACCAAAGGTTTGGGCCGCTGCACTCGATCTGGTGACTCCAGCTGGCGGCAGAGGAACTTAAACTCAAGTCGCGGAAGGCCCCAATGAATGATGAGGTACTGGACCAGTCCATTGTGAAATCCCCGGAGGCTGCGGCCACGGTTTTGAACGACCTGGGTTGGACGGTGGAGCTACCACGACCGGCCGAGTGAATGGTCGGGAATCACGACTCGGATACACTAATTAACTTCTGGGACGTTCCTAACCTGTTGCTGTAGTTTGTCGGGAATCACGACTCGGATACACTGTCGTTGTCTGGGGGGGAGGATGGGTCGCGGTAGCACGGTCAGCGTCGCCGGCAACATTTGTATCGACGTGCTGGTTCGCGACGTGGCCGAGGCATCCGATGCCGTTGATGGGGCCGAAGTCGCCCGCGATGGCTGGGGGGCCAACGTGCAGCTGCACCAACGCCCGATCGAGCCTACGATCGGCGGGGGTGGTGTCGGACTGGCCCTCGTACTGGCCCACTTTGGGCACGAGGTTGATCTCAACACCAACCTCGGTACCGACCCCTGGGGCGACATGGCGGCCCGGCAGGTTCGTGCCGCCGGCGTGTCGCTGCGCCCGCCGCAGCCCGAAGCTTCAGCCACCAACGTCATCCTGCTCCGTCGGGACGGCCGCCGCACGAGCCACTATTACCCCGGGCCTGCTGTTGACTGGAAACGCTCACTCGAGGCGACCGCGCCGTCGTCAGAGTCTGCATCGATCTGGTTCTTCGCCTCCGGTTTCGGGCGCGTGGAGGAAGAGGACCTGCGTCAACTGCTCGCGGTCTTCGCCGAGTTTCGCCGGCGGGGCGCATCCACGGTATTTGATCCGAGCCCCTGGTTCGGATACAAGGGCGTCCCGGCCGAGCTGATGCGGGCCGTTTTTCGCGAGTTGACCTGCTTGGTGGCGACGGAAGAAGAGCTTCGGCCCTGGCAGCGGTCAGGCTCCGCCGAGGAGTTGGCCTGCGACCTGCTCGACGCCGGCCCGGACCGGGTGGTGGTGAAGCGGGGTGCCGCGGGCGCCGTGTGGGCCTGCCGGCAGGAGGGGAGTGGCAGCGTGCCGACCGAGCCTATTGAGAGCGGCAACACCACCGGTGCCGGTGACAGTTTCAACGGGCGTCTGCTTCACGAGCTGAGCCGTGGCGCCCGGTGCGCCGCCGCGGTGGCGGCGGCCGTGGATATGGCTACGGAGGTCGCGCGCCGCGGGGTCGGCATCTCCGGGGTGCTTGGGCCTGATGCGAATCGTTGATTTGCTCCAGGGCAAGTTTGCGGGGCAAACTCGCCGGGGGTTCTCCCGTTCCGCGCCAAACCTGTGTGAGAGGTGATTCGAGATGAGGCTGTAGTTTGTGGGGAATCACGATTTGGATACACTGTGATATTGGTGTGGGTCGGCAGCGTGTGCCGGCCAAACCGGCAGGTGACACTGGCCCCGATGACGGCGACGCACTGCAGTGATGTCGTGCGCGGTGCGCACCCGGCAAGCACCAGCAACACCCTAAGACCCGCATGGCCGTAGTGCAGGAACGATCGCCAGGATGTGCCACGATGACCATGAGCAGACGATCCTTCATGGCGACCTCGGCGCTTGCCGCGGTCGCCACCCGTACATCGAGCGGCCAGGCCACCACCTCTCCGTCAACTGCAACCGTGCGCTGGTGCGCAAACATCGAGATGTGGTGGCGCGGGCTGCCGTTCGCGGCGAGGATCTCGGCGGCCGCGGCCGCGGGCTTCGACGCGGTGGAGTTCTGGCCCTGGCGAAACAAGGACATCGCCGAGGTCGCCGCCGTCGCCGCGGATCGAGGTGTGGAGATCGCCCAGTTCACCGGCTGGGGCTTCTCGCCCGGACTCAACGACCCGGCGAACCACGACGCATTCGTGGAGGAGGTTCGCGCTGGGTGTGCCACTGCCCACCGCATGAAGTGCACACGGATGACCATCGTCGGCGGGAACGACCAGCCGGGCATGACGCAGGCTCAGATGCATGCACACATCATCGAGGGCCTGCGCTTGGCCGCACCCGTCGCCGAGGACGAGGGCGTCATGATGATTCTCGAGCCCATGAACATCCGCGTCGACCACCCCGGGCACTGCCTCTACGGAAGCGTGGACGCGGTGGCCATCTGCCGAGCGGTGGACTCACCCATGGTGAAGATCAACTGGGATCTCTATCACATGCAGATCAGCGAGGGCGACCTCTGCGGCCGCCTGCGCGACGGGTTCGACCAGCTTGGATACATCCAGGTGGCCGATCATCCCGGCCGCCATGAGCCCGGCACGGGCGAGATCAACTACGGCCGCGTGCTCCAGGAACTGCACGCCCTGGGTTACGCCGGTCCCATCGGCGTGGAGTGCTCGCCGCAGGACAATGAGGAAACGGCGACCGCGCGCCTCGCCGCCGCCGCGCGCTGGAGCGCGCAATAACGTACGACGAGGCGGCGCAGTGCTTTTCGAAGCAGACGACGGTCTTCGCGTCGGAGACCGCAGATGTCGCCGTGGATATTTTGCGGCTTCGCAGTCGCGAAACCGTGTGTTTCCGGTTACACCCTGATACGCGACGAACAGCAGCTGACGTCCCGGCATTTCGTATCAATCAGGCTTGCGGAATCGGTTTTGGCCTGGATTGTCTCGCACAAGTCTGCTGAATAACCATCCAGACCATCAGGAAACGGGGATTTCCGGCATGCGAATATCGTGGACAACGTCGATTGCATGGGCTCTGTCGGTGGGTGCAGTCGGCACGGCCGCTGATGTCATCGACATCGACACGCGGCGGGAGTTGTTCGTGGACGATTTCGTGATCGAGCGGCTGAAAGGGGATATCGATTTAAGACTGCACCATCCGATTCCTCGCGAAGTTGTGTTCACGGCCGATCGCCCTTGGGAAGGAAATCTGATGTTTCATGTGACGGTATTCCGCGACGGCGGTATCTGTCGCATGTACTATCGCGGCTGGGACTATGACGAAAAAAATCGTCGCACATCAGAACACAAATTCATCTGTTATGCCGAAAGCGATGACGCTGTCCACTGGGAGCGGCCGGAACTGGGGATCGTCGAGTTTCAGGGATCGAAGAAGAACAACATCATTCTGGACTGCCGGCAGGGTGTGGCCGGCAACGGTGCTTTTGCCGTTTTCCGTGACGACAGTCCCAACTGTGATCCGACGGCGCGGTACAAAGCCCTGGCCCTGCACAAAAAGAACGGCCAGGGTCTGTATGCCTTTGGGTCGGGGGACGGGATTCACTGGTCGCTGCTCGATGAACATCCCTGCATCACCCGAGGAGTCTTCGACTCGCACAACCTGGCGTTCTGGGATGAGCACACCGGCGAGTATCGAGCCTACTGGCGGTACTTCGACGAAAATGTACGTGCCATTCGTACTGCGACATCGAACGATTTTCTTCACTGGCCGGAAGACAGCGACCTGCAGTACGGCAACACTCCCCGGGAGCATCTTTACACGAACGCTGTGCAGCGTTATGGGCGCGCCCCACAGCTGCTGATCGGGTTTCCCAAACGTTTCGTGCCTGGCCGCACATCTCCCGCCGGTTTTCATCTGAATGATGTCTCCGACTGTGTGTTTATGAGCAGTCGGGACGGAGTTCAGTTTCATCGTCGAGCTGAAGCATTCATCCGTCCGGGATTACAGTCCGATCGCTGGGTGAGTCGAAATAATTTCACTGCATGGGGACTGATTGAAACACCGTCGACACTGGACGGAGCTCCCGACGAACTGTCGTTGTTTTCCACCGAAGGCTACTACCGCGGACCGGCCACGCGATTGCGGCGATACACGCTGCGGCAGGACGGTTTTGTCTCGGCTCATGCACCGTTCTCCGGTGGTGAACTGATCACGAAGCTGTTGACATTCCACGGATCACAACTGGAGATCAATTTCTCAACCAGTGCGGCAGGAAGTCTCCGTATCGAAATTCAGGATGCTGAAGGACAACCCGTCGCCGGGTATGCACTGGATGACTGTCCGGAAATTTTCGGTGACGAAATCCAGCACGTTGTCACGTTCAAAACGACCCGGGACCTGACGTCTCTGTCCGGCACGCCGGTGCGACTGCGGTTCGTGCTCAAAGACGCCGACGTCTATGCGTTTCGGGTTGTGGATCAGGAGCCACTGCGGAAATGAAATAATCCTGCCGGCAGTGTATGATGCATATGCCCTCGGTGTCCGCAGGGCTGTTCGGGCTGAATGGCGTACCGGCGGATGCGGATTTCCGGGGCCGCGGGATGTTCCTGTGGAAAATCTTGGAATCCATCACGTGAGGTACAGAATCCCGTGAATTCCCCGGACCGGCAGTCCAGTGTTCCTCGCCGTTCATTCCTGTCCACGCTGTCTTCGGCTGCCGTGGTGCTTCCCGTTGCGTGTTCTTCCGGCACGATGCAGACACTGGCCGATGAATCACAGCTGGACGCCATGAGATGCCGGCGAAAAAAAGCCTCTCAACGCCGTCGCCGTATCATCTTCAATAACGATGCCGACGATGCCCTGATGTTCCGTCAGGAGGGTAGGGACGTCTCCTCCATCTCCTCCGGTGCCAGCGGGATCCTGAAAAGTGACACGGTGACACCCGAGGCCTTTCTGGATATCCGTATCGCCCCCATTGTGGGCACCCAAATCGATTCCATGTTCTATTCGGACAGCGAGAGCTTCGGATCCTTTCTGCATGACAGCGAGGTTGCGGAGGTCTTCACAAAAACTGTGGACCGTGGTGATGGCGGTCCGTCTCGCAATATCACCAAAGATCTCATCGCACAGGGAACCGACCCTTTGAAGCTGGCGGCCGGTTTTTGCCGCCGGAACGGCATCGAGTTCTTTTCCAGCGTGAGAATGAATGATATTCACGACGGTGCCGGCTACGTATGGTCCGACGCCTTTCTGCCGCAGTTCAAAAAGGACCACCCCGAATACCTCTTTGGTGAGAAGGGTGCCAAGCTGGCGTATGGCCGTTACAGCGGTGTTGATTACGGGCAGCCGGCCGTTCGTGAGCGGGCCTTTCTGGTGCTCCAGGACATCTGCCGGCGTTACGACATCGACGGTCTTGAGCTGGACTTCTGGCGGCACCCGCCCTTTTTCAAAAACTATGCGGTTTCCGGGGCGCCTGCGTCCTGTGCCGAACTCGACCAGATGACCGAACTGCTGCAGCGCGTGCGAACCATGACTGAAGTAGTCAGCCTGGACCGCGACTGTCCCCTGCTCATCGCCGTGCGCACTCCCAATTCTGTGGGTGCATGCCGGTCTCTGGGCCTCGACATCGAACGCTGGCTGCAGAAAAATTTGTTCGACATCCTGATCGCCGGCGAAGTGCAGCTGTCGCCATGGGAAGAATGTATATCCCTGGGCCACCGATACGATGTTCCTGTCTACCCGTGTATTCGTCCTGTCATTAAATCCCGCAGGGGAGTCGCCAGCACGTCAGAGTCCTTCCGTGCTATGGCGATGAATATCTGGAATTCCGGTGCCGACGGGGTCTACACTTTCAACATGTTCAAGACCCGGCATCGGCTCTATCACGAACTGGGAGACCCGCAAACGCTGCAAAAACTTGACAAGCTGTACCGTCTCGATCCGGTGGGATATTCGATGGCAAAGCAGTATTTCGACGCCGACAGGTTTCTAAGTCTGCCGATTCTGTCACCACAAAATCCATGGCCGCTGCGGGCTGGTCAGTCCACTGTGATTTCTCTTCCGGTCGGAGACGACGTTCGTTGGGGTGAGTCGCAGGGCCTTTTTCCCCGGGTGCAGCTGCGAGTACAGCTGGAACAGCTCGCCGACAGCCGTGGTCTAAGTATCCGGGTCAACGAAGGGACACTGGACAGCGCTGTGGTCACTGGCGACTGGTTACAGTACGACGTGCCTGCCAACCTGGTCAGTCAGGGCACAAACCGGATCGAGATCACTCCTGGCAGGGATCTGGCCGAAGCCCCGATTCTTTTAGACCTGGAACTGCTGATCAGATACCGGACCACAAAATAGCGGCCACCCGGTCGGCGACTTTCGGGCCGGTTTCCTCGGACAACCTGCCGAGAGAGGTTCTGCAGGTCAGTCAACCCCGGCGTGAACCGGGGCTGGTCGGTGTTCAGGTTATTGCGTTGCTCACGCGGCCCGCCAGGCCGCCCGGTTTTCGTGGGAAGTCGAAGATTCGACCTTTCGGGATTGGTTTGGTCGTCTGGATTCAACAGCAATCAACTGGAAGCCCATACCCGGTCTGCTTGTAGTGAGGCGGCTGCTGATACCGCTCCTGGCCTGTATCGCATTTTGTGGACCGGTTTTCTGCGAAAGAAACCGGTGGAAGACAAATCTTACTGGCTCTGGGAGTGAAGACGCTCAACGCCAATGGTGATTCGTTCCAGATAGTACATCACGGTTTTTATTACTACGGCTGGCAGCAATGTCATGATTACCCACGGCGGCACGAGCAAGAACAACATTATGCGTGTAGCATCATCAAAACCACGCCCGAAGTTACTTGCTACATCGCCAGGGCCAGGGATGTCCAGTCGGCCGAACTGGGTTCCAGCTACAATCAATAGAACGGAACCGATTACAGCCAGGAAGCCGCTCAGAACAATGAAGAGGTTCAGTGTCGCTAATGAAAACTCGGGGTAGTACCACTCCCGTTGCTTTTGTTGAGCCTTATGCTGCTGCACGCGCTCAGTTTCAGCTTGCGCTGGTTTTGCCTGCTCAAACAGCTCCCGAGCAACGTCTGCCTCCTTCTTCACAGGTACAACCAGCGGACTGAAAACTGCATTTGCAAATTTTCCTGCGCCGGGAACGGTACGAACAACAGGCGTAACTTCACCTACCGCAGAAGTACTTGTCGGCCTCTGTGTCATCGAAGTGATCGTTATAGAAACCAAAATGACAATTGTTGGCCCAGTCATTCATATCATCTTCATTGCGTTGCGTGTCGATGCAGGTGGGCCATGAAAACTCGACATTTGGGTCCCTAAGTTTTTCCTGTGCCTGGGCGACTGTCACCATTGACTTGAAGACAAGCTTCCCGCGATAGTCGAATTTTGCTAATTCGTCTTTCCATTCAATGGCTCCGTTCGCCTGGCTCTTGCAAGATCAGTATCCGACATGACAGCCTCGTGTTAAAAGTTCAGTGTCCGCAGTTCGTTTCCGGGTAGCTCAACTGCAGCTGAAGTACTTCTCGGAAGCTGTATAAAAGAGTTGCGGAGTTTTGCATCAAATTGCAAAAAATGAACGAACTGTAACACGATGGGCCGGTCGCCCGGCAATCAGATCTTTCGTGCGATCAGCCGGCATACCGTTTGTCGATAACTGGCCACTCTAACCACTCAGCAGACTTGTTTTTACGGACTTCAGTCGGATGAATTACTGAAGCTCAAGGTCCCGCAGCTTTTGTCTTTGGCAACGATTTCGGAGCTTCAGGGAAGTTGTTGGTACTGGTCCCTTTGCGGTCCGGCCAGTCATACCAAAGCCACCCCTTCTCGAATTTACTGCGATATCTTGGCGCGATCTCAAGGAACCATTTACACAACCGTTCAAAGTCACCGCTAAAAGCTGTTCCATCCGCTTCGGGACGAATTTTTGCTTCAATGAACTCGAATGAGCCCTTTGTCGTTAACTGGTTAGCGGTTAAATGATCCATCTCGGGCGATTTCAATGATTGTTGAATGGTGCAGCCGTCTCAGGTCACCGAGACAAGTCCCGTTCTTCTTTGCTCATCTTCCGCCAGTCGCATGGTACAATGATTTTGTGACTGCCCGACTACAGTCCCGTCTTCAGCTTACGCGACTGTGTCTCGGTTCATTGGACAGGCGGTGAGTCATGGATGCGCTGCAGCGGTTAGTGAATGATCAGACAATTCGGCAATGCTTCCTTGAGTTTGGCGACGCCCGCGTCGGTGATTTGGGTGTTGTAGAAGTCGAGCGTCTGCAGACAGGTCAGCACTTTCACTGCGCTGACGGAACGCCGCTGGAAAATCTATGGCTGACGCAAGCACAACTTATGGGTTTGAAGCGTGAACGATTTGCAGACAGCACTGGTACGGTGCAGCAATTACTGACCTGATCAACTGCGCGCCAGCGATGGTCTGAGACCGTGTTTTACCGCACCCCGGGTGCCGTCCAACAACTAACTTGCGGAAATGCTCTCATCGAGATTCAGGATCAAACTCGCAACTGCCGCAAACGCGGCAAGCTCGGCCTGGTCAAGCTCTTCGGAAGGTTTCTTCTCGCCGCCACCAGATAGGTATTTCTCAAGCGCTTCAGCGTGCGTTTGAAACTCTCTTAACCGGTCCGTGTACTCCTGTCGTAGAATGTCTAGCTCGTCGTCGCGGGGACGGCGGGATGTCGCCAGTCGAAAGGCAAAGCTCAAGCGTTGATTGAGTGTCGTTCCCCCCTTAAGGATCGTATGCTCTGCGAGCACCCGCGCGGCTTCCACAAACTGAGGATCATTCAACAACACCAAGGCTTGTAATGGTGTGTTAGTTTGTTCCCGCCGCGTACGACATGTCGTCCTGCCACCGGCACCAAGAATGCGCATGTTGGCTGCGGGGATTTGCCGTTTCCAATAGGTGTACAAGCTGCGCCGATAGAGGCTCGCGCCGGTGTCCTGAGTAAACTTTGCCCCCGCTGCGCCGATCGCATTGCGCCCAAAGAGTACAGCTGGTTGGTAGGGCCGAACTCCCGCACCACCCTGCTTATTCACCAACAAGCCGCTGACAAACAACACGTGGTCGCGGAGGAATTCGGCTTGCAGACGGCGCCGAGGAGCGTGAGAGAGAAGCCGGTTTTCTGGATCGAGCTTTACCACTTGCGGCGTGACAACAGAGGCTTGCCGATAGGTCGCGGATAACAGCAGCTTGCGAATCAGTGCTTTGACATCCCATCCAGATTCAATGAAATCAACCGCCAGATAGTCCAGCAACTCTTCGTGTGACGGACGATTCCCCTGGGTGCCAAAATCTTCCGAAGTTTTGACGATTCCGATACCGAAGATCATCTGCCAATAGCGGTTCACCACCACGCGCGCGGTCAGCGGGTGATTTCGATGCGTCAGCCACCGTGTTAGGCCGATTCGATTCTTCGGAAAATCGTTGCCGAAAGCCATGATGCTGGCGGGAGCGGCTGTTTGCACGACTTCTCCTCGCCTGTCGTACTCGCCTCTTGCAAGAACGTAATTCGTGCGAGGCGTGGCCATGTCACCGGCGATCATGGTCAAGGGTGCCTCGGCCTCGATATCTTTCTTCTCCTTGGACAGTTGCGCCTGCTGCTCTCGCTCGGATTTGAAGCCCGGCCACTGATCGCGGTAAAAAGCCAGTCGCTTGGCTCGATCCTGCGGAAGCTTCGCACGAAGTGCTGCAGTCGTATTACTCGTGACAGCAACACGGAGTCCGCCGAAGTCGGTTGATCGCAACGTGAGTTCCAGCCGCTGTCCTTTACCGACCTTGACTTCCGATTGAACTCCGATGACCGCCGGTTCTTGCTTCAGCGCGAGCTTGGTGTCGCCGTCAAACTTCAGCGCCTCCGCTTCGGTAGTTTTGTCCTGTGATACTAACTTGGCATCAATGATTTCAAGCAGATTGGGTCGCTGGCTTGCAATTTGAAATGCACCTATCACACCGGGCGCCAGCAGTAGCGACAGTGTGACCGTCTGAGGTGTCGGCTCAATATTTTGAGCGTCCACAGGAATCGAGTTTCGTGGTGCGGCTTCGTTTACTTGCCTCGATGCCAATACTTGATGCGCGTTATCCAGAATCTGGATCGTGATATTGTTCAGTCTTTCCGAACAACAATCCGTACGATTCCAGACGGCCACGCTGTCAATCGGCAGGTCAGCACCCAGGTCGACTTCCAACCATGCGTTCTCTTCTGACTTGGTGCACGAGCAGGAGGCAAAGCTACCGTCACGGTTGCCATCGATTGCTTTGTCCGCCGGCGAGTTGTAAGCCACACTCGATTGCGTTGCCTTTCCCGTTCTCGCGACATTGTTGCCATCAGAGAAAATTTGAACCTCGGAGATCGTTAGAAATCCCGTATGAGGCTGCGCAAAGGCAACGCGCACGAAGCGACCAGTGGCCACCGGATCAGTGGTCTTCTCCTCAACCGGCTGGGATTCTGGAATCTTCCGGAGCCAACCCTCTTTGAAGTGAAAAGAGGCGTTCGCAGCGAGGTTCAGCGATTTCCACGTGACAGGTTGCTCGATCTCTTGAAGCCACGCTTCAAAGTCTGCATTTAGTTCGGCGGGCGTGGTAGCCAGCTTCGTGTCAACTGTCGCGAGCTGCTCGTCGATCGCGGCAATTCGAGTCCGCTGCTCGGACGAATACAGGCGGAACGTCGGCGACGTGGCACCTTTCGTATTCCCCTGCCCTTCAAGGCTGTTGAAGAATCCAGCGAATTGGTAGTACTCGCGCTGGGTCATCGGGTCGTATTTGTGATCGTGGCATTGTGTACATTCGAGCGTTAAGCCGAGAAACGCCGTCGCCGTTGTGTTGACGCGGTCGATGAGATATTTCACTCGATAGTCTTCCTCGATCAGTCCGCCTTCGTTTGACGTGGGATTGTTCCTCAGAAAGCCCGTCGCAACGCGTTGGGAGACCGTGGCCTCGGGCAGCAAATCGCCGGCCAACTGCCAGGTGATAAAGTCGTCGTATGGCAGATTCTGGTTGAACGCATCGATGACCCAATCACGCCATGGGTAGATCGACCGCGGATGATCCTCAAACAGTCCATCCGTATCACCGTACCGGGCAACATCCAGCCACTCTTGCGCCATTCGTTCTCCAAACGCGGGAGACCTGAGTAAACGGTCGACGGCGTCTTCGTATGCTTGGTTTGAATCGTCGGACAGAAATGTGTCGAGTTCAGGCAGCGTGGGTGGCAAGCCGGTCAAAGCGAATGTAATGCGGCGCAGCAGGTGTTCCCGGTCGGCAGGTCGCGTTGGCTGCAACCCGGACGCTTCGAGTCGCTGGAGAACGAAGTAATCAATTTCATTCGATGGCCACGATCGGTCTTTAATTGCGGGCAATTCACTCTTAAGCGGCGCGATGAACGACCAATGTCGTTGCCACGGGGCACCTTCCTCGATCCATTGTTTGATCAAGGCAATCTCCTGCTGCGTAACCGCAAGTTTTGAATCCGGCGGCGGCATCTGTCGATCGGGATCGGTGGATACCAATCGAGCAAAAAGCTCGCTCTGGGCGAGTTGCCCCGAAACGATCGGAATGTTCCCGGTATCTTCGAGTTCATTTTTGGCCACCGCTTCTTGGTCCAGCCGCAAACCAACCTGCCTAGTCGCCGAGTCGGGGCCATGGCATTTGAAGCAACGGTCAGCAAAGATCGGCCTTATGTCGTCGTTGAACGAAATGGGATCCGCTCCCAGCGCGGTCACTCCGTTCAACGTGGCTATGACCATGAAGAGCGGAGTGACATTGGTTTTGAACAGGATGACGGAGGATGCCGACATTCGACAAAACTTGATCGCGTATGCAAGACTTCGTTTAACCGCGTGCCCAACGGGCCGCGCCGGAGGCGAGGCTTCAATCTCTCGCGGCCCGTCGGGCACGCGGTCAAACGAGGAAGATGTTTCGAAACCGTTCCTAACTGAGAATCTCATTCACGACCCTTCCGTGCACGTCGGTTAAACGAAACCGGCGTCCTTGGTGCTTGAACGTTAACCGCTCGTGGTCGACACCCATCAAATGCATCACCGTTGCCTGAAAGTCGTGAACATGCACTGGGTCACGAGCCACGTTGTAGCCAACTTCGTCCGTCTCTCCGTAGCTCGTGCCCGGTTTGATTCCTCCACCTGCCATCCAATATGTGAAACAGCGGGGATGATGATCACGCCCGTTAGCTGCATCACCCAGTTTTCCCTGACTGTATGTCGTACGTCCAAACTCACCACCCCAGATCACCAGCGTATCGTCGAGCAGACCCCGTTGCTTGAGATCCATGACCAAGGCAGCTTGCGGTTGGTCCACATCGTTGCATTGCTTCGGCAGGGCGTCGATCAAACCACCATGCTGGTCCCATCCACGGTGATAGAGCTGGATAAAGCGGACACCTCGTTCTGCCAGACGTCGCGCGAGTAGACAGTTTGCAGCGAACTTACCGGGAGTTTGGCACTCGGGACCGTAAGCGTCGAGGATGTATTTTGGCTCCATGCTGATGTCCGTCGCTTCCGGCACGGAGAGTTGCATGCGAAATGCCATCTCGTACTGGGCGACACGAGTCACGATCTCAGGATCACCAAAAATTTCCAGCTGCATTCGGTTCAAGGCTTCGATGCGGCTAATCATGCGTCTGCGGGCGTCGACTGTTTCACCAGGTTGACTCTTCAGATAGAGCACAGGCGTATCGCCACCTCCAAACTGAATTCCCTGGTGAATGCCGGGTAGAAAGCCGCTGCCCCACAGCTTCGAGTACACCGGTTGGCTTCCGGGCCGACCGGTTCCGTTGGAAATCAACACACAGAAATTCGGTAGATTCTGATTCGCGGTTCCCAGTCCATAACTCATCCAAGCGCCCATGCTGGGACGTCCGGGCTGTTGATGTCCTGTCTGAAAAAATGTCACGCCAGGATCGTGATTGATCGCTTCGGTATGCATCGACTTTACGAAGCACAGATCGTTAGCTATGTCGGCAGTGTGTGGCAGCAGTTCGCTGATCCACGCTCGACTTTCGCCGTGTTGTTTGAACTTGAACTTTGACCGAGCGATAGGAAACGAGCTCTGCCCCGCAGTCATGCCGGTCAGACGCTGCGTCTTTTTGACGAAACCATCGGTGCTCCATTTCTCGGTCTTATCGTCGTATGTCTTGAACAGTTCTTGGCCGTGAAACACGTTCGTCATTGGCTTGTAGTCAAACAAGTCTTGCTGCGACGGAGCTCCGTTCATGAACAGAAAGATGATGCGTTTAGCGCGCGGTGCAAAGTGAGCGTCCTCAAGCTGTCGTGCAAAGGCATGAGGCGCCAACATTGACTGCAACGCGATCGCCCCAATTCCCGAGGCTCCACTTTGGAGAAGTTGACGTCTGGTGACGACATGCTTTAGGAAGTCTGTTGCTTGATCCATATCGTTGCAGCGTAAAAAGCTTGACAAAGTCCTTTGGACGATTTCATATCATATCTGCCCTGACCCCACACCTAAAAGTCGTGAGTTTGCTTAACTCCGCAATCAACCTGGTGCGGTGAAAGACGAGGAATATAGACATCATAATGTGTCTAGTGGTCTGCATCGAGTCGGATGAAGTGACCTGCAATACAGCCTTTTTCTAGGAAGGGACGGCAAACAGCCCGGCAGGATCTGTGTCTTTGTGAGTCCCGAGCAGTTGATCGAATGTGAGCTGTGAAGCCATAGATGGTGCCTTTCTCCTGGACTTTCAAATATGTTCCGCGTGTGTTGGCGAGTGCGGCCACTGTTTCACGCTCCAAATTGGCCAAAATCTGGCCAGGACTCGACGGCTGTTTCATGTTCTCCGAGAACGCTTGTCGCATCGGGCGACGAATGGGACGATGAGGCCAATGCACGTAGCGGTTTTCGTTTGAATGCCGATCCGCCAACGTTGATTACTGACAATCTTAATCCTTTGAGGAGAGCGAACCATGAACGAACTCTCACGCCGTGGTTTCGTGTTCCTGTCGTCAGGAGCGGTGGCTGGAAATATGATGGTTGCCCGGGTTGCCGAAGCGGCCGATACTGACAAACACGGCCTTGATTTCTCGCACAGCGGACTGGTCACCGGCAAGCCCAAGCCGCTCAAATATAAGGCCATCCCCGGCTTCCTGAGTGCCGAACAGATCGCCCCGCACCATACGGCTCACTACGGCGGAGCATTGAGAGGCTATTCGGCAGCAGACGCGAAACTGGAAGCGTCCGTCAAGTCGGGTGACGCATTGGATGGGGCCGCGTTTGGTGCTCTGAAACGAGCCGTCAACAGTAAGGGCAACAGCGTAGTCCTGCACGAAAAGTACTTCGATGGCATGGTACCGAACGCTCCCGATCCGGCCGCTGATGTCCGTACCGCGATTGAAAAAAGATTCGGCTCACTCGACAAATGGTCTGCCGACTTCGCCGCCTCCGCCAAAGGTGCCGCCGGCTGGGCGATGCTCGTCAAGCACCCGGTCAACAGCCAGTTGTACAACATCGTGAGCGATGAACACGCAACCGGCGTGCTCTGGATGGCCACGCCGTTGATCGTCATTGACACCTACGAGCACGCGTTCTACATCGATTACCAGAACCGCAAGGCTGCATACGTCGAAAAGTTCCTTGAGCACATCGACTGGAACGAAGTGAACGTACGGTATCGCAACGTCGCTTTGTAGCTCGTCTTTTTCGCCAAGCAGTAAATGCGGTCTCAATTCTCAGCAGGCATGGACAATCACCGGTTGCGGCCCGGTGATTGCGGACGTTATGCCCCTAACGCACCCCCCCCCCAGCAGGATAGTTCACGATACCACACGTACCAAAGAAAGTCACCAACCGATTAAGGAGGTAACTCAGCGTCTTTCAGAAAAGTTTGAGTGACGCCAAAGATCGTGATGTCAACGAATCAGACACCGTCACGATCATCACTGACATGCTCGCCAGGACGTTGACCAGTCCCAGCCCTCCCGGCAGCCGACCCACGAAGATCAAACTGAACTCGATCAGCCGCCGCGTGATTCCACTGACATTCATCACCTGCCCCATCAGGATGAAAAATGGCAGCGAAATCAGCACGTAGCTGTCCATCCCGGCAAACAGTCGCTGCGGCGATGCCTGAATCAGATACGGATCAACCGCCAGGAAGTACGCCAGCGCCGACAACCCCAAAGCATAGGCAACGGGTACGCCGAGACACAAAAGCACGATCAAACTGGTGAGCAGGATCAGCCCTTCCACTGGTTCCTCCACTCTCGGATAATCCACACAACGCAGTACAGAATGGCCAGTCCGCATCCCACCGGCACACTGACCTGGACGCAGGCGCGCGCCAGCTGCGTCGACGGCATGACAAAGCCGCCGGTTACCACAATCCAGGTCGTGCTGTACCACAACATCACTCCATTGAGATTGAGCACCGCGATCAGCAGCAACCCGAACATATTGATCGCACTTTTTCCGCGCGGCCCGAGGCTGTCCACGAGGAACTGAATCCGGATGTGATCTCCATGGCCGATTCCCAGCACCGCGCCGATGGCCGTTGGGTAGACAAACAGGATCGTCACGAATTCATTCGCGCCGACAATCCTCGGCGGGCCGACGCGCGCTGTCATAATACCTCCCAGGTATACGCGCCTATGTTGATCATCACGATTAGAACAGTGACGCCGATTATTGCTTCATGAATAAATAAAGCCCACCAAACAGTAATGTTTCCCTTGGATACACAGTTTGCCCCCCCTTATGTTGTCTGTCCAGCATATTTCAGGTGCGCGATCACTGAAGCCGTGTGTCCGGATCCGATGTAGTCGCAAGCAACCTGGAATAATAAAGGACCAGTATCGTTCGGCGACTGGTCCGCTGTAGTAACTGACAATCGCCGGCGGAACGTTTATGAATATTTTGCCCGTCGGGTCAAGCATTCTTAATGGGTTGAGGAGAAAAATGCGTGTTGTGTCATTTGTCACCCGGTTGTCATATTCGGGTGGGTGGAATGCGTAGGTGTCATTCATCTGTTCCGGCGTGAGTGTAATAACAGTTCTTGGAGAATAATCGGTCGACCTCACCGTTGCTCCATCTCTTGTTATCTTTTCTTTGAACTCTCATTTGTTGTTCTGCTACCAGAGGAGACGTCGATGCGAATTGAAAAATCTGTGAAACCTATTGTATGCTCAATGACCGTTCTTGTGACCGTGTGTCTTTCCCCGGCCGTGTTTGCAGGCCTGTTAGATTCCGGAACGTTGACACCGATACCTTTGTTAACTCCGGCTATCCAGTCTGATCCTCCGAGTGGCTACGAAGCACGTTCTGTCGTGCAGAATCAGAGTCCGATTCAATTTACGGGAACCTTCTCTACTAACGTACAGCAACCGTGGGTGGGCCAGTACACAGCGGAAGGTCTAATCCTTAACGGTTTAAATTCCGGCCTCGTTGAATACGATTTCACTAACCTGACTGCCGGTTATTTGCCAGCGAATTCACTATTTATATTTGGCGATGTGGATAGAGGTTCAACTCTGGACGAAAAATTTGAGCTGTACGATGCTGTGTCCACACCGGTCAATAACGCGGTCAGTGGACGGCTCGAGTCACCCTGGTTCGATTCCTATGCGATGCGTGGGCCGGGAACAGGGAGTGGTGGCACTATTCTGGCCGGGAATATGCCGTCATACAGCTGGTTGAATAATATATATACGATCACGGGTGAGAACGTGGTGAGTAATCCTAATGTGGCAGTTTCATTAAGGACGTTGTATCCGCTGTTCTCGCTCACTGTCGATAAGAATACGACACACAACGGGATGTATATTGCAGCGCCGCTACGAGCGAATCCAGTTCCGGAGCCATCCAGCTGCATGATGATGCTTGTGGGTGTGGTCGGATTTTTCTTGTTGCAACGGGGAAGGCGCGTTCGCTCATCGGATGACTTAGTGTCGTTGGAAGTCTGATACGAGTCTTAGTTATCTAATTTGGTCAGTCGGTGTGCGAGGCTGCGTGAGGAAGTTGGGGGTCCGAGACATTAGGGTGCGGCGGCGGTATATGGTCCGAGGGCGGGTAAAATGTCTCGTGTTCCGGGGAGGTGGCGATGAGGGTCTTGTGCGAAAGAAATTCCTGCAGCGCATTGATGGAATGTTGCCATTGGTGGAAGATTGTGTCCGGGACGTAAATGCTGACGAGACAATTTACGGTTTTCAGTGTTTTACTGATTGAAGTGGAGTCCCGTTCCGGTCCCGGATCGGCAACTTGAGCGGATCCCATGAACTCGCATCCGGCAGTAAAACCTGCCAAACAGGGGTTTGGTCGTACGCGGCCAGAACGGCTTGCGACTCTGTGCGAGACAAAACGGCCGTTGCTGCAGCTCATATAGCGCCGCGTCGTCAAAATGGTCGTCGGTCACCCGCAGCTAGTGCTTCGAAGCAGGCAGTTGGGTGTTGCCGACGCAGTCACAGATCAGGTGAAATAGGAAACGGTCAGCCAGTTCCGTCCCACGAGTGCTCCTTAGGTTCCGGAACAGTTTTGTCCACGGTTTCACACTGGCCCACCGGATGTTCTTCGTTCGTGTTGATCACTCAATGATTCCGGGCATATCAGCAGGCAAATTCGTGTCGTGTACGACCTGATGGATAACCAGAGTGCGGATTGAACAAACCACCACATCATCTATCAAAAGGATCCACACCACTAAATTGCTCAGCTGGTATGACGTCAGCTGAACCACTGCCGGCGCTGGTTATTTATGTTTCATTGTTTGCTCCTGATGATCGTTCATGATCATTGGATGCTGGCGGTAATAACTTGGATGAGGTGGTGAGGGTTCAGCTCAACCCGAGGAGTCGAGCACAAGTTCCTCCCATCAACATAGCCAGTTCTTCTGCACCGAGAAAGGTGCAGTATTTCTCGATCCAATCACGATTCTGGCGATAAGTGCAGAAGCGGTTCTGAAACGGCATGTCCGTTCCCCAGTTCAATCGCTCGACACCGACATGTTCGACCATCGCCTCGAGCACCGGCCAGACCTCCCTGTAGGGAAAATCGAAGAGATCACCGATGCGAATCGGAAAGCAGACCTCAAGGTAGCAGCGCGGATTGTGGAAGGGTGCCCAGATGTCGTGCGGCATCTTGATGAAGGCGCCGTCATCCACAAAGACACGCCAGGGAAAGCCGTGAGTCAAGTTAACAATTACATCCGGATACCGTTCCATCCATCGCATCAGTACCTGCTGTTCTTCCAGATAGCCCTCGCGCGCTGCCGCGGCGCTTCTATCCTGCGGTATGCCCGTGCCGAGGGTGAAGAAGATTGGCACACCGTGCGCCGTGGCCGCATCCCAGAAGGGCCAGTATGCCTCCGAATCCCACGGCTCCGACGTGTCGAGGTAGGCGGGTCTTGAATTGAACTTGATCGCGTGCAGTCCATGGGTGTGAATCGCTCTGTCGAGCTCCTTGATGACTGCATCGGTTTCCCGCAGTATTCGACACTCATTGACCGGCGCCATGGCGCGCAAACGGTCCGGATAGAGCCGCACACATTCTGCGAGAAACGCTGCGCTCCTTGTCAACATTGGATAGCTGTGGATGACGGCCATGTCCACGCCGGCATGGTCCATCTCCGCGACCATGCTGTGGGGAGTGAACTCCAAGTTCCGGAGGTTCGGCGGGAAGAAGTGTTTCGTATAATCCTCACCATCGACGGTCCAGACCACGCGTCCTTTTTCCCGATCCACGCGAAACCGGACGTTAGGCAGCTCGGACGAGCTGGTGTACTCGTCGGGGATCAGAAGCTTCGATGACGCCGGCGCGCGATCGCGAATGCGCCAAGCGGACTGGAAGTGCAGACCTTGAGCCTCTTGAACCCACCAGAGGTGTTCCTCGGCACTCTCGAATCCAGCCGGCTCGTCCACTGGCTCGAAGCAGTAGACGTGGGAGTCGATGATCATGAGTTGTCCTTCGCTGTTCAGCTGAGACCTGATACACGGGAGGCTTGGAGTCTTCTTGGGGAAAAAGGTGTGCGAAGTTCCGGAGAGCAAGCAGGCTGCACAATGAAATGGCAAAGTTCGAGGGCATCTATAACCATAATCGTGATCCCGGGGAACTCGAATCAAATGCCTCCACTGCCAGTAACGAAAACGGGGCACAGGATCAATCGAAACTGTACATAATCAGCTCGGATGCTCTGCATCCGGACATTGGTCACAGCCTGAATGGTCGCTGGCAAGACCGGCCAGCACTGATCACGTGTGCCGGATCGGTGTCACTTGGCACCTCCCGGAACAGATACAGGCCGAGTAAATAATTGACGGTTCTTACGGTACTTCTTGAGCATAATTGAGAATGCTGTGAACGGCGGCGGTGGACTCACAGCGAGTCCGGATCGATTCCATGCAGGTCAATTGTGTATTGAAGCCGTCAGCAGTGGTTCAGGACACACCATTGGACACGGATCCGATACCGGGTGTATGCTGAGTCAGGGTCCGTGACTGACCTGATCCCGGCGTTGCCGCTGTCATCGACAGTCGATTTTTTTGCCTGATTTCCAAGGCCATTCGGTTATTCAAAGTACGATGGCCTTCCGAGGCCGTCGTACCGTGAACTCAAGCTCTGTAGATTCGAGAACTGAGTGACCCCGCCTGATTCCTTCCCGTGATTGTGAAAATGTCTGTGCTTTCTGCCCGTGTCCAGCGGACGCTCTCTATGACTGCCATTGCGACGGTGCTGCTGGCTGTGTATCTGCAGCCTGGTCAGGCGGCCAGTTCCGAGACGACGAAAGTCAACTTCAGTCGACAGGTCAGGCCACTGCTGTCGGACAGATGTTTCCGCTGTCACGGGCCGGATGACAATAGCCGTGCAGGTGATCTGCGGCTGGATCTGCGCGCCGCAGCACATCAATCCGCGATCGTGGCGGGAAATATCCAGGACAGTGAATTGGTCAAACGGATCACTACTAATGATCCCGAACAACGGATGCCTCCGGTGGATTCAAAACTGGAACTTTCCTCCGAGGAAGTGGCCCTGCTCACTCGATGGGTGGCTCAGGGAGCCGACTACACAATCCACTGGTCATACGAAAAGCCGCGACGTCCCATACTGCCGGAGACGCGGAAAAATGTCTGGGCTCGCAACGAGATCGACGCGTTTGTCCTCGCTCGCCTGCAGGCGGCCAGACTTGAACCATCTCCCGTAGCCGACCGCGTGACGCTGATCCGTCGCCTGTCACTTGACCTGACTGGACTGCCGCCGTCGATTCACGAGGTCGAACAGTTTGTGAATGATCAACGGACAAAGGCATATGAAAAACTCATTGACCGGTTGCTGGCTTCCCAGCATTACGGTGAACGGATGGCTCAAGACTGGCTGGACCTCGCCCGCTTCGGTGATACCAACGGCTATGAAAACGACAGTGACCGCAGCATGTGGCTGTACCGCGACTGGGTGATCAACGCGTTTAACACCAACATGCCGTTTGATCGGTTCACCATCGAGCAGATTGCTGGCGACCTGCTGCCGGATGCCGACATTTCGCAGAAAATTGCCAGCGGCTTCAACCGCAACACGACATACAACGAAGAAGGCGGAGCCGACGCGGAGGAATTCAGGGTCGTGTATGCTGTCGAGCGAGCAAGTACGACATCTACTGTGTTCCTCGGACTGACACTGGGCTGTGCCCAGTGTCACGAACACAAATACGATCCGATCTCACAGAAAGAGTTCTACCAGTTCTATGCGTTTTTCAACTCCGTTGACGGGGAACTTGGTGCGACCGGGCACGACATCCCGCTGCCGCCAATCCTGAGCCTGCCGACCGGCAAGCAGGCCGTGACACTCGAACGCGTCATGACTGAACTGACCGAGCTGGAAGCGAGGATCAAATCTGAAGTCGCGAAGGTCGATATCGCAGCCGGCCCGGACCAAACAAATTCAGCCGGCCCGGACGAGACTTCGACCTCGGACAACCGTGAAGCTGCTGCAGGCTTGGGCGACATCGTGAAGGCCGGGAACACCAACCCGCCTGAACCGACACACTTTGAGACGCAACCCGCGTGGGAAGAGTTCGAGCAGACCCGTGAGAAGAGCAAACTGCCAAAGGAGATCTTCAAGCTCGTTAGACTCAAAGCGTCCGACCGTGACGATGAGCAGGAACAGCAACTTCATGATTATTTCGTGCAGTATGCGTACGCACCGACAAAAGACAGCTTTGAGCCGCTCAACAAACGGCAGACAGAACTGACTCAAGAGAAAGAGAAACTTGACAAGGCAATCCCGACGACAATGGTCATGGTCGAGATGGACGAACGTCGACCGGCGTTCGTCCTGGTGCGCGGTGACTTTCAGACAAAGGCCGACGAAGTCACTCCGAACGTACCGGCCATCTTCCCGCCGCTGCCGCCGGACAAGCCGCGTACCCGACTCGGGCTGGCGTACTGGTTGACCGACGCCGACAACCCGCTTGTCGCGAGAGTGGCCGTTAACCGGTTGTGGGGCCAGTTCTTCGGAGCGGGTCTTGTGCGGACCATGGAGGACTTTGGAGTTCGCGGTGAATTTCCTTCGCACCCGGAACTGCTGAACTGGCTCGCTACCGAGTTCGTCCGGACGGGCTGGAATGTTAAAGGGCTGCAGAAAAAGATTGTTATGTCGGCCACTTACCGGCAGTCATCCCGCTGGCGTACCGATGCCGCAGCGGTGGATCCGTACAATGCACTGCTCCCTCGGCAGTCGCGTTTCCGCCTGTCGGCCGAGGGCATTCGCGATGTCGCTCTGACTGTCAGCGGTCTGCTGAACGACGAGATCGGCGGACCAAGCGTCTACCCCTACCAGCCCGAGGGCTATTACAGCGACAAAGGCCGCTGGAAGTGGCCGCAGAGCAAAGGCGACGACTTGCACCGTCGCGGGCTATACACGTTCTGGCGACGGACGACGACCTATCCAACGTTCCGCATTTTTGATGCCCCGAGCCGCGAAGTCTGTACAGTCAGTCGTCCGCGGACCAATACACCTCTCCAGGCTCTCGTGACGCTCAACGACCCAACCTTTGTTGAATCGGCCCGTGTTTTTGCCGAAAGAATCCTCCGCAACGATGGACTTTCACTCGAAGATCGACTGACGTTTGCGTTTCGTTCAACGCTGTCGCGTCTGCCGAACACTGACGAACTGCAGATGCTTCACAAAATCCATGACGAACAACTGACGCGATTTCAAGCAGACAACGCAGCAGCGACGGCACTGACCAAACGGGGAGATGAACCAGTTGTGAATGATTCCGGTGTCGCCACGCTGGCCGCATGGACGACGATCGCAAACGTGCTTCTCAATTTGGACGAAACGCTGACACGCGAATGACTCGATGATACGCAGTCTCTTCTCTCAGGAGAAAAGAGACTGAAACAGTGGCATTCGAAGGACACCACCACACCGGACAGAAACATGAATACACTCGACCTCGAATACCGCACCGCACGTCGCCAGTTTCTCAGTCGAACATCGGCTGGACTGGGTGCCGCCAGCGTCGCCAGTCTGTTCAACCTCGGGCTGTTTGCCGGTTCGTCTGGTACGGCACCGGCCCGTTCGGTGTCGTCACTCGGGACTCATTTTGTGCCTCGAGCCAAACGCGTGGTGTACCTTTTCATGGCCGGAGGACCGTCGCACATCGACCTGTGGGACCCCAAGCCACTGCTGCACGAAGAGAATGGAAACGAACTGCCCCCGTCCGTCAAAGGCAGGCAGCGGATCACCACGATGACGCGGGGGCAGAAGCAACTGCTCGTTGCCGGATCGCCGATGAGGTTCCGGACATTCGGTGAGTCTGGACAGGTCATGAACGAACACCTGCCGCAACTAGGGAGAGTGTCCGATGAGCTGGCCATCATTCGGTCGATCCACAGTGAGCCGATCAACCATGATCCGGCTGTCAACATGCTGCAGACCGGGGCCGGCCGACCCGGTCGACCCTGTCTGGGTTCGTGGCTGTCTTGGGGGCTGGGCAGTGAGAACAGAAACCTGCCGGACTTCATTGTCCTGCTGTCAGGCAACAAGGGTCAGCCGGTTGTTTCGCGGTACTACCACAGCGGGTTTCTTCCAAGCCGGCATCAAGGCGTCCAGTTTCAGTCACAGGGCGATCCAGTGCTGTTTCTTTCGAACCCGGCGGGCATCGACCAGGCGAATCGCGACAAGCTGATCGCGGGCATCAACGCGCTTAACAGGCGACGACTGGAAGTTATTCGTGATCCGGAGATTGAAGCTCGGATCGATTCGTTTGAACTTGCCGGACGCATGCAGACCAGCGTGCCGGAGCTGATGGATATCTCGCGCGAACCGAAACACATCCACGAGATGTACGGCACAAAGCCCGGCGAGGTTTCGTTTTCGAATAACTGCCTGCTGGCCCGGCGACTGCTGGAGCGGGGCGTGCGCTTCGTGCAACTGTTCCAGCGCGGCTGGGACATGCACAGTGATATCGTCACCCGGATGCCGGAAATGTGTCGTCTCGTCGATCAACCGATCGCCGCGCTGATCCAAGATTTGAAGCGTCGCGGTATGCTTGAAGACACGCTCATCATTCAAGGTGGCGAATTCGGTCGCACGACGTACAGCCAGGGCGAGCTCAAGCCGACATTCGGGAGGGACCATCATCCAAGATGTTTCACAATGTGGATGGCCGGCGGCGGGATCAAGGGCGGCACGTCTCTCGGGAAAACCGATGAGTACGGATACAACATCGTCGAACGGCCTGTTCATGTGCACGATCTGCAGGCGACCATTCTGTACTGTCTTGGCATTGATCACGAACGGCAGACGTTCCGCTTCCAGGGGCGCGATCAGCGGCTGACCGATATCGGTGGCAAGGTCGTTTCGGAAGTGCTGGTGTGAATCGGCCGGTACGTAAGGAGTTCGCAGTACTGAACGGGCTCAGGAAATGAAGCAACCCCTGCTGCCGCTTTTTTACTGGCAGTATCGGCCTAAACTCTTGTCGCTGCCGGAGTCTAACCGTTCAGCTGCTGCAGGGGACCGGTACTGTCTCCCAGTTGGTCGACAGGGGCTCCGACGCGATCCAGCATAGACAGATACAAGTTTGTCAGCGGCGTGTTTTTCTTGTAGTGCACATGTCGTCCCGGTGTGATCGTGCCACCACCCCGACCTGCGAGCAGAACCGGCAGATCCGTGTAGTCGTGCGCATTGCCGTCACCGAAGGCACAACCGTAGAGGATCATTGACTGGTCCAGCAACGTACTTTCGCCTTCCTGAATTGAGTTCAGTTTCTTCAGAAAATACGCCAGGTGAGTTACGTAGTGACGATTGATCAGGCTGAGCTTGGTATGTTTTTTCTGGTCTCCCAAATGATGAGACAGCGTGTGGTGACCTTCAGAGATGCCGATCTGTGGGAAGCTGCGATTGTCGCTGCCGTTGCCAATCATGAGTGAGATGATTCGCGTGGAATCCGTCTGAAACGCCAGGACCATCATATCCAGCATCAGGCGGAGATGTTCGTCGTTATCCCCGGGCAGGCCGGCCGGTCGCGAAAAGTCCGCACTTGTGTCAGTAGCTGTCGGTTTTTCTGCCCCGTCAACTCGTCGCTCAATTTCCCGGACCGCGTACAGGTACTCGTCAAGCTTCCGTTGATCGTCCCTGCCCAGCCGACGGGTGAGAGCTTTGCCATCAACAGCCACGAAATCCAGAATGCTTTTCCTGTCCTGATCACGTAGCGCACGGCTCCTGGTTTCGTCCTTTTTGATTCTGTTGCCAAACAGTCGATCAAAGACAGTCCGCGGATTAATTGCCTTAGGCAACGGGGCTGTTTCTGTGCGCCACGAAATGTGCGTGGTGTAGACGCAGCTGTACCCCGAATCGCAGTCTCCGGAGTATTTACTGGGAACGCAGCCCAGTTCCAGTGACGGAAACCGAGTGTGGCGGCCGATCTTCCCGGCAGCCATCTGGTCAACTGAGATGCCATTCCGCAGTTCGTTGCCCAGCGTCCGTCGGGGCAGCGTCCCGGTCAAAAACTGACCGACGGTACAGGAATGACCGCCGCACCCTGCTGCTCCGGCGGTGGTCAACGCCAGTCCGCTGGGCAAAAACAGTTCCGACTTGAGATCCTTCAATGGTTGCAGAATCGGTGGCAGTGTTGTCAAAGGTCCTTCGAATTCCGGAGTCCAGTGCGGCATGTGCTTGCCGTTGGGAACAAACAGAAAGGCCATTCGTACGGGTGATATCTGTTCACGTGAATTTGTGGCCAGTGATGTCCGCGGCAGCATGCCCTCCAACAGGGGCACGGCCATCGAGGTGCCCAGTCCGCGTAGCACAGTTCGACGTCGAATGTGAGTATCCATTACATAGTCCTGACTGAAAATATCTGACTACCAGGAATTGATCTTGCGCTTTCCCCGCCTTTTCTGGAAGGGCTCGCTTTTGATGACCTGGGTGACCAGTGTTGAAAACCGGTAATTGTCTGTGGAGAGCACCTTTTGAATTTTATCAGTGGCACAGACATCATAGTACTCCAACTCTCGACCCAGAGCGTAGGCCAGCAATTTTTCGGTAAGGCACTTGATGAATTTATCCTTTCGGCTGTTGCTCAGGATTTCCCTCAGTTCCGCCGGTCCGTTGATTCGCTGACCGTCCGGCAGTTCTCCGGACGTATCAATCGGGAACTTACCGTCGTGTGTGCGCCAGCGTCCGATGCCGTCGAAGTTTTCGAGCGAAAAACCCAACGAATCCATCTGCTTGTGGCAGACCGCACAGCGGGGATTGCTGACGTGTTGCGACATCCGTTCCCTGAATGAACCAGACGTCGCCGTTTTATTGGTCTTCTCAAACTCCGATGCACCGGGAGGTGGCGCGGGTGGAGGAGTGCCCAGAATCGTCTCCATGATCCACTTGCCGCGTTTGACCGGTGACGTGCGCGTCGGGTTCGACGTCAGTGCCAGCACACTACCGTGAGTCAGCACACCACCTCGCAAATTGTTTTGTAGTGACACTCTTTGAAAACCAGCGCCCTCGACATGCTCCAAACCGTAATGTTTGGCAAGCCGTTCGTTCACAAACGTAAAATCGGCGGTCAGCAGGTCCAGCATACTGCGATTTTCGCTAATGATCGTGTTGACAAACATCTGAGTTTCGGTCCACATTGCTCCGCGAAGGTTGTCGTCGAACTCAGGAAAGACACTCGCGTCCGGTTGGATCGACTTGAGTCTAGAGAGCTGCAGCCAGTGACCGCCGAAATCCGTGCCCAACGCCCGTGATCGGGGATCATCGAGCATGCGGCGGACCTGGTCATCGAGGTTTGTACGGAGAGTTTGCTGCCGCGACTGTTCCAACAACTCGTCGTCGGGCATGCTGCTCCACATAAAATAAGACATCCGTGTGGCCAATTCGTCTTCACTGAGCTCCCGGATTGCCTCTGGATCTACGGAAGGAGGATCTGACTCCACCCGAAACAAAAAATTTGGTGAGACAAGAATGGCCCGAAGTGCCAAATGGATACTTTCTTTAAAGCTGCCACCCTGTTCATGAGTTGTGTCAACCAGGCGCAACAGTCGCTCAATTTCGACATCCGTGACTGGCCGCCGATAAGCCCGAGAAGCCAGTCGTGTGAGCACCATGCGGGCTGCGTGGTGTCGTGAGACCTGCGGCCCCGGCTGAATGAAAATGATTCCCCGCAGCGACTCAGTCTTGTCTGCTTGCTTGGCATCGGTCACGATCACCCGATCGGCGATCTCTTCCGCAGCAATCAAGTAGCGCTCCATCAGGACCGGTGCGATAGATAACGCGTCGCCACCGGCACCAATGTCGTCGGTTGGAAAGTCATCCGCGTCGGGGTAATCAATTCCCAGCAGATCGCGAATCGTGTTGCGGTATTCAGCTCGATTCAACCGTCGGATCGTCTCATTTCCGGGGTCAGGTTCTCCCGAGCAGTCCACGGCAGCAATGGCATCCTGGATCCAACTTGTCAGCATCTGGACGTCGTCATGGGATGGCTGCTGCGCATCCTGTGGCGGCATACCTCTGGCCAGAAGCTGATTCCTAACGGCCATCCAGGCTTTGCGCCCGGTGGTGGCCAGTTCCGACGCATGTTGGAATGTATTCAGCGCCAGTCCGGATTGTGGGCTGTCACCACTATGGCACTCAAAACAGAAGTTCTTCAGGAATGGCTGCACGATTGTCTGAAAGACCTGCTCGCGTTCAGTCGCCTCCTGGGACAGCGGTTTCTCTGTTTCAGTTTGCTCAGCGGGTGCCGTGGCAACTTCATTGTTCTCCGTTATTGTCATGACAACGCGGAAACCACGCGTCTGGAAACGGTGAACCGGCAGGACATTATAGCGATACGCAGAACGGCAGTTCAGGGCATCATCGGCCCAGCTCCCGCCTCGAACCGATGCGTCCGACGAACTCGCCGCGCCTGGTGGATCCACAGACGGCGAGTCTTTGTAGTAATCCGCCCGATACCAGTCGGAACACCATTCCCAGACATTGCCATGCATGTCATATAAGCCAAGTGCGTTTGGTTTGTAAGAGCCAACGGTCGTGGGTCTGCCGAGAAACGGTCCAGTGGGCACTCCGGGAGACGGCAGCATTCCGTTGAAGTTTGCCTGCGCTGACGACAACAAGTTGTCGAAGTGGAAAGCTGTCGTCGTGCCTGCACGGCAGGCGAACTCCCATTCGGCTTCCGTCGGAAGGCGATACACACGGCCCGCGGATTTCTCCTGTGGCAACTCCGATAACTTGCCGCAGAATTCCATTGCCTCTTTCCAGCGAACATATTCCACCGGGAAGCGCCTGGTATCCAAACCGGCCACCTTGCCCTTGCTGCGGCCTGTCTTGGAGAAATAACTGGGATTCGCTTCCATGACTCGTTCGTATTCGTTTTGTGTGACCTCATAAATCCCCATGAAAAATGGATTTGTAATCGTTACTCCGTGCTGAGGCTTTTCATCTTCATTAGCAGATATATCTCCTTCCGGCGAGCCCATCAGAAACTCTCCCATTGAGATTTCCACCAACTTCATATCGATGGAATTTGTGAGGACGTGTGTCGGCTGCGCCTGTTCGTCAGCAAGACCAACGGCCGTCACTTGCGAGAACACAATCAGGGTCACAATGGAAATAAACTGGCAGCAGACGCTCATATCGGTTTCCAAATCTGCGTTGGTTCATGAACTACAATGTGCAATTTGTCACGTTTGTCTTGGGCGGAACGACCGTTGAGCCTCACTCCGTACGATATGGCCGCAGCTCCTGGTTCACCCGACGCATCACGGACCGCAATCCGTGGCCAGGTGAAACAATCAATCGCCCTGCTCAACGAGGACCGGTCCACGTCGATAAATGATCTTGCCGTGTTGGTCGAAGTATGTCATCACTGGCTTCGCGCTACGGGACCTCAAATTCCACAGCCGCCGTGTTGAGATGTACGAGACGTGATTGGCCACAAAGAAAGTGGCAATGAACATCGTCGCAAAGGAGTTTCCCGAAGAAAAGGAGCAGCCTGTTTCCGCGAACCAGTGCTTTGAAAAATCAGGTGCAGGTATCGCAGAAGGCTGTGTTGCCTGGAGAACTCTCCGTAACGTTTCATGACGCGCATCTTTATCACCGAGCTCGAAGAATTCCAGAGGTGAGGTGACATTCTCAGGGGACCAGCACGGTTTATACTGGCCAGGCCACTTTTTCCTGGACACTTCTTCAGCGCTGGTGTATTGGCAGCGGATGGAATCGATGTTTGCTCTCATTGGTGGTTGTGTTGCACGGCTGGCTCCAGTTCCGTCGGTCGCAGTCGCTGCCAGCACGGCCATGCGAGACGACGTGTTCAACGCCAGTCAACTTTCAGCCGAGTCCAGCGAATGCCGCATTTGCCATCTTCGACACACCAGTGGGTCGCCAGAAATAAGCCGCCGTGTAAGGGAATCGCCGTCGGGAATCCGAATGCAAAAGTCTGCAGCTCATCGATTCCCGATTGAACGGAAGCAGACCGCTTGTAGGTTGTATGAGTGTTATACAGCACGGATTCATGATGGACGGTCCAGTGATCGTCAGTAAACGTCACCAGGCACATCTTGATCGCCTGTTGTCCATGGCGCTGGTTGTACAACACCATCAAACGGTCGTCTCCCAAATAGACCGGAGTCATCGTTTGCCCATGGATGCCGGTCGAGTGAATCGCCCCCCAGGTGGTTCCGCCATCTGGCGAAATGACAAAACTGTTTTCGAGGTCGGAATAGTCCTTCAGTGTCACTGTCCAGGCCACTCCCAGAACCTGGTTATCATTCAGCTCGACGAATTTTTGTTCAAAATATCCTCGTTCTTTTTCCGGGTGCTCGAATGCGACCGCATGCGACCACGTTTCACCGTCATCGTTGGAAAGGGCAGTGATTACGCGCAGGCCCAGTTCATCCGGTTGAAACAACGTGGCTGCCGGAGCCAGTAATCGTCCGGATTTCAATGGAAGTAGACCGTGTGAGACCTCCAGCGGCCCTTTTGGCATAGGGACCGAGTGCGGCTGGGTCCACGTACGTCCGTCGTCGACGGACCGGCAAAACAGCGCGCCGGACTCACGCTCTCCGAACTTCTGGTCAGTGTTGGCACCCACCCACTGTCCGTAGGCATAGATTGTTTCGGTATTGGGCGATTTGGTCAGCTTCAGAAAGTTTGCGCGGTTACGTTTTTCATCTTTCGGAAAAATCGTGCCTTCCATCCGCCAGGTCTGACCATTGTCTGTGGAGCGTGACCAGTCGGTCCCGCCTGTGACCATCGCACCTCCGCCGACTCCGTAGGAACACAGGATGTCTCCGCTGCCCAGTTGCACGGCCATGGGAAATGCAGAGTCACGATCATCCAGTCGGCCCGTTGCCAGTATTTTGATACTCGGCATCACACCCCAATCATTCTTCTTAGGATTCAGCCAGCGGCCGGAACTGGACCTGAAGTAACATTTGTGTTCCGGCCTGGTCGTGCCTGGTGATCCTGCTCTCGTCGCACATTTGACACCGCCAGGGGCACGGTGTTGGTGTCACGGCTGGCTTCCGACACAAATGATTAATCCTGACCTGGTCAAAAGACTCAGGGCTCGGACGATATCGCATTGGTATCCGACGTTTAAACTGCTGCAGCTTCATTCCTGCAGATATGATTCCAACCAAGTGCTCAACATCTGGTGAATCTTTGTGGAGACCGACGCGTGGCGATCGGAGATGCGAGGACCACACAGGAAGCTGTCCAATGCGCATGTTGAACCACGAACAGTCTGACGAAAGACCATTCTTTTGAGACGATGAGCAGGCGTTGTCGCCGCTTTCCCTGCAAAACGCAGGGAAAGCGAGGAGTGCGGGGCCGTTCATGGCGACAAACCAGTAAGCTCTGGAGTTCGGCGATTTGCACTGGGTGCGAATCCCAACCGGACCGGTTAACCATTCGCCACCGCCGATCACCCCCCCCCATGAAGAGTCCCGGACCGAGCATCACGGCACAGTTGCGCCACCCGATCACCGGTGGGTCAGGCAACTTTTTGACCGTCCACGGCGGCATCTGGGACGAGCCAGATTGAGGCATGCGAGTGACCCCGTAATTATATTTGATAAGTCGTGCCGTTCCTGATTCTATAAGCTGGATCCAGCGCTTGAAAGCATGCTCGATTGCATGCGTGATAGTAGTTGCGGACAATTTGCGAAGCAGCGGTCATCCGGATCATCAAGCAGGCAGTAATCAGTGAGAGAGAACACAACGCGAGCTAGGTTACTCGCCGGAAAACCAACCGTCGGGTCTTTCCTGGGCCTGGGAAGCCCGCACATTACCGAGATGTTTGGTCATGCCGGTTTCGACTGGCTCGTCCTGGAAACAGAACATAGCGCGGTCGACATCGAAGGTGTCGAACACATGTTGATGGCGATGAGCGGAACGGCAGCGATACCGATCGTTCGTGTGACACGGGCTGATCCCCTGGAAATCGGGCGAGCTCTGGACGTGGGTGCGATGGGCGTGATCGTTCCCATGGTGCGCACGGCCTTGGATGTCCAGATGATTGTCAGCTCGACTCGCTATCCACCGGAGGGAGCCCGGGGTTTCGGTCCGCTTCGCGCTTCGCGTTATGGGCAGGATTACCATGACTACCTGAACCGGGCCAACGACAACCTCGTCGTGGCGATCATTGTCGAGACCAAAGAAGCAATTGAAAATCTCGAGGAAATTGCCGCTGTCCCTGGTCTGGATGTGATGTTTTTGGGCCTCTACGACCTTTGTCTGTCGTATGGACTGAATCCGAATGCGATGCCATTTTCCAAGATCGATGAGCGGATCGATCAGGTCCTGGAGGCCGGGACGAGACACGGAGTTGCAGTGGGCATTGGAGTCGGATCACCGGAAGAACTGCGGAATCGCCGTGATCAGGGTTTCCGGTTTCTCAGCTATGGCACTGACTATTTCCTGCTGTCCGCGGCGGTACAGGCAGGCATCGAAGCGTTTCAGGCACCGTGATGCCGGAGCGATGCGATTACCAAATTGGAAGGACCGCTGCTGAGCTATTGTTTTGCAGATGTTGAGCTCACAAAAAGCCGCGGCCTTGCGGTTTTCAAACAACCTTTTAAACGAATCACAATCGGGTACCGAAAAATGAAGGTTCTTTACATTCCTCAGCCAGACACACTGCACCCGTGGTATGACGATTTCATAACGGCTGTTGACGACGAACATGAGATCGCGATGTTCGATTTCGAAAAACCCGCGGCGGCACAGTTTCGGGATATCGGGGTTGTCGTCGAACTTGGCGGCAATACGGGGACCCATGAGCTGGTTGATGCGGCACTGACAGCCGGCGTCAAGTTGTGGCAAATCATGGGGACCGGGCTGGACCATGTCGATGTTCGATACTTCCTGGAGAAGGGTCTGCCATTAGCCAATACACCCGGACAGTTCAGCAGCGTCGCGCTGGCCGAACACGCATTGTTCTTCATGCTTTGGTTCGCAAAAAAATACAGAGAAAACCAAACGAACATGCGCAAAGGACGCTTTTATCACCCGGTGACAGATGACCTGGAATCTGCAACACTGGGACTGATTGGATTTGGAAACAGTGGGAAGGATCTCGCACTGCGGGCCGGACCAATGGGGATGCGAATCATGGCCGTGGATGTCATTGACGTGCCACCAGATGTTCGTGACGCTCATTACGTCCAGTTTTTTGGTGGTCCGGACGAGCTGGACCGGGTGTTGTCCGAGTCGGACTACGTTTCCATCCACACACCTCTTAATTCGTCGACTCGGCATCTGATTGGCCGACGTGAGTTGGGTTTGATGAAGCCGAGCAGCGTATTGATCAACATCGCACGAGGCGAAATCATTGACGAAACGGCACTCATCGAGTCCCTGCAGACAGGGGAAATTGCCGGCGCTGGTCTCGATGCATTTGCCACGGAGCCATTGCCGATTGAGCACCCGTTCTTTCAATTACCCAACGTGCTGCTGACGCCGCATACGGCCGGTGGTTCCCGGGGTACATCTCGACACCGTGGACAGGCCGGCGCTGAAAACGTGAATCGGATCGCAAAGGGCCTGCAGCCGCTGTATCAAATCACCTCGGTCGAATGAGATGTTTTAAGTTGCCTACGGTGGCCAGAGTCAATGATACGCGCGTTTACCTGTCATCACGGCCAAAACTGGTCACAGCTGCATTAATGCACTTGCCGGGCCTGCGGGTCGCTGTGTGCCGGACTACAGATGTGTCAGGGACCGGAGCTGAGAGATCTGTCGTTATGGACCACGGCCGGAAAATTTAGTACTGCCAACGATGTCAGAGATTGCGGTCAGGAATCGGTCGACCTCCGATCGGGTGTTGTAATGCGCCAGAGACACACGCAACACGCTGTCCACGCCGAGTGCGACCAGAACGTGCCGGGTATAAGCATCGTGCCGGCGCTCGTGGATGATGATGCCGCGTTCAGCAAGTGCCCGCACCACGTCGGTTGTGTCGAGTGCATCCAGAGCCAGAGCAAATACCGGCTGTCGCCCTGGGCCCGGAGGAACGTTGCTCACAACGTGCACGCCCGGCAGTTTCGCCAGGCCAGCCAGCAAGTGTCCGCCGATCTCTGTTTCGTGAGCGATGATCGCGGACATAGCCGCTTCGAGGCAGGCACGCTCGTTGCCGGTGTCCGTACCGGGGGCCACTTGGCGGCCGAGCCAGCTCAGGTATTCGACCACCCGCCGAAAAGCTGCGTAATTGCCGGCGTCCCTGGTGCCCAGGTCCCAGGCGGTCTTCGGATTTCCGGCCAGCCGCGGATGACGCCGACTGGCAAGACGAGGCGAGACCCAGGCAAAGCCGCCGCCGACCTTGGAAAAAGCTTTGTAGGCTGCAAAGACATAGCCGTCGACGTAATATCGCTCGACGTCAGCACCTCCGTGCTGGACGAATTGCGTTCCATCGGCGATCAGGATGGCGGAGGGTGCCCGTTCGCGGACTGCGGCGCCAATGGTTGCGAGGTCGTTGACTCCTCCAGTGACGTTCGACGCATGGACCATGGCCACGGCAATCGTCTGTTCATCTATCTGCTCCATCAACGCGGATACAGGCACGATACCGGAAACTCGATCCAGTGCGGCCACACGGCGTGTTAGCCCCCGCGTCTCGCAGACGTACGCCGCGGCATCATAGGTTGCGGCGTGATCGAGGTTGCTGCAGACGATATTTCCGCAATCCACGGCAGCCGTCGCTGCCTCGAGCAGGGCGAAGATCATGGCGGTGGCGCTTTCGCGGCTGGCGATCACGCCTTCTCGTGCATTGAGAAATGTGGCCACAGCGTTGCGCCCGTCCGTGATTGTATGGCTCACATGTTGCGAACTGGCGTGACTGCGCCCCGCGTTGTCCGGCAGTCCGTCAAAGTAGGATGCGGTTTCGACCACCGACTTCAATGTCAACGAGCCACCGGCGTTCTCGAAGTAGATGCGGTCTGTCAGGACCGGGTCACAGTCGACATTGCAGAATCTGTCACGGATTTGTGCTGACAGCTGAGAGGAGAATTCAGACATATACTACTCGCGGTTGACGGTATGCTCTGATTACGGATAATCGATGAGCAGCGTTATTCTTATTCCAGCCGGACCGATTTTCCAGTGCCGTTGGCGGAAGTAATCTGCTGCGTACGGTGGCAGACGTTTGCAAAAATGCAGGAGGCGGGGGTGCCTGCACGGCTTTCCTGCGTTCGCAAACAGTCCTTTGGTCCTGCGGCGGAGAATGGCTATCCGAATCGGAATTGACACGGGCGGCACCTTTACCGATGTCGTGATCCACACGGACACGACCGATGCCCTTGTGATTCACAAGGTACATAGTACACCCGATGACCCTGGCCGGGCCGTGATCGAGGGGCTGCGACTGGGCCTCCGCCATGTGGATGCCGGATACGACGACATCGAACTGCTCGTGCATGGTACTACGGTCGCGACGAATGCTCTGCTGCAGCGTCGTGGGTCGAAGGCGGCCATGATTACCACCGCCGGGTTTCGTGATGTTCTGCATATTCAGCGACAAAGTCGGCCGCGACTGTATGACCTGCGCAGCCGTCGCGCGGAACCATTGATTCCCAGACGGCTGCGACTGGAATTGACCGAACGTATCGGCCCCGATGGAATGATACAGAATCCGATCGATTACGCGCAGCTCGACGGAATTGTGGAACACCTGCGGGAGGCGAAAGTCGACGCTGTGGCTGTGGCCTTCCTGCACAGCTATGAGAACCCGGTGCATGAGTTGGAGGTTGCACGTGTCGTGAGGGATCGGTTGCCGGGTGTGACCGTGTGCACATCTCATGAACTGGCCCGACAAATTGGCGAGTACGAACGCTTCAGCACCTGTTCGGTGAATGCATTCATTCAACCCCTCATGGAACGATATCTTGGCCGCCTGGATGCGACGCTTAAACAGGAGGGTATGGATGCACCACTGTTCGTCATGAAATCGAACGGCGGCGTCATTCCAGCATCGGCCGCTGCCCGGGAATGCGTGCAGACAATCCTTTCGGGACCCGCCGGCGGCATCGTGGCCGGTATGGTCATAGCGCGGCATCACGACAATCCAAATGTCATCACGGCTGATATCGGCGGAACCAGTTTCGATGTCGCGGTCATCGCCGACGGCAACGCGAGCTTTGCGCGCGACACTGAGATTGAAGGTATCGCTCTAAAAACACCGATGCTGGATCTGCACACGATCGGTGCCGGCGGTGGCAGCATCGGGTGGATCGACGCCGGCAACGCGTTGCGCGTCGGTCCTCAGTCCGCAGGCGCCCTTCCCGGGCCGGCCTGTTACGGAAAGGGAGGGAACGAACCGACTGTGACGGATGCCAACCTGGTACTTGGGCGCCTGGCGATAAATTCCAGGCTTGCCGGTGGCATGCAGCTCGACATCGATGCGGCACGCCATACGATTCATGACAAACTGGCGAAGCCCCTGGGACTCACAGTGGAGTCCGCTGCCGAGGGGATCGTGCGTGTAGTCAACGCAAACATGGTTGCAGCAGTTCGCAAACTGACCGTGGAACGTGGTCTCGATCCACGCGACTTTGTGCTGGTTCCGTTTGGTGGTGCGGGCCCGCTGCATGGTGCCGAGCTGGCACATGAATGCGGTATCGGCCAGACAATCGTCCCCCTGGTGCCCGGTGTCACCTCAGCTGTCGGTCTCCTGATGTCGAATTTGCGGGAGGACTGTGTCATGACTCACATTGAATTGTTCGACGGTCTGGACGCCGACCGGCTGCAGGCTATGCTCGCCGAGGTTGAAACAGAAACGGCATTGCGACTGCAGGTAACGGCGGACAGCACGAGCGTAAGCTGCAGCAGGCGGACCCTGGCAATTCGGTACCTGGGCCAGAGTCACGACGTTCCGATTCCACTCGCCCCCGGGGCACCGGATGTGACGCAGATTGCTGCGGATTTTCATCGGGCGCATGAGCGCATGTACGGTTTTTCACGGCCGGATCAGAAACTGGAACTCGTTAGCCTGTGGGTCACGATAGAACTGGACATTCAGCCGCTGATGATGCCCCGTGGTGAGCTGAACTCCGGACAACCTGAGCCGATTGCCACGCGGTCTGTCATCTTTCACGGTGAACCACACAGTACACCGATCTATGACCGTGCGGACCTCGGTGTTGGCAGCGAGTTCGTCGGACCGGCCATTGTCGAGCAAGCCGACAGTACGACTGTGATCTGGCCCGGAGAAAGAGCTGCTATAGATGACTTCGGACAGATTATTTTGGATGCGATGACCTGAAATCGGCAGATAAACGTGAAGATACAAGTGATTAATCCCTTCTTCGGTTCTGAACAGAATGGTCCGGAGAACCTGGCTGCCGTCGCCGCGCCCGGCACGGAATTTGACGTTGTCAACATTGGCGAGCACTATCCGCTAAACAACAATCAGTGGTTGTTCTTCAGGCACAGTTGCACGGCAGCCACGATCGACCGCGCCATGGAAGCAGAGGCCGCAGGATTCGATGCTGTTTTTCTCAGTTGCAACCTGGACATCGGGTTGTACGAGTGCTGGCAGATGTGCACGATCTCGGTGACCGCAACACTGGAGTCGGCTGCCTTGATTGCGCACACAATGGCGCGGCGTTTCAGTCTGCTCTCTGTTGATTATCAGAACGGGCAAATCCAGAAAATGATGTTCGAACAGTATCAGCTCGACAAGGGGCTGGCTTCGGTGCGCAGCTTCGACATTGATGCCAATGATCTCTATCCTGACAGGAATTCGGAGACGTATATTCGTGACCGCGTCGTCGAGACGGCGAAACTCGCCATCGAAGAAGATGGCGCTGAAGTGTTGCTGGCCGGGTGCACTTTGGCGGGATCCGTACTTTCGAAATACTCGCGGGAGCACGCCGGTAAACTACCTGCACCAGTCATTGATGGCATGTTGACCGGCTTCAAGATGGCGGAGATGATGGTATCCCTTGCCGCCGTTGGTCTGCCGCCCGTCAGTCGCATTGGTATCTACGAGCAGCCGCCTCTGGACGATCTGCGGCGGCTGCGGGAATCGCAGAAGCAACTCATGCCCGTCTGGGCAGTGGATCCCTGTGTCCTGAAGCCCGAAAGTTGAGCCCGTGACAGCACCTGACCCCGTCCTGCTGGAGATCATGCGTAACCGCTGGCGCGGGATGGCGGACGAGGTCTGCGCTGCGATGGTGCGCACGAGCTATTCACCGAACATCAAGACACGTTTGGACTGTTCGGCTGCGATATCATTGCCGGACGGACAGGTCCTGGCGCAGGCGGAGATTGGTACACCACTGCATCTTGGAATCATGCCCGCGGTGATTCGGTCAGTGCTGCGCCGCTTTCCTATCGATGTGATGCAGCCGGGGGACGCATTCGTGACCAACCTGCCATACCCCGAAGGGCCTGGCCATCTGCCGGATATCTCTATCGTGTCACCGGTCTTTCATGAGGGTCGGCCAGTGGCTCTGGCGGCAACGACGTCACACCATGTCGATGTTGGCGGCTTTGCGCCGGGCAGCATGCCCTTTGGCGTGACGGAGATTTATCAGGAAGGGCTGCAGATTCCTCCCGTGCGACTGATCCGCGCCGGTGAGATTCAGGAAGAGCTGATCGAATTGATCGAACAGAATTGCCGGACCCGCATCGAGCTGCGTGGTGATCTGATGGCGCAAATCGCTGCGTCTCGTACTGCTGAACGCCGCGTCATCGAGCTGCTTGAATCCGGGGACGCCCCGGTGGTGCTCGACTACATGGGGCACATCCTGGATCATGCCGAACGCTGCATGCGTGCCGGGATCGAATCACTGCCCGATGGGGTTTACACCTTTGAAGACTATCTTGATGACGACGGTTTTGGTGACGAACCGGTCAGGATTGCCGTTCGGGTAACGGTCAGCGGAAGTGAATTCACTGCCGATTTCAGTGACAGCGGCGACCAGGTGCTGGGACCGATGAACTGCCGCATCTCGGCCTGTCGAGCCTGTACCTACTACGTCGTCAAAGCGGTCATCGATCCGGAATTGCCGACCTGCGCCGGCGCATATCGGCCGATCACCGTTGTCGCCCGTGAGGGATCGGTGCTGAATGCGCACTTTCCTGCCGCCATTGGCAACGCCAACATTCTGACTGACCAGCGTGTCGTCGATGTTCTGCTGGGGGCGCTGCTGAAGGCGGCCCCAGGCAAGGTGTGTGCCGCGTGCAGCGGCGAGATGAATCTGATCAATGTGGGCGGCATTGATGCAGCCGGGAATTACTTTAACTATGTGGAGACCTACGCGGGTGGACAGGGTGCACACCACGATCTCGATGGCAGTGACGGAATCCACACGCACCTGACCAACACCCGTAATACTCCCGTGGAAGTCATCGAAAAGACCTATCCACTGCACGTCAGCGCTTACGGACTCATCCCCGACAGCGAGGGACCCGGCCGCATGCGCGGGGGTTGTGGTGTTGTCCGCGAACTGGTCTGTCTGGCCGATCGCACGGCAGTGACGATGGGCGCCGATCGTCGCCGGTTCCAGCCGTGGGGTGTTGAGACGGATCATTGCGCGCGCGGACAGCATTGTTACCTGATCAGGTCCGACGGTTCACGCGAACTGCTGCCGACAAAGTTCTTCATGTACCTTGACAAAGGCGACAGGTTACGAATTGAAACACCCGGTGGCGGTGGCTGGGACGAGCCGGCACTGCGTGCTCGGGACCAAGTCCGGCACGATGTGGCGGAAGGACTGGTTTCCGAGGCACGGGCCAGGGAGATTTACCAAGCGAAATGAAAACAGCCGACGCAATTGTCATCGGCGCGGGAATCAACGGCAGCACGACTGCCTATCACCTGCGCCAGCGCGGCATGAGGAATGTTGTGCTCATCGAGAAGAGTCTGATCGCCTCGGGTGGCACCGGCGACTCTGCTGCTATTGTCCGGCAGCATTATTCCCACGAGGCGTTGGTGAAACTCGTGAAGCGATCGGTCGAAGTGTTCCTGAATTTCGACGACATTATCGGCGGGGACCCGAATTACCACAGCACCGGATGGGCATTCCTGGTACCGGAGCACGCCGCCGAGGCATTCGACAGGAATATTTCCCTGCAACAGTCTCTTGGTGTCAACACCCGGCGTATTACCACCGACGAGTTGCACGAGATCGAGCCGCGCATTCAGATTCCGGATGTTGGCCGCATCGCCTGGGAAGAAGAATCCGGCTACTGCGAGCCCAAGAATTCGGTTGTACACGCCTATGTGCGTCGTTTCGTCGACATGGGTGGGACACTGCTGGACAATACCCCGGTTACCGGACTGACGGTAGAGAACGGCCGCGTCTCATCGGTACAAATCGGTTCCGAGACGATTTCGGCGCCAAACGTAGTTATTGCCGCGGGACCGTGGTCCGCAAAAATTGCAGCCTGGGCCGGTGTTGAACTGCCGATCAAAATTACGCGCGAGCAGGAGTTCATAATCGAAACGGGGCCCTGTGGTGGTCCTCCGACAATACCGTTCTCTGATTTCGCCCAGTCGATCTATTACCGGCCGCATACAGGAACACGCACACTGCTCGGCCGCGGCTTTCCAAAGGATTACGAATCTATTATCGACCCCGATCACTACGCGCAACATGCCGATGGCTGGTTTATCGATGAGGTGATCGAGCGATTTGGAAGGCGGTTCCCGACGTTGACCGGAGCCTTGACGGTACATGGATTCAGCGGGCTGTATGATGTGACGCCGGACTGGAATCCTGTTCTCGGACGGACCGATCAGGTGGAAGGTTTGATCTTGTGCTGCGGCTTCAGTGGCCACGGATTCAAGATTGGACCTGCGATCGGTGAGTGCATGGCGGAATACATCACCGAGGGTGCATCGTCGCTGATCGATATCAGTGTTTTCGATATGCAACGTTTCGCGCTGGGCGCCCCACTGCAGAACGCCTATGGCGGCAATCGAGCATAGGAAACTGAGGCGGTGATGGGTTTCGAACGGTAAAGGCACAGTTTGTTTCGGTGCCTGCGTGCGCCATCTGTGTTGTGGCCGAACCGATTGCTCTGCAACACGTCGGCAAGCAGTATCTTGATGGATCTCGGCGACGATCAGTGATGAGAGCCGAATCAATTAAAGTGCCGTGATCATGGATGTTCCCGATCCAGACTCTTTGACCGGAGTAACTTATCAGCACCACGTCTTCGGTCCGGCTTCCTGCCTGTCCGGAGGCCACCAGACGAAGTGACTTGACTGGGCTCATCACAGTTTCCGGCGAATATTCTCTTCCCTGTACTGCACAAACCCAGCCTTCCTGTAGTTGGGTACCGCGGCGGGATGGTCCAGCGTGCAGGTGTGCAGCCAAAACCTTTTTGGGTTGCGGCTCCACACTTTGTCGATCGTCCATTGCAGGAACCACTTTCCCAACCCCTGGCCGATGAAGTCAGCCATCAGCCCGAACTGTAGCAATTCAATATCGGTTTCTTTCCGACAGTTCAATTCGGCAAAGCCCGCGGGCGAACCATGAACATACAGGACGTGGACTTCGTTCCGTGGTTCGTTGAGAATAGTGGCGAGGTTGTCATCGGAGAGTTTGCTCCGACTTAGCCAGTGGTAATCCTGTCCCACTGCCTCGTACAGAAACCGATAGTACGGCACAGATGGAGTACGGGCGTGGAGAACCGCTAGGTCATTGTGTGGTGCTGGCACGTCCAGCTGTGAAAGAGTGAGCATTTCGAGGTAGTACACCGTGACATCAACAAGCTCCATGTTTTTTTCTCCTGTCATTTGCTCTTCGGCGTGATCTGCCTGAGAGTTGTCCCAAGGTTAAGCGGGAAATCCGTCAGGATGCCGTCTATTCCTACCGTGGCTGCGTGCTTCCAGTTGTCCGGCACGTCGCCGCTGACGGTTGCACCTGCGATGAAGGCTCGTTTTCTGGCCCGATGCACAGCCTCGATCTGTTCCCTGGTCGGAAGAAACCGCACGTAGACCCAATCAGCAGTCGGCGATGCCAATGCCTTGGGAAACTCCGCGGCGTTGTTGGCGACGGCAGCGGTGTGAGCTCTGGGTGAGGCGCTTCTGATTTGCTCTCGCAACTTCGGCTCAGTGATCGTTCTGCCGATGAACACGAGCCGGGGCAACACCTTGTATTTATCCGCCAATCGGGCTACGTCCTGCCCGGCACGTCGGGCTTTGAGATCCACTGCAATCAACACATCGTGCTGCCGATACTCGGCTATCAGCTTGAGAACTTCATCAACAGTCGGAACTTTCTCACCGGAGAATTTCGGATCGATCCAACTGCCAGCGTCGAGCTTTCGGATTTGCGCCAGCGTCAGTTCCGAGACCCTGCCCGTGCCGTCTGTCGTTCGGTCAACAGTGCTGTCATGAATGCAGACCAATCGGCCGTCCTTCGTTCGTTCCACGTCGAACTCGAAGCCGATTCGAAGTTCGAGACACGCCCGGAAATTTGCCAGTGTGTTCTCCGGTGCGTGGCGCAGCAGGCCACGATGAGCAACAATGAGTGGTGGTGACGCCCCGACTGGGAAGCCGCTCACCTGAATTGCTAAGACGCCGAGTAAAACACCAGTGCGAACTGTAGTGATCATCGTCTACCCGCTGTTGTCTGCTGAGGTGTCAAACGTTGCCGTGAACCGTCGTTGAATTTTTTCCGTCGTTACGTTTTCGATCTGTGAACTCGGCAGCGAATGGTGACCGAACAGCTTTAATACTTTGAAAGATCATTCACTGAATGAACTGGTCCTTTGATTCTATGATGACCGTGGCACCGGTGACCATGGCCGGCTTGGTCATTGTATCAATGTCTTCGACGTGCAGACGGACCAATGAACCAGTGCCACCAAACGTATCCGGTTGTCCAATACCATGTTCGGGATACTTATCGGACAGCATGACCATGAACGAATCGCACCTGAGTTCTGCAATGCGGATCCGGCAATTCGGTTCACTCAATCCAAAATGTTCCTCGGCACCGAGTGCCTAATAGCAGAACTCGATGGCTGCACTGGCGTCCCGAACACGCAAGATACGGGACGGTATCGTGCATCTTGTTCTCAGTCATTCTGCTGCATCCTGTTTTGATGAAGTCGCACGGCTTCTGCAAAATTGCGAACGGCATCCAAGTATTCCTTCGCGTTGGCCGAAAGGATGGTGTTGTGATTACCGACGGGGAACCGCATAAGCTGCTTTTCCCTGGATCCAGCCCAATCAAGATTTCTCTCGGCGTGCGAGATGTCGATCAGGCCATCGTCTTCCGTGTGCAGGATGAGCAGCGGATTCTTGTAGTCAGTCAGTTTCATTTGATGGTTGAAGTACCGCTCAACTTCGGCCAGAACGTCCACTTCTTCAAGTCCTGCCGCGGTAAGCTCAGCGTAGATCAGAAATCGTTCAGACGGATCTGCGATGCCGCTCTCAATGATGAGTCCAGCGATATGTGGCAACCGGTGCGCCAGTTCAATGGCATAGAGCGAACCGACTGATCGACCAAAGGCAATCACGTTCTCCTGCGCAAGTCCCGCTGCCTTAATTCCGGCTTCTCCGTCGCCCAGCATGGCAACCAACTGAGCTTCTCCCGTCGAGTCGCCGTACCCCCGATATTCGACGAACAACGAATTCAGTCCGAAATCTGCAAATACGTCGGCCAAATCCGGTACATAGTCGGTGACGGCCTCACCGTTGCCGTGAAAATAAACCATCGTAAAGTTGTCGGGATCGACGACCTTGCGGTAGCACGCCAACTCAGCACCATCGACTTCCACCATGAAGGGATCATCGACGTACCGTGGTTGCGGGAAAAGATACTGCCCACTGATAGCCGGATCGTCGAGGATACTGTCAGCCGACAAGCCAAATCGCTCACAGGCTTTCAACATCGCTTTAACCGGCTCTGGATCGGCCAGCCGGTGGTCGTTGCCGACTTCAATGAGCGCATCGGGCGACAAGTTGCTGTTAGCGACCAGTTCCTCGGAGTCGGCGAAAGGGATCACGTCATCTTGGCGTGAGTGCAGGATGATCGTGTGTGGCTTGACGGTCGTTGCATTGCCCCAGTTCTTCCACGCCGGACACAGAAGCACGAGCGGCGTGTCACCACTTTGCATGTTGATGGCGACAGCGCCGCCACGAGAAGAGCCGACGACCACATCAGGTTGATACTTGTTATATTCGGCCCCGGCGATCCGAACAGACTGATCGAAGTCATCATCGGGCAGCGACGGGTTAATGACTTCGTGGCCGTGATCTTTGAGATATGTTGGCTTGCGACCGCCCGGCACCGAGGTCCAGCCGTGAAGGAAGAGTATTCGCACGTGTCTTACTCGATCTTTACTTTCTTCAGATGGCGGGACCTGGATCATGTGAGCGAGTTCATGGACGACGATATAGGCGAGAACGGTTGGCGGTGTCATCATGGACTTCCAATGGAAATTCAGATTTCCGCCCGGTGAGCAGGACGTCCAGTGAGTCTTCAGTTCCATGATCTCCATGGCTTCGGGTTCAATACCCGTTGTTTCCCGGAAATGAACGGTCCATTGCCCGATAGGCATACTTACAGCCGGAAGTACAGCCACCAAGTCTCCGACAATGCCCGAGGTACCGCAACCAGAACTTCTCAGCCTGATTGCAACACAACCGGTACGGTACCATTTTCGGGGTCTCCGCCCATGAACTCGAAGTCATCTTCTATTGCTGGATGCGGTGTCTGGAGATCGTTGTGCCGACGTTTTTCTTTAAAACTATGGCTGTCAATCAAATTGGTCGTCAGGAATCTGCCACAATCAGAGTCCTGAAGACGGGCTTCGTTCGGTCCCGTGGAAAGTAAATCGGCATGTATGTGTTTCATTGTTGCGGTGCTGCAGGATTTGTCACAGAACGGGAGCAATCGTGAACAATCTGTTCGCTGATCTGCCGGATTCCATACCCGACGAACTTGTTGAGGTTCTTGCTGAGAACCGGCTTGTCCGAATTGAACGGATCGTTTCAATCGGCCACGCCAGCCCCAAAGGTTTATGGTACGATCAGGAGGAGTATGAGTGGGTGGTGGTTCTGCAGGGCGAAGCCAGGCTGCTCTTCGAGGGGGATGCAGAGCCGGTTCACATGAAGCCCGGCGATCACATCAATATTCCTGCTCACCGGAAGCATCGTGTTGAGTGGACAAGACCCGACGAACCAACGGTCTGGCTTGGTGTCTTCTATGCGGGTTGAAGGTCATGCTGACAGAACAGGGGCTTCCAGCGACAAATTGTTGTCAGCCTTTGTCCTGCAACTCTTCTCAGCCGGACAGCAAGTCAATCACCAGACCCGCAGGTCCAACGCCTGCCGCACGCAAATCCAGTCCGTCGAACCGTACATTCAGACGTTTGCGCCGGAGTCCCCACATATGTTATTAATTTGGTACGAGACACAATTTTCGGTTCGTGCGTTTCTCGTCCCTGACGGCTGACGACGTAGAACACGGCTATCTGTAGCCGTCACGCTCCATCGTGACGAGACAGCGCAGAGGGGAGTCAAGGTATCGCCAGCTCTGTCTCGTTATGACGAAGGACCTTCATCCATGGCGTTTTTCGATTTTAAGGACAGCCCGCAGATGTACGATCGCATCAGAGGGCATGGCTCATTACCCCGCGTATGATGGTTACGGGAACCTCACAGAGAGCCCGGTGCCGACGAAGTAATCGTCCGCGGCCCCACTCAGACCCCGCCCGAAGCGGATGTCGAACTGCACGTCGTTGCTGATCAAATACGTCAGGCCACTGTTGAGGTAATGTTGTGTCTGTTCGGTATCGGCACCATCGGGCATCAAAACAAACCACTCTGTGTAGGTTCCCAGACGGTCATTGTGTGAGAATGCGACCGTCCACGACTGAGCGATTTCCAGATAGTCCTGACCGGTCGTGGAATCAACACGGCGATTACCCTGAGTGGACCCGGCCGTCGAAATGAAGTCGTTGATTTTCCAGCCGTAAATCCAGTTGAGTCCTGGCTCGATGTGAGTGGACGTGAAAGCCGTGCTAACGGTGGGCAGACTGAGTTGCGGAATCAGGGCTATTTCCGGGAGGATACCCTGCTGTGGTGTCAGTCCGATTTTGAAACCCGTATACAGATTCTCCATATCCCGAGTCCTATGGGATACACCAGCAGTCTTCGTCTGCTGTTCGCCGGGAAAAAGGGCAACTCTGAATTCAAGCCAGTCGTCAAAGATGCCGTAGCGCAGCAGTGGTTCCCCATATGACTGAGATCTGGTATTGGTTCCCGCGTCACTATTGTACGTGTAGGTGTACCCGAACTCGATCTGGGCAACGCCCCTGCCCACTGTGGATGAAGCTTCGGTGAAGTCGGGGCGGTCGGTGACCAGTGGTTCATTCAGGTTGGGACCACCCGATACCTGAGCATTATTGTTCCACTGCAGCAACGTTCCTCGCGGACATGCTGTTTTAGTGCGGTATGGATACGCACTCGATCTGCTCGTGAAAATACTTTCCACAAAAGAAAGATCATCGGCCGCTAGTTGGCCTGCGCAGCAGCAGAGGGAAACGAAGCCCAATCCGTTGAAGAACCATGCTCTCGTCATGAATTCCCGCTCCTAGTTTGTGTCAATCCCGGACTGATTGATGAATCGGCCGGTATGTCAGTGCGGCAGTTGAATTTTTGACGCACCTGAAGAACTCATTGCATGATTTCGTCCGATTGTGAAGGCTGTTCTGTTTTCAACGTTTATGCCTCTGATTTATGTGGATTATGGCTGGACCATGGTCAAGGCCGTCAGAGCCGGAGCTGTGTGCAGCGGGGAACCAGCCTAAGGTACACCGGCACAACTGAAATCTGCCTCTGTTTTTTCAAACGGTTTTGATCTTTGCAAAACTGCGATCCACCACTGCCGATCCAACGGAGTCACCAAAGGTGTTTGCTGCAGTACGAAAACGATCCAGCAGCCAGTCGATAGGCAGAATCAATGGTAAGTAATCTGTGGGCAGATCAACGGCATTGAGTACAATGAGCATTGTCACCAGACCCGCTTCAGGAATTCCGGCCGCTCCGATCGCTGCCAGGGTTGCTGTCACGGCGATCATCATCTGTTGAGCGAATCCAAACTCGAAATCAGGATTCACACCGGCATAGATTTGAGCCATAAAGATCGCTGCGGCGGCTTCATACAGCGCCGTGCCATCCATATTGATGGTCGCTCCCAGCGGCAGGACGAATTCCGTCGAACGTCGAGAGACGCCCGCATTCTTTTCAGCGCATTCCATCGTGACAGGCAACGTTGCCGAGGAACTCGCCGTCGAAAACGCGGTGAGCAGCGCATCGGACATCTGTCTCATGAATACGAGCGGGTTTCTTCGGGTGAAGTACCACAGAATCAGCGGCAGAACAATCAGTGCGTGAATGCCGAGACCCGTGAGCACTGTGACCATATACAGTCCAATTCCCGACAACTGTTTCCACGGGTCTGGCCCGGCGAAAAATTTCCCGAACTGCGCTGCCACCAGACAGAAGATTCCGATTGGAGCAAACTTCATCAGCAGCATTACGAAACTCAGCAGCGCATCATTGGCCGCTTCGATGAGCGTCGTCAGCGTTTTGGCCCTCTCGCCCATGGTGGTCAGCATGCCGGCAAACACGATGCTAAAGACAATGAGCGGCAACAGGTCTGCACTTGCCATGGATTTCAGCAGGTTGTCTGTAAACAGTGTCAAAACGAGGTTTTGAAAAATGTCGCCCAGACCGCGTGGGCCTTCCGGATCATCAGACACTTTTTGGATATCCTCCGAGTGGGGGCTGCCTTCAGCAGAGGCAGCCAAAGTCTTCCCATCCAGTCCTTCACCCGGAGCAAACAGATTGACCACGATCATGCCGGTAGCCACCGCAAGGACAGTCGTCATGAAGTAATATCCGATGGCGACAGTTCCGGGTCTGCCGAGTTTTCTGACGTCACCGAGTCCCAGAATTCCACTCATTACGCTGGCCATCACGAGTGGTACGACAACCATCATCAGCAGCCTGAGGAAGATGCGGCCGCCCAGACTGAGACTCATGGCAAACCCGGGAGCCAGCGCTGCAACCAGCAGCGCGGCAATAATCGCCCCGATCATGTAAAGCGTGTGATGTCCTGCGCTTTTTGGGCTTCCGGTATTGTCTGATGACGATGCTTCGCCCGTTACAGCATGTTCACTCATAGTTTGTCCCGAGTTGCAGCAGTAACCCGACCGTTGCACAGTTAATGGTTTTCGGCAGCAGTGTAACGCGGTACCGGCAGGGCCGGATTAAATCAATTGATGGATTTGTGATGTCTGGAAAAAAACAGAAACTGATTCACAGGCCTTAAAACTGAGCCGGGTGATAACGACGCGCACGGACGCTGAATTAGATTTCGGTGGTAAACAGGGGAAATTAAAATGATCAGTCTCCCTGCAGGTTTCTGACGGAAATCGGTCCGCCGTGCAGCATGCGGGACCGTGCTCAACACCTGTTTCGTGGCGCTCTGCACCACGGGAACACGATATTTAATTCAGATCAGGTCCGGTTCAGGTACCTATCCGAGTCAAGCTTTTGCGGTGAATGCTGTACGACCGGGTGAGGTTCGTTTGCAGCCCCATCGTACAGCCCGGTCAATCACTGCAAAGAGCAACCGATGACAGGTCAGGAGCCTCGCATTTGTGTCGTTAGCAACTCCCGGGAATTAACCTACAGCTGTATCACTGTCCGTGACCAGTATGAGAAAACCGTGGGTCTTTTCTCGAAAGCTGTTTAAAGGACTTTTCCTTCGAATATCCCTCGTCCAGGCTGCAACCGCGTTTGGTCACAGTCTGTTGTTTTCGATGAGAAGCCGGATCCGAGCGAATCACTAAGGAGCCGAACAGGTGAGTTCGTATCTTCATCCAGGCAGGTGGGAATGTGCTGTTGCAAAGTTTGGCGTAAGTGATCACACGACAACATTTCAGACAGCACGATTGAACAGTGTCAGCTGACGCTGTACAAACGCCGCAATGCCGACTGATGCAATTCAACTGGATCCTGTTTTCTGCCGCAGCAGGCAGCAGCGGCTTTGCGCGCAGCTGGCTGAACTGCGTGTGGATTGTGCGGTGTTTGTGTCGCACGACAACGTGCAATACCTCACCGGCTTTCGGCCTCATCGGCTGATGCATGCCATTGTGGCTCTCGACAACGAAGGAACATGCACGCTCGTTGCTCCCAGCAGTGAGTTGGATGTCGTCGCTGCGGACCGGGTCGTTACGTTTGAAGCCCAGTGGCATGCGACTCTTCGGCAGGAGCAGCTTGCAGTGGGTGCTGAACTTCTCGCCGATACTGTCGGACGAAATCCCGGACGGCTGGGTGTCGGATTTTCTGAACAAAACACTCACATCCTGCGATCATTCGGCACCGGGAATCCTTCCATGGAAAATCTGGTCGACCTGGATCCGACTGTCCGGAATCAGTGTCGACACAAGGATCCGGATGAACTGGCAATGATTCGCCGGGCTGTTGACTGCACAGAAGCAATGTACGTTCGGGCTCGTCAGATTATCAGTCCGGGGATCACCGAACTTCAGGTGTTCAGTGAACTCCACGCCGCCGCAGTTGATGTTGCCGGCGAACCACTGGTTGCCCTGGGAAACGACTTTCAATGTAACTCGCCAGGGGGTCCTCCACGTGACCGCGCCGCGCAGGAAGGTGAGTTGTTTATTCTTGACCTGGGCCCCTGTTACCGTGGCTATTATGCTGACAACTGCCGCACGATTGCAGTTTCGGGTGAGCCCTCGGATCGACAACAGGAGGCATGGGAATCGATCGTCAGAGTACTGGATATGGTTGAGTGCTCGGTACGACCAGGTGTCTCCTGTCGGAGTGTGTTTAGTCAGGCCAAAACAATGCTGGATGAGCATCTTCCTGGTGGTTTTTCGCACCATCTTGGACACGGGTTCGGGTTGTACCCGCACACTGCCCCACACCTCAATCCGCACTGGGACGATACGTTTCAGGAAGGTGATACGTTCACTGCGGAACCCGGACTCTATGCAGGAGATCTGAAAGCCGGGATTCGTCTGGAACAGGATTACGTGGTGACCAGTGGCGGAGTGGAACGGCTGACCCGGTTCTCTCTGGACATGTGAAGCGACTCGTCCGGCACTGCCCGGTCGATTTCCTTCGTATGGTTATCCACCCCTTGGTTCTTCCAGTTTCTCCCAGCGCTGGTAGGACTCTTCTATTTGAACGGCCAGCAATTCCAGGGCAGCTTTTGCCTCAGCGATTACGGAAGATTCCTGCCTGAAAAATTCCGGATCTGCCATCTTCTGATGCAGCAGCGACTGCTGTAATTCCATTTCTGCAATCTGGTCCGGAAGTGCTTCCAGTTCACGTTGCTGCAGGTAACTGAGTTTCCTGGTTGTCGTTCCGGGTGACTTCAGTTCGGGTTCAGGGTCCGCCTTTGCAGTTGCCGCAGTCAAAGCCTTGCCGGACTGTCGGACATAGTCGTCGTAACCGCCATCATACTCACGTACAGCGCCATCCGGGTCAAATGCTATGGTGCTGGTCACGACGTTATTGAGAAACGCTCTGTCATGGCTGATGACCAGTACGGTACCGGAATACCGGCAGACCAGTTCTTCCAGCAGCTCCAGTGTTTCGGCGTCCAGATCATTAGTCGGTTCGTCCAGAACCATGACATTTGACGGCCGTTTAAACAACCTGGCCAGCATCAGTCGATTGCGCTCGCCTCCTGAAAGATACTGGGCCCGCTGACGTGCCTGTTCTGATGTAAACAGGAAGTCCTGCAGATAACTGTATATGTGGCGGCTCTTTCCGTGGATGAGCAGCGTTTCCTGTCCTTCGCCGATATTTTCCAGGACGGTTTGGGATTCGTTAATTGTTTCCCTCAGCTGATCGAAGTAAATCGTCTGCAGATTGGCGCCCAGACGGATTGAGCCGGTTGTGGGTGTGAGTTCACCCAGCAGCAATCTGATGAGTGTGGTTTTTCCGGCACCATTGGGCCCGATGATGCCGACTCGGTCTCCTCTCGAGACCAGCGTCGAAAATCTCTTGACGATGTGCTGGCCTGCCCAGGCGAACCCAATTTCTTTTGCTTCCAGAACGAGCTGGCCGGACCGCTGTCCTTCAGCCGCTTTCATTCGCACGTGACCGAGTCGACCACGACGCCGGCTGCGTTCTTCTCGCATCTTCTTCAGCGTTCTGACTCGCCCCTCATTGCGAGTCCGTCGGGCTTTGATTCCCTTCCGAATCCACATCTCTTCTTCCGCCAGTTTGCGATCAAATGCGGCGTGCTGTTTTGCTTCCGCGTCGAGAAGTTCCTGTCGGCGTTTCAGGAACGTGTTGTAGTCACAGGACCAGTCAAACAGGCGTGCTCGATCAATTTCGAGGATTCGAGTGGCCAGCTGCTGCAGAAACACGCGATCGTGGGTCACAAAGACAATGGTTCCCAAATAACCTTTCAGAAATCGTTCCAGCCAGGCAATTGACTGAATGTCAAGATGGTTCGTTGGTTCATCCAGCAGCAGTACATTGGGTTCTGTGACCAGTGCCTGCGCCAGCAGGACACGACGCTTCATCCCGGAACTCAGGGATTCAAAGGAGAGGTCCGGCTGCAGGTTCATACGGGACAGCACACGGTCGACTTTTTGTTGATGTTTCCATTCAGAGATCTCTGCGGACGACCTGGGCACTGTGATACCCTTTCGGACAATGTCAACGACCGTCGCTTCGCTGCTGTCCGGGACTTCCTGAATGAGGCGACCAATGCCCAAATCGTCGCCGATGACGACGTGGCCGTCATCGGGCTGCAGTTCACCACACAGTAACTTCAGCAGAGTAGATTTGCCCGTGCCATTTCGCCCGACAAGGCCGATGCGTTCACCCAACTGGATGTTGAAGCTGACCCCGTCGAACAGCAGTGGTCCGCCATAGGTAAATGTGAGATTGCGGACGGAAACGAGTGACATTTGACGGAGTAGATATTGTCAGTGGTCATTGGATTCATCAAAGCGAAGGAACTACCGCAGATCACAGGGCTGCAAATCGCTGATTCGGCTGATGGTGTCTGTCTGAACGGAAGGAGTCTGACGTACGCAGCGAACCAGACCATCCTCTGCGAAGCTTATTTGTTGTGCCGACTACCATGCCGTCCAGCCGCCGTCGACAGTCAGATTCTGACCGGTGACATAAGTGGATGCATCGCTGGCCAGAAACACAATCGATCCTTTAAGTTCCCATGGCAGCCCCATACGTTTCATCGGCGATCGTTCGCTCAAACGTTCAACCATTGCTGCCGGCGCGCCGTCAGGATTTGGGAACGGTCCAGGACTTAGACAATTCACACGTACATTGTCATCTGCCCAGTACGCGGCCAGATGCCGTGTCATGTGAATAGTGCCGCCTTTGAGTGCGTGATACGCCACCGGACTTGCTGCACAGATGCCTTTGTATGTATCGGGATACGACGCGACCTGGCCATACATCGACCCGATGTTAATGACACTGCCTGGGGCAGAACGGCTCACCAAATGATCTCGCAAATGTCGCGCCAGAACGAAATAACCGGCATTGTTGTTCTGGTGTCTTGCGAATTCATCGAATGTGGCGTTGGTCAGGTCACCGGATGTCGCAGCCAGACCATTATTGACGAGGATGTCAATCCCGCCGGCCACTTCAACGGCCTGCTGAAAACCATTCCGGATGGATTCCGCATCCATCTGGTCCAGTGACACTCCGTGGTGTTTCACTTCACTGACTTTCGGCAGTGCGTCAACCGCTTCCTGCGCCCGGGCGGCATCGCGGCTTGAGATGACGACCGTCGCACCAACTTCTGCCAGCGCCTGCGAAAATGCAGTGCCGAGATAGCCGGTGCCTCCAGTGATTAAAGCCGTTTTTCCGGACAAATCAAACAGTTCAGAGACAGTGCGCTGATTCATGGTCAATTCTGTGATACGGGTGAGAGATCTGGCTGATACGAATGGTGAATGAAAACGTAACGTACTGTCGAACGGGCACTCATGTGTGCTTGTCACCCATCTGAGATACGGAACAGTCGACCCTGCTATGATAAATTCTCGTCTGTCGGTTGCCTAACGAACAATCGGGATCAACCGTTCCAGACATCCGTTTCGGAACCCATGGAAGTGAGGATGAAGCATGTTGGTGAGGTCGCCGTAGCCAGGAATTACTTCAAGTTGCTGACCGATTTCCAGGAGAAGGCCTTCTTCGGGCGAACGCTCGAGTGCACCATGTTCAGCAGAGAGCCAGGCCACGGTCAGGTCCGGGCGATTATGAACGTAAGGCAGGTGAACAGACATGTTCATGGCCTTGTGTCCGGCATCGATGATCGCTCGGTCGGGTGTGGGAAGACTGACGACTGTTGTCTGCAGGGTTAATGCATACTGCAGCTCTGTAATCCGGCAGGCGTCCTGATAAAACGCATCCATAAAGATTGCTCCACCAGCCTGAATTTCTGTGATGCCGGATTGTCCAACTGTGATCGGGTACGATCCCGTACCACCGCAGGACACAATTGGACAGACCAGTCCGCCGGTTTCGAACTGTTTTCGCAGTTCCACGACCTTGCCCAGGGCATTGCGAATTGCTGTTTGTTTTTCTGTCAGATCTTGAATCGTCAGCAGGTGACCTTCGTAGGCCATGAGGCCGGCCAGCTCCAGACCAGGAAGTTCGTTCACCTGGCTGGCAAGCCGGATCGCCGACTCGTTGGAGGCTACACCGACCCGGTTCAGGCCGATTTCGAGCTCGATCAGCACACGGACCGATGCACTGGCCTCGTTCATTGCCTGCGATATTGCGGTTGCCTGATTGATGTTATCCACACAAATCAGCAGGTCGGCCTGTTGAGCCACCTGCACCAGCCGAGCCACTTTGGCGTTTCCGGCAACCATGTTGGCGATCAGGATATCTGAGATCCCGGCACCAGCCATGACTTCCGCTTCTCGAACGGTGGCACAGGTGATACCACCTGCCCCGGCATCCAGCAGCCATTGAGCAATCACCGGCGACTTGTGACACTTGGAATGCGGACGCCACTCAATATTATTTTTACGGCACGTAGCGACCATTGAGCGCACATTGGAATCGAACTTGTCCAGATCCAGGCACAAATACGGAGTACTGATGTCTTCGACTGTGCAGCCGATTTGTGGTGTGTCTGCATTCATAGTTAAATTGCGGTACTTTCTGCCCGGAGTCGTTGACGAGTGAAGCTTGTACGCCACCTATTTCACGGATTCAACTACAGCAGCAACGGAAACTGCTATAGTACCTTGGAGTCACCTGGTCTTCAGGATACCAAATATGGAATTCCGTAATCTCAACCAGACCAGCTGTGCACCAGGATCCAGTCGCTCGGTGGTATGCTGGTACGTACGATTCCTGATGATTCCCGCATGCATTGTCTGGACGTCTGTGGAGTCTTCACAAAGCGCAGAGCCATCGACTCGAGCGATGCAGATCGTTAAACCGGAGAGGTTCGCAGACTTTGATATTCCTGCCGAACGTGTATCGCTGGGGATTCCTAATGACTACAAGCCATTCATAGCACAACTCAAAAGTGGCGCGCTCCTGGCTGTTGCCTTTTGCTTTGGCGAGATCGCGGGCATCGATGGATATGCCGAACGCGCTGTGTTCTGGCGATCCGAGGACGGAGGCCGGACGTGGGGCCCCCGTGAGGAACGTCTGGATATCCAGGGACGTGAATTCGGACTCACAGTACTCCATGAGGGTACGCTGTTGATGACCTGTCACTGGCTGGCTCAGGACATCTTCAATCCATCGAAGCACACCCACAGCAAAATTTTTCGGTCAACAGACGACGGCCGGACATGGACGGAAACTCAAATTGGACCGGTTGGATTTCCCGATCAGGCTCAGACGGCGGCTGACTGGATGGCATTTGAGATACCCGATCGTCTGCATCCCGGTCGCCTGCTGACGTGTGTTGGTGTCAGTGTCCAGCAGGGAGGTGACGCAGCTCCGGACGTGCTGCGCATATGGCGATCCTCCGACAGTGGCAAGACATGGGATAAATCGCTGCATCCGGATACGGCTGGCTGGATTGATGTGGATGGTTTTTTCTCTCAGACAGTGACGTTTCGAACATCGTCCGGGCGACTGCTGCATCCGGTGCGCGTGGACCGTACTGGTCCCCACTGGCATATACCCGGTACACCGCAGGTGCTCAGACAGGAACGAGGTGATCAGGGTGACCGCATGATGTTGTGGGAATCCGATGACGATGGCCGAACATGGCGGAAGCACCGTGAGCACGGAAATTTTGGCAGCTATGGAGAAATGTATCCAAGATTTCTAGAACTGAACGATGGACGGCTGCTGCTGACATTTACCGTTCGGAGCAACTCGACCGACGGCCACGCACCTGGATTGCGAGCTGTCGTGAGTACGGATGACGGGCAAACGTGGAATATTGACCAGGATCGAATTGTTATCAGTGATGTCAATCATGGCAGCAGTGGTGGTGGGTTTGGCAACACGCTGCAATTGAAAGACCAGACGCTCATTTCTGTTTACAGTTACCGAAGAGAGGATGGAATGACTCAGATTGAATCTGTGCGCTGGAGTTTGCCACCGGCAGCAGTTTCGGCTGATTCACGTTGAGAAAACCGGCTGTGTTTCCGGCCCAGGCAGGAGTGGCTTTCTGTGGCGTTGCAGGAGTTGAACTGGCTGCAGCAGGCGAAGAGGTTTGGGGAGTGGCGCACGACTGATTGCAGCTTGCTTGAGTTATTCTTAGTTCGAAGTGGCACTGTGGAGTTAAGAAGATGAATCATGATCATGTAACCGACCGACGGAAATTCCTGTGGCAGGCGAGTGGTGCTGCGGCCGGAGTGGCTCTCGCTGCTCCGTGGAACAGCGGTCAGGCATCACTTCCGTCCCCGAAGCGTCCACAAGTCGCGGTCGTGCTCACTGAGTTTTCGTTTCGCAGTCATGCGCACGTGATTCTGGAAAATTTTCTGAAGCCGTATTATTTCAACGGGCAGCTGACGGATGGGGGTGTCGACGTTGTAAGTTTCTATGTCGATCAGTTCCCGAAAGACCGTGACATGGCTCGTGCGGTGGCACGCGATTATGGCATTCAAATTTTTCCCACAATCGATGGCGCACTTTGCCTAGGAGGAAAGACGCTGGCGGTAGACGGTGTGCTGTCGATCGCTGAATTCGGGGATTATCCCGTCAATGAAAAAGGCCAGCGGCTTTATCCGCGTAAACGATTTTTCGACGAAATTGTGGACGTGATGCGGCGCAGTGGACGCAGCGTACCCTTGTTCAATGACAAGCATCTCTCTTATCGATGGGATTGGGCTGTGGAGATGTTCCAAACGGCCGGGCAGCTGAGGATCCCGTTCATGGCCGGGAGTTCTGTACCACTGGCACAACGTCGACCTCCAATGGAGTTAAGGAATGGAGACCGAATCGAAGAAGCTGTGGCCGTGCACGGGGGACCGCTTGAAGTCTATGACTTTCATAGTTTGGAACAGCTTCAGTCCCTGATTGAATTCCGGGCTGGCGGAGAAACTGGTGTCCAGTCAGTTCGTTTTCTTGAAGGCGATGATGTCTGGAAGGCAGCCGATGAGGGTCAGTGGTCGGGCGATTTGGCGACAGTCGCGCTGCAGGCTGAGCTCGGGACCGACCATCCGCCCCTGCGCCAGTTCGTTGAACCTGGCAGCGATCAGGTCACTCCGTCACACGCGATCCTGATCCGTTACCGCGATGGTTTGAGAGCAACGGTGTTACGAGTCGGACACAACGATTTTCGCTGGAACTTTGCCTGTCGCGTTCAGGGCCGGCAGGAAACGCTCGCCACAAGCTTTTATGTGGGTCCCTGGCGAAACCGGAACCTGTTCAAGGCACTGGCGCACGCCATCCAGCAGTTCATTATTGTACAGGAAGCCCCCTATCCGGTGGAGCGTACTTTGCTGGCGACCGGCATACTGGATGCTGCGATGGAATCCCGCCTGCAGTCCGGCCGTATCCAGCAAATGCCTGACCCGCCCGTCAGTTACGAACCTCGCGATTTCCGTGCGATGCGCGAGATGGGAGATTCCTGGAAAATCATCACTGAAGAAATGCCCGAACCAAAAGGAATCGAGCCTGGTGGTCCACTCTCGTGAATGTTCCGGCAAACCGTGTGCAGGTTGTTTGACGCTTCCCCGGCTCCTTTTTGGCTGTCGGATGAATTTCTGAGCACTTCACATTGCGGAAGGCTGCTCAAGGTGCCTGCTGTAATAAGGTTTCCAGCTGAACCGGTTGTCCTTGCTGGCGTTTACTTTCATGAGCGGCCTCCATGAATGCGAAAATCTCAATGGTTTCATTCGCCGAAACAGGTGGCTTGCGGGTCTTGAAGAACTTTGCGATTTCAATGGCGACACCCTTGTAGCCCATGTACTCACCTCCTTTCGGAGCGATGCCATTGATGGGAACGCCATAACCATAGATTCCGGTTCTTGATATACCTTTGTCTCCGAACACAATCCCGCTGTACTCGACGGCACCTTTACGAATTCCGCGGTATGTCCCGATACGGCCGTCTTTCCACACACCGGTGACCAGCTCGAAATTACCGGAAGACGCGCGCGTGACGGTCCTGCAGCCAGGCCCCATAATTGTAAACAGGGTCTCAGCACCGTGAATGGCGTGCCAGAAGTAGTCGGGATGATGCGGCTCTGTGACAAACCCGCCGTAGATGCTGCATCCGAGCACCTCACCAACTTCAGGATGGTCCCGCATACCGATGAAACCGGGCACGAAGCGGTGCTGTGAGCAGGAGAAAACCGGCGTCCGGCTCTCTTCAGCCCGTCGAAATATTTCAATCGCATCTGCCAGCGAAGCCGCCAGCGGTCGGCCAATGTACACGGGCTTGCCCGCCTTCAAAACTGGTGAAACCAGCTGGAGGTGCGTGCGGCCGTCAAGGCTCATCACCATCACGGCATCGACCTGCTCCAGTACGGCTTGCGGGGTATCGACGATGGAAACATCGAAGTCCTGGATTTGATTGACCCACCGTGGAAGCGAGTCGACGCTTTCTTTGATGTCAGGGCTGCCCCCTGGATAAGCACAGACGACTCTGAGGCCGGACAGGTCTTCACCTTTTGCAGCTCCGTGAAACAGTGACGTGAAGGCAAGGGCCTGATAGTTGTCCAGACCGATGATCCCGACTTTAACTGGTTCGTCGGCCGTACAATTCAGCCCGTAATCTGCATTCGTGATTCCGACAATGAGGCAGGCGACAGCGAGTCTGCAAAAAAAATTCATGAGCAAGTTCCTCGCTGTGCCTGTAACACAAGTAAAGGGATGTTCAGTTGTCCGATGCGAGCGATTTGAAACAATAATGACCGATGGCCGAGAATATGGTTCACAACGAATCATTGTTCCGGACGAGGTCGGAATTCTGAGGTGGTCACCCAGTGTAGTGTTCAAACTGCGGAGTACGAGCATCACTATCCAGTTGACTGGCATTCTTGTTTGACACGATTGGACTATTCGTAATGAGCGGGCATCTGTCGTCAAACGAAGAATTAATGGCGCTCAGCACGCCACGTTTCTGACAGAGCTGAACGTCTGCATCCGCGCCTGACTCGTGCAGTATGTGTGCCGGCTCCGGCGCACTGCTTAAAGAATTGTTCAATTGAAGCGCGGATTCACATGACAGAGACTGCTTGTTCCCTGTAATCCGAAGGTGGTTTTGGCAGTTCAGTTTTTCGATGAGGCATATCAGCGAGACTCCGTACAATGAAAACTCACTCAAAACGACGCCGAATCCTGGCAATGGCTGCAGCCGTGGTATTGTTGTTGACCTCACCACTTGGTGCACTGGCCGAGGATAATGTTTCTGTGACCACTCATACCTGGAAAACTGTTGACGGCCTCGAAATCAAAGCAGACGTTCATCGAGTGGACGACGATCAGTTACGTCCTGTGGTCGTCTGGATTCATGGAGGTGCGTTGATCATGGGACACCGCGAAGGAGTCAGTGGACGTGTGCGACAGGCCATGCTGGACGCGGGATACTGTCTTGTGTCGATTGATTACCGGCTGGCTCCGGAAACACAACTACCGGCAATCATCGAAGACCTGGAAGACGCTTTCAGATGGATTCGCGAGAGAGGCCCGACGCTGTTCCAGGTGGACGGGAGTCGAATCGCCGTGATGGGAGGATCGGCTGGCGGCTATCTCACACTGATGAGCGGCTACCGTATCAAACCGCGACCCGACGTACTGGTCGCATTCTGGGGATATGGCGACCTGGTCGGCAGTTGGTACAGTGAACCCAGCCCCCACGCGCGGCATCACGGAATCAAAATGGCCAAAGCTCAGGCGTGGAAACAGGTCAGTGGCCTGCCCATTTCTGACTCACGCGACCGTAAAGGCGACGGCGGTGCGTTCTATCAATACTGTCGCCAGCACGGCGAATGGCCAAAGGCCGTTTCCGGCTGGGATCCTCACACGGACGGTGAAAAATACAATCCATACATGCCGGTCCGAAATGTCACACCGGATTATCCGCCGACACTGATGATTCATGGAATGACGGACACCGATGTTCCGTATGAACAGTCAGTGATGATGGCGGACGAATTCCGAAAGCAGGGTGTCGAACACCAGCTCATCTCAATTCCCGACGGCGAACACGGTCTGACCGGCGGTGATCCCGAACAGATTGACGAGGCGTATGAAGCCGCCTTTCGGTTTGTGAAACAACACTTGTCAGAGCCGTCTGAGTGAGCGGCCATCCTCTATGGGCTGGCTTAAGGTGTGCACTGGGTTCAATGCGTTCGGGGATTTTGACCACTCGATACGTGGTCCACGCAACAATGCATTGTAGATCATACCTTCGTAGCGGTTTACGCTGGGGTGACAACCAATGACAGCGGAAGTGTTGCGCGTGCGGCGCCGGCGACGTCTTTTTTCCAGAGGCTGAACGCTGACCATGTCCGACCACCTCTGCCATGTCCGGTTCGACAGCATCCTGAGTCACTCTCAGGCGTTGGCTGCGCGGATCATCCGCAGGCAGCTGGAGGCGGGCGAGCGCCAGCTTCACATCGTCGCCCCACCTGGCTCGGGTAAGACGGTGCCTGGGCTCTACATCTGGGCACACCCCGTGACGTGGGCTGCTCTCCTTCTCAGGTCTGACTCCGCAATCCGACAGGGGACTGTTGCCGCAAGGAGACTGCCACCGCAGTAAGGTATTCGGGACTCAGCAGTCTGTCAGACCCAACGAAGACGGTGAGGAGGGGTATCATGGCCACGGTTCATTTTTTCGAACCCGGTCGACTGCACTGCAAAAGACAGGAGGTGCCTTATGAAACTGGTTTGCACGCCAGTGGAGCGATGGTGAATAATTCAGACATTCCAGGCTTCAGTTCAGTCGGAGATATTTCAAAACGTCACACTGTAATGGTGACATCTGCACTACTGCGTGTGAATTGCGTGTTCTCGATCGAAACTCCTGAATCAACTGTCGTCAACTCTGAAATTATCGTGCAGAATGTCTAAGTTGAAATGACGTTTTGGTGGCTGGTACAGCATACAGTGACACCAGGTATCAACGTTGACATTTACAGATGTTTCCGACGCAAGGTGATGTGAATGCAGACTGTTCCAGCCAACAATGTGCAGCAGGCCATCGAGACAATCGAATCAGACGGTTTTGTTGTGCTGGAGAACGTAATTTCCGAGTCTGAAGCAGCTGAACTGGCGGACTTGGTGCTCAGTTCCCCTCACCGGGCGCCCGGTGTTGCCGGCTACGAATTTGTGCTGTGTCTGTTGAATCATGATCGTCGGTTTCTCAAGCTGGCGATGCATCCGACTGTTCTGAAACTGTCCAGACACCTGCTCGGTGGACGTACTGAAGCGGCACCTAACGCATTTGCGTGGCCGTCTGAAGACCAGGTCCGGCTGGGAGCGGTCGATGGGCTGGTCGCCCATCAGGGGTCTGAGCCTGGATGGTGGCACATGGATTCGCCAATGGGCCAGCTCAATCAGGAGCGCCCGCTGCCCGATTTTCCGGTACTCGTGAATGCCATCTGGATGCTCACGCCTTTCCACGAAGAGACGGGCGCCACACGCGTGCTGCCTGGCAGTCAGCGATTTCGTCGGCTGCCACCGGCGACCCAGGAATCGCTGGAAGACCAGGTCCATTGCTGCGCCCCGGCCGGGAGTGTCGTGGTAGTGCCCAACACTGTGTGGCATGCGGCGGGCGCGAACCGTACCCAGCAACCCCGAGTCGCGGTAGCATGCAACTACCAGCCTTGGTGGGTGGGACGACTTACGATGGATATCTACCCGATTGATCGCAAAGTCTGGGAAGAATTACCGCCGGACGCACAGGCTCTGACCAAACACCAGCTTGAATGGAATACTGACTTTCGCGGCGAAGTGATCGACACGGGTCTCGGCGGTGGCCTCAAGACATAAAGCAAGCCGGTGAAATCCATTATTTTGCTTTCACTGTCCCCGTTGGACTGGTGCAGATGCGAACAAGTCAGGAATAGAACAGTGCAACAGACGGAATGTCCTCAGATGGTGAACGGCAGACGGGACTTCACAGTAATGTTGTACGTGATTGCTGTGTTTCTGATGGGAAGTTCCCTGTCTGCTGCGGCGAAGCCACTGATCGACAGTGTTGAACTGTCCACGGTTTCGAGTGGATGGGACGGGAAAAAATGCTGGGTGCATTCTCGTGCTGGTGTTATTCCTGCTCGATCACCCGGTAATCCATCCCACACGCCACTGGTCGTTCTGACAACTCAAAAACTGCGAATCACCGGAAGTGATATCTTCGACGGATTACATGAGTTTCGCACCAATGATCTTGGTACCAGCTGGGTCGGCCCGGTGTCACACGTCTCACTCGATCGCCGATCGATGTTGGACAATCTTGAAGCTGCGCCCTGCGATTTCACTCCGCAATGGCACGTCAAAACCGGCACACTTCTGGGAACGGGCAAGACTTTTGGTATCGGGATGATGAACATTTTGAGGGGGCACCCAGTGACACTGTCTATCCTGTTTACCAACCGACGAGCCAGACGTGGTCGGCCTGGACTCGTGTCGATCTTCCCGATGTTCCACGGTTCAAGAACTGTTCCGCAGGATGCGCCCAGCGTTGTGATTTCCCGAACGGTGATGTTCTCCTGCCAGTCTATTTTCGTCCAACGCCAACCGACGAACATCACCGAGTCACCGTGCTGCGCTGCAAGTATGACGGGAGCAGCCTGAATTACGCCGGTCACGGCAATGAAATTGAGATTCCGGACTGTGACGAGATTCACCGTGGGCTCGCGGAGCCTTCACTCACTCGTTTTAACAATCGCTTCTACCTGACACTGCGATCTGACCATCGCGGATATATCGCGACCAGCAAGGATGGCATGTCTTTCCATGAACCGTTCCGCTGGCGATATGTGGATGGAGAGGAACTCGGCAGCTACAACACACAGCAGCACTGGGTCACGCACTCAGCCGGACTGTTTCTGGCATACACACGACGGGGCGCTCACAATGACCATATCTTCCGGCATCGTGCGCCCGTGTTTATGGCACGTATCGACCCGGATCGCGCAGTGGTGATCCGTGACACTGAACGAATCATTGTCCCCGAAACCGGAACACGCATGGGCAATTTTGGAGTGGTTCATGTCAGTCCCGCTGAATCCTGGGTGATAACGACCGAATGGATGCAGCCTCACCGTCCCGATTTGTGGAAGAAATACGGCACCGACAATCGGATCTTTTGCGCCCGCATTCGGTGGTCTGAACCCAACAATGTCAGACGGTAAAATAAGATACTGGTTGAAATTGACCGACAATCTCTGACACATCAACGTGATTCTGTTTTCGGATTTGCCTGACTCACGGGGGTTTTTTGATAAAAGTCAGCTGACCTGTTTATGGATTCCAATGTACTGATCAAACCAACAAGGCAGAATTCATCTCAGACGCTGTGTTTTACTCAATATGAGCGATGGCTCTGGCAGTTCGCGCCCGAAATTACAATTGCGAAATGCGATAAAGCAAATTCGAACGTTCCATCTCACTGTTTGAGAGAACAACAGGGCGCAGTGGTCGTGCTGACCGAAACGCAAATCAAAAAGTACCGCCATAGTGGCTAAGTCACACCCGACTTTCGATTACCGGAAGGGATTCTTCAGGAAATCCGGGAAGCCCATAATCGTCTGGTGAACCGGCATCCCGAATTTTCTGACTATTGCTCGGCGCTGCTGGCCTACGACACATGGTATCTGACGATTGCACGCATTCCTGAGATCCTGGACATGGTGGCTCAACTGATCGGCGATGACATCGCTTTGTGGAATTCCAGCTTTTTCGCCAAACCGGCAAGTGTGGGCACGAAAACACCGTGGCATCAGGACGGCGAATACTGGCCGATTGAACCGCTGGCCACGTGTACCGTCTGGATCGCGATCGACGTTTCAATTCCGGAGAATGGCTGCCTGCGGGTGATTCCCGGATCACATCGAGAACGGCGTCTGGCTCAGCACTCACAAAACGATGCCGAGGGTCTCGCGTTGAATCTTGAATTGAAACCGTCTGAATTCAACGAAAAGGACGCTGCAGACATTGTGCTGGAACCAAGCCAGGTATCATTACATGACGTTTATCTGTACCACGGTTCGGACGCGAATAAATCTGACAAATCTCGACGAGGAATGACGTTGCGGTATATGCCCACCACGTCTGTGTATCAGCATGACCAGCCGACTGCATATGTTAAGAGTGAAGGTCGCCTGGCATTATCCCAGCGAACGGTTTATCTGATGAGGGGTGTCGATCAGTCGGGACAAAATGACTTTTGTATCCGGTACTAGATTGACAGCGCGCGGTTGAAAATATCAGATAACTCCAGTCAGTACACATGTTGATTGCGGAGATACAGCGAATATGACTGAGCCAACCAATACGACCACCAAGGCAGTGGTGGTGTCCACGGACTGGTTGCAGATGACTACCGAACAGCAGATCAGTCATCTGGAAATAGAGGGGTACGTGATGATGCCCGACGTGATCCCGTCGGACAAACTGCCTCAGATCCGTGAAGAACTGGATCGTCTTCCGACCATCCCAACTGACTACAGCGACCACCAGCGGGGTTGTTCCGATGTCCAGTGGACAGATTCTCCGGCCTGTATTGACCTGATCGCTCTGCCCGCCATAGTTGAGTTCCTCACGACGCTGTTTGGTGATGAGTTGATATGCCATAGCTGCGGCTATGCGTTGTCCCAACCCGGCCATCCCGGAATTGCCATTCATACCGACGCGCAACCGTACGGGTCAAAAATTTTTGGCATGCAGTCCAGCAGCCCGCGACTGGTCCGCGTGTTGTACTACCTGGATGATCTGACACCGGAACGTGCTCCGCTGAAAATCATTCCGCGTTCACATTTGTCGCTGCATGCTGACGGAAACCCGTACCACCGCTACCTGCGTCATCCGGAAGAGGTGATGGTCACATGTCCTGCGGGATCAGCTGCGTTAATTAATCAATCGGTTTTTCACGCAAATTACCCGAATGTCAGCGAGTCCGATCGGCGAATGCTGGCAATTGCATATCGTCCGGCCTGGGCTGGTCCGATCGCACATGTCCCGGACTGGCCACGGGAGAAAGTTGTGGGGCTGCCCGGGGGTGTCCGGAACTTGTTTAGAAGTCTGAACACGCGCCGAATGGATTTTGATGTTCCCAATCGGCCAGCTGACATGCGAACCGAGGCACCTGGTATCAATCCCAGCCGGTTCGAGGCATAACATTGCTCTGTGTCCTGGGACAAGCCAGGCTTTTCAGAGGGTGTTGTGTGGCAGAAGCGACAATTCTGTGATGACATCCGGCAGGTCATGACGCGTTTGAACTTCCTGTATTCACTGCTCGTTTGGTGCAGAGTGCTTTTGTCGTAAACCTGGAGATGACTGAAACAAGGAATCGATCATGAGCAACCACTGGGAGTGTGCATTTTCTCTGGATGCAAAACGTCAGTTGGATTCGGGGAGTGCCGCGGAGCTGACTGATGCGATTCGAAACGGAGCAGATTTACGTATCGGAACAGCGTTTCTGCACGACGAACATATTGACACGTCATCAGACCGTGCGGAAGTGGTTCAGGAAGTGATGGATTTTCGGATCACTTATCTTGTTGACGACCACTGGGTGGCCGGAATCGAAAACCTGCGTGTGCCAATTTCTCTGCCGCACGGATTTGGGCCTCGGGAGTCGATGTCGTTTTTCCTCTACAATCAGGACGGTCACCAGGCCATCGCTCGCCCGTACCTCGATGAACGCCCTGCAACCGGCGAGCCAGGTCCGTCGCCCATCAGTGACGATCCGAATATGCCCAAATATCACCAGTTGCAGAACTTCGACGCCGATACCAACGCTCCGAGCGGCAATTTTATATACGACTTCGAGTATTTTCGGTTCTTCGTGCGTTCCGGCTGGCGTGAAGTCCTCTCACATGATGCGGACGGTACTGTCGTGAGCGGCGATGTGAGCGACCTTGCAGAGTCCTTCAGTGGCGGAGCTGAGGTCAAAGTTGCCGTTCGAGGGCTGTGTAACGACCTAAATTGTGAGAAGGATTCACCGGTTGATCATGAGGTCTTTATTCATCTCGGTGCGTGCTACTACTACACGGAACATCAGCGGTTTATGGCATCTGCGAATCCTGTTGTACGAACCAGACCGTCGATTCCTCTGGGTTACGGCAGCAGTGTCTGGGATTTCGGCTGGTTAATGCCACGGACCGATGGCCATGTCGCTCGCTGGCTGTGTGATCCTTATACACTGAAGTTTCGTCGCGATTCCCAGCGACACGCCATCCGCTGGTTTGTGAGCGACTGAAGTTGCTGCGATTTTCCACAAGTTTTTGGCAGAAAATTCACCCGGAGAACCGGCGAAATGACGGGAATTTTTGATCGCTGGAAGAAAGAGCCCGGAGCGCGGGTGCAGGGGGCTCGGTCTCTGGATCGTCTCAAGGTTCAGGCACCGTGCGTCGTGCAGGGGCCCGAACAGGGATATCGGCTTTTCTATACGGCCATCGGGCCATCAAAGCCCTATGCGGCATGTCAGGGCTGCATTCTGAGTGCCTTTTCTGAGGACGGGCTGGAATTCCATACAGAGTCCGGCATACGTCTCGCACCCCAGCCTTGTATTCCGCACATGGCTCTGCGAGTCCTCGCACCGACAGTGACTCGCTGTGTTGACGGGCGCTGGCGAATGTATTTTGAGTCGCGTGGATCGGCTGACAGACCGACTGTGATCTGCAGTGCGGTGTCTGAGGATTTGTTGCACTGGGATCATGAGGACGGCATTCGACTACAGGGATTTTGTGGTGTTGGTGGTCCTCGATATGTTTCACTTTCCGGTGGTGGCGGTCGGATCTATTGTTTCGCGTCTGAACCCGCTGCGGGGACTTCCGGTCGCTCGACTGGAGCGGATTGCCATGGCCCGGAAAAGCGGTGTCAGAGCATTGTTAGTGCTGTGACTTCCGACGGCCTCAGTTTTGCCATGGAGCCAGGGTATCGCATGCGAGACAGACAGTCACAGAATGATTCAGCAGGTATCACGGCAGCTGAAGTTATTCCGCCCTGCGACGAATCTGACACCTGGACTATGTTTTATTCGGCATGGCAGGATGTCGCTGACGGAGCAAATGTGCCGTTGCACCCCAGTCTTGACCCGGATGCAGCAAGGACAGAAAATTTTGCTGCTGCGTCAATCGCATCAGACATGGCCGGATTTCGGTCCCGCATCTTTGTGGCTTATTCCCGGGATGGACTTGTCTGGGAACGAGGTGATTGTGTCGTCGAAGGCAACGGATATGACAGTGACGAACCGGATGCAGTCCACGCTGAGGATATGTCGCTGATTGAGGTTGGCGACAGACGGTTTCGAATGTACTACGCCGCGTGCGATCGCGCAGGAAACTGGCGTGTTCTCAGTGCAGTCCAATACTGAAAAGTTCCTGCTGTGGACAGAGAGATTCTCGGGATTCCAGTTCTGCCTGGCCGGACGTATATTTGGATACCGGTGTCGTCTATCCCTCCGGCTCAGAGATTGAAGAGTTCCGGCAAGTCTTTATCACTCGGGACCCGAGTCGTTTCTCCACCAGCGCAGTTCCAGAGTGCCCTGCACGCGTCGTGAACCGTCATCGGCACCTGCGACAACGTCCAGCCGGCCATCGCCATTCAGATCGACAAGAATCACCTGATTCGCGGCTGCCCAGTTGAGTCGAATGGCATGGCAGGGCCACTCACCTGTGCCGGTGTTTTCAAACCAGACGATGCGGTCGCCCTTCGACCACGCCGATGGGCCGATGTCCAGGTCACAATCACCGTCGATGTCACCGGCAGTTGCTTCAAACGCGTAGGGTAACGGGCCGACATGGTGGGGCTTCCATTCTGGTTGCTCATCTGGGCGGCTGAGATTTTCATACCACACCACCTGATGCCACTCGACTGTCGGATCCGTCTCAATCCGGATTCCGTGAGCCATCACGACATCGAGATCTCCATCGTGATCCAAGTCAACGGGATGACCATGAACAGCGGCAGGGATCTGGTCATTGATGGTTCGGCGTGGCCACCGTTGCCTGGCTGGATCGCCTGGATTTTCTTACCAGACAATCTGTGATCTGTGGTCGGGCGAATCCGGTGCATCTGCGGACAGTCTGCCAACCGCAGTTGCCAGCAGATCGACTTTTCCGTCACGATTGAAGTCACCGGTGCCGATGGTCCGTGCTTCGTACATGGCGTCATCAATGACGCGCCGCATCCATTCGTTATCGAAACCGCCGTTCCCAGGGTTTTCATACCAGGTGACCAGATGGCTGACATATCCAGCGGTGGCTGCGTCGAGGTCACCGTCGATATCGATGTCCGCCAGGGCCACGTCATACGCCCTGGGGCAATTTGTTGTGATCACAAATCGTTGCCACAGGCCGGATGCCGGTGCTCCGGAATTCGCGAACCAGACGACCTGTCCTTTCAGATTGTTGATGACTGCCACGTCCAGCGTGCCGTCACCGTTGACGTCGGCAATGGAGTGTCGCTCAAACCAGCCGGGCTCGTCTTTGTGGATCACAAGTCGTTCAAACCTGTCATTCCCTTTATTTTGATACCAGAACAGAGTCGAATGGCTCTTATTGTGAATATCCGGGCTGGTCAGATCGAGGTCGCCGTCCAGGTCTGCAGCGGCCACACCAAACACGTAGCCCAGTCGATCTGCCAGCAGATGTTCGGTAAAACGCACGGAGTCGTCAGCGAACAGGAAAGCGGGTACTGCCATGGTGTTCAGCACCAGGACTGCCAATGCAATCGTCCGATGCAAGAATGCCGGCTGTCGTTGGGCAGGCATCGGTATCGCTTCTCCAGGTGGGACGGCATCGAACCCGACAAACTGATTTTCTTTTGGTGTGATGTTAACTTACTGCAAATGACGCGTTGGGGCGTTCATCCGCATCAGGGAAATAACAGTGATTTGTTGACTCGGAGCGACCAGACATATGGTGAACAAAATCAAAGTGGGATTATTTACGCATGCGGGTGGTGCACATGTAACAGCGTATTTCAGGGCGCTGGCTGCTGCAGATCGCTGTCATGAAGTCGTCCTTGCTGATCCGGACGGACGCTGGGAAGCCGAGGCGCGACGCATCCTAAAGCATAAACTTAGCCGCGTCTCGCGGGATTACGATGAAGTTCTCACACAGCAGCAGCCTCAAATGGTCCTGGTCACGATGGAAGCGTGCCTCGCCCCGCCGGTCATCGATGCATCACTCGAAGCGGGTTGCCATGTATTTGCAGAAAAACCGTCCTGCGTGCGTGTCGAAGATTTTTTGCCGCTCGTTGAGAAAGCACACAGTAAACATCGCTATTTGATGCTGGCGCTCGCCAATCGCACGAATCCGGAGATCGCAGCGGCACGGAGAATTTTTGCGTCAAAACAGATTGGAAAGCTGTTCGGCGTCGAACTGCATCTCATCGCTGATCAGACTCGACTGACGCGCCCGAGTTATCATCAGCAGTGGTTTGCTGACCGGCGGCGGGCCGGTGGCGGACATCTGATCTGGCTCGGGATCCACTGGCTTGATTTGGCAATGCAGATTACGGGTGAATCAATCTCGGAAGTCACAGGCTTCACAACGAACATTGGCGGCCAGCCGATTAACATCGAGGATTCAGCGACATCCGCGCTTCGATTCGAAGGCGGGGCTCTGGGAACGATGACATCAGGATACTATCTGGATCAGGGTTACCATTCCCACATCAAAATCTGGGGCTCGCGTGGATGGATTCTTGTTGAGCCGATGAAGGACCAGCCGATCACGTGGTATACGACGAAAGGTGAGCATGCCGGAAAGCTGCAGACCGGTGGCCGGAAGGAACCTCGTGGATACACACCATTTGTCGGTGAGGCAGTCCGCGCCTGTGCGGACCTGACGGAACCGCCCATCAGCAGTGAACACAGCCTGCGGGCACTCAAAACGGTTTTTTCAGTTTATGCCTCAGCTGCAACGGGTCGTTCCACAAAAACTTCTTAAAACCCGTCTGACATGCCGGCTGCATCGACGAGGCCGACCACGAATATGACCGGGCGGCTGAATGTGAGGCCGGACTACAATCACGTAACGCGGAGATATTCTGATGACGAGTGACTGGTGTCTGTCTCTGGAACAGTCTGCGGATCTCGAGGTAACCCGTGGCAGCATTGCGGCAACTGCTGCAGCGACGGAAGCCGGAGCCGATCTGCGTCTGTATCTCATTGCGGAAGGTTACGAGGAGACACTTTGTTTCCAGCAGACCTATGCGGGCGAGAATGATGCATTTGCCGGGCTGATGACTCATCATCACTCGTACGCGCACCGCGGTTCGCTTGCCGATCAGCCATATTTCAGCTTTTTCAAATACGATACCTCGGGAACATTTTCGCAGGTCAAGTGGATGCTGGACAACGCGATATTCGACGAAACCCAGCGGTACCAGTACCGAATCTACCGCTGGTTCACATGTGAACGCTGGCGTGTGGTGTACGAAAATGACGCCGATGGAAATTGTGTTGCCGGCGACCTGGACGAACTGATGCACAGTGTTCGGAATGGTCTCACAATCAAGGTGGGTGTACGGCAGTTGTTCGGTATTCAGGACGACGATCCTGGTGGACCGGTACACATCTCGTACCTCACTGTCATGCAGCCATTGATTCGGGACGGTCATGTCGGAGCGAATTGCGATTTCGTCCTGTGCGGCCCGCCGGCCTGGCCGTTTACCTGGCGGGACGATCTAAGCATCGGCATGCTCTGGCCGTGGACATCCGGTGAGATTGTCTGCCACCTTGTGAGACCAGGACAGTTGCCGTTTCGTCGCACACATGTCCGCCGTGCGATGCAGTGGCTGGTGGCCAGTGAGGGTTGAACGAAGGATTTCAAAGGCATGTGCAGTGAATGGTTTGGATGAGAACTGTGAAGCAGATCGAGATTGAAAACGGCACCACCCGTCGTGTTTTCAGCATTCCGTAACTGCGTATTCAGCCGGCCCTGGAACAATCCGATGTCTCCGCGCTGTGAGGACCAGTCGGAAAAGGAATGATTGACGGACCCCCGTTCTTGCCGTCGTCAGTCGTGGCTTTTCCAGGGTCACAACTGCAGTGATTCGCAATCGTGGATCGGTTTCCGACCACGAATTACTGGCGCCTTGATTCAACGAGATCATTCCACAGCGCTGTTTTGACAAAGGTGACTCCAGACGCTGCAACGTGCCACGATGCACGAGTATCCCTTTGCCGTGCCGATTGAAAACACGTTGAGAATTCATCATCGCGCTGCGATTACAAACGACTGGTCAATCAGCACGACAAAGCCACTCCGCAAACAACAGACATCTGATATGAGTCGGTATTCCGCATCAATACGCTGCGCACCGGCTGCATTGTCAATTTATGAGTCTGCACTTGTTTCAGGCAATAATTTCATGCATCACGTTGCCGCCGTGGGCAATCGGAACCGGCCGACCCAGAGGGTCGGCGACTGTCATATGAGGGTTGATTCCCAGCAGGAAGTAAATCGTGGCCACAATGTCGCTCGGTGAAACTGAGTCCCGGATCGGAAGTGAAGCGTGCTGATCGGTAGCACCAAACACGAAACCGGGCTTGACTCCCCCGCCGGTTAACAGGCAAAAGCCGCACTGCGGCCAGTGATCACGACCTGCTTTTGCATTCACTTTCGGTGAACGCCCCATTTCCCCCATCACGACAACCAAAGTCGACTCGAGCAGACCACGCGACTCGAGGTCTGCGATCAGCGCGGGATAACATCTGTCAAGAACCGGCAGGTTGTAGTCCCTGAGCATACCGAAGTTGTTCTCATGCATGTCGTAGGTGAAGCCGTACGGAATAAAGTTCTCCGCGTGAACACTGATGAACGGAACCCCGGCCTCCACCAGTCGTCGAGCGACCAGCATGCTTGATCCATGAAGGTTTCTTCCGTACCGTTCGCGCGTTCGGCCGGATTCCTCAGATAAGTCGAAGGCATCTCGTGTGCGACTGGACTGGATCATCGTAAACGCCTGCCGTTTGACACGATCCATGCGATTAACGGCCTCGCCATCGATTCGCCGAAGGCGGTCGTCAAACTGTTGCAGCAGCGAGCGTCGCTGATTGAGCCGACCGAGAGTCAGTTCCGCCTGTAAGTCATCTACCGGCAGTATCGGCTCACCCATGGGCCAGACAGGGTCGTAGTACTTGCGCTTTGGTATACGGGCAAATGTTGGTTTACAAACACTGAAAAGCGGATCGTACTGGCTGCCCAGAAACCCACCGTAAGGTCCGGGTCGGCGAATACCCGGATACTGTGATCGTTCACCCCAGCCGGGATAGCAGGGCAGGCAGAAAGCACCCGGCATATCGTCCGGACCCATGTCAAGATACTGGCAGACCGCACCGATGTCAGGTGGATCAGATTTTTCTGGACGAAGTTGTTTCGGATCCCCGCCACAGAATCCGGTCATGATATTAAGCGGATTGTGTGCGTTATAATTGTGTGTCACGCTGCGGATCAGACAGGCTTTGTGCATGATGCGCGCGGTTTGTGGCAGGTGTTCACAAATGTTCAGGCCTGGCAGCGATGTCTCAATGGACTTGAATTCGCCGCGTATCTCGACCGGAGCCAGGGGCTTCAGGTCGAACATGTCCTGATGGCTCGGTCCGCCCAGAAGATTGAAGAGCACGACTGAGCGAACATGTTGCTGCCGGTCCGGTCCGACGGCGCTGGTGGCTGCAAGCAGTCGAGGGACTGTCATGCCGGTGAACAGCGATAAACTGCCAACTCGGAGCAACTCGCGTCGTGCTGGCCTCTCGACAGCCTTCGATAGTCCGGTAAGCGACAGCATGACTTTATCTCCAGTCGGTTGGAGAAGTTTACCTGAAATCGAGACGCAATCTGTCATCGATTGTACGAGTGAACTTAGACGAATTCGAGTGAAGAAGCCTGTTCGGTAAAGAGCGGGTTCATCTGCCGGTCGGAGGGTGTATGTCGCGGTGTAAAGTAATTATGAAAAACAGAAGTATCCCGATGAAAGTCTACATTTCTGTGACAGGAGGCCTGGATTCTTGCTGGCCCAGGGACGGTCATTCGTCAGGGAAAAGAATATTATACGAATCCAGTGCCAAGAAGTGGGGCCCGTCGATCAAAGAATCCCGGGCGAAGTCATTGAAACCGAACGGCTGACTGAAGCTCCCAGAAACCGGGTTGGTCAGGACATTCCTGAAGTTGACGCTGTCCATCTACAGATCGATCAGCCGAATGCTGCCGTCGAACTGTGCTACGGCCAGTCTGGTCCCGTCCGCGGTCAAACTTAAGTCCCGGCCGGCGCTGGGGAGAGCCAGCGTGTGAAACGGCTTGTCATTGTCTTTGTTCCAGAAGTAGAGGTGACGCCCATCACGGCCACCGGAAACTGCGGTGTGAAAGTCCTGCGATGGATGAAACAACACGCCCCACGCAACTCCTTTTTCCGGGCCGTCACTTCTCTGGATACGTGTCCTCCTGCCGCTTTGCCAGTCGAATAAGACCACGGCAGGGTGGACAACCTGGCCGAACGTGTCCGTTGCATCTGTCAAGCCGCAACCGGCCAGCCAGTGCCCGTCATGGCTGAAGCTCAATCCGCGAACCCCTCCTGCTGCAGCACGATACCCCTTGTGCCACGAGTAAAGAGGACCGGCATCGAGTTGTCGGACTTGCTGCCAATTGGTCGTATCCCACTGCCTGATCACGCCCAAATGATCTGCCGAGACGACATGCCGTCCGTCGGGATGAAACGCGACACTGTAGACGTGTGACTTGTGGCCTTGTAATTCCTGAACCTGCCGTCTGTCCTTCAAAGACCATAATTTCACCAGACGGTCGTTGCCGCACGTTGCCAGAAAAGCACCTTTTGGGTCGACGTCCATTGACCGGATCCAGCCCCGATGAGCGTCGATCATTTTCAGCGGCTTTGGGGCTTTGGCAGCCAGATCCCACCAGGCCAACCGGCCATCATATCCACCGGTGATCAATTCCCGACTGGCGACAGGCATCACGAAGCTTAATACCCAGCTTTCGTGGCCCTCAAGAGCTGCGTGCTCGTCCTTTTCGAGGTCCCACCGCCTCACAATATTTTCGTCACCGCCCGAAATGACGTATCGGCCTGAAGGATCAAACCTGCAGGCGCGCCGTGGCCGTTCATATTGGAATTCACGAACGATTGTTGCCTGTTTTACATCGACTGCCGCAAACGATTTTTTGCTCATATTAGAATCTCCTGAATCGGGGCCCCGCCTTCCTCAAACATCTTCAGTGGCTGTTCACCGTTGAAGATATCCTGATGCGGATCGAGACCCAGCGCGGAGTAAAATGTCTGAAACAGGTGCGGGAACCCTATCAGTCCGTCGACCACTGTCGTTCCATTCTCATTCGTTTTTCCGTACACGACACCCGGTTTGATTCCGCATCCACCGATGGCGATCGACCATGCGTCGGACCAGTGGTCACGACCAATGCTGCTGTTCAGACGTGGTGTGCGACCAAATTCACCCGTGACAATCACCAGCGTACTTTCCAGTAATCCGCGTTCTGCCAGATCTGAAATAAGCGCCGCGAATGGCTGGTCAAACTCTTCGAGTCGGTGCAGATGATGGTTGAAGTTTTCAAAATGCGTGTCGTAATTACCGTGGTTCAATTTGACAAAGCACGTGTCAGCCTCAAGCAATCGTCGTGCGATCAAACAGCGCTTACCGAAGGCGTGTGTGCCGTAACGCAATTTGTCATTCTCCGACTCCTCGCTGATGTCGAACAAACGGCGATTTTCCATGAGGTGACGAGCCTGATCAAAGGTTGCCTGATACGCCGAAATTTCTGCCGAATTACGGGTTTCAGCAAACCGTTGACCAAATTGTTCGCGCAACAGCCGGCGGCGTTTCATCCGTTCAGCCGTCATATCAGGCATAGAGTCCACGTTATCCGGCAGTTGCTCGTCGAAAGACACCACTGGCGCACATGTTGGCCCCAGATACGATGCGTCCACCAGCGGATTCAAATGCCATTGATCACGGTTGGCCAGCACGACGAAAGCGGGTTTGGGTCGGCTCTCCGACAGCAGACTGGTGCAAACCGCACCGAGGGAAGGATAATTGCCTCCAAAGATTCCCTGACGCCAGCCGGTCAGCATTGTGATGCGTGCGGTATCGTGATTGGAGTCACCCGTCTGCAGCCCGCGCAGCAGTGAGAAATGATGTAACTGTTTGGCGGAGTGTGGCAGCAATTCGGAAATCTGCACACCAGGTACCGAGGTCGAGATCGAACGGAACGGGCCGCCCGTATCGGTATTCGGCTTGGGATCCCAGCTCTCCAGCTGGCTCAAACCACCATGCTGGAAAACCAGTAGTACCCGTTTCTGCTTCGCTTGCAATTGTTCAGCCACGACCGGACGAGTCAGCCCCATAATTCCGGTCATGCCCGTAGCGAAAAGAACGTTGCGTCGGTTGATTCCGGGCATAGTGAGCACTCCGAAGAATGGAATGTCCTGTTTGTTGTCCAACACTCAGTGATTGAATCGAAACTCGGCAGACACCAGCAATGACCACGCAAGATCGGCTATTACTTCGGAGCGCTGATCGTCCGTGGTGGGGGCAATATGTTCATGTACCCTGGCTGTTTCTTCATTCGTGGCCGGCCTCGACAACACACTGATAAAGAGTTCCTGAGCCAGTTCGTCTGCCTCTTTGATTTTCAGGAGTCGATTCATCAGATTTCCGGGTTGTGGATTCAACCACCCGCTGACGAGCGACGAATTAAGCAAAAACAACGCCTGCTCCGGAGTCGATTCACTTTGGTCTGCTTCGCCTGGAACACTGCTGACGAATTTTTTCACCACAATTTGTACCTCCTCCTGTAATCGCTGGTGCAACTGTGCGGCAGGCGACTCTTCAGCTCCCTGGAGCTCATCAGACTCCCTGGTTTCTCTCTGTTTTGTTTCGCGTTCAATCGCCTGAAGTTCAACCTCGATACGGCCCGTTGACTGCATCCAGCTCCAGACAAGCTGTTCCGGAGTCAGTTTCCTGACTGTCGCAGTGACGAACTGCACCGAGGTCGTCTCCGTTCGGGGACTTCGCAGGCGGCTTGACCGGGCGTAAGTTTCTGTCATGGCCAGTTCGCGCAGAAAAGACGCAATATCGTAGTCCATCGCAGCAAACTCGTTAGCGAGCATGGTCAGCAGGGCCGGATGCACAGCAGGATTTTGCGAGTAATCCATGTCCACTGGTTCCACCAGTCCTCTGCCCATCATCATGGCCCACAAACGATTCGCGATATTCCGTCTAAACGCCGGATGATTCAGTACCATTGGTGCGAGATATGCTCGTCGACTGAAAATTGGAACCGGGCGCACATTCTCTGCCGGGGGAACCACGTACAGTATCGCTTCGGCTGCCCGGTGTTTTGCTTCTGCTATGTCTCTTTCAGCTGCCGCACGCATTGTCGCTTCATTGGCAGCTTGCAGCGCTTTGTCATTTGGATCCGCTTTTTGTTTCAGAACTTCCAACGCCTCAGTTGCTTTTTTGGCGGCTGCAACAGCTGACTTTGCACGCGTGAACGAGTTCTCGTAAACGGTCTGGAGTACCCTGAGGGCAACTGGTTCCTGGAGGACCGGGCCGTCGAAAACCCGCGGTGGCGTGACTGCCTCTATCGAGGTGAGAGCCGAGGTAAAGCTGGTCTTTCCCACCGGACGTTCAACCAAAATACGCTGTCCGTCGATCGTTTTGGGTTCCACTCGGGAGTAAAAGGCAGCCAGACCAAAAAAATCGGCTTGTCGGTATTCTTCGATTGAAGGATGGTCGTGACATTGAGCGCAACGAACATTACGGCCCAAAAAAATCCCGCTGATATCGGGAATTAACTGACCGATGTCGCCTCGGCGCGAAAAATAAAATCGAGCGGCCGGTCGGAGCCGGGAACTGCTGCCGTCGGAACTGAGGATTTCCGATACGAGCTGATTCCACGGCTTGTTCTGCTGAAACGACTCTGCCAGGTAACGACGCCAGTCCTTCGCCTGAATCACATCGTCTTCCCGTTCCTGCTGCCGTTCTATCAGCAGCGCGTCGAACAAGCCGCTCATATGCCACGCATAGTCCGGGCTGGCGCTCAGGCGCTCGACCAGTTTTACCCGTTTATCGGTGGAGTCGTCCCTCAGGAATTCGCGAACGAGTTTGGTTGGCGGGATGACGCCATTCAAATCCAGGGAAACGCGACGAAGAAATGCTGCATCGTCGGCCGAAGGCGACACAACCGACTTGATATCGCGGGAAGCTGATATGAGACGGTCAATTCGTACATGCAGAGGCTCCTTTTCGCCTGCGGCGCAGTCGCTGCAGAGCAACGTAAAGACCAGAATGATTTTTGCACAGGTTCGAGAACTGCTCATTCGCAACACTTGCTGGAAGAACGTGCACTGGTCACCCCTGAAAGCACCGGTCAGACACTAACCACAATTACAGAATGTTACCGATGACGTTCACACCAATTCAACTTTCTGCTGGAATTAAGGTCAATTCGATGAGTGCAGTTGCTGCCACGTTGAACTCGTAATGTGAGTCATCGTGTCAGGCATGGTCTGACGACGTGCGTCGGTCACAGTGGACTGTGTTGTTACGTTTCCGTTTATTTGTCGAAGGATCGTTTCACGGATAGGTCCCAAATGATGGGGTGAACCTGGTCGCTTCCTCGGTTGAGTGGATCAAATTCGTTAGAGTCCCTCGCTCAACACAACGCAACCGGGAACGACTTTGAAACACCTGCGCCTCAAACCACTGCTGTATCTGATCTGTCTGCTCACCGATTTTTCTGCCTTTGTGGTCATATTTGCCGTCTCGCGAGATCTGGCTGAGCAACAGGCGGGTCTGTGGTATCTTGGTATGGTCGGAGCTGGATTTTCGTTCAGTGCGGGCATGGCCAGTCTGGTCAGTGGCTGGCTTTCGAATCAGTTCGACAGCCGAATCGTGTTCGTGTCGGGGTCCGCAACGGTGGCCCTGGCCGTTGTTGCCTGTGGATCCGGGGACACAGCAACAGCCTGGTTTATGCCACGATACTGTCTTCTGGGAATGGGACTCGGTTCCATCTACCCCACACTCATTGGCTGGCTGAATCGAAATGAGAATGCTCACACCAATCGCCAGGGAGTGAGTCGTACACTGATTCTGTATTGTGTGTCCTGGAATGTGGGGATGATGTGTGGACAACTGGCGGCCGGTTCTCTGTTCGAACTGGGACTGCACTGGCTGTATGGAGTCGCATTTGGTGTGGCGGTGATAAATGTGGGGCTGTCCATTGCAGCGGCCTGGACGGTGACTGGTTCGTTTCGCGACTCCGGCGGGCGCACCACCGACAGTGCTGTGGCAAATGAATCATCATCGGCAGCCGATCCGGCGTCTCTGGAAACGGCAGTAGCATTCAAACGGCTGAGCTGGATTGCAAATCTGGGTGGTACTTTTGGTGGAAGTCTTGTCTTTCACCTGCTGCCTGATCTTGTGGTGAGCATTGGAATACCAGCTGACAGTCATGGTGGTCTGCTGGCCTATGGGCGGGGTGTGGTCATCGTGTCCTATTTGATGATGCACTTCTTTAGTTTCTGGCATTACCGATTCAGCACGTCAATGGCTTCTCAGTTTCTGGGGGTCGCCGGGCTGATTATGATCTCTCAGGCGGAGTCCATGGTGACACTTTGCCTCGGTTTAACACTGCACGCGCAGCTCGTCGGGTACAATTACTTTTCCGGACTGTTCTATACGACGGCAGGCAGTTCCCCGGACGGCCGTACTCTGGCGGCGGGGATTCACGAAGCGACACTCGCGGCTGGGATGGCCGCCGGCACCGTTGCGGGAGGAATCCTTGGATCGATGATCGGGAATCGAGCTCCCTATGTTTTGGCGGCCGTCGTGCTTGTTGCACTGATCGTCGTGCAGATCATTGCCTTTTGCAGATGGTTTGTTATTCCCGGACGGGATAACGACTGCCGCAGTCATTAGCCCTGACCATACAATGCAACACAATCAGGTGAGTTCAGATCAGGTCAAGAAGTCAACCGTGGTGCATTGTTCCGCGTCAGGTTTGTTGCGACGGCAGCAGGAGTCCGACCGTCCTGATTCGTAATTCGAGCACCAATGATTCATCAGGGCCAACGAATTATCTGTAGTCCTCCCTTACAGGAATTTTGATGGATTATGAAAACCTTACTGGCGATCAATGCAATGTTGTTCCTCGTTTCACTGGCGCAGGCTGATTCCGGCCATTCTGCCGAGACGAAGTCCGATAAGGCAGCGATCATTTTTTCATTGACGAATTCCGGTGCTGAATTGAAACAGGACGATGAGGGCCAGGTGCAGGAGGTGACCTTTCATCAAGGTCCGGTCCACGACGATTTACTGGCAGGTTTGCAGCACCTGGACGCACTTACAGGGCTGTATCTGGCAGATGCGGTCAACGACGCCCAGTTGCAGTATCTCAGCGGGCTGAGCACCCTGAAATGGCTCTATTTGGGGTTCAATCAGCGGATCACGGACAGAAGTCTCAGACATCTGGCAGATCTCGTCCACCTGGAGGCCCTGTACCTGGAAAATACACCTGTCACGGACGACGGCCTGGTCCACCTTGCGGGAATGACCCGTCTGCGGGTGCTCAACCTCGAACAGACCAAAGTCAGCGACGCCGGTTTGGCTCATCTAAAGAAGTTGACCCGGCTGACACATCTGAAACTGTGCGGTCCGATCACAGATGCAGGTCTGATACATTTAACCGGACTTGGCAATCTGCAGCGTATCTATATGTTCGGGACTGCTGTGACTGAGCAGGGCGTGAGGCGGCTCCAGAAATATCTGCCGAAGACCCGGTTGTTTTATCCGGGATATCAGCCGCAAACAGCACCCGTTGGCGCACCGTCTCCGGACTACAGCATTCCAACAGTTGATTTGTCATCAGAAACCCATCGTCAGGTTGTTGTGGACCGTGAACCGGGGCAGTATCTAGGTCACCCGACGACTGTCCTGCTGGAAGACAACAGGACAATCGTGGTCGTTTACCCGACCGGTCACGGCAAAGGAAGAATCATCCTGAAACGAAGCAGTGATGGCGGGTTGACTTGGTCTGAGCGAATGGCCACCCCTGCCAACTGGGCAACCTCCGACGAAGTACCGACCATCTATCGCACAGTTAATTCAGGCGGAGTGAGTCGTTTACTGATGTTCTCAAATCTTTATCCCTTCCTGCTGTCGGTTTCCGAGGACGGCGGGCTCACATGGACGCCGCGCAGGCCCGTTGGTAATTTTGGCGGCAGTGTCATGGCGAGTTTGATTCGGCTCCGCAACGGTCACTACATGGCGTTGTCCAACAACAGCCGACGATTCCTCGGTGCCACTGGTCTGAAAACCGACAGATTCCAGGTGTTCAAATTTATTTCTGCAGACGGCGGTCTGACATGGGACTCGCCCGTTACAATTGCCGCACATCCCAAGGCGCACTTATGCGAACCAGGTGTTATTCGTTCACCGGATGGCAAACAGCTGGCAGTGCTGATGCGTGAGAACAGTCGCAGGTTTAACTCGTTTGTGATCTTTTCAGACGATGAAGGCGAGTCGTGGTCTGTGCCGCGCGAGGTTCCTGGGGCATTGACCGGTGATCGCCACAATGGTCGTTACGGCCCGGACGGTCGGTTATTTGTCACCTTTCGGGACACGACACATGAGAGTCCGACAAGAGGAGACTGGGTTGGTTGGGTTGGAACATGGGAAGATATTGTTCACGGGCGCGAGGGTCAGTATCGTGTCCGCCTGATGGAAAACCACAAGTCGTTCGATTGCGCCTACGCGGGACTGGAAGTACTCCCGGACGGCACATTTGTGGCAACCACGTATGGTCACTGGATCAGGGGTGAAACTCCGTTCATTGTGAGCGTCCGATTCACACTGGCTGAGATTGATGCCAAAGCCATCCCGTGATTGCGCTGCTTACCGTTATTTAATGAAGCGAACACCAAACAACTTTGCGGTGGTCAGGCGAAAATGTAGAATCAGTTCTTTGCCGTGCAGGGCTTCAAGGGAACTGCTGCCTTTCCACTTCAGAGGTTCCCAAACGGCGTCGCCGCTGAAGGGGATGCAGTCAGCGAAGGTAAAGCCGGGCAGCGATTTTGTGCCGCGTCCGTACGGTTCTTCCAGTGCAACTTCAACCTGTCCATGGCGCGGAGTACGAGCATTGATCTCGATTTGTGAACCTTCAAAGGTTCCCAGTGACTTGCTCCAGAACTCACCGCGTTCCTTTGCCTCCAGACCGCCCAGTCGTCCGTCCTTCCAGGTTGCCCAGGCCAGTTCGAATTTTGCCTCGGTGTCTTCTCCATAATATGCCGGATGCGATTCATTGTGTGTTGATGCAGTACCGGCGTATGGCAGGGCCAGGCGGCCATCCGGCAGGTGGACAAGGTTCGGCGCCGCGTAGATCGTGCCGCTGTCCCATTCTCCTGGCGCCCCTAATTCAATGATTGGTTCCGACGACATCCAGCTCCATGCACGGTTATTACGGCTCAGAGCAAAGCGAATATCCACTTCATCCGTGTCATGGTGATAGATCGCCGGGAAAAGCAATCGCAGTGAAGGGTCGTCAGGGTAGGTGGTGAAGCAGTTCGTATAGTAGTCTTCAGCCGCGGAGTCCTGTGGACCTGCGGCGAGAATAACTTCTGCGGGCGGCCAGTTTCGAAAGTCGTCCGTTTCACTGCGCGCAATGGCGCGGCCATCCAGGTGACCGCGGAAATAGCCCACATATTTCTCGAGCAGCGGGTCCCATGCCGCGATGTTCTCCGTGTCGTGAAAATACCGCAGGAGTGGATCGGGGAGCCGTGACCAGTGGATTCCGTCCGGTGAGACGCAGCCGTAGAGACCATATTTCCTTTTGACCGGTTCATTGTCACTGTCCGGCAGCCTGTCGAAACTGAAGCACTTATAGCGCTCAGAGGCTGGTGCCGTGTCGTCACGAAATACTCCGCTTTCCCGGCAATATGGTGTCACCACGTTGGTTGGCTTGCCGTTGAAGCTGTACACATCCAGGTCGGGTTTTGTCCAATGGACGCCGTCGGCGCTTTCCGCGTACGACAGGACCTGGTCCACGGATTTGTTCCCACTGCCTGGCGGGAAAAATGACTCTCGGGCGGCGTCGGTCAGCACCGTACGGTACCAGCACCGATATTTGCCCTCTTCGTGGATCATTGTCTGGTATGCCACCACTCTTTGTTCCCAGGGACGGTCTGTGCGCAGCCATGGCGCGGTCTTCTTTGCCTTTTCAGGAGTGAAACGAACGCCGTAAGGGACTTTGAGGGGCTGCATACCATGGCCGGAGAGCTCGATAATGATGTTCCAGTCCTTTTTCATCCGGGCGATGTCGGCTTTGGCGGCTTCGGTAACCCGTTCCGGGTCGAGGGTCGGCGCCAGTCGGCCCTGGGCCACGTGTTGCCGGTCCAGAAAGAGCAGCGGCGGTGCGGCACTCATAAGATTCTGAGTTGCCTGGATCGTTTGCGCGTTAGACTCTGATTGTGGCAGTGCGATGGTGAACCCGAATGCGATGACAAAGGGTACCCACCTGATCACACGGCGAGCCGGATGTTGCGTAGCGAACACAGAATTGCTCCTCCCAAAGAAAACTTTTGATGCTCTTGATGTCGGCACAATTCGCTAAAACAAAAAATCTGCTAACGAGCCGTGATCGTTGCACGGAGTCAGGACACGAAGAAACTCCTAATCGCCGCGCTTGCCGTCGTGAACGTGACTCGCTTCTCAAAGCTTGTAGGCGAACAGCTTTGCCTGAAACATTTTGATTCGCAATGCCACCGTGCCGCCAATCCCCGAGATGTCGCTGTTGCCGTTCCAGGTCAGGACTTTGTCCGCTTCAT
>CAUZPL010000021.1:0-84571 GCA_963581585.1 Planctomycetota bacterium
GGAGTGGATGACGGTTGGTTGTTTCCTCAGCGGTGGCACCGACCAGAATCATGACCGCGGCCAGAAGGACATAACACGAATGAGTAAATCCTTGGCGCATTAGCTTTGTTCCGGATCTTTGATGGTAGATCACAGGAGCAGTGTCGTGGTGCTGCGTGACGGAGTCAACGCAGGTGCACCGATGACTGAGAGTCTGTTCGACACGGGAGCAGACTGGCAGCCGGTATGGTTGTTCGAACCGCTATGCGGCGAGTTCCTGCATGGTTTGAGTGGCTGCAGCCAATGTCTGATCAATGTAGTCGATGGTATGTTCGGTGGAGACGAACATTGCTTCAAATTGACTGCAGGGCAGATAGACTCCGCGATCCAACATGGCATGAAACCATTGCGAGAAACGATCAGTATCCGAAGCCGTCGCAGAGGCCAGGTCTGTGACAGGGCCGGCGGAAAAGAACAGAGTCAGCATGCTGCCAACTCGATTCACACAGGCAGGAACACCGGCCACTGATGCCGCCTGCAGCAAGCCTGATTCCAGCCGTGACGCCAGATCCTCCAGTCGAACATAGGGATCTTCCCGCTGCAGTGTCTGCAGTGCTGCCAGACCACTGGCCATGGCGACCGGGTTGCCGGACAGCGTTCCTGCCTGGTAGACCTGACCGACAGGAGAGACAGCATCCATGATATCGGTGCGCCCCCCATACGCTCCCACCGGCATTCCGCCCCCGATAACCTTACCCAGTGTCGTCATATCAGGAATCACACCGAATCTGTGTTGAGCGCACCGAAGTGCGACCCGAAATCCTGTCATGACTTCGTCGAAGATCAGAACAGTATCGTGATCGGTACACAGCTGCCGCACTGCGGCCAGAAATTCCCTGTCCGGAATCACGCATCCCATATTTCCGCAAACGGGTTCAAGAATGACTGCGGCGAGTGAGCCTCCGTATTCCCCGAATGTCTCAGCCAGGGCATCGGCGTCATTGTAAGGAAGAATCAGGGTATCGGCCGTACAGCCTGTCGGGATACCGGGACTTGACGGCGTTCCCAATGTTAATGCACCGCTGCCTGCTTGAACGAGCAGACTGTCGACGTGTCCGTGGTAACAACCAGCAAACTTAATGATTTGATCACGACCGGTGAATCCCCTCGCCAGGCGAATGGCAGACATCGTTGCTTCCGTCCCGGAACTCACCATTCGGACGCGTTCGATACTCGGCACCAGTTCACACACCATTTCAGCGAGATCAGATTCAGCGAGAGTGGGAGCGCCAAAGCTGGTTCCTGATGCGAACGCCTGCTGGACCGCACGGATGATGGCCGGATGCTGATGACCCAGGATGTGCGGTCCCCACGACCCCACGTAGTCAATGAAGTCATTGCCGTCGATGTCGGTGATCAGCGGTCCGGCACCCGAAGCTATGAACGGCGGGGAGCCTCCCACGGCACCAAATGCGCGAGCCGGACTGTTGACTCCTCCCGGAATGGAGCGCTGCGCTCGTTCAAACTGCTGCTGACTCAGGGGACGTCGTGACGTATCGTTCATTACTCGACTCTGGTTTAATACGAACGTGCGAAATGTGAATACTCACAACGCTATTCAAATTCCTGAACCTCGAACCCCTCTCGAACTGCTTTGAGTTCATCGATGACATCGAACCCGATTTCGGTGTTGGCGACGTTCAGCCATGTCAGACCGGGTAACTGTGAAAGCTGTCGAAATCCGTCATCGGTAAGCTGCGTGCCGCCAAGGTTCAGCTTTCGCAGTTTCTTCAATTTGAGCAGAGTTGCTACAGATTCATCGGTGACAGATGTGGAGCCCAGATCCATATCTTCGAGTGCCGTGAGACCACCGAACGTTGTCAGAACGGAATCATCCAGTTTCGTTTCCCAGCAAATCAGCGTCTTCAGTTTCTTCATTTGGTTAAGTGGCGCCAGTTCTTCTGCCCGGAGTAGTCGGCATTCACTGATGTCCAGAAAGTTGATACTGGGCAATTGGGCGATGATTTTCAGACCTTCAGCATCAAGGGATGTCCCTCGCAATTCCAGACGTTCAATGGATTCGATTCCAGCAAGGTGGGCGAAACCTTCGTGGGTTACATCACAGCCAGTTAGACGCAGACGTCGCAGTTTTTTTAGATTGGACACCGCCTGCATTCCGCGGTCTGTGATCCCAGTCTCCGAAAGTTGAATTGACGTCAGATCCGACATGCCGCCGAGAAGTATCAACGTGTCATCTGATATGGATGTACAGAAGTTGAGGTTGATCGATTTCAGTGGCAGACCGCTGATTGCCTTGACCCCGTCGTCCGTGACATCGCATTTTTCAAACTGTACATCCACCAGCGTTGGGATCGTAGCCAGATGCCGCAGTCCGCCATCTGAGACCTTGGTATTACGAATGTCGACCGCTCGCAGAGCAGGCAGGTCAGACAGGCTGGCAAGGCCATCGTTGGAAACAGCAGATCGGCGCAACTGCAGAACTTCGAGGTGCCGAAGGCGTTCGCAAGCCTTCAGAGCACCATCGGCGGCTCTTGAATCGGCGAGATTCAGCCGAGTGAGATGTGGCAGGTGGGCAATGACGTCAAGGCCTTCGTCGGTCAGCGCCGGGCCGGTGAATTGAATTTGATTCAGACTGTGCAGGCCCTTTAGGAAAGCCAGCTCACTGGATTTGTCTTCGTTGAATGACATTGAAACGGCAGTCACATTGCCGGCGTCATTCGTGGTGAGCTGGAACCCCGCCGCTTTCAGTGCCTCCACAGCCGCCGGATCGTCGGGCAGTATGGGAACGGTCTCTCTGCCCGTCGTACCATCGTTTGTTGCAGCCGTTGGTACTGAGCGGGAGCGGTCCTGGCCACAGCCGACCAGCAACAGGGCGCAGAAACATGCGAATACGAAGTCTGATTGAAACGCGAGACCGCACCTGGATCCCGCAGAAAAACAGAGTCTGTGTCGCATCATCAGTTCACTCAGCTATGCGGACAGAGCTTCCAATCTGTCGCAAACCAGAAAATTCGAGGCGGATTTGCGTTGCGGTAACGTCAGGAAGTCGTGGGATTGTTTGCTCTTTGGAGCGGCGTTGTTATCGTGGAATCTGGGTTTTCGACAAACTTGGGTGATTTTCTCACGGTATTATACACCACAGAGTTTTGGCGGATCGTGACTTCTTTAGCGAACGTCATGTTCGTCCATATTCCTTCCTGTTCTGGTACAGAGTCAAAGGTGAGAGCTCAATGCCTCAGATTACGAATCGGCGTCAGTTTATTGGTCAATCGTCAGCTCTGGGAGCTGCTTTTTGGGTCGGCGGGCAGACACAGCTGAAAGCATCGCGGTCGGCACTGCAGTCTTTGAGTGCCGCCTGCGTTGGAGTGGGCGGAAAAGGAAGGAGCGATTCCAGCCATATCTACGACCAGGGAGTATCAATCGTCGGCCTCTGTGATATTGATGAAAAACAGCTGCGACGAAAGGGGCGTGAGTTCCAGGATGCCTCGGCCTATGCCGACTACCGTGAGATGCTGGATAAACTGGGTGATCGAGTTGACATTGTCACCGTCAGTACCCCGGACCACAATCATGCTTGCGCCGTATCCATGGCCATGAAGATGGGCAAGCACGTCTACTGTCAGAAGCCACTCACATGGTCAATCTATGAAGCACGGTATCTCCGGGAGCTGTCTGAGCAACAGGGTGTTGTGACTCAGATGGGGAATCAGGGGACGTCGGGCGACGGGCTCCGTGAAGCGGTCGAAGTGCTGCGATCGGGAGCCATTGGTGACGTCACGTCGGTTCATGTCTGGACCAACCGACCAGTCTGGCCTCAGGGTGTCGGTCGGCCGGCTGGTGAGGATCCAATCCCGGAAGGTCTCAATTGGGATGCCTGGATCGGGCCAGCTCCAATGCGCCCATTCAAGGATGGTGTCTACCACAGCTTCAAGTGGCGTGGCTGGGTGGACTTCGGTACGGGTGCATTAGGTGATATGGCCTGTCACACTACCAACCTGCCAGTGATGGCGCTGCATCTGTTTGATCCAATTGCCATCACAGCTCTGAAGAATCCGGGGCTGTTCGAAAACGAGACTTATCCGTCCAGTAGTCACCTGAAATTCGAATTCCCTGAACGTGAAGGACTGGTCGCTTGCGACATGCACTGGTACGACGGGGGCGAGTTACCACCGGAAGAACTCACCAGTCAGCTTCCTGAAAATTACCGGAAGCGGATTGAAGAACAGCGAAAAGGCGGCAATAAGGGCAGCGGAATGCTGGCTGTTGGTACGGATGGGATGCTGTTCTCTGGAGATGACTATGGTCATCGTTACTACCTGTTGCCGGAAGAGAATTTCTCTAACTATGAAAAGCCAGAGCAGACGCTTCCTCGAATTCCGTTCAACGGGAACGGAGATCAGCGACAGAAGTGGGAATTTGTCAATTCGATCACGGAAGAGTACAAGCCCGGTACGATGTCCAACTTTACATATGCTGGTCGTCTGACAGAGACCATCCTGATCGGCAATCTGGCACTACGGGTTCAGGAAGGCCGGCGCATCGAATGGGATGCAAAGAATCTGACGAGTCCGAACATCGAAGAAGTCAATCAATTCGTCCATCGTGAGTACCGCGAAGGCTGGTCTTTGTAGACGGCCGGCAGCATCTTGCTGTGTCGCAAAGTACCTGATGACTGCATCGAGCGGATGGAAAGTGCTGTTTTTTGTCCCGGAGGGCACAGTGTTCACAGAAAGACGCGCTTAGTTCTGTTGACGAGATGTATTTGACCGAAGTTCAACAGCAGTGCGCGCTTCAATCCGGTTGCTTTCAAGTATGACAATGTGCGGGCAGTGGCAGTGTCCGGCAGGTTCGAGACTGCTTTGAATTCAACGAACACATCCTTGGCGACCGACAAATTGAGTTTCCGGCCTTTGATAACAATGCCCGTGTAATTGATATCCGCTTCGATTTGTCTTTGTGCGACCACACCTCGCAACGCAAGTTCGTGGTCAAGAGCTTCATCCCGGATGAACTCGACGAGACCAGGTCCAAGGACCCCATGCCCTTCAATGGCCACACCGATCAATCACATCTGTCACGTCGTCATGTCCTTGATGATCGCTTTGGCGCAACAGACTGCGGCTGAATTGCAAAAGGGCAGACAGGGTGTGTTATCCAACTTGCCGGACGAATGAGTTCATTGGAGTCTCAGCATTCTGTGATGTTTTTGCCACAGACAGAGGCGTTTGATTCCGACAGTGCGACGCTTCCAGCCTGCCCCGCCACGTGTGAAATACAGGTTCAGGGATTCCCCTGATCGCCGGTGTACCGTGAGCACTCCGACGGTCGCGGTCTGGCGACCATGGTTGACGAGTGTCAAAACCGCAATAGCTGCCGATCATTGTGCCGGTTCGGCAGTTTTTTTGTGCCTGCCTGAGTGTGGTTTGGAGCTTAGGAACCAATTCGAGCCGTAACCATCAGCAGACTCAGTGGTTACTCACACGCACTATAAACCGAAAATTCGAAAGGATCGACACAACCCGCACATTTTAACTCAACCAACCACGGGTGGAGTTCCGATCGAACTGGATAACCGCGCGTATCGCTACAACCGGTATTGTCTGCAATTACGGATCGATCGGAACAACCGATGAAAATGACACGAACATTTGCGTCTGTCTGCCTGACTGCCAGTTGCATTGCCCTTGTTGTGGCAGCAAATGTCTCGGTTGGAGACCAGCCGGGCGTTTTTCAATTGACGGCAGCATCTCAGGATGACGCTCCTGGTGTGGTGCAGAACGGAACCACCTTGGTTTCGAACGCATATCAATCGGGAGCTACCGGTGGAGAATCCGCCGGCCAGGTCAACATGAACGGCCGGCAGAATGTGTCATTCATTGACCCAGGGCAGTTTTTGCGGCCCAGCGCGGGTGTGACAGCGCCGATTGTCAACAGTCAGGCATTTCAGTCAGCGCCGTCTCTCGGACCTCACCTCATGTTTGACCAGACCATCGATGACAGTCTGGGCATGCGGGATTCCTACACACGCATCAACGCATTCATTCCTCTTCAACTGGTGAAGGACACGACGATCCTGGCGACAAGCGTGTCTGCGTCGGTCTCCGACGACGGCAACGACCTCTACAACTACGGTGCCATCTTTCGGCATTATGACGAAAACCGGAACCGGATTTGGGGTGTGAACTTCTTCGGTGACTTTGACAATACAGGGGCACTTACAGATTTCTCACGAGTGGGCTTCGGAATTGAAAATTTGGGGCGCCACGTCGATTTTATTGTCAATGGTTATCTGACAACGGGGGAAGACAGTCGTCTGGGATCCAGAACGCCCGTCACGGGATTGTCTCTGTCCGGAAACAATGTTGTCCGGTCATTTAGTGAAATACGTGAGAATGCCTACCAGGGCCTCGACTGGAAGGTTGGGACTCCTCTTCCTTGGCTGGGTCGCCGTGGGGTTAAAACATTCCTGGGCTCGTACTGGCTGACGAGCAGTTTCGGTGCAGAGGAAGCTCTCGGCATTTCAGCCCAGTGTCAGATTCAGGCAACGGACTCACTGGAAGTCAATGCCTACTACACTAATGATGACTGCTTCGGAACGAACAGCTGGGTCAACATTGCCTTCACGATTCCACACAAAGGCGAGCACAGCATCTTACGACCGAAGACAGTCCAACGACGGCTGAGTGATCCGGTTCGTCGAACCAACACAATTCATAAAAAACATGAAACGTCAATTATCACGGCGGCAGAAATCAATGCCAATACAGGACTTCCCTGGTTCATTAACTATGTGGATCCGAACAGAGACATACCCGGGGCCGGTACGGTCGAGGATCCGTTTGCAGAGCTGCAGATGGCAGCAGATGCGAATGCCGCGACAGTGGACGCTATTCGTATCACGCCACGTGACGATGGCACCGGTACCGATCTGACAGTGGACGGTGGCCTTACTTTGTTTGATGAACAGGCGGTCTTCTCTGCCCACAAAGACTTTGTTCTGTTCCGTGACGAAGGTGTGGAATTCGTCATTCCTGCGGGCAGCACAAGCACGTCAGGGCCATGGATTTCCAATCCGACGATCGATCCAACTGATCCAACGAACAATTCTGTGATTCGCGTGGCTGACTGGAACCGGATCCACGGACTGCAGATCGATGCCGCAAATGAAACCGACACAGCATGGGGAATGGGTGTTGACGCTCCAGCGCCGTTTGACAGCATCCATCTGACCAGCAACAGGTTCATGAACTACACGGTCGGTGCAAACTTGCCTGGGGCCAGTGGTGAGCTGATCATCGATGAAAATACATTCAACGGTTTAGCGGGAGTGTCAACACACGGACTGTTGCTGGCAACGACTGTGGGTTCCGAGTCCGATCTGCGACTGCGTGCGAACACTGCAATGAATAACTCAACTATCGGACTCTCCGTCAGAGCTGCCTCGGGCAGTACCATTAATGCCGACAACCCGCTTGGATTCGGTCTCCTTCCACCAGTGCCTGGTCCGCTGCCCGTTCCTCCCGTCTTTGGGCCCGGTGCCGTTACAGCCACCGGCATCATTGATAACAACGTGTCAAATGGCGGACAGGGGATTGTAGTGACCGCTGACGACGCTGCGACCATCAATGCCGTTGTCGAACGAAATACTTCCACTGACAACACGTTCAACGGGTTCATCGGACGAGCCGACGGAGGAACATTCAATCTCGCCAGTTTCAGAGACAATACGTTGGCCGGTAACCTGGAAAATGGAACTTTACTGCACTTCCTGAACGGCGGCACGTTCCGGACAGTGACAGAAGATGTGAATGGCAACGGCGTATTCGAGCTGGCTGAAGATCGTAACGGGAACGGCGTGCTTGACCCGACGGAGGATCTGAATGGAAATGGAATACTTGATCCGGGTGAAGATGTGAACGGCAACGAGATCCTTGATCTGGCCGAGGATCTGGATGGGGACGGAATCCTTGATCCGACTGAAGATCAAAACGGGAATGGCCTGTTTGACCAGGGATTAGTATCGAACACCATGAACGACAATGGCATCGTTGGTCTGTGTCTGTTCGGTCAGCATGACAGCACCGGCGATTTTGACATCGGAGGCCCATATGCCGCTCTGGGCAATATGTTCAGCGGCAATACAGGTGCCGGCGTCGCTGCGGACCTGCGGGACAACTCTACGGCCGGGGTCGATGCACTGTTTAACACAATGGCGGGTGGTACTTCCGGACCGGACAGTCTGACGATTGTTCTTGACTTCATTGACCCGGCTCAGGGAAGCGTTGTCGATGCGAACGGCCGTACGGTGAATCCATTTGATGTGACCAACTTCGGCTTTGCCGCGGGTGACTTTAATTTGGTGACAAACGCGATTCTCCAGACTGTTCAGAACACCTACAGATCCATTCCAACTGTGGGTACCGATGCCAGAAGTCCGATTCCGGATGGATTCGAACTGGACCTGAACTTTGTCATCGGTGATGCGGGAATTGCACCGTCAAATGGTGCAACTGAGTACTACGCGGTCACGATTGGTGACAGTCCCGTTGCATTCGGCGGACTCCTTGGGCAGGCAGCCGATATTGGCAACATTCGAAATGAAACGGGGCAGGGTCCCGGGATGGGTCTGTTCGGAACTCCTCAGGATAACGGTGCTTCATCGTCAGCTGTCTATACCAGCGAATTTGCGGCCATTGGTGGTCTGACGCCACCGACTGCCTTCACTGGAGATCCCACCGCCGTTACGATCGAGGATCCACTTACAATAGCCCAGTTAACCGGATTGACCTCAGGAAACCTGACGGCTACTCGCTTCGCGATCGGCAACGTCACGTCACATGAAGTTGGCCACACGTTGTCACTGCGGCATGTCTTTGATGCTGGAAGGGTAACCCCAACGGGTGCACCCGCAGTCATGGGCACCGGTGCATTTGACCAGCTGAATCAGGCCCTCATCGAGCCTCAGGAATTCGTCTACAGCGGCACGAATCCCGGTGAAGGTCCAGGCGAAGCACCGTTCACACAGAATAGCGTCGCCCAGCTTGCACAAGCAGTCGGACTCCGAGTGGGCGGAAGTCCGCAGGCGAATGGTATCACAATCGTGGCCAACGATTCTGCTCGCCTGCGACCATCAACCTTTATCAACAACACGATTAGTGGCGCTACGGACCGCGGCCTGAACATTGAAATGAATGACCTGGCGGTTGCTGAAGATGTCACGATCCAGGGGAACACTGTCTCTGGAAATGGTACCGGTATTCGGCTGGCTGCGAACGGTCCTGACGCTGTGATTAATGCTGACAGCACGATTGGCGGTACTGAAATGAACACTCTGGCGAACACAATGTTCGCTCAGAGCAATACGATTACGAACAGCACCGATGATGGCTTCCAGGCGGTTGTCCGTGACGGCGGAACGGTTTATGGGAACCTGTTGAACAACAACATCAGCAGCAACGGCGGCAATGGTGCTTCATTCGTGAGTGAACTGGGAGGTACAATTGATTTTGGTACTGCATCAAACCGTATTGTTTCCGGAAATACATTTGACCAGAACGCCGGTTATGGAATATTCGCCAACAGCAACGTGAATGATACGGTGGATAACGCTGGTCAGGAAATGGATCTGGTTGTGCAGGGGAACACGATCACAGGTAACCAGTCTGGCGGCATCTTCGCGGAACTCAGTGGATCCAACAATGTGTCACCTGGCCCGCCTGCCGCTGGATTTGATGAAAATAACGTTCTGAACCTGACCATTGGGCAGACAGCGACACCCCTGGAATCGCTGGTGATGGATGAGTCGAACACGATTGCCGGAAACAGCGGTGTTGGCGTTGGTCTTGTGGTTGGCGGGAACGGCAAGGCCAACCTGAGTGTTGTGCACAATATGATTACCGGTACGACTGCAGGGACTGACGCAATCTTTAACGGTGATGGTATTAACTTCGTCCGTCGAGACAGTTCACTTCTGACGGCCAGTGTTCTGTTCAACACAATTAATGGAAACGCTTCCAGCGGTCTGGAAGTCGACACCCAGGGAAGCAACAGAAGTGATATCAATCAGCCAATGTCGGGTACGGCAAATTCTGTAACCTGGAATAACAACATCCTTGACAACAATGGCGAACACGGAGTGGCTTTCCGTACACGGGGTGACTCCCAGCTGTTTGCTGATGGAAGTCACAACTTCCTGCGCGGAAACGCTGTCCAGGGCATCGATATTGAAACAACCGAGAACTCTTCGTTTGGAGATCCATCGGTGTTCGTGCCGGCGGCATTAGGTCGTCGTGTTGTCTTTGATGGGAACACGTCTACCGGCAACGGCGTGGACGGACTTTGGGCCACAGCAAACGAAGGAACATATTTACTGCTGAAAGTGACCAGTACCCTAATCCCAAACCCGTCGGGAGTTCATGAGACCCTCAATATTACCGGCGATTCAAACTACTCGGGCAATGGATTTGACGGTATCCACCTGGATGCTTTTGGCAGCTCCGTTGTCGATCTCCAGGTGACGGCTGATACGGGGTACACATTCATCCAGGATAACGGAACGAGTGGTGTCGGCTACGGCGGTGTCTACATTAATGCAGGCGACGCAGCGACAGGACAGGTCAGTATCACCAGGTCTGTGATCACCGGTACGGTGGCGGGTTCCACCGAAGACACCAACGGCAATGGTGTTCTGGACGGCGGTGAAGATCTAAACGGCAACGAAGACATTGATGTGACCGGTGGCGACGCGATTTCATATAACGCGAGCGGGGAGTCCGTTGTGGACCTGGTTGTCGGAGGAACAGCTGACACGGGTAATATCATCCAGAACAATGGCGATGATGGAATTGCAGTGACAACCGATGGTTCTGTGACACCGACGATTGATATTTCATTCAATGTCATTGGCGGAGCCCATGACGGGATTGGCGCCGGTAATACCGGCGACGGGATCAGCATCGTGGGCACTGGTCAAACGGCAGAAGAAGTTGCGCCGGAAGAGTTCGACGAATTCAGTTCACCCTGGGGTCTGGCAGATAGATTCGTTCTGGACGGGCCGGCGCCGAACATCAACATCAGCAACAACATGATCACTCGCAACAATCGAACCGGCGTTAATGTTCGGTTGAATGGTGCGAACGGGTTAACCAGTCTGCGACCGAGCCCGGTCGCCGCGAATCTGAATTTGATCAATCGTATCGCGCTGACGGACAACACAATTTCCTCAAATGGGGAGCATGGTGTGGTCCTTCGTGCGGATTCCGATATGCATCAAAACCGAAAGGTGTTCATTCCAAACCTGGAGCAGCCACCATTGGATGAGGATCTGAACGGCAACGGCGAGCTTGATCCGGGTGAAGATCTGAACGGCAACGGTGAGCTTGATCCAGGCAGTGGAATATTTGACAACACAGACTTTAGTTTCGCCAATGTGATTGCGTATTCAGTGTTTCCGGCCGCGGACCTCGACATTTTACATCCGTACAACAACCTGAATACTGTGCAGAACACCGTCTTCACCGTGACGGGTAACACAATCCAAAACAACGGTACGAATACTGTCGTCGGCCGTGGTCTGGAAGTTCAGGTTGGTACGAGTGCTTACGTCGCTCTGGATGCCCGGGATAATACCTTCGGTGGAAACCTGGAAGCGGACTTTGTCAGTGGTGCATTCCTTTCTGACGGGGAGACGTTTGCCTCGTTCGACACTGAAGGAGAAGACACGTTCGACGTCATTTATCTGGATGATGCGGCCATTCTTGATGTGAGATTCACTGGTAACAGCGGCGACCAGCTTGTTCCTGGTGCAGAGGCCGTATATCTGACTGGTGACGTGCTTAAGGGTGATGACTCTGACGCCAGTGTGTTCAAGATCGACAATTTCTTTGCTCTGGATGCCACGAATAACTTTGTGGAACTGGGTATCCCGCAAAGCGTGATCGGTGCCTTTTCCACTTACGACATCCTGAACCTGAGCGAGGAATTTATCTGGCCCGAAGATCCGTTTGCAGATGCCGACTGATCAGATCAGGATACGGCTGAAATGAAACGCAGGAGGCAATCGGATGTCCCGGTTGCCTCCTTTCTTTTCCGGACTGCTTTGTGGCGGAATACTGACCCGTTTTTTGCCAGCTCACCCCCGGGAGCCGGGTCTGCAGCTCAGACAAATCACAGGTCTTACAGATCGTAAACGAACTCGTGGCTTTGGTGCGCCGGTTTCGAGAACCGGTGGTCATTCCCGGCAGAAGTCACTGAGACCGTCACTATTGTGTGGTTCGCGTGAAGTCTTTGCATTGCGGGGCGTCATGTTGACTGACGCCAGGAATCTGCCGATTCAGCCGATTCACCGGCGAAATCCGCCGATGTCCTGTCGACCGCTTAAATTCCGGGTGGCTGGGGGCTGAATTCGCTGTTGCACGCAAGGTTGTATGCCGCATATTGTGTGGTTCCTCTCGCCACTGGCCGGCTTCCCCGTCTTTCAGCCATCCCGTGGTTCCATTTCTCAGAATTCTTTCAATGCGGCTTATCTCAAAGGCACCTTCTCCATGCGCCACAGCCTCACCTGGTTTGCCATCTGTCACGTCAGTCTTGCCATTCTGACGTTCACCAGTGGCTGTTACTCGATGAACGGCTATGTCATGAACTCATCCGGGCAGGCGTTCTATAAACAGGGTAACTACGCAATGGCGGCTGCCGAATTTGAAAAGGCTGTGGCCAGCGCTCCGACAAATCCGGATTACATCGCGAATCTGGCCAGAACCCACTACAAAATGGGTGATTCCCGGGGTGCTGAACAGATCTATCGTCGTAATCTCACGACATCACCTGGTCACCAGCCATCCTATCATGGTCTGGCAGAATTGATGATGGCTCACGGACGTCAACAGGAAGCAATGGCGATGCTGACCACGTGGTCAGCGACTCAACCATACGTCGCTGAATCACACGTTGAACTGGCATGGCTGCAAAGAGAACTCGGACAGCGGGACGCAGCCGGGCAGTCATTGCTTCAGGCATTGCGGGCAAACCCGGGACATCCCAAGGCACTGGCTCACCTCGGACAGTATTACCAGGATGCGGGTCAGACTCGTCAGGCGATTGCGATGTACCAACAGTCGCTGCAGTCTGACTGGAGTCAACCACATGTACACTCAAGGCTTTCCAGTGCGATTGCCAGTATCGGACCGACTCATCCAGTCAATGCGCCAGCGATGGCCGGCGGGATGGGGGCTCAGGGTGCCGGACGTCGGATAGCGGCGCGTCCCTATTCGCAGATGCAGCTGAGTCAGGTGACGCCATCGGTCGGAACTCCATCCATGTCGAGCTTTGCACAGACATTTCATCCGCTGGAAATGCCCGTCGGTACCGAACCGGCTTTCACGACGCCTGTTCCCGAACCACTCGGTCCTGACGAGGCTGCGTTAACGAATCCAGTTCAGCAGCCTATTCCAGATCCGGTTTCCGAAGCCCAGGTCGCCAGCCCGACTCCCGTAACGTCCGTGTCTCATCAACCGCTGACGCTGCCGGATCCGGTGGAGTCGATTCCGGAAGTTGAAGCATTTTGACGAGACACTGCCAATTTTCGTCGGATAGTAACCTGAAAATTTTGCTCGCTCAGGCGTGTGGTTACCTGCTGTCGCCACTTCACGGCTGACCAATTACCTGTCATTAGTCATTCGAAAGAGGTAATTCCCTTCCGCGTGACAGTCAGTGAATCAGGTGGTAGTCTTTCGTCAAGACGAGTTGGCCAGTTGCTGACTGCCATTACTGATTCGGCCTCGGTGTATTGGGTACTGTTTGTAGCTATCCGTGCCTGCTGACGACCGGTTGGATTTTTTCGAGAAACGAATTCGGCCGACTCTCGTGGAACACTGCTACAAATGTCACGTGATCCATGCACGCAGCATCCGGGGAGTCTGCTGCCGAGCGCGTTACGCCACGATTCATTCTCAATGCCACCAGGTGTTAAGCTGCCTGCTGCTGTCATTCAGGAATTCGAAACATGGATTGTCAGTGGTGCAGTAGACCCTCGCGGCGGAGGGGCAGTACCAACCCAACGCGCGGTCGATCTGGTGCAGGGCAGGACCTTCTGGGAGTTTCCAGCCGATTCAATTGTCTGCCGTGCCCGACGTCAAACCTGACTGGCCTGAATCACCGATCGATCACCTCCTGGCGGTTCACTATGCGGCCAGGTATCTGAAAGCCGCTGAGGATACTTCCTGCGGACGAGTTCAGGCGATAATGTCGTTGATTACTCTTCCGTGGACATCAGTCAGACGAAAGTCGCGTCCAGCGTAACGGTAGGTGAGCTGCTTGTGATCGATACCAAGCAGGTGCAGGACCGTCGCGTGCAGGTCATGCACGTGGACGGGATGCTGCACTGCCTGGAATCCGAAATCGTCCGTGGCTCCATAAACTGTGCCACCCTTTACGCCGCCGCCTGCGAGCCACATGCTGAAGCCGTAATGATTGTGGTCGCGACCAAGCTTGCTGTCCTGTCCGTTTCTTCCTTCAACGGTTGGCGTACGACCGAATTCGCCACCCCAAATAACCAGCGTCTCGTCGAGCAATCCGCGCTGTTTGAGATCTGTCAGCAGTGCGCCGATCGCCTGTGAACACTCGCCGGCTAGCTTGCGGTGGTTCTCCTCAATCCTGTCGTGATTGTCCCATGGCTGCCATTTGCCGTGCCACAGCTGAATGAATCGTACTCCTCGTTCCGCCAGCCGCCTTGCGATCAGCAGCTGTCTCGCCTGCACTGTATCGCCATACATCTCGCGAGTCTTAGATGACTCACGCATAATGTCGAACGCGTCCGATGCAGCCATTTGCATCCGATACGCCTGTTCAAAGGACTGAATTCGGGACTCCAGTTGTGGATCGCTGCCTCGAATTCTGAGGTGTCGTCTGTTCAGAGACTGCAGCAGATCTATCTGGTGTCGCTGACGATTCTGATTGAGTCTGGGATTGCGAATATTTTCGATCAGTTTGTCGATTTCTGAGTGTTCGGTATCGACATAGGCGCCCTCGTAGATGCCGGGTAGAAATGCCGAACGCCAGTTGTCCGGTCCTTTCACCGGATGGCCACCTGGACACATGGCAATGAATCCCGGCAAATTCCTGTTTTCTGTCCCGAGGCCATATGTCAGCCATGAACCGACACTGGGACGTACCAGCGTGTTTTCACCGCAGTTCATCAGCATCAGTGATGGTTCATGATTCGGAACGTCGGCATACATCGAACGGATAACGCACAAATCATCTGCGTGCCGGCCCACATGAGAAAACAGTTCACTGACTTCCAGTCCGCTCTGCCCGTACATATGGAACCGAAACGGAGAACCGAATGCAGTATGTGTCTCACGCTCCGTAATCAGATTAGGGGTGGGCAGCATCCGGCCGTGATGTTTCGTGAGCAGCGGTTTTGGATCGAACGTATCAACGTGCGACGGACCCCCATTCATGAAAATGTGGATGATGCGCTTGGCTTTGGGTGCGAACTGTGGAAGCCTGCTTTGGTGTTGATTGACCGTGGTGTCGGCAGCAGACATATCCTGGACAGCTGGGCCAGTCAGCATTCCTCCGAGGCCCAGCATTCCAAAACCCATGCCGGAGCGATTGAGTAATTCCCGGCGGGTGATGGTAGGCAGGAGTTTGGGCGCAACAGGCATAATTCAATCCGCGAACAGGAACTCGTTCGAAATGAGCAGCACCTGGGCCAGCTCAGTCCATGGTAAAGCCGGAGTGGAATCCGGCATTTCCTCTGATATCGTCGATTCCGATCGGACGGCCAGACGTACGACAGAACGGATTTCATCCGGTGCCGGATCACGAGAGAGAATGCGACGGAAGAGATAACGTATTCGACCGTTCGTGTCTGTCGGACCGAGCGTCAGATTAAGTTCGTCGGCCAGCGCGTCTGCTTGGGCCATCACGAATGGGTTGTTGAGAAGGAACAAGGCCTGCTGCGGTACCGTGGTTCTGGAGCGTTGCGGACTTGAGATGTCGGGGCTGGGGAAATCGAACACTCTAAACAAACCAGGCAGCAGTTCACGATCGAGCAGGCCATAGATTGTGCGATGAGTACCTGCCGGATCGTCGGGAGATCGTTCCACCGGCGGTCCGCCGCCGGCCGGCGTCAGGCGGCCCGATACGGCAAGCATTGAGTCGCGCATAGACTCGAATTCAAGCCGTCTGCGATTCATCTTCCATAGGAGTCGGTTCTCGGGGTCGACCTGTCTGCACTCCGGTCGATCGTCCGTGATCTGTTGCCAGGCATTCGAACGCAGAATCCATCGGTGAAGATCCTTGAGCGAACGACCTTCGTCGAGAAAACGTCTGGCGAGGTAGTCAAGCAACTCCGGGTGGCTCGGTGGGGAGCTGCGAATTCCGAAATCACTCGGAGTCGTAACCAGGCCACGTCCAAAGTGCCAGCCCCAGACTCGATTCACCAGCACTCGTGCAGTGAGTGGATTTTTTGGGCTGACAATCGCTGCCGCCAGCTCTGACCGGCCACTTCCTTTCCGAAACGGCTCGCTGTCATCCTCTGAAAGCAGCTGGATGAACCGGCGTTCCACGCGCTGCCCCCTGCGCATGGGATTTCCGCGTACGAAGACATACTGCTCCATCAAGTTGGATCGATCGGCCATCGACATGGCTCGCGGAGAAACATTCTTCACGCTCAGAAACACACGTTCGATGTCGGCAAAGCGTTTCCGCACGTCAGTGGATTCATCCAGCTGGTAAAAATCCTCTGATTCGTCCAGTGTCATCACCGGTGGAGCGTTGCGGCCGTAGAGGACCTGCCGCAGTTGTTCACGCGGAGAATCATCAAATCCATGAGCCGCTGGGTTGTGTGTCAGTTGTTCTCGCCACAGTTGTTCTGTGTCTTCGAGTAGTTTGCCGTACACCCTGGCCACATCTCGCATGGTCGCTGGCTGATTTCTGTGAAAAGCTTGCTCCACGATCGGATTGATCCTGCCTGTGCCCACGTCAAGCACTTGAGATACCTGCTGCGAAATCTGCTCACGGTCGAGTTTGACGAGTTGGCTCCAGACGGCGAAGACCGGGTCGTCATCCGTGCGTTCTTCGAGGAATTGTCGCCACCGTGCTACAGCTCCTCGGGCGTAGGCGGATTTCTCTCTCAATACGCCCCGTTCTGTGCGCAGCGGCGGCTGTGCCTGAGTGCGATGTTGCGGCATAGTTTCGACGATGTACGCAAAATAGTCCGAGGCCCAGGCCCTCATCTCGTGCTGAATCTGTGCATGCAGTTTTTGGCGTCTGTCTTTCAGCGCGCCGGCCTTTTCACGCAATTCCTGGTGAAAAGTTTTGTCTGTGTCTACCGCGGCATCCGGTTCACTAATTATCGGCATCTCATCAGGTGTCGGTTCGTACGAGTTGGCGAAGACGCCGTACAGTGCATAGTAGTCTGTCGCGCCGATCGGGTCGTACTTGTGGTCATGGCACCGAGCACACCCGACCGTCAAACCCATCAGACCGCGTGTGACCACGTCGATTCGGTCATCGATGATTTCATGTGGGAAAAAGTTGTAGCGCTGACCCACGGTGAGGAATCCCAGTGCTGCCAGATCCCACCGATCATTCAGCGGCCGGAGGTCTGCGGCGATCTGTGCCGTGACGAAGCGGTCGTATGGGAGATCGCGGTTGAATGATCGGACCACCCAGTCACGATACGTCCATGCGAACGGGTATTTGCGTTCACCGGCATCAACGTAACCTTTTGTGTCGGCGTAGCGTGCGACGTCGAGCCAGTGGCGCCCCCAGTGTTCACCGTATTCAGGCCGACTCAGCAGTTCATCGATCAAATTCGCAAAGGCATTCGGGGACTCATCCTGAAGGAAACTCCGCACCTGTTCCCACGCTGGAGGGAGCCCGATGAGATCGAGGGAGGCGCGACGGATGAGTGTGCGACGGTCGGCGCGGGGTGACGGTGACAGTCCGGCGGACTCAAGCTTCGCAAGAACAAACTGATCAATCGGACTCTGAACCCAGCTGGTGTTCCGGACGTCGGGAAGTACTGTGTTTCGTATCGGGCGAAAGGCCCAATGGCTTTGTCGGATTTCGGCAACGCGATCGAGAGGCGCTGTTGTTGCCGAAGTTGCGTCGTTCTCAGGCCATGGAGCGCCGTTCTTGACCCAGTGCGTGAGTGCCAGGACAGCAGACTTGTTGAGCGGCTCGTCCGGTGGCATTTCCAGGTCGTGGTCGCCTCGACTGACGGCACGTATCAACAGGCTCTGCTGTGGCTTGCTTGGTACGACGGCGGGACCTCGTTCTCCTCCTTTGAGCAGCGCGGCGCGCGAATCGACGCGCAGCCCGCCCTCCTGTTTCTTTTCCCCGTGGCATCCCCGGCAGTTGACAAAAAGTAACGGACGAATCTTTGACTTAAAGAATTGGTCTCCGTCTACCTGCGCAGCGTCAGCCCCATTCGGAGACAGAAAAAGCATTCCGAGGTATAAAAATGCGCAAACGAACTGATGTCGAAGATCAGGTCTCATGGAAGCTCATTCTACGACACTGAAACTCCCCTTGTCGACATGTGAGTGCTGACAAATGGATTCACGCGAATGACAGACCTGAGTCTCCTGACTTGCACACAGGCGCCGGGTGGAAAATGGTTCACCTGACCGATGTTCCCCGGAAGCGAAGAGAACAGGATAACCGTAAAACCTTTCGGCCGCGTTCCTGCGTCTGCTTTCTGGAACTCGTATGATCTTGATCCGGATCACGATTTCCTGACGTCCACTAAGCACTGGCCAATCATCGACTGTCGCAACTCAAGGTTGTCTTCACGCTCCTTCGTGCAGTGGCTGAACAGTTGGTGCGAACGCATTCGCAGCCTCACTTTGTTCGGACGAAAACGTCGAGGCATACAGTTTCCTGTGCAAAGGCGTTGTAAACCCCTGACGCGAGGGAGCCGTTAAAGTATTCGTGACCACACGTACATGCGTGTGGTCGCCACCGGAATCAAACGACTTTTGGAAATTGAAGCAGGCTGGCAGCCCGTTTCCACGAAAAAATCACCATGCTTCGAGGTCAGGGGTGAATAGATTATGTGATGGGACCCCGCGTCTTGTTCAGGAACACCTACTCGTCGGCCACGTTCACATAGACCTTCAGTGCACCGCGCTCTTCAACAAGCAGACGCATCATTTCAGCGTAGTTTTCCAGCCCATCCACGGGATGGGTGAGAATCTTCTTGGTCACGCCTGGCCACGATACCTCGCCCAGAGCCATGTCAGCAATTCCGCTTTCGAAGTGACGGAAGTTGGCGTTCACGGAACCCAGCAGCATTTTGTTGCCAAGGACCCAGTTAAGATTCACGGCATCGCTGGGTACACTGATGTCTCGCTGACCACCCGTGATGCTGGTCCAGACAATGCAGCCGTTGTGTCCCAGCACTTCCATGCATTCAAATGCAATCCCACTGTGCCCCGTGGCTTCAATGATCAGGTCCGGCTTGCCGTACCTTTTGGCCATTTCGTGCAATGTCATTTCTGAAGTGCTGACATAGCTGGCTCCCCAGGCTTCCGCAATTTTGGCTTTGAGATTACTGTCGCGTTTACCGCGTGCCAAAGTCCATACCTCAATTCCCTTGAGCCGCAGGACCAGCGTGGACAGCAGGCCGATTTGGCCGGCTCCAGTCACCCATGCCCGCTTTGGTTCCCAGACCTGCAGCCTTTGCTGAGCCAGAAATGCCTGTTCCACAGCCTTCGCGGCGCAGCTCATAGGTTCGGCCAGCACATGTAAATGCTTCAGTCCTGCAGGCATGCGGACAACAAATTCTGCATCGTCGACGAAGTACTCTGTCAGAAAACCGTGGCGTAGATTGATGCCGCGTTCGTAGTATTCTTCTTCGCTGGTGATGTCCGATCGACCAATCCGATCAAAGATCGAATCGCCAGGACGACGGACGGTGCATGTCACATAATCTCCGGGCCGGACTTTCTTTACGGCCGTCCCCACTTCTTCGACGATCCCAAAGCACTCATGGCCAATCACCAGGAAGTCGTATCCGTCTGGCGATCGGCCATACAGTGCTTCGTTAATTTCGCGGTCCGTGGCGTCGACACCTACTTTCAGTACACGCACCAGCACGCCACGGTTATGGGGAATGTCCTCGACCGAGGGCTTCTCGAGTTCTGCCAGATGGACGCTGTCCGGGATACCCGGTCGTACAGCAATCGCTTTCATGAAGGTGAAGCCTGATGGACTGTTTCAGCCGGACTCGCACTGGCGCGGCCGAGGGAGGCGGGAAATTCTACAGAGGAAACGCTCAATGACGAATGGGCAATGACCAAATACGTGCGCCAGGAAATGAAATGACGAGCATTTGAGCGATGGGATGTAAGAACATGGCCCTTCGAAAGGGTCGGGCTGCGTCGGATCATCTACAACTGCTTATCACCCATCCGGCCGGAGACCATCTTCCATCCTTTCAACGCGAACTTACCGGTCAACAGGTCTTCGGTCCATGTGGCTTTGTCCTGAGAAAAGTTGTTCCAGACCGCTTCGATGTACGGCCCTGAAGACTCACGGAGCGATTCGAACAGTCCCTTGTCACGGATCGTCCGCAGCGATGCAGTGTAATGGTTGATGACGTTTTGATTCAGCAGTTCGCCTGCGACCCTGGCTCCGGTGAGTGTCCCCAGTACTGCCGTTTCCAGTTTACCCAGAGTATTCATCGCCAGTGCTCCGGAAACGCCAAGCAAGCTGACGTCATTCACTGTGGAAATCTCCTGCATCTCATTCCAGAACTGTCGCAGTTCCGGCTCAGGCAGAATTTCCGCAAAGTCTACGCTGGTCAATGACTCCCGCATGCGATCCAGAGTCTCACGGAGCTGGTCAACCGACAGCGGTGGTGTGTCGAATAAACTCGCCGCGTCGCCGGAACTTTGCTGAATGGCTTGGAGCACATCATCCACATGATGAATGGTCGATGATTCATCAATCAACCCCTGTTCCTTCAGTTCTCCTGCCAGCTCCCGGACGTAGCTGCTGGTCCCGTAGGCAACATCGCTGACAATCGCAAGCAGCCATACCGGAGATACATGCAGGGTCGCCATCCCGGCAAGATCGACGAAGTTGCCCACGGTCTTGCGGGCCATGAAATCATCTTTAGCAGTACTTTCGGATTGCTCTGATTTCACTCCAGCAATCGTTCCCGTGAGAAACCCGAGAGAATTCGTCACTACCAGTTCGTATGTCTTTGCTGACTGAAATGACTGAGGGATCAGCAGGCAGGCAGTTTCACGAGTAGCCCCGGCCGCAAGACCAATCGAACTGCGTACCGCGCGTTCAGGCAGACTCAATCCGTACAGCAGGAATTGCTGCAGTGCGCTCCTGTCGGTGACCTCCGCTGTCTCATTCCTGTCGAGCCAGATGCCGGAACATTTCGGACAGACATCGATTTCTGTCGTTCCAAGCATTTTCACATTCATTAAAGACCGGCACCCTGGACAACACACAGGATGAGCAGCCAACGAATCTGCCGGATCGCTGAGCCATTGAGCATTAACCTGCGCATCGGCGATGAAACGACCCTTGCACTGAGGACACTTCAGTCCGTCATCGGAACTGGTCAACGTCTGCGGGCAGCGAGGACAAGGTGTTGAGACTGCCATGATGAAATCTCCGGAACGGCGGACGGAAGTTGCAGGACAAACGCTCATTGCTTGATGGCATTTGCGGATAAAACGCAGAATGTTCAGTTCGGGGTCAGGAACAATTGAAATTATGATTCCGCCGGGCCGGGAGCTTCGTTTCCTGAGCTGTGAATCAGCCTGGCCACGGAATCGCCGGCAACAACTCACGAAAAGCAAAGAATGACATTAAGAGTGTCCCCGGACGACAGGGGGCGGCCGCCTTGAGAGATATGACATGCGACTGAACCAGCATCGTCGATGCCATGTGCTGCGGTGCGGTCAGGCGGCACCATGTTGCCATTCTGTCATAGTCTGGTTCCAGCTGACGGTTTGCCTGATCTTCGACCCAGTCGATGAATCTTTCGACGTCAACTGGTTCAGCTGGTGCGAATTCCACGGTGTCAAACGTCGTCCCAAATGTCGCCGAAAAACTGTCCGAAAGCACCGACTCAGCGGCCCTGAATCCGAAAACCTGGCGTTTCCAGATAAGCGCGGATGGGTCATCTCGGCATAAATTCACGGAAACCTGGTATTGAAATGCAGGTGTTGTAATGGTTCCGCACCCACATTTGGGTTCGGAAACCTTCATCTGAATTCGCTTCAATCCCAGCCGGAGGCGAAAATCTGCAAATCGCTGGTCCAGATCCTTGCGAATGTCATCTGCGGCAATCCGCCACACAAATGCCCGGGACCGTTCCGAATGTTCATCTGGAACGCGGTGTGATTTTCGAAAGCCGGCCAGGTTGCGCACGTGGCCCTGCTGTTCACCAACCAAAGCAAGATTGAGCATACTCACGCAGGACAATGGATTGACCGGAATAGCTGGTCAGCGACACACCCGACAATAGGTCATCAGACCTCGACCCGAATCCGGGCAGGACCAGTTTTCGTGGATCTCAGGTCTCGCGTCAATCCGAACGACGGTTTGTCCGCTGGTGGATGGCTGGACGAACAAAGCGCTCAAATCATGGGATCCACGCAGCAGTTTGGTTCCCTCGATCGAGAACAGCTCTGATCATGCTGGAATCTGTCGCTGCAGCTGCGGTACGCTTGGCACAACGCAAGTGGCCCAGGCCATTTCCCAGTCCCCCGTGTGTTTGCGATGTACTCCGGGATGAATCTATGGATGCCGTGATTGACCTTGTCCGGAACCTTGTCGCACTTGTTTCGTCGGTGCTGGATGTTCTTGTTGCTCTCGTGCGGGTGGTCCTTCCGTGGCTGCCGCTGCTGGCCTGGATGGCGTTCTGGACGCTGGCAGTCAATTGGGTCAGGGCATTCGATATTCTTCGGCGTGGTGGATTTATCGGAGTATTGCTGCTGATGTTTGCCTCGGTCCTGGTCTGGGGAGCCATCGCTCCTCCCGTTGCCGGACAGCATACACTGTTTGGACTCACTGTCAGCAATTATGCAGGCAAGTTCATCTACGTCACGATGTTAACGTGCATTGCCCTGCTGTGTGGTTCTGCCCAGATGAACGGATTCGCTCACAGAGTGATTCGTTTTGATGCCGAGAATGACCACTGCACCCCAAAATGATTGCAGCTGGACGTGCCACCGGACTGTCAACCACCGCAGAATCCCGGATTCCGGAAAAAGCCGGGAATCACCCTGGAACATTGTGGTAGCTTGCTGTGCTGAAGTCCTAATCCGCTGCTGATTCCTTCAGCCGTTGTTCAGCGTCTTTGGCAATCGCGGATTCCGGGAAATCTTCGATCAGTGATCGCCATGTTTGAACCGCTTCTTTTGGTTGACCGATTTCCAGCTGGCAGGCTCCTGCCTGATACAGCGCCTGAGCCTGCAGGTCCGGATAATCGTACAAAGTGTACACCTTGAAGTATTCACGACTGGCACCGGCATAATCGTTTTCCATCAGACGCGTATCTGCGATCAGGAACTGACTGCGAGCGGCCGTACGGGTGCCACGTCCGGATTCGTCGTAGATCACCGCTTCGAAGAATTCCCGTGCTTTTTCAAACTTCGGTTCCGGTTGATTCTTCCACCGACGGCCCAGGAGATAACTCATCTGAAACTTGAGCTTTGACTCAGGAAACTGCATTGAAAATTCTTCCGCCACAGCGTCAACATCCTTGTAATCTTTCGCCGCCAGAGCAACTTCTCCCAAAACAACCCAAATCCGTTCTGTCCAAGGAGCCGCTTCCAATTGTCGCTCCAGAACACCTCGCCGCAGCAGCTGAAGCAATTCCCTTGCGAGATCAGGCTGATTCAGTGCCACTAGCGCATCGGCATGCAGCAACTGAACCCGTGGAGCCAGTGAACTGACACTGTGAGCCGTCGCAAACTGGTCTGCAAATCGTGTGACATCCTGCCATGACTGTCGCTCCGCATTGATGTCGATCAGATGAAATAGTGCTTTGGCTTTTTCCGCATCCGCGTACTTCGGATGATCAACGATCGCCTGAAACTCGCCAATTGCTTCATCCATTCGCTGTGCGTTCAAGTCACTTTCAGCGAGTGACAACCGTGCTGTCCCGGCAAACGGGCTTTCGGGACATTCCTTCAATAATCTTCGATAGATTTTATCAGCCACAGCGTATTGTTCTGTCTTCAGATTCATCCAGGCCCATTCGTCCAGAATCATGTCCAGTTCACTGGCATCCGTAAATCCATCGGCCAAAGCAGCCCATTGTCTGTTGGATTCGTCTCTACGGCCCGCCGAATCCAGCAGCCGAGCTGCTGTGCGCCCTGCATCCAGGGCATAAGAATACAATCGCTCCCGCAGCTGCTGTGTCGCGGTGTCCGTTGCCTTTATGGCAAATTCCTTGGACAGTGCTGCATATTCATCAATCACGGTGTCCATCTGTCCGAGTTCGTGCAGACTGCGCACAGCCATGTACTGTGCTTCGAACCCGCCAGAGGAATCGGGCCATGCGCGAGCTGTTTCTTTGAATGCTTCAGCAGCCTCTTTAAATTGTCCCTGTTCGAACAGGCACCACGCAAATCCGGACGCCCCGGCCCGTCGCGTGCTCGCCGGCGCCTGACCATTGTTCGCCCGCATGAACAGTTCCAGAGCCGCCGCGTACTCCTTTTCATCCCAGGCAAGTTCAGCCGCATGCAGTAAAACGGTCCATGTTTGAGGATTTTTTGCAGCTGTGCCGATCAGGTGGTCGGCGTCGAGGATGGCAGCGGCATAGCGTCCTGTACTGGCTCGAGCGACCGTACGCGCCGCTCGTGCATCAGTCGCCTGATCACTGTCCTTCAGCCCGTACTGCAAAAATTCGGTTGCCAGGTCTTCCGCTGTTTTGAATTCTTTCAATTCGATGGCGCTCATCGCGCCCAGCGCCAGCGCTCCGCGAAGGTCTTGATTCGTATCACTGTCCAGCAGTGGCCACAGTCGCAGGACAGCGTTGAGCGCCAACTCGAATCTTTTTTCATCGTGATCGATGCGTGAGATGTAGTAAAGACTGAGCGCCAACCACCGTGAATCCCCATTCTCTGCACTGATTACCTGGTCGAGTGACTCGCGAGCGGCCGCCGGTTTATTCCGTTGGAGCAGGATGCGCGCCGTCAGAAACTTTGCGCGTGGCTGTGTGGTCCGTGCTGGGAATTCTGACTTGAGTCGATTGAGGAGTCGCTCCGCCGATTCAATGTCCTTCAGCTCGAGCCGCAGGCTGGCCGCGTTGAACAATGCGTCAGCCGTATAGGTGTCGTCCGGCCAGCGTTCCACCAGGTCGGTAAACATCTGCGCTGCCAGATCGTGTTCACCTGCCAGCTGTTCGAGACGTGCCATTTCGAAGAGTGCTTCGGCGGCCAGTGTGGTGTTTCCGCCGGCTTTGAATGCGGCATTGAGCGTGGATCTTGCTTCATCCGGACGATTGAGTCTCGCTAATGACATTCCAGTCAGGAGGGTGGCTTCCGTTTTTTCTGCTGAGTCATCAGGTACCTGGCCGAATCGAAGAATAGCGCCATCGAATTTCTTAACGCGGTACAACGCAAGACCAGCGTTCAGCGCAGCTGCCGGCGAGAGCCGTGATTCAGGAAATCGAGTCACAATCTGATCATACAGGGCGGCCGCAAGTTCGTATTGCCCCTGCCGAAACCGAATCGTTGCTGCGCGTGCGAGTGCACGCGCAGCCAGTCGAGCATCATTCAGTCGAGCCACCTTGCGAAATGTATCGACGGCAGCGTCTGATTTTTTCTGCTTTTCCAGTGACAACGCCAGTGAATATTGCGCCTGCCCGATGATGTATTCATTGGACGACGCTGTGAGCAGTCTGGTGAGCACCACATCAGCTTCCGGCCATCGTCCTGACTGAACGAGTGACTCACCGAGCTGTAAATAGCCCCAGTCGATCAATTTGTGGCCAGGATGTTCGCGTGTATACTTCTCGAGCTGATCGATTGCCTTTTCATATTCACCCAGATAATAGCTGCATTCACCGAGACGATATTTTACCGCAGCTGTATTGGGACTGTCCGGATTCAGTCGAAGGTAGTCTGTAAATCGATCACGCGACCGGCCGTACTGCTGAAGGGAATTGTAGGAAAGACCCAGATAAAATGTTGCCAGGGCCACGCGCTGGTGATCGGGATAATCCTTCAGGAATTGTTCGAACACTTCGACCGCCGGTGTCCAGCGTTTTTTTCGCCACAGGCCAATGCCGAGATTAAAATCGTCAGTGGGTTTGTCGGCCAGTCCAGCGTCAGGATGCAGCAGCACGGCGATGGCAACCACTATGAGAATACCCCGAGACTGATGAGTATGCTGAAACGACATTGGGGGAATCAGATTTAAGGAAGAAAGAATCTCAAATTTTGCGAACCGATTGTGCGTCGGCCAGCTGAACGCAATAAGCAGCCTGGTCGTTGAATACTATGATTTTACGGTTCATACCAGCGATTCGAAGCCAGAGCTTGATGAAAGTTCGGCGGAGGTGAGATTCGTGCATTCATAGTGACGCCAGGGTCTGACGACGTGACTGGACATTCTGTTGATTTCCCGTGGCGAATATCGTGACGAGTTCTGGTGGACTTCACACTGCTCACACCCCTCGCAATGGAAGCGATGTTTTCAACATACAGGAAACTCACGAATGCTTCTGTTAGTATAGGTACTTCCTTCTGAGTCCTCAGGAAGACATACATTTTCGAGGTCCTGTCGTTTTTCTTATCGGAGCCATCTGATGTTACAAGCCGTCTCTGTCGCTACCACCCTCATCGGTTGCCTGTCGGTTTCTGTGCTGTCTGCTGCTGAACCGGCTCGCTATCTTCGGTTTGAAAAGGGTGACACAGTTGCCTATGGGCTGCTTGATGGCGATGAAGTTCATCAGCTGGAAGGCGAGCTGTTTGGTGAATTGTCCCGGACTGGTATCAGGCACTCACTCAGTGACGTAAAGATTCTGGTACCGTGTCAACCCACTCAGGTCTTCGCGCTGGCCGGCAACTACCGCAGTCATCTGAGTGACAGTACCATCCCGCCAAAATTTCGGATTCCGCAGCCGTTTACGAAAAACCTGTCCTGTCTGACGTCACACGGTGCACCAATTGTCATTCCAGCTGATGCCACGGTCGTACATTACGAAGCTGAGATGGTGGTGGTGATCGGGCGGAAATGCAGCAAAGTATCGCGCGATGAAGCCCTGGATTACGTCTTTGGCGTGACGTGTGGAAACGATGTCAGCGAACGTGTCTGGCAGAACGGAGAAAACGTGAAAGACGTGCAGTGGTGGCGTGCCAAAGGTGCAGACACTTTTGGACCGGTTGGCCCCTATATCCTCACCGGCGTGGACTACAGTCAGCTGACACTGCGCCTGGTACTGAACGGAGAGACGCGGCAGGAAGAGAAGACGGATCATCTGATCCACGATGTGCCCAGTACAGTCAGCTTTATGAGCCAGTATGTGACTCTCCAGCCAGGTGACTTGATCTTCACCGGTACACCCGGCGATACGAAGGTCATCGAGTCTGGTGATACCGTTGAAGTTCGGCTCGATGACATGGTGCTGAGGAACCCTGTGAAATAACAGGTAGTCGCTCTGGATTTTTCTCGCCCATGTTTGCAGATGGCTCCTGCCAGGCAGTTGACTTACGTGTTCCGGAGATGCCTGCATGAAGCAGTTCAGAAGGCCGTAACAGGCGCACGATGAAACCGGTGCCCGACAGTGTCGGTCCGGCAACAGCGATGGTCAGCATGACTGCCGCCTGGCTGCGTTTATCGCGAGTGAGTCACTGATCATTTTTCCGCCGCAAGCTCCTGCAAGGTTAATGCCTCTGAACGGATCATCGGAGCCGGTTCCATTCCACCGACGGTCGTGAGAAATTCAGGCCAGGAGGACATTAGCGGAGTCACCGCTAGCTGCAAAGATGGATGAGAGCACGGATTCCAGACGAATTAAAGTGAATAGCAACCCGGGAGAAACCAACAGATTTGACAAAATACTCCGGGTCTCTCGCCCACAGGCAGTCCAATGGGTTGTCAATGCTTCAGACTGGAGTGGTGTGCTGGAGACATTGTCTCAGCACACTACTCCATCGCTCAAATCGGGCTTCTCATTGGTGGGATGGGTTGAGGGGCAGCTTGCGTCCTTGGGGGGCCCACGTATAATCGCTCACCTCGTTTTTTGGCACCCCGTCTGAGCACAACTTGACGTGAATAACCGCTGATTCTGCGGCACAAAGTTGTCTCTGTGGCTCCCGAGAATTGCCTTCATGTTGGCTTGGATTCGAAATGTCTGGATGGCCGTCACGACGATCCTTCGGGGACTCATCGTCACGCTGCGGACGATGGGGAAGACGTACAATCGCAGGGCATTCGCTCAGATTTACGAATACCCAGAACTACCACTTAAAGTGAAGCCACGTTACCGGGGCTTTCACCGCTTTGACCTGACCACCTGTATCAGCTGTGAAAAGTGTGCGCAGGCCTGCCCGGTGGACTGTATTTACATTGAAAGGGAAAAGAGTCCGGTTGGTAAAGGGTTCCGACTGAATGGGTTTGCCATTGATTACACAAAGTGCATGTTTTGCGCTCTGTGTGTGGATCCGTGCCCGGTGGACTGCATATTTATGGGCGCCAACCACGACCTGAGCTGTTATAGCCGCGACGGATGTATTGTGGACTATGCCAAGTTGCCGCTGGAGATTGCCTGGAGCAGGGGAACGCTGAATCCGACCGCCGTTGCCGAATCGAAAGTGCTGCATCAGCCAGTCTGGGTCAAAGGGGAAGAAAGCCCGTTTGAGTTTGCGGAGGAAGTCTGAGTTTCTGGAACGGACTCCCCCCTTTGTAAGTCAGCCGAATAAGGTCTCAGCCGATGACTCAGCCTGTGGTGTTCAGTGTCGATGATGCCAACAAGCGTCTTCGCTACGTGCAGACTATCGTCCGCGACATCGTGACGCTGGCCAATGATTTGCAGCAGCCCTGGGGAGCGACTCCACGAGATTCGTGATTTGCAGGAACAATGCGGGGAGGATTACCACACACCGAGGAATTTCAATAGAGGGTGCGGGTGGTCGAACAGGGTTTCAGGCGCTTTGGTGAATCGGAACGAGAGTTCAGACGAATTGATGTCAGCATAGTGGACCGCAATTCAGGACTGGTGAAAATGCAATCTGAAATGGACGACCGCAGAATCCGGATCAACTGGCAGCCGGATGAGACAGTATTCCTGTTTTTTCGCAGTTCTGACGACGACACTATGATGTGCAGGCCACTCCTGGAAGACATTGCAGAACCGCATTGTGCTTTCTCAGACAGTATTGATACAGGCTCTTAGACACTGCGAGTCGGGGCTTGGCTTCAGTTCAGTGACTTGTCGGGCCTCTGCACGACCGGAAGTGGCGTCCTCGGACTGGTGCAGAGGTATGGTCACCGGGGGCGATGAAATGTCAGTGCCGACCGACTTTGGGCGTGTAATGAATGCCGAGCGGACAAAGGACTCATTGTTATGACAGATCTCGTTGGGCATCTGGCTCTTTTTGCCGGAGGATCAGCTGTTTTGTTGATGCTTCCGCTGATTGCGGGTCGTTTACTGCGACCCAGGCTGCCCACTCCGGAAAAGAACTCGATTTACGAATGCGGCGAACCGACCATCGGTTCCAGCTACATTCAGTTTGATCTGCGGTTCTATGTGGTCGCCCTGCTGTTCATCATTTTTGACGTGGAAGTGGCATTTTTCTTTCCGTGGGCGGTTGTGTACGGTAGTGCAATGCAGCTGGCGGATGGGCGTTTGGATGAAGGAGTGCGGCAGGAACTCAGCAATCGACTGCTGAACGAACCAGCTGGTTCAGCGACCGTGATTTCTCCAGAAGCTGCCATGCAGCTGGGAATGACTGGCTTTGTTGACATCCTGATCTTCTTTGCCGTGTTGCTGGTCGGATTTGCCTATGTCTGGAAACGTGGTGACCTCGACTGGATTCGTGCTCTGACGAAGAAATCTCATCAGGCGTCCGATCAGACTTTGCCGGCTTCCAGCCGCACAACTTCTGTTTCAACATCCGTGTGACACTGTCGACCGAGATTCCGGTCGGGTAGGTTCAGATGAATATCAGCGAAATCCACGCCGTGCTGCTGGAAGAATTCGGCGAATCCGTCGTCGGAGCAGCTCCTAAAGACGCGATCGATCCTTGGATTGAAGTCGCTTCCAGTTCCATCGTGGCGGTCGGCACATTCGTGCGGGACCACGAACAACTGCGATTTGATCATCTCAACGATTTATGTGGAGTTGACTACCTTGAGCCGGATCCGAAGAAGGCAAAGAAGTTCGACCATGATCCGCACGTGGAAGTTGTGTATCAGCTTTCCAGCATCTCACACAAACATCGACTGAAACTTAAAGTCATATTGCCCAGATGGCGCAATGACGAGGAAGGTCGTCTGCCGATTTGTCCATCAGTGAGTTCCATCTGGGGCATTGCCAATTGGCACGAGCGTGAGGCATATGATTTGGTTGGAATTCAATTTGAGGGCCATCCCAACCATCGTCGAATTCTGTGCCCGGAAGACTGGGAAGGGCACGCACTTCGCAAAGACTACAAATTCCCGCTGGAGTATCACGGAGTGCGGGGCCGGTAATCGGTTTTGAGTGAATTGGGAGTCTCTCCTGATTCTCAGGTGTCCGTGTCTTCAACAACCTCTCGTCCGTAAAAGAGTGTGTCACCCTCAATAGTCAGAACACCGGAATTTCGGCCGAAAGAAATCTGCTCCACGCAAAGTGCAGCGTCGAGAATAATCATGAGCATACAGATTGAAGACCCGCGTGTTGTCGAGTTTGACGTGCAGACAGATGAGATGCTGGTCAACATGGGGCCGCAGCACCCCAGCACGCACGGCGTTCTGCGCCTCCTCCTGCGAACCGACGGTGAAATCGTGCATGAATGCACGCCGCACATCGGTTACCTGCATCGTTGTGCAGAAAAGATTGGTGAGAACCTTACCGCACCTCAGTGGATTCCTTACACGGACCGGATGGACTATCTCGCGGCGATGAATATGAACCTTGGGTTCTCTCTGGCCGTAGAGAAGCTTATCGGTATGGAAGTGAGTCCAAAGGCGGTGCACCTGCGGGTACTCATCGCGGAACTGGGCCGTATCGCCAGTCACTTGGTGGGCATGGGGGCATACGGCTTGGACTTAGGCACGTTCAGTCCGTTTCTGTACGCTTTCCGAGAACGCGAAATCATCCTCGATCTGTTTGAAGAGGCCTGCGGAGCTCGGCTCACCTGCAGCTATCTGACGGTTGGTGGCGCCACCCATGATCTTCCGGACGAGATTGAAATTCCGGACGGTCTGGCGGCCATTGCAGGGTTCAAACCTGGGGAGCGATATCCGTTTGTCGAAGTGATTGAGAAATTTCTGCAGTGGCTTGAAAAGCGAATCAGGGAATACCACATATTACTGACACGCAACGCCATATTTATCAAACGCACTGGCAGCATCGGAGTTTTGAATCCGGAAACAGCGATCAGCTATGGCTGTACCGGGCCGGTTCTGCGTGGCAGCGGAGTTGACTACGACCTCCGTCGTGATGGCGAATCCATCTATACTCGCATGTACGAAGGCTACGACTTCGACGTGATTTCAGCACCGTTCAAGGATGCTCCGCGAGAAGTCAGCCCCGGCGACAACTGGTGCCGCTTCTTTGTTCGCATGCTCGAGGTGGTACAGGCAATTCGTCTGGTGCGTCAGGCCATTCCAAAATATCTGGAAGCGGAGGGCTCTTATCGCGATGCGTTCAAGATGAATACGAAATTGCCCAAAGACGAAATCTATCTGGAAACCGAATGTCCACGCGGGCAAATGGGTTTCTACATTGTTGGAAACGGTACAGCGGTACCTCTGCGGGCCCGAGCCAAGAGCTCCTGCTTCTGTAATCTGTCGGTGACTGATATCCTTTGCGAAGGCGTGCCTCTGGCGGACGTTCCCGCCGTGGTTGGATCGCTGGACATTGTGATGGGCGAAATCGATCGTTAGGGCGATTGGGTGGCACAGTGATCCTGACAGGCAGTTTGCGCACCTGAACCGGCAGCCTGCGTTCGCTGAATGAAGGTGGCCTGAGCCTTGGTCGTTGAACCAATTGCCCGACTCCCGCGCTGATCGTGTCGGCAGCAATCTGACAATCAGTGACCTTCCATAACCCTCCGAACGGCAAAATCGTTTCACCGATCCCGATACTCCTTGGAATGTCGCGCTTCAACGGATGCAGTACTGGGCGGTCGGGCGATATCATGGTCGCCCTACACAGTAACTTGAGATAATCGGATTTCAGATGCCGGGGTCGCCAGGATGGTGGTCTTCCCGTGATGCGAACAAATATCATCACTTGGCCTCTGAAAAAATTCTCAGTTTCACCCGAACACAAGAGATTTCACAGACGTAGAACACCGGACGGTGCGTGGAAGAATCACAGGTGAACGAATGTCGCGACTGGTATTTGTCAATGGAAATCTGGTAGATGAAGCACAGGCGACAGTGAGCGTTTTCGACCACGGTCTGCTGTACGGAGATGGTGTTTTTGAAGGCATTCGTGTCTATGGTGGTCATGCATTCCGGATGCAGGAGCACGTAGAACGTTTGTATGAGAGCGCATTATCGATTCGATTGACCATTCCAATGTCTCAGGACGAAATGGCGGGAGTCGTGCAAGACACTGTGTCCGCAAATGGAATTACAGATGGGTATGTGCGACTGGTGGTCACTCGCGGAACTGGCACGCTGGGGCTCGATCTACGTGGCACCGACAACCCTCAGGTCATCGTTATCGCTGACAAGATCACGTTGTACCCACCGGAGTTATATGAGAACGGAATGGAACTGGTAACCGCCAGTACAATTCGCAACCACCCGGCGGCTCTGAGTCCTCGAATCAAGTCCCTGAATTACCTCAACAACATCATTGCCAAGTCGGAAGGAACGGATGCGGGTTCCGTGGAAGCTTTAATGCTCAATCATAAAGGTGAAGTTGCTGAATGCACAGGTGACAATATCTTCATCGTGCAGAATGGCGCATTAAGGACGCCTCCACCCGAAGCCGGAATCCTGGTAGGAATCACGCGCGGAGCCGTCATACAGTTGGCTCGTGATGAGGGGATCCCGGTCCTGGAAACTGCCATGGAACGGCACGACATCTACACCGCCGACGAATGTTTTCTGACGGGTACCGCTGCCGAAGTTGTTGCTGTGGTGAAGCTGGATGGCCGCACCATCGGTACGGGTCGGCCGGGACCGATTACCGAGCGACTCATGGAAGGGTTTCGAGCGTTGACTCGGGGTGCTTAAGAGAGCTGGATTCAGAGAGGTCGGAACGCTTTATGGTTCGGAAACGGGATTTATTCGACGACACGACAATGACTTTCGGGGAACACCTGGAAGTGCTGCGTGTCCATGTCTGGAAGTCACTGATTGGGATTGTCATCGGTGTTGTGGTTTCGATGTTCATTGGCGACAAGATCATCGGCATCCTCAAAGCCCCCATTGATAAGGCGCTGCGCGATGCGAAAGTCCAAGACGTCAAAGACGACTTGAAAGAAGTCAGTCTGATGGACTATTTCAAGAGTCTGTTTGATCCGGACAAGCCTGCGGAAACGCAGGATTCGGATCCATCCGTGACCGAACCGGACAGGTTTTCGGACACGGTCACCGTGCAGGTGCAGATTGAGGACCTTGTAAAGGCCGTGCGTCGGGTTGCTCCGGACCTTATTGCAAATGATGTTGAGTCTGCCGGAGACGCGCCGCCGTCAAACATCGAAAACAACGACGAGAACTCTAAACTCGCTCCACATATCCTACTACCGATCAGGTCACCCGAATTCGCGATGTTCAAAAGAGCAGCGGGACGCTCCGACACACTCACGACGCTTCGGGTGGAAGAAGCATTCATGAGTTACCTCAAAATCGCGCTCGTGGCCGGACTCATGCTGGCTTCGCCATGGGTGTTCTATCAGATCTGGGAGTTCGTGGCGGCTGGTTTGTATCATCATGAACGGAAGTACGTACACATCTATCTGCCGATGAGTATCGGACTGTTCGTTTCCGGAGCATTGTTTTGTTTCTATTTCGTCTTTCCACTTGTCCTGAGCTTTCTGATTGGTTTCAGCCGGTGGATGGATATTGTTGTCTATCCTCGACTCACGGACTACATCAATCTGGCCCTGATGTTGCCTTTGATGTTCGGCATCAGTTTTCAATTGCCGCTTGTGATGCTGTTTCTGGAACGAATCGGTGTGGTGACCACCCAGACGTACACAGAGAACTGGCGGATGGCCATATTAGTCATGTCCGTTGTGTCGATGCTGCTTACACCCTCCGATCCAGGCAGTATGCTGTTGATGCTGCTACCGCTCATTGTGCTGTACGTCGGTGGCATTCAACTCTGTCGCATGAAGCCGCGAGCAGAAGCAGACCCGCTGGCCTAACGAGGACGACGGCACGCCTCCAGTCTGTCCGTCTTCGCAGTGATCAGTGATCAGACCGAAGGGTCCGTACGACCGCCCGACCTGCCAGTCCTGCGATCAGCACGGACCCGGCAATCAGCCAGGACTGCTGATCCACGTGTGCGGCCAGCAGCAGACAACCACACAGTCCCGTAACTGCGATCCAGCGAGGATACAGTCTGTGTTCCGGAGGCAGCTTCAATGCCGCCAGGTTGGTCAGGCTGTAGTAGACGAGCACAGTTACTGCGCTCAATGACCATGCGGAACGAGAGTCCTGCAGCAACACCAGACCCGTGACAATCGTGGCGACAAACATTACGGCGTACACAGGAGTCGTCCGTCGGGAATTCAGACCTGCAAACAGCTCCGGCAGATCTTTGCGGCGCGCCATAGCGAGGACAACTCGCGAAAGCCCCAGTAACAGATTCAGCAGAACTCCCAGCATTGCTGCCACAGCACCGAATGCAACGACGCGCGATACAGTCTTGCCCGCGGACGACGTCAGTGCGGTCAGCGTTCTGTGATCAGCCATCTCTGGCTGAATGCGATTCACTCCGATCGCGACCAGCACATATAAGACGGTGGAAACCAGCAAAGTTACCACAACAGCAAGCGGAATACTGCGACGCGGGTTCCGAATTTCTTCTCCCAGCGTGGCAACTCGACCGTATCCAGTAAACCCCACAAACATCAAAGCCGCCATTCTAAGGAACAATGGAACACTGAAAGTGTCGCAATTCCGAAGAGGAATCTGATTGTATGTGTCTTCAGATGATAGTTCACTGAGTAGCATATTCGTCATTGCTCTGCTGCCGGTGGAATTCGAATCTCCGGCAGATGGCTTCATTGCCACAGCGAAAAAGACCACCAGACCGATGACCGATGCACCAACGAGCGCAGTATTCATCCACGTGCTGCGGCGCAGCCCGGAAATGACCAGCACTGTCATCACAGCGACGATTCCACATGCCGGCACATGGGCAGGGCTGGACAGCAGATTGGCAGTGACCTGCAGTGCCGCAGTGGCCGCTGATGCAGACTTGGCACAGAGAAACAACCAACCCGCTGCGAATCCTGCCCAAGGGGAAAGCAGTTGATAGCCATATTCGTACGTCCCGCCACTCACCGGACAGCGTGCAGCGAGTTGGGCACTGCTCAGCGCATTACACATTGCCAGCGCGGCTGCGGTAATGATCGGAAGGATCAGCGAAATTCCGGACCGGGCGGTCAGTGTCGGAATCCCGAAATAGACTCCGGTGCCTAGGATTGATCCCAGACCAAGCAGCATGGCTCCGAAGATTCCGATGCTTCGACGCAGAGGAACGTGTGCAGTATCAGTCGACATCAGGAGACAGGAAAAGATAATTCCCAGATGAAAACGAGCGAATTTAACCCACCGACCGGATCTTGGACAGGGTGGGAAGCTTTTTTTGATCCACCCACATCTGATCAGTTGAACAACGAAGGTCCAAAAACAACTTTCGAGCCGACCGCCGTTCCGAGTCGTCATTACCCGGACTGTTACGATGCAGTATAAAGCCTGCCACTGCTGTGGGCAGATTCATCGTCTGCCACCCCTCAGTACCCATCAGCAGGCGGTTTGCGTGCGGTGTCACAGCGCTATCATGATTCCGCGGAACAGGTACAAATCAGCCAGCCGTACTGCTGCTGCGGCCATCGCTGCATTCGTATTATATTGGCCTGCGGTGCTCTGTCCGATTTTGAAAATTGAGCGACTTGGACAACACAGCGAATCCAGCATCCTGCACGGGACACTGGAGTTACTCCGTCACGGAAGCTGGCTGGTGGGTGGAGTTGTCCTGCTGTTTTCGGTCATCTTTCCACTGACCAAGATCATCCTGCTGTTAGAACTGAGCCTGCTGGAACTCCTGAACAGAAGGCACAAAGCCATTACACTGAGATTCATGGAACACGCAGGCAAGTGGAGCATGATGGATGTCATGCTGCTGGCATTCCTGGTGATGCTCGTGAAGCTGGGCAACCTTGTTGAGTTTCAGTTTGCCCCGGCCGTCTTGGCGTTTGTCCTGTGTGTGACGATGAGCATGATCGCGTCTTTGTCATTTGACCCGCATGCAATCTGGGAAGACAACCAGTGAACTTCGGTGATCAACAGGACACGGAACAAACTGCCGAGTTTCCCATTGCTGAAGTCCGTGACAGGCCCGGGGCAAAAAGGATCGTTCTATCGAAGATGTGGTGGGTCACGCTTGTATGCGTGACCGTTGCTTTCGTTCTCACATGGCAATCCATGCCACTGACTGGACCCCGGATCACCATCGAATTCTCTCAGGGCCACGGTCTGAAGGCTGGTGATGCCTTAAGACATCGAGGCATTGATGTTGGGGTCGTGCAGGAGGCTCGACTCAAGTCTGACCTCAGCGGCATTCAGGTGACAGTTGAACTGAATCCGGAAGCTGAAATCCTGTGTCGGAAAGGCAGCCGCTTCTGGGTGGTGCGTCCACACGTGACACTGACCGGAATCCAGGGGCTGGAAACCATCGTGGGAGCTCGATACATCGCCGTCAGTCCCGGAGCACCCAACGGGGCAGAACAGCGAAACTTTGATGGTCTGGTTACATCTCCGCCGGATGAGTTCGCTGGCGACGGTCTGGAATTGATGCTGCGAGCCGATATACGGAGTGGTCTCAATCCTGGCGCACCGGTCACATGGCGCGGAGTGCAGGTCGGACAGGTGTTGTCAGTAGGATTGTCCCCCGATGCAAAACATGTGAATACGGGTGTCAGGATTGATGGAAGATATCGACAATTGGTGAAATCAAATTCGAAGTTTTGGGTGACCAGTGGATTTGGAGTTCACATCGGATTGTCAGGAATTGATCTGAATGCGGATTCACTGGCCAGTCTGGCACTCGGCGGAATTTCCTTCATCACACCTCAGTCGGAGAAAGTGACATCGGTCCGTAATGGGCACGTGTTTGCCCTGCATCGGGCGGTTGATAGTAACTGGCTTGAGGACACTGCGGTAATTCCACTGGTCAAAGTGGAGCTGCCTGAAACATTGATAATCGAAGGCAGCACAGAGACGTCGTTCCTTGGGATTCGGCGCCGCAAACCATTTTCTGCAACGGGTACTTTCATGCGGGACGGCAACTCGGTGTCGTTGCTCACGGCAAAACTGCCGGTCATTGATGGTGGGGAGGGGAAGCACGTTCCTGAACTGTGTCTGCGGCGACCTGGGTCCGAGGACGTCGTTACCATTGCTGTACCGGACGACAGAGACGTGGATTCCGCGATGCTTATAATTGACATCTCGCTCGATCACGCTGGTGATGTCATAGAACGTGCGGAGCTTTTGCGACGCCCGACCGTACCGGAAGATTGCTGTGTCGTCAGAACCGTGTTTAGTGAAGGACGTACATCATCGGTCGTCTATTCGATCGACCGCGAGCAGTTGACTTTGCGCGAGGAATGCTGGCTGGTCTCCGATAACAGCAATGCTGATCTGTCGGCGTGGAACGGAGCACCAGTGGTATCTCTCAGCGATGGCCGTGTGATCGGAGTGCTGATAACAACGGAGCAGGGCACTGCCGTGGCTCGAATCCCGGCAGCACTGGTGGACTAATCCAGAGCTGCATCTGCGGCAACATTACGGGTTATTGTATAGGGGACGTCGGAAGCAGTATGCCATGAAACGATCTCAGCCGCTGTATCACTCATGGAACAGTTGACGATGCAACTCCGCAAAATCAATCTTCATTTCTTCGTCGTCGGAGACAGCTTGCTGATGAATACTTATAGAATTCTTTTGGGGATCATTCTCTTGCCCGTACCTTCTCCCGCATTCTCTCAACTCAACGACGGTGAGACCGTCGTCTTTCTCGGTGACTCGATCACGGAGCAGGGGGCGGCCCCGAACGGCTATGTCACACTCGTCCGTCAAGCCATTGAAGCGAAGCGTCCGGAGTCATCCATCAGGATCATCGGTGCTGGAATCAGCGGACATAAGGTTCCGGATCTGGAAAAGCGTCTTGATCGAGACGTGCTGAGGCACAAACCTGATGTTGTCGTGATTTACATCGGCATTAATGATGTGTGGCACTCGACACGTGGTCAGGGGACGGAGGTCGGACGTTTCGCAACCGGCCTGAATAACCTGCTGCAGAGATGTACCGATGCCGGGGCTCATGTCATCCTGGTGACTCCCAGTGTCATCGGTGAGAAACACGATGGATCAAATGATCTGGATGCCATGATGGAGGAATACTCAGTTGTTGGCCGGAAGATCGCTGCAGACTCGGGTGCCGCCCTGCTGGATCTCCGGGAATTATTCCTGAATCACTTGCGACACTACAACGTTGCCAATCAGGACAAAGGAATTCTAACGAGCGATGGAGTTCACCTGTCCGCTGCAGGCAATCGATTTGTCGCTGTCCGAATGCTGGAAGCACTGGGAGAATTACCGGCACGACAGAGACTGTTGCGACATCACGTTTATTTCAAATTCGAAGAGGCCGTCTCACAGGCACAGATTGACAACATCAATCGTGAATTCGCCGAGCTGCAGACTAGGATTCCGACGATCGTTGATTTCGAATGCGGTCTGAATAATAGCCCGGAGCATCTTAATGACGGGTTTACCCACGCCTACACTGTCAGCTTCACCAGCGAAGAAGACCGGGATACGTATCTTCCCCATCCAGCCCATCGGAAGTTTGTCGAGCTACTGGATGGGAAACTGGCCGGTGTGTTCGTAGTTGACTACTGGGTTGCCGAATGACGACACATCCTGTTTCACCAATCAGTTGACTCAGGACCGTCATGACGTTGATAGGTCTCTTCGTGCGGATAAAATCTGGTCATCGCAGTTGAGATCGACTGATTTCCTTACGCACAGGAGGTGCTCCACCGACAGCAGCGTGCGGACCGACTATGAGCAGCTTGTCTGATAATCAGACCCCTCAGTCAGCCGCAGAGTTTGCTCGGCATCTTCGGGCTTGTGCCGAACAGGCTGCTGCTGCATCAGTGCAGCATGCCGGTTTGTCAGAGAGATATCTGGATCTTTCGCGCCAATTAGCGGCATTGTCCGAAAAAGTACTGGCCACACCTGCAGCCGATCTGCGAAAAGCAATGAAGACCGTCGAATCTGCGATGGCAGATTCCATTCAAAGGATGCCACTGCCGGCAATGGACAATCGTGCCGCAGAGCACGGGGCTGTCAGAGGCTTTCCACAAGCGGAAACCTTTTCACCAACAGATGATGGTTCCGCCTGGACAGCCACACTGTCAACCCTCAGCGAGCTTGGGGGCGGTGCCTCTCCGCTTCGCACTGCAGTTGTGAGCGAAGGGTTTCCACCAGTGTCCACGACGCCGGTCGAGCCTGACGGTGCCGCTCCAGTCAAATCCGCATCGGACAATGCGTTAGCGAAGAGAAGGCGGAAGCGATCAGCTCGTGTCGAGACACGGACCTTTGTGGAACGCGTTCGTTCAGTCAAACTCGGGCTGACTCGCCGTGTAAAGGTGAAAGCCAGCAAAGAGGACCTGCAGCCTCAACAGCGCAAGGTTCTTCAAGAACTCAATAAAGGTCGTGGATCTATCCTGACCAGCGTCACGGTCATATCGCTGGCCTTGTTCATTCTGAGTCTGATGTCGCTGCAAATGGAAATCGACGTTCCGATGACTGACATCATAGCGTCTTTTGCCGATGAACTGACACAGAGGGAAGAATCGTTGCCGGTAAAAATACCGGAAGAAGAGCAGGGTAAGCAACAGGAGCCGCTGACCGAAGAATCGGTGGAAGAGCCTTTCGTAGAGCCGGAACCGAACAAAGAAGTCGACCAGGTGATGGACGAGCTTACAAAGAAACTGTTGGATGCTCCGGAATCGGAAGTGGAAACTGGTGAAATCCCGTCAGCCAGGAATCGTGTCGCCGATCTGGCAGCTGTTGATAATCGGAGTGGCGCCGGCCGACAAAGGATGCTCGCGAAGTTTGGTGGGTCGGCTGCGAGTGAGTCGGCTGTTGGGCGAGGACTTGATTGGTTGGCATCGGTTCAACATCCCCAGGGCTGGTGGGATTTCACTCAGGTCGGTGAATCGGGAAACCCTGGCCGAGTCAACAATCCTATCGGCGCGACGTCATACGCTTTAATGCCATTTCTGGCAGCCGGGCAGACACACCGAGACGGCAGATACGCGAAACAGGTGCAGGCCGGACTTGAGTTTCTCAGCGGCACTGGCGTGTCCGTACCTGCGGGATACGACCTGCGCGGCGTGCTTAATAAGGCTAACGAAGACAAAGAGCCAAACGAGGCCTATTACGTTCACGGCACGGCAACACTCGTGCTGTGTGAAGCTTATGGCATGACTAGAGAGAAACGACTGCGCAGACCAGCCGAAGGCGCACTCAGGTTCCTGCTGAATTCGCAGGACCCCCGCGAAGGCGGCTGGCGTTATTTGCCGCAGCAGCCTGGGTCAACGTCCGCCACTGTCGTTCAGGTGATGGCCTTGATGGCGGCAAAAAAGGCGAAATTGAAGGTTCCTCCTGAAACGCTGGACGGAGTCATGCATTACCTTGACAGTGTGCAGATCGATGGGGAAGGGCGCTATGGTTACGAAGCTGACAGGAAAACCTATAAGGGAAGTGCGACGGCCATGGCTCTGCTGTGCCGCATGTATCTTGGCTGGGGACGAGACGACGGAGACATGCGAGCCGGAGTATCGCTGCTGGACAAAGCCGGCCCCTATGAAAATCTCTACACGAATTATTTTGCTACTCAGGTGATGCGTAACTGGGGAGGCGAAGAGTGGACTCGATGGAACGAACGCCTGCGTGATGACTTGATCGCCAGTCAGGTGGGGGAGGGGCCAGGAAAAGGCAGCTGGAAACCACGTACGGGAATGCATACCAGGCAGGGTGGCCGACTGTTGGAGACGAGTCTGGCCACACTCACTCTGCAGGTTTACTACCGATACAGACCGGTCTTGCCTCAGGTGGGTTCGATTCATCAACAGGTGGCGGACGATTCCACGATTCCGTGATTCAGTATTCAGTTTGCTCTGTCAAGGAACGCATCAGGACGAAACGTAATTCGAATCTCCGGCGTTCAGTGAACCATCAGGCGACAGAATGCTGAACGCTTACGGCTGCTTTTTCTGTGCTGCCTTCTGTTTTGATGTGGCCACGAGCGGTTCATAGCGTTCATGCAGGGCCTCCGCAGATATCAAATGAACGACGTCCTGACCAAGTCGGTCCATTTCCACAACCAGCGCATCGATGCGGCCAGCCAGAAACAAGTAGGCAGTCAGCGACGGGATTGCGATAAACAATCCAATCGCCGTTGTCAGGAGTGCCATAGCAATGCCCGATGCCAGTATTTCAGCTTGTCCTATCGCGTTACTGTCTGCGATGTTGTTGAAGGCCTCAATCATTCCTGTCACCGTGCCCAATAAACCGATGAGCGGCATAATTGTGGCAACTCCGTTGAGGACGCGCAGTCGTCTCTTCAGCAGAGCTACTTGGCGCTCTCCACCATCCATCACAGCCTGCTCAATTTCTACAGCCGTCTTACCCCATTTGCGGACACCGTGCAGAAAGACTTCAGCAACCGGACTCGAGTTCTGCTGACAGATAGCTACTGCGCTGGGTTTGTCCATCCGCCCGGTACGAAGATGCATCAGGAACCGGTCAACAAAAGCACGTGGAATGACGCGCCGTTGTCTCAACATGACCAGTCTTTCGATAGCAGTCCACAAGGCAACAATAGAGGCTAAAAAGAAGACTGTCGCAAACAGGTATCCAATTGCCTCCACTATTTCCTGCGGTGACGTCGGAACCGCAGCTCTGGTATCAGCCGCAGCGGAACCTGTCATTGAGGACGACTCTGTCGCAGCAGGTTGTGCGCAGGCTTTTGGTCCGATGATCAAAACCGGGTAACAGAGTGCCGCGACAATCAGCATGAGGCATCGCCGCCGGTGATTCGCGGGATCGACGTGTTGAGGAGAGTCTTCCATATGCAACGACCTGGGCAGTTCAGGACAACTTCTGTGCGGGTGCGAGCAACTGAGTCGGCGTCTGGCTGCACCGACTCCAGAGTTTTCAACAAAACAGATGCCTCAGAACCGTTGGTTCCCGTGGGCACTCAGTTGATTTCCCTCGGAGTGTAGCCAAGTCGCTGGTTCTTGCACATTTGTTTCGGCGTCGTTGCCCTTCCCCGTCAGACTGAACGTGACATCGGCCGGACTGCGGGTAGTGGCATGAGGCATCCCCGACTTCGCATCGTGAAAAGAGGGCTTTTCCTGCTCCCTGCAGCCGCCCTATACTGCCGCATCCGGATTATTCACTGGAGCGGCATCGAGACACCTCTGATTATGGCCTGGTACGATTTTGTCATTCTGGCGATCCTCGTTTACGGAGCATGGCAGGGAGCCGCTTGTGGTCTTGTGATGCAGCTGGCATGGATTGTTGCGATTGTTCTCTGCTTCAAATTTGCCGACAAACTTGCTCCACAGATTGAATCATACATTGGCGTTGAGCCACCGCTCCGCCACTGGATCAGCATGTTTATCCTGTACTTGGGATTCTCACTGGGGTCATTTCTTGCGGCGAGATCGCTCCGTAATGCAATCGAGAAAGCAAAACTCAAAGACTTTGATCGTCATTTGGGTGGCCTGTTTGGACTGCTCAAAGGTGCAGTCCTCTCACTCGTGCTGACGTTTTTCGCAGTCACTCTCTCAGAATCACTTCAGGAAACGGTGGTACGTTCGAAGACCGGGTTCATTGCCTGCAAAATTCTGGATACTATCAGGTCTCTTACGCCCGAGGATGCACATCCATTGATTCATGACAGCCTGAGCAAATATGGGGCAGCGCTGAAGGAGGTCCATAACGAACACCTGGGTGAAGAAACATCGCTGGACCACATTCTGAGCGAGATCACTGGCGGTGACAACGACACTCTCGATTCGCGGAATGACAGTGGCAGTACCGGTCGCTTTCCAGAGGCTGGATCGGCAGACGACGATTCGAGGCCGACATACAATGGGCTGCTGGAACTGGTCTCTGAATCAATGCGGGGTCAAATGAGGAAAGCGAGTCTGCGTGATCAGTGGAATCGCATGCCGGCCGAAGATCGCGAACGCTGGCTGGACGACCTTCGATACACGTCTTCCTATGAGAAATCGAGCGTCCTGCGACGATTGATTCGGTCGTTGGGTGGGCAGGGCGGAGCCACGATTGCTGCAGTTGATTCAGAATTGGTCAAGCGGATTGCGGAAGAATACCGTGATCACGAAGATTCCGGTCTGACGGCAATTCGTATCAATCAGTATCTCTCTGACCTTCCTGAGCAGGTTCAGATCGCGGTCCTGGAAGACTGGTATGTCGATTTAATCGGCGAGGGTCGTGATCCGGATCCGTCGACCGACAGTGACACGCGAATCGATGACCGGATACTGAACCAGCTGGGCCATGCACGTATCTCCGTCGATCAACTTAGTTACGATCTGCGAACCCGCCTCCAGCGTTCCCGCTGATGACGGCCGAGCGAGCAGGGAATTATGAACGTTCCACCTTTGAAACAAGCTCCATCAACTGCTCAGAAAATCCTTTGTTAACCAAACATAACGGACATTATCGGACGTTGGGTCTGGTGTGGAAACGGCTGATCCCGGGACGATAAAAGCTTGTTAAGCAGCACAGCGAGCGCTTGACACAGAACGGCTCAGCCAACGCCCGGTTCTTCGAACACGCCCATTCGCCGAAACCGGCGGTAGCGACGTCCAAGCAGTTCCTCGACGCTGAGCTTTTCAAGGTTCCGGAGTGCGGCGAGGATGCTTCCTTTGAGCGTAGTGGCGGTATGATGGTGGTTGCGATGCGCTCCGCCAAGTGGTTCAGGGATAATTTCTTCCACGATACCCAGTTCCAGCAGGTCGCTGCTGGTGAATCGCAATGCCCGTGCCGCCTTGTCGGCATACTTCGAGTGCTTCCACAGAATTCCGGCGCAACCCTCAGGACTAATCACCGAATAGTAAGCGTTCTGCATGATCGCCACGTGATCACCGATACCGATCCCCAGCGCTCCGCCGGAACCACCTTCACCAATCACAACACAGACAATAGGAACTTCCAGAGTAGACATGTCTCGGAGGTTCACAGCAATGTTGTACGCCTGACCTCGTTCTTCTGCACCGATGCCCGGATACGCTCCCGGTGTGTCGATGAGGCATACAATCGGAAGGCCGTAGCGGGAGGCCGTTTCCATTTTCGCCATCGCTTTGCGGTAGCCCTCAGGGTGCGAACACCCATAGAAGCACTCATTACGTTCCTTCAGCGTTCGGCCCTTCTGATGTCCGACCATCATGACTTGCCGACCGTCCAGTTTGGCAAACCCTGTCAAAATCGCCCGGTCGTCACCAAACGCTTTATCCCCGTGCAGCTCAACGAACTCGTCAAACAGCAGTTCAAGATAGTCAGCAGTCTGGGGCCTTTCCGGATGGCGGGACACCTGAACAATCTCCCAGGGATCCAGATTATTATAACGTTCACGAGTCATCCGAGTGACTTCGACCCGCATCCGTCGGACGCTCTCCTGAACAGCAGACGATGGATCCGGTTCCTCCTCCAGTTTAGCCAGCTGGACCTCAAGTTCGATGATCGGCTTTTCAAATGGAAGGTGATACCTTGGTGCCATGACAATTGATCCGAGCGAGTCATTCCGGGTCGAACGGAATTGTGAATCCTGATGAGATGGTGATTAGACTCGTGTGCCGTGAATCTCGACGTCCTGCATTCCGGCGCTTTCACAGTGGCTTATTCAATCATATCCATCAGTCCTAAAACATCGTCTTCCGTTGCTTCAACGGGCTCTTCCTGAGCCGGTTGTGTGGTATCTGGCTGAGGGGGGGGGCTCTGCTGGCTAACCGGCGCGTCCGTGGACGGAACTGCTGAGCCTGCCTGACCAGGTAAAGGAACGCGAGGCTGTACTGTACCGTGCGGTGCAGGTTGTCCGGGCACTGCTTGATCCGGATATGGTTGAGCGGGATAGGTCTGTCCGGGCATCAGTTGCCCGGGATACGGCATCTGTGGACCTGCCACTGGTATCGGCTGCCCAGGATAAGCCTGCCCAGGCATCTGATATCCCGGCATCCCCGGATACGGCATCGTGGGCATACCTGGCATAAACCCCGGTGCTGCGTACTGAGCCGTGGCCTGTTGCTGATCTTTACGTTTCTCTTCTGCGAGCAGAGCAGCTGCTGCAGGTTTGTGTTTTTTCGGCAGAATGGGTGTCTTGACACCTTTCGCCGTACGCTCCGCGTCAGCTCGACTGTCCAGTCGCCTATCGACAGACCGACTCAGACTTGCTCTTTCTTCGCGCAACATGTTTTCGTGGAGTTCCTGTGGATCCTGCACGAAACACTTGACTCCGCGAATCGCCACGCCAGCCTCCTGCATCGTATCGAATCGGTCCACCGGTTTTTTGGCCAGCATTTTGAGGATCAGGTCATCGAGTTCGTGCGTAACATTGGGGTTGGCGACCGACGGCGGAGCCGGTTTTTTCCCGACGTGTTTTACGAGCAGCTCGCTCGGTGTTGATCCTGCAAACGGCAGGCTGCCGGTCAGAACCTCGTACAGCGTTACCCCCAGACTGTACAGGTCTGTTTTCTGGTCTGCAGGTTTCTTCATGATCGTCTCCGGAGCGATATAATTTCTCGTTCCCCGAATGATTTGCTTTCCGGACAGCAGCTTCGCGAAGCCGCTTTTCACCCGAGAGGAGAGAGAGAAATCGATTACTTTAATCTCTCCGGTCTTGTTCACCAGAATATTTTCCGACTTGATATCGCAATGCAGCCAACCTTGGTCGTGCATAAACTGGTAGGCTCGACACAACGACTCGGCCATCTTGCGAAAGCTCGACTGGATCACCGGCAGGCTGGTTGAAATCTGCTGTTTCAAACTCGGTGATCGCACGAAATCCATCGTGAAGAGGCCATGGTCACGATTCACTTCAATCTGATGGAATCTCAGGAATCCGGGATGTTCCAGTGCACTCCCTACTTTGAACTCATGTTTCAGCACTATTTTTTCGGCCGGTAGTTTATGTGACTCTTTCAGCAACAGCTTCATGGCCAGACGCATGGGGCTCCCCTGCTCCGCCACTTCCCAGATCTGCGTCGAATTCCCGGTTGCAATGCAGTTATGCAGTTCGAAACTGCCAACGGTCAGTTGTTCCTCGGCCACGCTAATCTCTTTCCTTTTGACGGATTCTTCAAATTTCCGCAGTTCCTGGCCCGGCAATTTCGGTTCGCTCCGATTTTCGAAGCGACTTCTGACGGTGATCAACCGGTTTACGGACGAATATCTGATTATAGTCGTTCGCTTCCAATCTTTGCGAAGCCAATCCGTGCCTGTGGGGCGAGCCAACTCCAAAAATTGCCACTCGACGTCACCTCCGGCATCAATAAGCGACAACTGCAGTGATGACTACAACGTGTTGCAGCAGCGCATCGCCGGCAACCATGGCGTCATTCAGTCCACTCGGCAAATACAGACCTTGAGATACTCCGTTTCCGGGCACACAGCACTCACCGGATGATCGTCCGGCTGGCCGAGTGACTCCAGAATGCGAATGTGTCGACCGCTTTGACGCGATGTCTCGGCTACCACTCCGTGAAACTGTTGCCGCGACATCAGTCCCGAGCAGCTGCATGTGACCAGGATCCCGCCGCGACACAAAACGCGCAGAGCCTGCAGGTTGAGCTTGATGCAGGCACGTGTTGCCCGTTCCAAACCACTTCGTGTCCGGACCATTCGAGGCGGGTCCAAAAGAACGGTATCGAATACAGTGCCCTGTTCTGCCATCTCTCGCAGAACCACTTTGACATCACCGTGCTGGAATCTGCAGCGATCTCCTATACCGTTCAGCTCGGCATTGGCCACGGCCAGCTTCAGAGCCGCTCTAGACGAATCAATTCCCAGAGACTGTCTGGCTCCGCCGTTCTTTACGGCAGCCAGCCCAAATCCGCCCGAATAGCAGAACGCATCCAGTACACGGTGACCGCTGGTATAACGGGTTAGTGCGTGGCGAGTTTGACGGTGGTCAAGGTAGAACCCGGTCTTCTGCCCCTGCTGAACATCGACTCCAAACTGCAGTCTGCCGTCCGTAATGAACAGAGGCCGCGGTGGCTGTTCGCCTGCAACAGGTCCATCGGTCACTTCCAGTCCTTCAGCTTCGCGCATTCCCTTTTCTGTTCTCAGCCAGATGCCGCGAGGCTGAAGTTCTGTTTGGAGCTGTTCTAGGACCACATCGCGAAACTGATACAGAGCAAAACTGGTGAACTGGACCAGCAGAAATCCGTCGTACCAGTCGACTGTCAGGCCGGACAGCTGATCCGCTTCGCTGAAGATCAGACGGCAGCCTGTTCCGGCGGCTTTCAGGTCGTAGACAGCGCGCCGGCAATTGATGGCTGCTGTGATCCGTCCGCAAAGCAGGCTATCAGTGATTTCCACTTCGCTCCTCCAGGAGTACATTCGAATCCGAATGTTGCTCGTGGTATTCAGCAACCCCCAGCCAATAAACTCACGCTCGTGTGATCGCACCTGTATGAGAGATCCGGTCGTCGGTTCTGCACCATCAGTTGTCTCAATGTGATCTATTGCGCCGGCAAACACCCACGGATGTCGACCGAAAAATGGTTGAGCCCGCCGTTTACGAATCACAGCTACGGGTGACTCCACCGAAATTAGATGAGTCGTCACGAAAGGAATCCGAGTTCGGGACTTCGTGATCCGAAAGAGTTCCGAAATCACAAATTCAATTCTGACAATCAAGAGAAACGTGCAATACGGAGCACGTACTCAATACTACCGAGTGGAAAGCACCCTCTGTTCCATCTCTTCCAGATAGGCCAATAGGCGATCGCGTTCACTTGTCAGGTGGCGAACTTTTAACAGAGAACGTACGCGAGTCTTAAGTTCCAGCTGATTCACTGGTTTGGTCAGAAAATCATCGCAGCCTGCCGCCACTGCTTTTTCGATGTCGCCCATTTCGTTCAGTGCGGTTACCACCAGCACCGGAATACTGCAAAACTCAGCATCACGCTTCAGCTGCTCGCAGACTTCATAGCCGCTCATACGTGGCATCATGATGTCCAGCAGAATCAGGTCCGGCTGATGTTCCCGCACAACCTGCAGAGTCTCCTCGCCGTCTCGGGACATCAGGATGTGATAGTCTTCATCGGTCAGGTAGGCATCCAGTAGTTCCCGGTTTTGATCGTTGTCGTCAGCGATCAAAACCCTGGAGCCGGACATATTGATTTCCAGAGCAGACATGGTCTCATCCGGGGCAAACTGCAAAGGTTGATATAGCAGGCACATCACGATTGTAGTTAATAAGGTCGTTTCACTTAACCCACTCAGCTTCGAGTTGCCGAACGTGACAGTCACCACGAATCTGTGGTGTGTTTCGTCACTTGTCAGCCGTCTAGGAGATCTGCAATGTCCGGCAGTAGCCGCTCAAGACATTCGACTGTGAGTGGACATGGAGCTGCCTCCGTGTGACCGGGTTGTTTCTGTAATACGGTGAGGGTCCCGAGATTCTCGACATGATCGACATCGTACCACATCGGCAGAACATTCAGACGCAACCCGGCTGCAAGGACGGCTTCGACTATGTCCAGCAGCGTAAACGGGCTGCTCCAGCGAATCCCGTCGAACAGCTTATGTGGTTGGCCAACCAGGCCGATCAGAACACAACCGCCGTCGGCTGCGGGGACGGTAACCACATCAGATGATCCGTCTATCAGTAAATCCAGCGCCTGCGTGATTCGAGAGGTCGGCAAATCCGGGCTGTCGGTCCCAATTAACACCGTGGGTCCCCCGTGCTGTTCTGCAGCCTCTTGAAAGAACCACTCGATACGATCACCCAAATCACCCTCGGGTTGAGCCAGCAATCTGCAACTGGTTTCGCCACTGGAATTGGTCAGTGCCTGAAACCAATCACAGGATGTGTCAGTGTACGGTGTGATGGCGATCCAGAGTTCGTCTGCAAGCCTGTCGGTACGCTGCACCAAATCCTGAATGAAGCAGGCGTAGAGATTCGCTGCGGCATGGTCCCCGATCGCGGCCGCCAAACGCGTTTTTGTCTGACCCGGGTCCGGATATCTGGCAAACATCCCGAGTATGTTCACCGAGATTGCTCCTGTTCCAGGCTATCACGCCGGCGCCGTCGAGCAGTAATCAGCCTCTGGAGCAGCACTAGATCCATGCCGCCGCGAAACCGGACGCGGCCGTCAATTTCGATCACCGGTATCCACTCCGCATGCAGTTGCTCCAGCTGATGATCACCGGCTATGTCGACGAACTCGATCTCCGGCATCCATTCACCGTAAGTTTCAAGGATGTCCAGCGCCTCATCGCAGAGTGGGCAGTTGGCTTTCGAATAGAATCTCACGCTTTGAAACAAAGGTTGCGGTTCGTCGGTCTTCTTCAGGCGTTTGTCATCTGGGTTTGCTGTCTGGACATGACTGCGAAGCAGATACAGGCCGCCGACGAAGAATCCAAGGCAGATCAGCAGGTGCATTGGCCTCGAGCGGTACCAAAAGGCCGGCATTGCCAGTAGTTCGAGACCTGAGTGGTCAACAAACATCAAAACTGAAAAAATTCCTCCTGTCCCCAGGAGGACAGTACCGATGCGTTTTCGGATCTCCTGAACCTGTTCATTTTCGGGTTCACTCATCGCCGAAGTTCTCATGGATGAACGTGTGCACGTGGCGGTCAACCAATGTTGACGGTGTGCAACATGCCGTCACAACGCTCTCAAGTCAACGGACTGGTCCTGTGGCCCGCCGATCGCTCGAATGTTACTGGCCTGACGTGGCCCTTCGAGTTAGCCTGCAGTAAACACCACAAAACTAATGAAAATCGACCTGACACGGTCACGGAACAGATCAATGGACGCTGAAGTGCCGGGACATCGGGTAGTCGTCGTTATGTCTGGCCAGTGTTGAAAGTTGAAATCCGGATGCCACTGCAGCTGACACGAGTCTCTTTTCGTAACATTGTTCTGCAAAGTGGTCTTGTAACGGCCGAACGACTCAACGCTGTTGACCTCGAATTCGGCTTGAGTACTCAGTCTGCAGAGACATTGTCAAGACTGCTTGTTGATCAGGGTGATGTTACATCCTGGCAGGCCCGGAAACTGCTGCAGGCAAAGCATCGTGGCTTTCACCTTGGCCGGTACCAGCTGAAGTCTCAGCTGGCGCGTGGAGGCATGAGCACCATATATGTGGCCCGCGACTGCTCCAGCGGTGAAGATTGTGTGCTGAAGGTACTGCCGTTGTCGCGAGTTTCCGAAGCATCTTATCTGCCCCGCTTTCAGCGAGAGGCCCGCATTGCCTGCGGTCTCGACCACCCCAACGTGATCCAAGTCTTCGGCCTGCATTGCGAAAGCGACGGTAAATCCGATGTTCACTTCATGGCGATGGAGTGGTTGCATGGGGAAAATCTGTCAGAGAAAGTGAAACGAGACGGCCCCCTGTCCTTACGTCTGGCAGCCAAATTAACACGGCAGGCGGCTCAAGGACTGGCCTATGCTCATCAGGCTGGACTGGTTCACCGTGATGTAAAACCAGCGAACTTTGTGCTGACGACGGACGGTATCATCAAAGTTCTGGACCTTGGCCTCGCCAGCACCCAGTGTCCAGACGAAAATGACCTCACGAGACAATATGACGAGCGCGTCCTTGGGACAGCCGACTTTCTTTCTCCTGAACAGGCTGTAGACAGTCACATGGCCGATGAGCGTGCTGACATCTACTCACTTGGCTGCACGCTCTATTTTCTTTTGACAGGCTGTCCGCCGTTTTCCGATGGACTCCTGGCTCAGCGCATTCTGGCTCACCAAACTCAACAGCCGGCAGCCATCACAGACAGACGCCCTGACGCATCCTCGGAATTCCAGATCATCCTGGAAGGAATGATGGTGAAGGACCGTGACGTACGAACTCAGTCTGCTGAATTGGTTGTCAGTCAGCTCACTGAGTGGTTGAAAGGCACGGCGGATGACGCGCAGTATGATCGGGTACCGGAACAGTTGGTGTCAGGCACTGAATCCGAACGAACGATGCATCAGTCGGCCACCACAACGACACAAACCGACACGCAGCCCCTGGAGTCAGAAATTGTGAACACAACTGAAGACAGCTGTGCCGGGAGTGGTGTCTACACTCCTGAATTCGAATCATTCCTCCGGCAGCTGGATGAAGAATCAGGTGTACGTACTGTTCTCGATGATGCCGCTCGCAATGACGAGCTTCGGTCAATGAGTCATGTGTGCCCACATAATTCACCTGACTGATCGGCCCGTCCGAATACGTCAATCCTGCGCGCGGAAGTCCATCAGCAAACCGTACGGATGGCTCTCAAAAAAAACGTCCGATTTACTCTGCAGGCGGGGTATTGGTGGAATCCCGCGCGTGTTTCAGAATTCTTAATCATTCGACATCATTGCGCACTACGGTTGTTGTGCTCCCTCGATTACCGCTCTCGGTTTGGCCTAATCGAATTCATGCAACTGACACAACCACTCCGACAAATACGACTATCAACGCTGATGCGGGGCCTGCCAGCCACCGTCGGGGTCTGCTCTCTGATCCTGCTCACTGCAGTACAAACCCTGTCCGGGGCGGAACGACTGATCCGCATCAGCGATGGGGACTCAGAATACACTGGAAAACTCGTCGCCCTCGATGAGTCGCAATGTACGCTCATGGATCGCCAGGGACGCCTGATTGAACTGGACGTTCCAAGGCTCACGGGGATGGAGAGACTTGCAGAGCGATTCAAACCTGCCTCCATCAGTACCTTCCGTTCCGGATTGAGCGAGGAATTCGGCAGGAAATACGAGGTTACAGGGACGACACATTACCTGGTTTGCGCTCCAAGAGGTCACGCCGCCAGGTATGCAGTTCTATTCGAACAGATTTATCGCGATGTCGAACAGTTTTATCGCGTCCGAGGATTCCGGGTCACGAAACCAGATGTCCCGCTTGTTGCGATTGTGTTTACTTCGCGTACAGATTTCGTCGGATACTGCACCAGGGATCATGTCGCAACGAGCCCCGGGCTTCAGGGATATTACTCGCTGGTTTCCAATCGAGTTGCCTTGTTCGACGCAGGGGGCTCCTTCAATTCCGCTGTGGACGATCGTAAAACTGCCAGCTCGTCAATCCATGCATTTTCCGGTATACCCGGACGAACGGCCAATACAATCGTCCACGAAACCATCCACCAGGTTGGGTACAACATAGGAATCCACACGCGAATGGGAGAAACACCGTTATGGATCGTGGAGGGGATGGCGACAGTACTGGAACCGTCGCAAATGCGCAATCGCCGCAACAATCAGACGTCCGGCGACCGCGTCAATCTGGAACGTTGTGACTGGTTTCGGAACAATTACCGTCCCAAGCGCTCCGCCGGTTCTCTCGCGAAGCTGGTTGCCTCTGACAGTCTGTTTCAGCGGCAGACACTGAGCGCCTACAGCGAAGCATGGGCCCTGACGTTTTTCCTGCTGGAGAATCCGGCGCGTCGCAAAAACCTGGCGGCGTACCTTCAAAAACTCACTCAGCGCGATGTTACGAAGTGTTATGAAGCCAAAGAACGTCTGTCTGATTTTGAGTCCGTGTTTGGCGACATCGCGCGTCTCGAAGTCGAATTCCTGCGATATATGGACCGTCTTTGAGGTGTGGAAAAAATGTATTGGCGAGCCGGTCGTGTCAGTTTCCTGCTCAATTCCGGTCCCAGGCACCGAAGATCAGGTTCCTGACGTCGTCTTCATGTCCCATTACCCATCTGCTGGTTCACACCGCGGCTGTTTTTGCTTGTATCGACCTGATTCACAGGTTCAAGTATGCTGCATTTAGGCTCCCAACGTGGATTCGTTCAGCGCACAATCCACCGGCGCATCAAACAGGACATCGCTGACTCGTTCGTCATCAGACGTTAACTACCGAGAAACAACAATTCGACGGTCAAACGCTGAGCCGGAGGTCCGGCTTGACAACACAGAACACAAGATACTGCAGGACATTGAAGATGCATGGATTGCATTCGGACCACCGTCATCTATCCATCTGGTTCCGAGTCGGCAGTTGTGTCCTGAGTCTCCTGCCCGTGACAATTGTCGCGGAAGATGAAGCATTCGAGCCTGTCGACAATGGAACCAAAATTTCTCTGGCAGTCAGGATCGATCCGGATCGGGTGACTCAGCTGGAGTGCCACGTGACAGTCGCGGGGATACTGGCGACTCCCGTGGCCAGCGGAGTCCGCCACTGGGATCTCGAATCGAAAGCGGCTTTCAAATTCATTCAGCGTCAGCTTCCGTCAGAACTCAGTGGCCCGCTCGCACTGCGGGCCGTGCGATATTTTACCCAGGCGTCCAGCAGCACCCGCGTTGGCAAAGACCATCGGACAAAGATCGCCCTGCCCGGATCCAACTCACTCATACACATTCGAGGGTCTGATATTGGTCTGCACCCGGCGGCCGCGGCACATCCTCTGTCGCGTGGTCAGTTCGATCTGCTTCAGATGCCGTGCGACCCTCTGTTCTGTGCTTCGCTGCTGCCGTCGAGAGACATCTTCGTCGGTGAAAAATGGAACACTGATAACTGGGTCCTTCCGCGGCTGGCGGGCCTTGAGGCCGTCACTGATCATTCTCTGTCGTGCGAGCTTAAATCGCTGGATAGCGACGTCGCACAAATTCAATTCACCGGCAGGGCCGAAGGTGCCGTCGTCGGATCTGCCAGCACCGTGGAACTCATCGGTTCGCTGAGCGTCAATATCGAAAGCCGACTGCTTCTAGAACTCAGTTGTCAGTTGAAGGAAAAACGGTCGGCTGGCCCTGTCAGCCCCGGTCTTGACGCTTCGGTCAATATTACCTGGACTCAGTCAATTGTCGATTGGGAAAAAATTCCTACAGAACTCAACGACGCTCTGTTCGACAAACCACTGGCCCTGCAGACACCATGGCGCTTGGTCTTTCATCACAGTCCCGAATGGCACATCTTCAATCAGAACGATCAAGTTATCATATTGAGGCAGATCCGCGACGGTGCCCTGATCTCGCAATGCAATGTTTCCGCTGGTGTCGTGATGCCGCCCGGCCAGCACACATCCGATCCGGATTTTCGTTCCGACGTCGAAACAGCGATTCAGGCCCGCAATGGGCAGATCATTTCAGAGGAGACCATACGAGACGACAACCAGTGGAGAATTCGCCATGTCCAGGTATCGGGCTGTATCAGCGACATAGAAATCGTCCGGGACTACTATCTGTGCACGGCGGCCTCAGGAGATCAGTTTTCTCTGATGTTTTCACACAGCGCAAGCGATACGAACGCGTTTGGGGACGAACCGAATCAGTTGCTCAGCAGCCTTTTCCTGGTCCAGCGTCGGGCTGCATTGCCATTCAGGAACTGAAATCTGCTCGTTCCCACGCCCGGTTCCGCCCAACGTCGCCTGTTGGGTCACTGTCAGCACATATGTTTATGCCGCGAAACACCTTGCGGCCGGAGAAGACTCTGGTCTAGGATCTGAAGAAATCATCGGCAACTACCCACGAGAAGTCGCGCAGTCGGCCATTGTCGTCAATGGGCCTAGGTGCGGCCCAAAGTGACGTCGATGATTTACTAAGCGAGGAATAGTGCTCGGTTCATCACTTGCGGCTCTCATGGTACCGCCCCGTCCGCCGCTCAACGACACGTCTTCCAGACAAGGACTCTAATATGGCAACTCCGTCTGTCCGTGGACTTATAATTTTCTGTGGTGTTGCCTTAGTTGCCGGTCTTTCGCCCGCTCGAAACAACATTGTTCTCAGCAAAAACGATGGCAAGACAGCTCAACTTGTCGCCCGAATGATTGAATCACGTCATATTGCGCATCCGAAAATAAACGATGACCTGTCAAGCCGACTGCTCAACCGTTACGTCGATACATGGGACGCTCAAAAGCTGTACTTTCTGAAGTCTGACATTGATGAATTCAACATGTCGGCCGACAAACTGGACGACCAGATTGAATCGGGCAATATTGACTTCGCCAAACGTGTATTTGATCGAGTCCATACCAGAATGCACGAACGTGCCGAAGTGATTACCCGACAAATTGACGGGGCCCATGATTTCGGCGTTGACGAAGAAATGATTATTGACCCGGATGATCGGGATTGGGCTGGTTCCGTCGACGAACTCAATGAGCGGTGGCGCAAACGAATCAAATTCGATTTGCTGATGCTCAAACTGGATGACACTAAGCTGGACGAGGCACGAAGCCGGTTGCAGAAACGCTACAAACGCAGTCGCAGTTTTCTTGACCAGACCGAAGGACACGAAGTTCTCGAACAGTACCTGTCCTCAATGACGCACTGCCTGGATCCGCACTCAAGCTACATGTCGCCTCAAACACTGCTTGATTTTCAGATTATAATGTCGCAGAAGCTCGAAGGGATCGGAGCCCGGCTGCGGTTCGATGACGGATACACGCTCGTTGAAGAAGTTATTGATGGCGGAGCTGCCGCAGCGGATGGCCGTCTGGTCAAGGGCGACAAAATCATCGGCGTCGATCCCGACGGTCCCGATGGTCCGGCCGGACTAATCGACGTCATCGAAATGAAGCTCACGAAAGTCGTCGACAAGATTCGCGGCAAAGCGGACAGCAAGGTCACGCTCCATGTGCGCACGGAGGCTGGCGGAATAGAAAAATATGTATTGATTCGCCAGACGGTACAGATCCATGATCGGGACGTTGAAGGGAAGATTATCGAAACAGGCAACTGGTTTGACGGCCGACAGGAAAAGATCGGGATTCTCAATATCCCGTCGTTCTACCGCGACTTCGGCGGAGCTGCCAGTGGCCGACTGTTCAAAAGCACAAGTCGCGATGTGAGGAAGGAACTCGTCGAGTTCACGAAACAGAATGTCGACGCACTGATTGTGGACCTCCGCTGGAACGGGGGAGGAGCCCTCAAAGAAGCCGTGGAAGTGACCGGCCTTTTCATTCCCCGGGGACCGGTTGTTCAGGTTCGTGAACCCGGCAACACTGAGAATATACTCGAAGACGAAGATCCGCAGGTTTATTGGCGCAAACCGATGATCATTGTCTGTAATCGATTGTCCGCGTCCGCCTCGGAAATCTTTGCCGGAGCGATTAAGGACTATCGTCGAGGCATCGTTGTGGGGGATCGCACGACGCACGGCAAAGGCACTGTTCAGAATGTCATGCCGGTCACCGGGCTGTTCGGAAGTGCCGTCGGACCGCAGCGAGGCGCCCTGAAACTGACAATCAGCAAGTTTTACCGTGTCAATGGTGACAGCACGCAAACCAAAGGTGTGCTTTCCGATGTGGTTCTGCCATCCATACTGGATCACCGTGACATCGGAGAAGATTCCCTCGACAATGCACTTGCGTTCGACCGCATTGATCACGCCGGCTATATGCCATACAGCAGTTACCTGACTGACAGTATAAAGCAGGAGTTGTCTGACCGGAGTCTGGTTCGCGTCCAAGCCGATGCAGATTTTGGCCGACTGAGAAAAGCTATCGATCGGTACGAGGCTCGAAAGAATCGCAAAACGATCTCTTTGAATGAAGAAACGCTTCGTCGCGAAGAAGAGTCGATCAAACGGGAGCAGGAAGAACAGGAAAAGATGCTCAAGAAGGCCAGCGGAGTCAGTGATGAGGACGAGAGCAATATCTTCGCAGACGACTTCTACAACCGTGAGCTGATGCGAATCACTTTGGATTATCTCGAACTGCGAAACACCCTGCGAACCGTCAGACGTTGACTCGCAGACGCTGGTCAAAATCGTCCGTACAGTGATTCAACCCGGCTGGTTGTCCACAGTCGGGGTGTTTTGTTACAAGCATCAGTGATGCTGACATCGAGATTCGAATGTGATCGACTTCACACGCTGTCGGACCGGCGACAATGACAGCATTCTCGTACTGAAGGTCCAGCGCAAACAGGATGACGAGACGTCGCCCTACCTGTTTGAGTGCGTCACGGATGAAATCGAATCCGGCAGCTGTCAGGTGATTCTGGACTTTCCAGAGCTGGATCACTTTTTCAGTCCAGGATTGGTAACACTGGTTCGTACTCACTCCCGCATGCGGAGCCGGGGAGGTGCGTTCAATTCGCCCCTATCTACGGACTGGTCGCTGAGATTGTGAGAACGGTCGGACTGAAAAAACTGTTCCATTTGCACTCCTTGATCGAAGACGCCTGTCGGGTATTTGAACAGTAGCGCCACTCGATGATTCATATCTGTTTCCACGCAGCACGGTGTGCAGAGATCTCAGGGGGGAAGCAGAGATCAATCTGCTGCCGACGGTACACCACCGGATTGATCACGAGACACGGAATTTCAGTAAGAAGTTCAATCACCTCGTGAAGGTCAGCATTGTTCGATGATGTACAGAGGGCCACCATGATCTTCAATGTTGTGCTGCCGGAGTGAGAGCGTGAAAATCCAGTATGCGATCGTCGGACCGGGTCTCTTCCGATCTGTCATTACACAAAGCCGGCAAGACAATAAGCAAGAACAGGTGACTTTGTGTGAACTCTTGTCGTCGACAGCCACCCGCACATTCCACAGTCGAACATCTTGCCGGAGTTATCACCGCGAGCCGACTGCTCTGCCCACGACCAATACAGGCCCCGGTGCGAAAACCCGCTCGCAAAGACGCGGAGCCTAGGTTGTTTTCGAGTCCCGCATGGTGGGTGAGCTTCGGAGATCTGTAGCCAGCGTGAAAAAGCTTCGCAATTCCTGGATTCTGGCTGGATTCAACAGCGGCCTTTGGCCCTGACTTGGCTACTGATACTACTATTGAGCCTATGCCGATCATTGATGTCCAGAAGCTGTGCCGCACGTATAAAGTCTATCGCAAGAGCGAAGGCTTTATGTCCTCATTACGAGGGCTGTTTCATCGGCAACATCGGGAAGTTCATGCCGTCAGGAATGTCAGCTTTCAAATCGAAGAAGGTGAAATGATCGCCTTTTTGGGTCCCAACGGAGCCGGCAAGACGACAACCCTCAAACTGCTCTCCGGACTGATCGTCCCCACGTCCGGCACTGCCACGGTGATGGGGCACGTGCCGTGGAAGCGTGAGAACGCCTATCGTCGCCGTTTTTCGCTCGTCACCGGGCAGAAAGAACAGCTTTGGTGGGACCTGCCGGCTCAGGAATCCTTCCGGCTGCACAAGGAAATCTATCGGGTCTCGGAAGCCGACTATCGCCAGCGGATGGATGAACTGACGTCGCTGATGGATGTCAGGGACCTGATTGCTCAGCCGGTGCGTGAATTGTCGCTGGGTGAACGTATGAGAATGGAGCTCATCGCCGCCCTGCTCCACCGACCGGATGTCCTCTTTCTGGACGAACCCACAATCGGTCTGGATATCATTAGTCAAAGAAGGGTCCAGAAATTTCTGCGGTCGTATCAGGCCGAACAACGGATCACCGTGATTCTCACCAGCCACTACATGAAAGACATTGAAGCGTTGTGCGATCGAGCGGTGGTCATCAATCGAGGATCTGTAATTCACGACGGTCCGGTGTCTGAAATCGGCGACCGCTTCAGCCAGCACAAGATCGTGGAATTACAATTCGCCGCCGGCGGTGTTCCGAGTGACATTGAACAGTTCGGTGATGTACTGGAAGCCGGCTCACCCATGGTTCGCCTGCAAATTCCCAAAAAGGATGTCTCTGAATCTCTGTCGCGCATGCTGGCGCGGTATACCATCGACGATGTCAGTGTTTCCGAACGCCCCCTGGAAGACGTGATTGCTGAATTGTTTTCATTTGAGAACGGGCCTCGCGATGAGAGTGAGTAACGGCTCGACTGACCTTCCGTCATTTCGGGATTCGCTTTTCTGGCAGGTTCGTTTGAAGTGGCTCATTCTGCGCACCGCCATGGAAGAACGCCTCGTCTATCGAGGTGATTTTGCCTTTGCCACGCTCGTGCGTTTCCTGCCGATCGTGACTCAGATTTTTCTGTGGGGAGCCATCTTTCGTGGTGTCACCAGCAAAGATGGCTCCCCAGCTGGTGACACCACGACAGAACTGCAGCACTATCGCTACGCTGACATGGTGGCCTATTTTCTGCTGGTCATGGTTGCACGGGCTTTTTCCAGTATGCCAGGTCTGGCCACTGGAATCGCCGAATCAATCCGTAACGGATCTGTGCGTAAGTATCTGCTGCAGCCAGTGGATATGCTCGACTATCTGTTTTGGCATCGTGTCGCCCATAAGCTGATCTACTACGCGGTCGCCACCGGCCCCTTCGCTTTGGTGTTTTGGCTCTGCCGCAGCTACCTGCCTGCCTGGCCATCGGGCATAGTCATGACAGCGTTCATGATTTCGCTTGTGTTCGGGTTTGTGATTGGCTTCCTGATCGAGTCACTTATCGGGCTCATTGCGTTCTGGTTTCTGGAAGTCAGTTCGCTTATTTTCATTTACATGATGCTCAACTATTTTCTGTCGGGCCACATGATTCCGCTGGAATGGATCGATGGCTGGATTCCCTGGATCCACTATCTGCCCCTGAAATATCTGGCCTATTTCCCTGCAGCTGTGCTTTTGGGGCGTATTCCGGAATCAGATCTACCAGATGAACTATTGATTCAGGCTACATGGATCGCGGTATTGCTGGTCGCCAATCGAGTTGCTTTTCACTATGGCGTACGCCGGTATGGAGCCTTTGGTGGATAGAGTATCTGATTCCTGCGGTGTCAATGTTTCTGTCGGACGAACCACAGACAGCTGCCACAGAGTCACGGAAACGGTGACCGTACCTCAGTCCGTCGGGCCGCGTCAGGTGGAACGTCTGACGGATCCGTTATTTGTCAGCGCCTGGATTGCCAATGTTCTGCTGGTCACGGCCAATGCAGCGCTTTTCATATTTGCCGACTGGATCGCCTGGCTGGCAACGTCACATCCGGCTGAGACGGCGGTGATCTACCAGGAGGAACTGCCAGGCCGCATCATTCAAACGGGTCTGATCGCTGCCATCCTGTCACGATTGTTTCTGGGACAGACAATCGATCGATTTGGCGTCCGTCGGGTCTGGATCGTGCTGGGGATTTCTACGCTTGCCGGCAGCACTGTGTTTGCCAGCGTAACAACAGTGTCACCGGCGCTGTATGTGGGTCGCGTACTGTATATAGTCGGTGTGTCAGGCGTGTTCACCTGCAGTGCGTTCTACATTCAGGCCAGTGTGGCCGAACATCGACGCACGGAGTTTCTCGGGTTGCTGGGCAGCAGTGGTTTCGTCGGCATGATACTGGGCACGCAGCTCGTCGAAGGACTCAAGTGGTTAAATGAGGGGAACGAGATCTACTTTCGACACGCATTTCAGATGGTCATAGCTTGCAACGCCGCTTACGTGGTACTTATATGGATCCTGACAAGGGGATTTCCGAAGCGTCAGCGCGGAATTCGGCCATCGCTGCCGACGATGATGAAGGACTACTGGCCTGGCCCGGTGGTGCTGGTCGCCATGGTGACGGGGCTGGTGTTCACAGTGCCAGGTCTGTATCTGATTCGCTTCAACCGGCACGTGGGGCTTGGTGGAATTGCCGAATACTGGACAGCTTATGCACTTTCTGCCTTTGCGCTGAGAATCATGACGGCGCAGCTGAGTCAGAAAGTAGGGCGTTACCGGTTAATCACGGTAGGGCTGCTGGCCCAGGGAACTGGATTGCTGGCGATCATCCCCGCGACTCAGGCGTGGCATCTGGTTGTCTCAGCGATCATTTGCGGACTGGGTCATGCATTGTTATTTCCGTCAATTGTCTCGCTGGGCTGCGGTCGGTTTCCGGCCAACTATCGTGGCAGCGGAACCAACCTGACGATCGGTTTCATGGATCTGGGAACCGCGATTTCGGCCCCGTTGCTGGGCCGCATTATTGACCTCGAAATGTTTGATCGCGCTGGCTATCCGCAGATGTTTCTGATTGCCGGTCTGACCACGCTGGCCTCGGGATTTGCGTGGCAGATGTGGCACTGGGGCCGAGTTGACAGCGAGATCATAAAGTTGACCGAACAAGTAAATCACCCTCTGACCGATCGTCGCCGACCTGATGAATCACAATATACTTATTGACCAGTCGACAGCCGTCACTCGTGTCATGGAACTCATTGCCATCCGAGGTGGAAGTGGCAACGAAACTGCTGTCAGCAACTACATTCAAAAGATGCTGACAGCGGCAGGAGCTTCTCCTTCTTCAATCGTGATCGACACAGCCAATCGGCGCAGTCCGATCGGCGGAGCCACCGGAAATCTGATCGTCAAATTGAAAGGGACGAAGCGTGGTCCCCGGCGTTTACTGATGGCTCATATGGATACCGTTCCACTGGCGGTCGAGAGCGAACCGGTGCAAGCAGGGAACTGGATTCGGTCGAAGACTGGGACGACGGCGCTGGGAGCTGATGATCGTGCTGGTTGTGCAGTCATATTGACAGCAGTCCTTGAATTGCTGAATCAGGGGATCGATTATCCACCGCTGACGCTGCTGTTTACGGTTCAGGAAGAGATCGGACTGTGCGGAGCTCGGTACCTGACAGTCGGCAGGCTCGGGAGGCCGAAACTCTGCTTCAACTGGGATGGGCGGGATCCCGCTGATCTGGTCATCGCCGCTGTTGGTGCAACAAATATAACCTTGAAGATCGATGGCATTGCGAGTCATGCGGGTGTCCATCCGGACGACGGTGTCAATGCGGCGGTTGTCGCATCGCTGGCAGTGGCCGACCTCCAGGAAAATGGCTGGCACGGATTGGTGGCGAAAGGCAACCATCGCGGCACCAGCAATATTGGTTCGATTGAGGGGGGCGCTGCCACAAATGTTGTGATGCCGGAGGTTGTTCTGGAGGCCGAAGCACGCAGTCACAGCCGTGCATTTCGTGACAGAATCGTACGAGAGTTCCACAAAGCATTTGAACGAGCCGTCAAAGGCATAAAGAACAATCGAGGACAGACCGCAAAGCTTCGGATGGTCGACGACACGCGATACAGTTCCTTCCGCATCTCTGCTAGCGCGGACAGTGTCCAGTCCGCAGTCGCGGCCGTGAAAGCAGCCGACTTGATGCCTCAACGGTCAGCCAGCAATGGTGGACTGGACGCCAACTGGCTGACGGCTCACGGATTTCCCACTGTGACATTGGGATGCGGCCAGCACCAGATTCATACTGTAGATGAACGCCTGAACATTCCCGAATACCTGCGGGCGTGCGCCATTGCAGCCCGAATTGCGGCAGCTGAATGAGAATCAGTCCGCCAAATCCGGCAATGCATGGGGTTCGGTGACATGACTGCTGGTGCAGCGCCAATCAGCCTGTCAGCATAGTGGTTGTTGAGTGGCGCAGAATGGGGCCGTTAACGCGGCCGTTCAGTACCTGATACCTCAACGAACCGAGTGGACGGGCAGAAGTGTCCGGCCTGAATACGATTTTCCGGCAACATCTATGCACCAGGAGTACCAAACGTATTACACAAATCTGCGCTCGCGTGTCGATGCGCGGTTATATGAGGAATTCTCTGACGCTGCTGTTCCAGATGCTCTCCGACAGGCCGTGCGTTACAGCCTGACAGCTCCGGGGAAACGCCTGCGGCCGGTACTCGTGCTTATGGCGACGGACCTCTGCGAAGGAATCCTCGACGACGCTCTGCCGGCTGCCTGTGCGGTCGAGATGATCCATACATATTCACTCATTCACGACGATCTTCCGGCGATGGACAATGATGTTCTCCGGCGAGGCCGTCCGACGAGTCATGTGGTCCACGGTGAGGCACTCGCCATTTTGGCGGGTGACACACTGTTAACACATGCCTTCTCGTCGGTGGCTGTATCGGCGCTCGCTCCACAGGTCGTAGTCGATTGCCTGACAATTCTGTCCGTGGCTGCGGGTGGTCGGGGCATGGTGGGTGGGCAGGTTTTGGATCTCACAGCAGAGCGAGGCCCGTTTCCGGGCGTCAAGCCGGACCCGGATGTGCAAAAGACCTCACAAATTGGTTCGTTTTGCGGGGCGGCTGCGGATAGTACAATGATGCAGAGTCCGGATTCCTCTCTGGAACTATCCAGCGGCAGTGACCGGGACTGCGTAGAACACTTAATGCGAATTCACCGCATGAAAACCGGTGCCATGATTACGGCTTCGCTCGAAATGGGAGCAGCCGTGGCTCAGGTGGAGTCTGATATCCGACGGCGGCTGCGAACCTTCGGTGAATGTTGCGGGCTGGCGTTCCAAATCACGGATGATCTGCTGGACGCGACAGGAGGTGCAACCAAACTGGGAAAAGAAACAGGCCGTGATCACGAACTGGGAAAGCTCACATATCCTGTCCTGTTGGGTGTGGAGGGAAGTCGCAGGAAAGCGATTGTACTCGTGGAAGAAGCATGCGACTGCCTGTCAAATTTTGAAGAACGAGCAGATCCGCTGCGTTGTTTGGCGCGGTTTATTGTTGAAAGAGATCACTGATGTCATTTGAGATTCTCAGGGAAATTGAATCTCCCGCTCAGATGCGAACAATGGATGACCGGCAGCTCAACCAGCTGGCCAGCGAAATTCGTGAGGCCCTGCTGACCGTGGTTGCTGATCGTTCTGCTCACTTCGCCAGCAACCTGGGCGTTGTGGAATTGTGCATTGCCCTGCACCAGGTTTTTGATTTTTCAAAAGACCGACTCATCTGGGACACAGGCCACCAGATTTATCCCCACAAACTGGTCACCGGCCGATTCAACCAGATGGAAACCATTCGTCGCCGTGGAGGTCTGATGGGCTACCCCAACCCGGCCGAAAGTGAATACGACCTGTTCATGACCGGCCATGCGGGCAGCAGTGTGTCAACCGTTCTGGGACTCAAGGCGGGCGACGACCTTATTTTAGAGGACGAACGAAAATCGGTCGCAGTGATTGGTGATGGTGCTTTGCCATCCGGGATCGTGTTCGAAGCGATGAACAATGCTGCCGGGCTGAACAAAGACCTGCTCGTGATTCTCAACGACAACAAAATGGGCATCTGTCCGCGCGTCGGTGGAATCGCAAGTTATCTGGATAAGGCACGAGTTGCTCCTTTCTATAATGGACTCAAACGCGACGTATCGTGGCTGCTGAACAAGGTTCCGGTGGTCGGCGAATCGGTCGAACATGTGCTGGGACAGTTCAAAGAGGCCGTAAAGACGTTCTTCCACGGTGGTATGCTGTTTGAAGAACTGGGTTTCCGCTACATCGGACCGGTCGATGGACATAATATTGCATCTCTGCGGCAATACCTGAATCTGGTCAGAGACGTAAAAGGCCCTGTCCTGCTGCATATCCTCACGGAAAAGGGACATGGTTTCGAACCGGCCTGTCAGGATCCAGTTAAGTTTCACACGCCTGCCCCCTTTTATCGCGACGGGAACAACGAAATTGTTCCCGTACAGACGCCTGCCACGGAAACATTCACCAATGTGGTCTCAGCATCAATTCACGCTACCATGGGTCGGGATGAGCAAGTTTGTGTTCTGACCGCTGCCATGTGCGCAGGAAACAAACTGGAAAAGCTGCGTGAGGACTACCCGGAGCGATTTTTCGACACCGGCATCTGCGAAAGCCATGCAGTGGCTTTTGCCGCCGGTATGGCCAAGTCGGGCATGAAGCCGATTGTCGACATCTACAGCACATTCCTGCAGCGCAGCTATGATCAGATTTTTCAGGAGGTCACTCTTCAGAATCTTCCCGTGACCTTTTGTATGGATCGAGCAGGCCTCTGCGGCCCCGACGGTCCGACTCACCATGGAGTATTCGATATCTCCTACATGCGAATCTTTCCGAATATGGTTGTAATGGCACCCGGCGATCGGGAAGACGTCGCACCGATGCTGGAATTTGCTTTGCAGCACGGAGGCCCGGTGTCACTTCGTTATCCCAAGGCAGCGACGACATCGATTGATCGAGACGTGGCGGACCTCGAACTGGGCAAGGCTGAAGTTATTCGCTGGGGCCGTGACGGTAACATTCTGGCACTGGGTGCACTGCTTTCCGAAGCCGTCGAAGCTTCCAATCAACTGAAGCAGGACGGCCTGGACGTTGGCGTCATCAATGCACGATTCGTGAAACCTGTTGATACCGAGATCATCATTCAGGCCGTGGAGACCGGTTTCGTGATCACGCTGGATGAAAACGTGGCGACGGGCGGATTCGGCAGTGCTGTACTGGAAGCAGCAAACGCAGAGGGTGTCTCTGCAGACCGCATCCACGTGGCGGCCATTCCTGACAGCTTTATTGAACACGGTGATCGAGCGGAGTTGCTCGCGGATCTGCAACTGGATGCGGCCGGTCTGCGTCAGCGAGTGCTGGCTGTCGTGCGTGATACTGCGCCGCTGAAAGCGTAGTGATTGGTCTTGAACATGACGCAAAGCCGGGCCCCGTTTGGCTGCTGAGTTCGTCAGGCCGCTGGCTCTCACGTCGGACCGGGTTTTACCCGGCTGTTCGTGCCAGAGGGCGGCAGCGAGCTTCCAGCTCCCCGGCAATCAGCAGACCGCGAACAACGGACAGTTCCGGATCATCGACTGTTCGCACCGATTGCACTCGATTTGCGATATCCTGATCCACAAAGTGTTCGGTCAAAGCACTCGCGAATCCATTAATGCAGGTCGCCCCGCCGCTGCAGATCACATTGAGCCGTTCTTCCGCGACGGCCAACTGGACGTTTGGCTGAACCAGCAGGTGGTATGTGGCCTCAGCAACCCTGTCCAGTACAGCACTATAAAGCCGTGACAGGATCCGCTCCCGTTCACCAATGGAATTACGCAGGTTCCGTTCCGGGTTGTGTTTCCATTCGCGCACCGCTTCCAGATCCAGCCAGGCACATCCGGATTCATCGAAAATCTGAATCTGGAACTGGCGTGCCAGTTCGATATCGATCCAGTCGGCTCCAACGGGAATCAACGTGGATGCAAGTGTGACACCCAACCGGGAAACACTCACTTCAGAGGTCTCTGCCCCGATCACCACTGAGATACCGCTGAACGACACATCGCTGCCTTCCGCCAGCATGGCCACATCGGACGCTGACAAAGCAAGAGGTTCGTATCCTCGCATTCGTATCAGACGTGACAGGAATTTCTGACTCTCGGCACACCTTTCACTGCCGGGTACGGTAAACACACACACATTCAGACAGGGACCCGGGGCCGGCAGAATTGCAGCGCAAATCAGATCCAGCATCTGTCTGGCTGGGGGATCGTCCGCCGGAACCATTCCTCCGTTAAAGATACTCGCCGATGGCATCCGACTTAGCCATCGCGTGCAGGCCGCCCGGTTGCCATAAACTACCAGAGTATCTTCACATTCCGCTCGGGGTATTTCGTGCAAATTCAGTAATTGCAGGTAGCGTTCGACATTTGGCAGGACAACATATTCAGATCTCTCCGAGAACAACCTGACCGGCGCACCATCCATGTTCTCACGAAACGCTGAGCGAATGGCATAACAGCCAAAGTCGATGGCAGTAATCATCAATGCCTCTGTTCATTAAGCGAATTCAGTGCACGATCCAGTGACGCGGTGTCCTGACCATCCTGGTCCGGCAAATCCACCACTTCAGTGATGTTGTGAGAAGACTCTGGACGAGACCGACTCCCCGCCACGAAATTTGGAGCGGAAATTTGAGTGTGGGCCGAATCGATTCTTAGCCGCCGCGGTCCCGCAGGGCGTCCAAACAGCGTCACTTGCAGCGGCAGGTCCGCCAGCTGGAGTTCGACTGAGAGACGGTTCTGAATCAGATCTTCCAGATCATCTGCCGCTGGCAGCGATGATTCGGCATCATCCGAAGCGGAGTTATTTTCCGAGACGGATGGTGCCGTTTGGGTTTCCACGAATTCCGGAGCAACCTCAGCGGTCGGTTCAGATTCCTGCGATGGTTTCAGGAACTCAACTGGAACTGTGGGCGCTGAGTTCTTCTCACTTGTGCCAGGCCAGCTTCCGCTGAACCATTCCTGTTCTGTCACGAGACTACTCGTATTCGCTGAGTCAACGAGTGGTTCAGGCCGTGCTGACAGATCCGTCATGCTGTTCTCAGACACAACGTCTTCGATTGGCTGTGACAATGTTACAGGTTGAGAATCTAACGCTGTGGTGACTTCAAATGTCGATGTGTCTGTCTGGATCTTATTGCTTGCCGTCGACGGTGATGCAGTTGCGGCGACTGGAGTGAGAATTTTCTGAGGAGGTTGCACACCGGAGATTGACTCGATCACCTGTTTCCTTGAAGCCGTAGTGTCGCGGTAAGTCTTCAGCCAGCCACCCAGGATCAGTGTTATCGAGCCTAGGAGGCCGCAGATAAAAACAGTATTCCAGATTGGTGATACCACCGTATCGACGGGGCGCATGGCTGGCAGGTGTCTGTCGGGCAGACCACTAACACCGGCCTGCACCGGACCGTCCGTGTCAGCAGGAATAATCGTTTTCACCACAGCCGGAACGGCTGGTACTTGTGATGTCTCAGTAACCGATGTTTGCAGAGGCTGAGTAAGATCACCAGAGTCAATGTCATGGCTCCCAGGATCGGGAGTTCGTTCGTCTGAAACAGTTTGAATCGTTGGATTCGACGGGTTGACTAATTCTGTTTTTTGTGGTTCATCGAACAGCTCGCTAAACCGAACTCGAGCGTCATCATCCAGCAAGTCGATGCCGTCCAGCCAAACCACATCGCCGTGGATCAGCAAATCGTTAGGATGCACCATGCAGTGCACCGCCGTGCTGTGGTGAGTTCGTGTCACGGGGATTCTGGTGTGGATCGAACGGGCGACACCGAGCGGTGTCAGCAGATTGCCAAGGCGGCTGCCGATTTTGTCCAGTGGTACCACTTCCCGCTGTTTTCCCGTGATGACCAGAATATGTTCTTCGACGTTGGCTGTACCGGACACCTGATGGAAGATCACAATATCACCATTCGTCAATTGTGATCGCTGTCCCTTTATCTGAGCGGAAACAAACTTGCTGAGGACGGCCCCAGGTGAATCATTCCGCAGCAGATTGCCTCGCACGATGAACGCATTGCCTTCGCCTTGGTATCCTGCAGTTTTCAGCAGATCGAGCAGGTAAACCGGCTGACCTGGAACAATGTAATTTCCTTCCCAGGTATTAGGATTTGTGACGTCGCCAGCCGCGGTGAACCGGAACGTTTGCCCGTCTGCTGCACTGACGATGCCCAACAGAAACGTAAGGGTCAGCAGAGATGTCAGCCGTTCCATGGCATCGAATCCAGGTCTGAACCGTTGTAATCATTTCACGTGTTACCGATCGGCAAAATCTGCGCACACTCGGCGGAATCCGATGCAGGTGATAAAATCAGAATCGGCAATCGATTCACTGGAAATGATTATTTCCGCAGAAGAAGCAGTGTCCGCTTGGATTATCAGAATGCACTGAGGTTCGACCTGGCCTGCATTAAGCACAGAGCCAGACAGACGGGCACCGCCACCGAACGACTGCCAGTGTTAACATCCGACGGTCACACAGGAGCCGTTCGGAGCCAGTCCTGTTTATAGTCGTTCAAAGGTCCACAGCGCAGGCTATCGGGATCGCCTGCGAACCGCCAGACTGAGGTGATCAAGATCCAGTGTGCCCAAGGCTCCGTTGAGCCCGATGCGAATGATCATCTCACGTGCCTGTTTCGGGATCACAATCCTCCGACGGACCTGTTGCCAGCTAAACGTACCGCTCCAGCGAGCGACTGTCTGCACCATAAGTTCCTGACGCCTGCCGTTATAGAAATGAATCGCAATCTCGGCTTGTTCGCCGTTTGGGCCCCGATTGATGTCGGTCGCCTGCACCCAAACGGAAACGTCCACAGCCCCCAGTCGTCGCCCATTTAACGCTAAACCCTGCAGGGCCTGAGCGACTTCACCTTCGTCTTTTGCCGTAAAGCGTATGAACTGCGCTCCCTGCACGGGACTGTCACTGAGGAGAGTTGATCGCCGCTGATAGTGCCAGCCATCGGCGTTGTCGTCGCCGTTTTCATCATCTTCAAACCCTCCATTGGTCAATTCGGGCCGATCACCATCAGGAAGAATACGACGACGTGCCTCTGACTCACCGGTCATTGGTACAAATAATGTCGAGATCAACCGCTCATGTTCGAGTTTGCCGTCTTTCTTTTGAAAGAGATAGAATATTTGCTGGTAGCGTTCACCGATCGGCACGATCATCCTGCCGCCTTCTTTCAGTTGCCTGACCAGTGACTCTGGTACGCTTTCCGGGGAACATGTCACGATAATACGATCGAACGGTGCCTGTTCCGGCCAGCCCGCATAACCGTCACCTGCTCGGACATGAATGTTGTCGTATCCCAATCGCTTCAGACGTCTCTTTGCCGATGTGGCCAGACTGGTCACGATTTCGATGGAATACACTTGATCCACAATTTCAGCCAGTACTGCCGCCTGGTAGCCACTGCCGGTTCCGATCTCCAGCACCTTGTCGGTCAGCTGCGGATTCAGGGACTCGGTCATGTAGGCTACCACAAACGGCGGAGAAATCGTTTGCCCCGCACCGATTGCCAGTGCTTCGTCACGATAGGAACGATTACGTAATCCGGGCAAAACGAACTCGTGGCGTGGCACAGTTCTCATCGCACGCAATACCGCCTCATTAGAGATCCCTTCGGCTTCAATCGCGATATCCACTAAACGCTGGCGGGCGGCAGTCCACTGGTCCTGTGTCAGCTGGGCGTACACCGGGCAGATCAATGCGAACAACAGTCCAGTTAACGCACCCGTCATCCGTATGGCTGAAAATTCCTGTAGATCCAGGATTCGTTGTGCCAGCAGTGGGGTACGAGTCTTTCGATCGGTTCCGATCATGAATCCTTCCTTTGAACAACCATCGAAAACAAGTCTTCCAAACTCCGAACTGCAACCCGTTGAGCGAACTTGGATTCAACACGGGATTTGGCAGCCGCGGCACGTTCTTTGGCGGCCAGTGGGTTACGGTTGATGTCTCGAATTGCGTCTGTCAAAGCAGTGACTGACCCTGGTTCACAAAGCAAACCGAATTTGCCATCTGCCAGAATCTCTTCCGGTCCGTGCGGACAACGGCTGGACACCACTGGTGTGCCGCAGGCCATCGCCTCCATCAACGCATTCGGCATTCCTTCCACCAGTGACGGCAGCACAAACACGTCGGCCGACCGATACCAGGCTGCCGCATTATCCTGGAACCCTGACAAACACACCAGTTCCGTCAGTCCCACGGCATCAATCTGGTTTTGAAGCTGCAGCCGATGGTGACCTTCACCCAGCAGCGCAAGACGATATTCTGTGTCAGCCGACTCGCTTTCCAGTTTTGCAACGGCATCAATCAGCAGGTGGAATCCTTTTTGATGATTCAATCGACCAGCCGATACGATTCGCACGACCGTTTTTTTTCTGCTGCCTGCAGCATTCCACCATTGTGAATCAATCGGATTCGTTGCGGCCGACCGGATGGCAGCAACATCGACACCATTGTAGTGCGTCACAACAACATGAGGCTCGAGTCCGTAAAAGCTCTCGGCGCTGCGTGCTGCACCATTCGACACAGCGAGCACCATCGCAGACTTGCTGTAGAGCCGTCGCAGAGACCTCTTCTTCAGCCATTGAAACCGGCCTGCAACCGGAGCAAATCCCGCGGACGGATCCGTCACGATCGTGGAAACATTCGGTATGCCCAGACGCTGAGAGGCATCTGCGGCAATAAGCGTCATCAGGAATGTACGGTCGTAGCACACGTCAGCTCGAACTTCCTGCAGATAACGTGTCATGTCTTCGACACGCCGTCGATGCATGCCACCTGGGATTGTGGTCGGAGCACGCGAGTCGCGTTCTTCGAATGCGGCAATGAGGACGTCGCCAGGGACGCGTGACAGCAAAGGACCGGAGCGATACACCACATACAAATACGGTTCGAACTGGTCGCGGTCAATATGCCTCAATGCGCCAATGATCTGATGTTCGGAACCGCCGCCGTGAAGTGCTCCAATCGAAAAAACAACACGAATACGAGACACGTTGGAACAACTCTCAAAATTTCCTGATTTGCTGCGGGAACAGACGAATCATAGCGATCCAGAGGCGTCTGCAGAACAGGATATGGGGAGGAAGGATTCCATTTGTGATCAGCTTAGGTCGTGGACCCACGCTCATCAAAAATCAGGGCCAAACTGACCAAACCAGTGATTTGTCTGCGATCATTTGCACCGGTGTTCTTCCTTGGTTTTCATATACAATATTTGAACCGCGAAGGTTTGACAGCCGGCAATACGCCGGTAACATCGCGAACGTTGAGTGAGTTAGCTTTCGCGACGTTCATTTTGCACGGTTGTCGCGAGTCCCGTAATATAACAGCCTCCCCCGTAACCTTCTGTTCCCTTCTGTTGGCGATGGAGTGCCGCGACTGCACCACACTGCCTCGTTAAGGTTCGCTGCTGCGCGGAGGGTCCTCCGGAGGGGTCGCATGACGCAGCCCGTGGATCACGGAAAGAATCGCCAGCGCCGACCTCGCTTTCGGCCGCAGGGCACGACAAACCAGAATCTCTCCCCAACAGCCAATGTGGCCCCGTCTGGTTCTGACCTCGCCAACGCAGTCCGATGTGGTGTTGGTGATAGGAATTTTCACCGTTGGTTTCACGGCAGGTCACGCATTGAGGCAACGGGCGACCAGTTGGTTGTGTACGTTGCTAACCCGTTCATCTGTTCCTGGATCATGAAGCGATTTCGTCAGCATTTGATGGCGGCAGCGGTCGATGTTCTGGGACCGTCTGCCGGTTTTGTCGTTCACGTCGACGCATCACTCGGCAACAAGTCCGATACCAGTGGAACAGTCCAACAGCAGGGACCGGCGGCGACGCCCGGACGTCAATCGTCAACCGCCTCGATCACGCCCCAGTCGGCCGCAGATGAACTTATCCGAACAGGTGAGTGCGTTCGATCGCTGGCACGTCGCCGTTTTCGTTCTTTCCATTCCTTCGTTTCCGGGCCGTGCAACGAACTCTCACTGATGGCGGCACGCAAGATCAGTGATGCACCCGGCGAACGATTCAATCCGCTGTATCTGTATGGTTCGACGGGCGTGGGCAAATCACACCTGCTGGAGGCAATCTACAGTGAGATTCGCAGGACACGACCGGAACTCAATATATTGTTCCTCACAAGCGAATCATTCACCAATTATTTCACGAATGCTCTGGCCAGCCGTTCTGTACCGTCGTTTCGACAGCGTTTCCGCAATGTTGACGTTCTGCTGGTCGACAACATCGAGTTCCTGGGCAACAAAAAGGCAACGCAGGAGGAGTTTCTGCATACGATGGATCAGCTGATCCATCACGGTGGCCAACTGGTTCTCACCTGCGACCGGCATCCGCGACTGCTGAGCCAGCATCGAGAGGAACTCACAACGCGGTTCATTGGCGGGCTGGTTTGCAGAATCGAAGAGCCGTCAGAGTGCACTCGGCGCAAACTGGTCGAATCTCTGGCACTGCCACATCGTGATCACCTGAGCACGGGCGCATTGAGTTACGTGGCGTGCCACGGAGGTCGTAATGCACGGGAACTTCAGGGATCGTTGAACTGTCTGGTTAGTCATGTGGCTCTTCGCGGTGGGCGTATTACGACCAGTCAGGCACGCACATTACTCGGAGGGCTCAAGGAAGAGTGCCGGCATCTGGTTCGGATCAACGACGTCGAACGTATCATATGCGATGCGTTTGGTGTTTCTGTGCAGGACATGAGGTCTAGGACCCGTCGTAAAGCCATCAGTGGACCTCGTTCGATTGCCATGTATGTGGCCCGCAAACTGACACGGGCTGCCTGGAGGGAAATCGGCCAGTATTTTGGGGGTCGAGATCACAGCACGGTCGTGGCGGCTGCAAAGCGAGTCGATGAGTGGATCAACGAGCGCATTAAGGTGGACCTGCCGAATTCCTGCCGAGGTACCACGTGGGATGAGGTCGTCCGGGAACTCGAAGAACGCCTGATGGCAATGGCATCCTGACATCCAAACTGACAGTTTTCTGTCGGAATAGGTAGGGAAGCTGTTACGCTCTTGGCTTTCCGGAAATCCCTGCCTGTAATCAGTAGTCAACCGTGGCCATCAGCTTTCTGTCTGTCGAAGAACAACTCCGAATCATTCGCCGCGGCGTTGAGCAGATTGTTCCCGAAGAGGAACTCAAACGGAAGCTGCAGCATAGTTTCAACACAGGCACGCCACTGCGTGTGAAATACGGAATCGACCCAACCGGTATAGATGTTCATCTGGGGCATACGGTACCGCTCCGAAAAATCCGACAATTTCAGGAGCTGGGTCACCAGGCGGTGATCATCATCGGAAATGCCACCGCAATGGTTGGAGACCCCAGTGGCCGTGACGAAGTTCGCAGCAAACGGCTGTCCGAAAAAGAAATCGAAGCAAACGCGAGGGACTATCTGGCACAGGTCGGCAGGGTCGTCAGGATGGAAACGGCGGAAGTCCATCGCAACGGAGACTGGTTTGACAGGATGGGCTTGGCCGAAATCCTGCAGTTGTGTGGTCGCGTGACCATTGCACAACTGCTGAATCGTGACGACTTTGCCAAACGCTGCAAAGCCGAGAAACCCATTTTCCTGCATGAGTGCCTGTACCCCGTAATGCAGGCATGGGACTCTGTCGAAATCAAATCCGATATCGAGCTTGGTGGTACTGAACAACTCTACAGCTTTATGCTTGCTCGTGATCTCCAGGCGCAGGCAGGTCTCAACCAGCAAATTGGAATCATGTCTCCCATTCTGGTGGGTCTCGACGGCAAACGACGCATGGGCAAGAGTCTGGGCAACTACATTGGTATCTGCGAATCAGCTTACGACATGATGAAGAAATTCATGCAGTTGCCGGACGCAGTGATGCCGATGTACTTTGAATTGCTCACAGAATTAGCGACGGATGAAGCGGAAACGCTGCTGGCAGGACACCCGCGAGACGCCAAAATCTGCCTAGCGACGATGGTCATAAGTCAATACCACGCCGACACAGATGCCGAATCTGCCGCAAAGCGCTGGATGCAGGAGATCGGACGTGGTGGCCTGCCTGCACATATTCCAGAGGTAAAACTAGCGGTGAGTGACCTCAAAGACGGTACACTACCCGCATTCCTGTTGCTGACGAAACTGGGTCTGCAGGAATCCAATGGAGCAGCACGGCGGCTGATCGCTCAGGGAGGTGCAAAACTGGGCGAAGAACGAACTGTGATTAAGGATGCTGTCCAGAAGATCGCCGTGGAAAACGGACTGCTTGTGTGGGCTGGCAAGAAAAAATTCTGTAGAGTCAGCCTGGATTAACAAACATATCAGTCACACACTTCGGGTAACCACAGAGCGACGGCGGCGAACAGTCAATCCTGCAGGTATCCCGACTGCCATTATCAACCGGCGTGGCGCTCTGACAAAAGGATTCCTCATGCCCACCGGATTTGCCCTCGTTGGCACGGGAATGATTTCCCATTTTCATGCCAAAGCGATCAAAGCCATTCGAGGTGCGAATCTGGTCGGATGTTTCGACCAGGTCCCCAAATACGCTCGGAAATTTGCCAGACAGAATGCCTGCACCGCCTGTGATTCCATAAGCGATCTGCTGAACAATCCTTCCGTCGATATCGTTTGTGTCTGCACTCCCAGTGGAGCACACATGGATCCGGCGGTGGCGGCCGCCACCGCCGGCAAACATGTGGCTGTCGAAAAGCCGCTCGAAATCACACTCAAACGCTGCGACCGAATCATCAACGCGTGTAAAAAAAACAACGTCAAGCTGTGTGCGATCCTGCCTTCACGGTTCGGCGCAGTGAATCAGGAGCTCAAATCAGCGATCGACTCGGGTCGCTTCGGCAGGTTGACGCTCGGTGACACCTACGTCAAGTGGTGGCGCACACAGGAATACTATGACAGCGGTGGGTGGCGAGGTACGTGGGATATGGATGGTGGCGGAGCCTATATGAACCAAGCTATTCACCAGGTGGATCTTTTGAGCTGGATGATGGGTGATGTCGTGGAAGTTACCGGGATGACCACCACGATCGCTCACAAACGTATTGAAGTTGAAGACGTGGGTGTGGCGACGTTGAGATTTGCGAACGGAGCGATCGGGGTCATCGAAGCTACCACCAGTGCATGGCCGGGCCTGCAGAAAAAGACTGAAATTCACGGTACACAGGGAACGGTTATTCTGGAACAGGACAGTGTGCTGCAGTGGGAGTTCCAGATAAAGAATCGCCGGGACGCGTCGATCCGACGCAGGTTTGCAGCGGATTCAGCCATGTCCGGTGGTGCGGCCGATCCCAAAGCGATTTCGTTCCGTGGCCACAAGAACCAGCTTGAGGACTTCATGAATGCGATTAAGAACAACACGTCGCCGATGGTTGATGGTGTTGAAGGGCGGCGCAGCGTGGAAATCATTCTGGCCATCTATCAGGCCGCATGGACTGGCAGGACAGTCCGGTTGCCGCTCAAAGGTCATCCGAAACCCCCTCGAAAGCCCTTAGCAACAACATAAGGGCCGATAGAGTTGTTTGCAGCCCGCCTGCCGAAACGATCTGCTGATTGATGTCGCCTCCGAGCGTGGCTTCGAAAGCAGGTAAGTCACCCACGCGCTCAGCCGCAGAGGGTGACTGCTGAGTATTCAATCTCCGCAGCCCACTTCCAGATTCATTGCCGTTTGCAGAAGTCGTGACTCATGGCGATTGTGTGCCACAAAAGCCCGCATCCATCCTTTGAGTTCCATGCGCAAAGTACCGGCGAGGAATTCCAGCTTCACAGCATCCGGCAATTCATTCCGCAACTGTTGCAGTCGATTACACATTTGCTCGTGCTCGACCTCCAGTAACAAAACGTGGCACTCCCAGTTCGGCTGGACCTCAAGCACTTCACGCAAATATCCACCCTGCTGCTTAAGCTCAAACTGTTTGGGAAGTGTTTCGAGCAGTGCATCCAGCACAGCAGAAACCCAACGGAGGTTCTGGTCATCAATCGGTGATTCCAGAAGGCCGCGCAAGTCTCCGATCAGGATGTATTCCAACTCAAAAATGTGGCGCAACGATTCGGCGCGGGCACGCGAAGCGGTCGTCATAATTTCACCTCGTGTGGAATTACAGGTTTCGATTATGTGAAATTACGTGACGGTGAAACACAGGGTGTGCTGTCGATAGCGGCCTCTGATGGGAAACGGCGGAGCTAAGAACCAGTGTTCTCGGGAACGGGAATCATTGATATTGCCAATCGGAATTCGATTGGGCAATCGGGAATCCTCACCGATATCATATTGGTTCAGGTCGTTGCAATTAGTCAATTGGTGAATCGGATTTTGGATAGCTCATGGTGGTTGTTTTCCGGCACAGGTTCTCAGACGTGCGCACGAAAAAACGTCTGCTGAATTCAGCAGACGTTTACGAGCACGGGTGGCTAACCGGATTTGAACCGGCGACCTCTGGAACCACAATCCAGCGCTCTAACCAGCTGAGCTATAGCCACCAAAAAACCCACGATTGGCGCCGCCGAGCAAAGATGATATCCGCGAGTCTGACGGCGATCAAGGTGGTGCCCATGCAATACGGGAATAGGGATTTCGCCACCATGTTTCGCGGGCTGGTTGTAACCGATCGGAAAATTCACTGCTTATCCAGCTGTTCGCCAAGTTGCCGAATGACACCCGAGAGGAAGTGTTCGAGCCGCCCGGCGACTGTCTCTGCCCGTGACATCCAGCCCTTCACCTCCTGTGGCTGGCGCAGCCCGCGAAGCCAGCGACTCACGGGATTACGGGCCAATTCAGATGACGTCGGTTCAAACAAAGCCTCCACGATCGGCCGCGGTAAATCCTCATCCGGACCGTCAATGATAGCTCGAATCGAAAGACAGCGAGTGCCGGCCGCTTCACAAACTTGCGCGACCGCCAGGCTCGCCGTGTCCGCAGCTGATACGGAATATTCTCCCGCGAGTTGACGTTTCTCGTCCGATACAACCGGATGATGGTCGCTGCAAAGATGCCGCCTCAGGGTGGCATGCTTTGATTCGGGGATTGGACAACTGAGTTCCAGCTGTTGCCCGTGAGTGTCTCGGATTTCCGACGCCAGGCACAGGTCACCGGCACGAACATCATCCGCCAACGACGAACTGAAACCGGTCGACAAAATCCATGCCGGTGTATGTTCTTTAACCAAAAGTTCTGTGGCCTTTCGATGGGACGCAAATCCTGTCCCAGCTTCCACGATCGCGACTCGGATGGACGGTCCCAGAAATCCACCAGTAAATCGCATTCCACCATCTGAGTATCGTCGGTGACGATCAAGTTGACCGTGCAACGATTTGAGTTCCAGCGCATGAGTACAGACCAACCCTATGTGGGCTGTGGAACGGTCCGTTGTAAGATCTCGATGGACGGAAGAGTCGGTGTTTGTTGATGTATTGGAAGCCATGCAGGATGCGTTGTCGCAGAATGCACCATTCGGAAAAATATCAGACAGGTTCCTGTGTTCGCTAAGTGCTGTACTCGGAATTCATGCGGACGTACTCCTGAGTCAAATCGGATGTCCAGAATCGAACTGATTGATTTCCGGCATTCGGTCCACCCGACAATTCCAGCAACAGATGAACATCTTCGACCTGCATCGTTTGAGACAACACCGATTCGTCAAAAGGCACCGGTCTGCCGGTACGATAAACCGCAGTGCCATTGATTGTCAGCGACAGGTGGTCAGGGTCAAACGGAACACCCGCATAACCGGCGGCGGAGGTGATGCGACCCCAGTTCGGATCGTTACCGGCGATCGCCGTTTTGACCAGCGCACTTTCGGCGATTTCCCTGGCAATTTGAAATGCAGTTTGTCGAGTGTCGAAACCGAACACATCAACCGTGATGAAATGCTCTGCTCCTTCTGCATCACGAATGATATCTGTGGCCAGTTTCTCACACACATCTGTGACGGCGCTCAGAACTATGGCTTCGTCCGCGGCATCGGTCACGGGTTGTCCGGATGCCCCGTTTGCCAGCAGCACGACGGTGTCACTGGTACTCGTGTGGCCGTCCACACTGATACAGTTGAATGAACAATCCACTGCAAATCGTAAAACCGCGTCACACTGTTCGGGAGTAAGAGCGGCATCCGTCATGATCACTGCCAGCATCGTGGCCATGTTGGGTGCAATCATCGCGGCTCCTTTGGCGGCGCCCGAAACACGGATTCCGCCTGTCGACGTGCTTGTATCCACGGACATTAGCTTAGGGAAGGTGTCTGTCGTCATCATGGCGGCCGCCGCGTCCTGAAAGCTGTCTGGACTTGCTGTGCAAGTGCCAACTGCATTTGGTATGCCGGCTGCAATCAGATTCAATGGCAGAGGAACCCCGATGATACCAGTTGAACACACGAGTATCTGTTCCGGTTTACAACTCAGCTCCGAAGCCACTTGAGCTGTCATTGTCAAAGCTGCCTGATGACCTTCGTCGCCGGTGCACGCGTTGGCGTTGCCGGAGCTGATAACGACAGCCCGAATCGACTTCGCGGGTACGCGACCGCTGGAAACCTTTACTGGAGCTCCTACAACACGATTCGTGGTAAAAACGCCGGACGCTGAGGCGGGTTTGTCAGAAATAAAAAGAGCAAGATCCGGCCGTCCATTGCCTTTGATCCCGCAAGTGGAGCCCGAAGTTCGATAACCATTCGGAAGGCCTGTTGAGACAGCCATTCTTCCTTATCCAGTGCTTTCCGCGCCGAACCAATCCAAGTAACTTCTGCGTAATCCGGGTTTCCAGTGGTCCGTCCATCACGATAAGTTGAATCCCTGCGGGACTCATAGAGGATTTCGCGTTTGCTGGAGTGCGGAACGCGATGATTCAATTCTAACTGTGGATTGAGTGCAGGGAAAGATGGCTGGGTCAATGGAGCTCGATCTATGCCAAACCGGTCTGCTCATCCAGCCCCAGCATTAGATTGTAGTTCTGGACCGCAACGCCTGCTGCACCTTTGATCAGGTTGTCTGTGGCCGAAAACACCACCAGTTGATCGCGATTCATTCTTACGCTGATGTCGCAATAGTTCGTGTGAATCACGTGTTTGGTTGCCGGAATGTGTTCGACGACTCGCACGAACGGCTGACCACGATAAAACTCGCGGCAGACTTCCAGCAGATGATCAACTGACGTACTGGTCTTCAGTCGGGGATACATCGAACACAGGATGCCCCGGTCCATCGGCATCAAATGAGGATTGAATGCCACGCTGACGGAGAGCCCTGCCACTTCACTGAGCACCTGTTCAATCTCGGGCGTATGACGATGATTGCCGATGCTATAGGCCGTGACAGATTCGTTGCATTCCGCAAACAGCGTGCCCAGCTTTGGCGCCCGCCCTGCTCCACTGACTCCACTCTTGGCGTCGATGATGATCCCATCCGGTTCAATGTAGCCGTTTGCCAGTAACGGAGCCAAACCCAGAATCGACGTACTGGTATAGCAGCCAGGGTTTGCCACGAGTTCAGCATCTCCAATCCGGTCCCGAAACAGCTCTGGCAATCCATAGACGGTGCTGCTGAGTCTCGTGGGGTCCGTATGGACGTGTCCGTACCATTCCTCGTAGACGCCGGGATCATTGAGCCGATAATCGGCGCTTAGATCGATAACTCGGCAGCCACTGTTCAGCAGCTGTGGTATTGCTTCCATACTAGCTGTATGCGGCAGAGTACAAAAAACTACATCTGCTCGCTGACCGACTTCGGCATGGTCAAGATTCTCGCACGACAGATCATACAGTCCGGTCAGTGAAGGATGGATGTCAGTGACAGACGGGTTGCCGGATTGACGAGTGGTCAAAGCAACCACATCGGCCTGTGGATGTCGCGCCAGGATATTGAGTAGTTCCAGAGCCGTATAACCGGTGGCCCCAAGAATCGCGACTTTGGTCATTGAGACAGCGTTCACGGAATATGGTTGAAGTGTCGTACAACAATAATGTGACTGCATTTTACGTCACGGTCGACCCGTCGCAACCAGTCCGGAAACAGAGAATCCTGAGGGTGCTGCCAAACCGCCTGAAACGAATTCTTTCGCGGACTTTGCAAACCGGATTTCCTGCGCCAGAATGCCTGAACCAGTTCCGACAACCGGGACACGTATGGGCTTTCGCCCAATTACAGGCCATCCTTAGCAACGGCGTCGGAGACACAGGCGCAAGACCAGTTTCGTTGCGGCAGTGCACCGGTGTTAAGTCGACGCGTATTCCGAAAACTAAGAACCAAAAGCAAAGACATGTTGAATGTTGCACAACTTGCTGCTGACGCCCTCATGGCCGGAAATGGCATCCTGCGACTGGCCCCCACCTGGGTCCCCCGTTCCTTCCTTCAGCCAGGCCAACGCCTCAAACTGCACCCGGACGACTATTACGCATTAGGAATGCACCGGGGTGGGATTGACGAACGTTGGTTTGGTTCGACCACCGAGGCTGCCAACGACAACCGTAACGACGACGAAGGACTGTCATACTGTGTTCACGAGGGGAAGCGATTCTTACTGCGAGACGTTGTCACGGAACTCAAAGATCAGGTGATCGGCGGACACATTTGGAACACGTTTCAAAAGTGGCCCGTGTATTCGAAATTCTTTGACAACATGGGCCCCATTCCTCACCACATACATCAGAATGCCGAACAGGCAGCGCTGGTGGGCCAGGAAGGTAAGCCCGAGAGCTATTATTTCCCTCCCCAAATGAATCAACTTGGAAACAATTTTCCATACACATTCATGGGTCTGGAACCTGGTACGACAAAGCAGGACGTAGTTGACTGCCTGGACCGCTGGAATGAGTGCGAAAATGGTCTGCTGGATCTGTCAAAAGCTTACCGGCTGAAACCCGGCACGGGGTGGCTCATTCCACCTTGTGTGCTGCATGCACCGGGATCCCTGGTCACTTACGAACCCCAGTGGGGCAGTGACGTCTTCGCCATGTATCAAAACCTCGTCGAGGGTCGTGAGGTCCCTCGTGCGCTGCTGACCAAGGACTTTCCTGAAGAGCATCACGATGATAACAGCTATCTGGTTGAGGCGTTGGACTGGGAAAAGAATGTCGATCCTGCTTTCAAGAACAGCAATTACTTGGAACCCATCGTCTGCGAGGACGGTGATGGCTGGTGTGATAAATGGATTGTCTATGGCCGTGTCGACGGCCGGCAGCTTTTTACTGCCAAGGAACTCACACTGCGGCCGGGAGCCAAATGTACGATCAGCGACCCTGGTGCCTACTGCTGGATCACGGTCCAGGGCATGGGCAGCATCGGCAACATGCACCTGCAGTCACCCGTGATGATTCGCTTCGGTGAAATGACCGAAGACGAAGTGTTTGTGGTGGCCAGCCGAGCTGCTGAGGGCGTGTCTTTCGAAAACACGGGAACCGAACCCCTGGTTGGTTTGCGCTACTTCGGACCGGACGCTCAGACGGATGCTCCTGAAATCGGGGCCGGAAAATAATTCATCTGCTGGAAGGAGGACGTGGGATATCAACCAGTGTCTCGAAGATGAGCGTCTGTGACTTTCTGGTTCCAGTTACATCCCTTTTCTCTCGTTGATTCCGCAAACCTAGTCGATCGTAGAAAGCTGATCATATGTCACTACTCAAACTTCACAATGCAATGTGGCCGGGTCTCGTCGGCAAAGGTGATGGCGAAGGAGAAGAGCCGCCAATCAGTCTGGAACGCATGTTGGAACTCACGGCAGGATCCAGCGTCAACGGCCAAAAATACGACGGAATCGACTATTTCCTGTTCCTGCCGCACACGGACCCCGAAGCCAGTGACGATGACCTGCACCGGATTGCAGACCAGATCGCTGGCCATGGGTTCAATGTCGGGTCATTAGTGGCTCCGATTTGGCCCGGCACGGTCGGTGACTCGGCCATGGGCAACAGGGAATCCACGGACAAGTTCTTGAACGCAGTCACGATGGCCTGCCGCATCGCCAAAGTGTTTAACGAACATGGTGTTCGTCAGTACGGGGTCATTCGCATCGATTCGGCAGAATTCGGAGTCGAGGCCTGGCGCGAAGACCCGAAGGCAAATACTTCAAGAATCGCCAGTACGTTCAAAAAAGCCGCGAAAATTGCTGCTGATCATGGGGAAAGACTGGCAGCGGAAGGCGAGATCTGCTGGGCCGGTATGCACAGCTGGAAAAACATGCTCGATTTGCTCGAAGAAGTCGGCATGCCGGAAACACTCGGCTTTCAGGCGGATCTCGCTCACACGTATCTGTATCTGCTCGGCTACAACGCGCCGGAACATGCATTGGTGCAGGACGGCTGCAGCGATGACGAATTTTACGCTGCCTACAAAACGATGACGGACAAGCTTCGGCCGTGGACGATTGATTTCCATGTCGCCCAGAATGATGGCGAAGTTCATGGAGCCGGTTCGCACGACAAAACTGGTAAACACTGTCCGGCCGATGATCCCAACGGCAAGCTGGACATTACAAAGTGTGCAGCCTACTGGCTGAAAGGTGCGGAAGAACGGGGCATCCAGCACATTTGCTGGGATGGCTGCATGTTCCCGAATTCCATGCTGGAGACTCCGAAAACATGGAACACAATTCTGGACGCAATGATTAAGGTGCGAGACGCACACGCCGCCGCCTGATGTCTGCTCCCGAGTCCAGGGACAGGACAGTATTATATCGCATTGGATTCACGAAAGGCTGTTCCTAAATGGCTAACCAGAAACCTGTCAACATCGGACTTGTGGGGTATGGTTTCATGGGCCGCACTCACACTAACGGTTATAAACGTGTCAACGATTTCTTTCCCGATCTGATGCACCGTCCGATTCTCAAAGCCGTTTGTGGTCGCAGCGAGGACAAAGTCAGGGCGTTCGCCGATCAGTGGCAGTACGAATCCATCGAAACCGACTGGCGGAATCTGATTAAACGTGATGACATCGACGCCATTGACATCTGCACACCGAATAACTGGCACGCTGAGATCGCCATTGCTGCCGCCCAGGCTGGTAAGATGATCCTCTGTGAAAAGCCACTGGCGTTGAATCCCGTCGAAGGCGACGCGATGGTGCAGGCCGTAGAAAAAGCCGGCGTACCGAACACAGTGTGGTACAACTACCGGCGAGTCCCCGCTGTCACTTTGGCCAAACAGTTGATTGACGAAGGTCGACTGGGACGAATCTTCCATTATCGAGCTAATTTCCTGCAGGACTGGACGATTGCCGAGGATCTGCCACAGGGCGGCGAAGCATTGTGGCGACTGGATATTCAAGCGGCTGGATCGGGTGTCACAGGTGACCTGCTGGCTCACTGCATCGACACCGCTATCTGGCTTAATGGATCTCTGACTGACGTGAGTGCCATGATGGAAACGTTCGTCAGGGAACGCATGCACAATCTGACCGGCAAGGTTGAACCTGTCGGCATTGATGATGCCTGCGCGTTCCTTTGCCACTTCCGGAACGGTTCGTTGGGCCTGTTTGAATCGACGCGATACGCTCGAGGACATAAGGCGTTGTACACGTGGGAGATCAACGGCCAGCACGCTTCAATCCGCTGGGATCTCCACGATCTGCACCGACTGGAATACTTCGATCACAGGGATGATTCGTTGGTCCGCGGCTGGCGATCGGTCCACGTTACAGACAGCGACATGCCATATATGGACAAGTGGTGGGTACCCGGACTCCAGATTGGCTATGAACACACCTTCGTCCATCACGTGGCCGACTTCCTGCAAAGTCTGGCATCGGGTGAACCTTGCAACCCCACGTTCCGGGATGCCCAAGAGACGCAAAGAGTCTGTGCTGCTGTTTTGGAGAGTGCCAAGGCGAAGAAATGGACCGACGTTTGAGCAGCCTGCGGATAAGGCTGCGTCCGAATCCTGGGCGCATGGCAGAACCGGACCGGGCGCTGACACTCGCTGCTCACTCAGGGTCCAGTCGTCCGAACCCTGTTATTTTCAGGCGACGACCATTATACTTTGCAGT
>CAUZPL010000022.1:0-81705 GCA_963581585.1 Planctomycetota bacterium
TCGATCGGGGTGGCGTCTTCGATCGGGGTGGCGTCTTCGATCGGGGTGGCGTCTTCGATCGGGGTGGCGTCTTCGATCGGGGTGGCGTCTTCGATCGGGGTGGCGTCTTCGATCGAGGTGGCGTCTTCGGGAGTGGTATTTGCAGCTTCGTCTTCAGCGGGAGTGGAGTCTGAACTCATGAGTGTATCACTTGTGGTGATCTGAAAGGGATGCGATCAAATCGTTAGGCTGGACGGAGGACCAAACGATTGATGGTCACTGATTGTTTTTCTGTTTCGGCATCAGGTATTCCGGCAGCGGTCGAGCTTGCTGAGCCTGATGGGGGTGTTCGGTTCCAGTATAGAGCTTAAGTTTTTTCAACATCTGCCGACCAAGACGGTTTTTTGGGAGCATCCGGCGAACGGCTTCACGCAGAATCCGTTCCGGATTCTTTTCCCAGATCTGAACCGCTGAACGAATACGAAGGCCACTGGGATAGCCACTGTAACGCACATATTTCTTGTTTGCCATTTTGCTGGAGTAGTAGGGCAGCTTGGGATGCTGCATCTCGCTTCCGGTGAAACGGACACGGTCCACGTTGGTGACGATGATGGCGTCTCCACATTCCACGTGGGGCGTATATGTGGCTTTGTGCTTACCCATCAGAACAGTTGCCAGCTGAGTTGCCAGTCGGCCTACAATCTGACCATCGGCATCGACGGTGAACCATTCACGGGACCCAAGTGCACGTTCCTTGGTAGCCATCCATGTTTTTGTGAGCCTTGGCATCGCTGGTGTCCCCCTGTATCTGATTATCTGCTTACCGTTGTCAATCACAATGTCAGAAAGCACAGACCGGAGTTCCCCCACCCGGCAGGCTTTAGGAAGCAATCACCGAAAAGAACAGACGTAACTGCGTGAATAAAGCTGATTCGGAAAGCCTGGAACACGGTCTTTTCTTCAGGTTAGATGCCTGGTCTGCCAGAAATAGTGTTCTTTTTAAGACTACCCGCCCCCTGTACCGAAAACGGATAATTCGCTTGTTGTCGGCAGGATCCGCAAAGCAAGCGAAGTAATCACAACAATTTAGCGAGAAGGAGGCTCATAATCAATGCTGGCCCTGCGGAATTCAGGTTCTCTACTGAGGGCAGAGACACTGATTTTATTTCAGATTCTCCGGCTGCATTGCGCGACCCTCGCTGCCAAACTGTCCCAGTCAAAAACACGTACCGCGGAATCGAATGGATCAAAGTAAAAAAATGCGAATGCTCCTGCTCGCAGATATTCATTCCAACTGGCCTGCTCTGACGGCCATTGATGAGGAGTTCGACGCCTGTTTCTTTCTGGGAGATCTGGTCGATTATGCGACCGATCCGGTGCCCTGCGTGGAATGGGTTCAGAGACATGCCACGTGGTGTATTCGCGGGAATCACGACCATTCAGTGGCCCAGCGCGTGGCCGTCCGACCCAATGGTACCTTTCGTCAAATTTCTGCGGCGATGAGGGAGCATCATTTCCGGGTGCTCTCGGATGAGCACCTTACCTGGCTGGCTCGCATGCCCGTCACGCAGCATGTGACGTATGGTGGAAATCGCTTTCTGCTGGTTCATGCCAGTCCGCGGGATCCACTGGACGAATACGTGGGTGAATCTGTCGATCAGTGGAAAGCTCGGCTGGACCACGTCGATGTGGACTTTGTCTGCGTAGGCCACACGCATGTCCCGATGCACCTGGATGTGGACGGTACGCAAATCATCAACCCTGGCAGCGTGGGTCAGCCGCGAGACGGGGATCCACGAGCTGCCTATGCCATTATTGAAGACGGGTCCGTTCAATTCCATCGAGTTGAGTATGACATTGATCAAACCGTGGCCCACATGCGTGAGTCGGGAATCGACCCGGAGATCACAAGGCAAACGGAGCAAGTCCTCCGCAAGGGCGGTTCACAGATACCTGCCAGCTGAAGTCACACAGTACGATTACATGATTCGGCGTTGATTCATTTGAAACGCAATCGTTGAACTGGAATACAGATACTCGACTGCATTGAGGGTGAAAAACGAAAGGTGCTTCGAATCATACAGAGCGCGGAGGGCACGGCCAGCGTCTGAGCCTCGCCCGTTAATCTGTATGTTCGTCGATCTTCGACAGGTAATATTTCGGGATCATGATAGCCTCGAGTGACTTGCCGGGATGAAAACGGCAGCAGACGGTCTTAAGCGTGCCCTTCGCGACCAGGCGATCGCCAATCAAAAAGATTGTGTCATAAGTGAGGGATTTAACACCGATCCGCTGGACCTGCAGAAGGACTGTCAGTTCGTCTTCAAAACGGGCCGGAGAAAGAAACCGACATGACGCGGACACGCGCGGAAATCCAATCGTCGTTCCATCGTCCTGTTGGTTCGCGATCGTCAGATCCAGTGACCGAAAAAAGGCATGTTCCGCCTGCTCCATCCATCGATAGAAGTTTGAGAAGTGAGCGATCCCGGCCATATCGGTTTCACAGAATTCTATGACTCGCGTCATGGAAAAAGACGATGCCATCTGTACAAATTGCTTTCCGGGTACTGAAAATATGGCAACCACCGGTCGCCGTGCAGGTTGAACGTGTTGAAGAATGGACAGTGTTGCAGCTGAGACTGTAGCCGGCGGAGATTCAACACTCGAAGGTCGAACCACAAACGAACCAGGGCTGCTCGAAACAAACCTCCAATCCCGTTCCTGTCTTCAGTCGTTCAGGTGGTGGATGGTGTTGTGAATCACACGTTCCTGGGTGCGACCACCCGGTGTCCTCATTTGACAACGAACCTCCATGCACCATGTGGGCGCGATTTCCGGTACCGTGAGTGTCACGGTCCGATGATCTTCTGAAACTACAGCTGCGGTAACTTCCAGCGAGTGTTCGTTGTAATGGTCAGAACCATAGCTGGCTGTTCGCTTGAGCGACCAGGCTTCGATTCGATAGTTCTGAGGATTCTGTGCAGCGGATACGTCGAGCGCATCGGTGAATTCGATGGAGATGCCGTCGGCGTGTGTTTCTAACCCTCGCGGCAGCAAGGCCGGCTTACCGGTGGCACGCAGACGATACAGTCCACCAGGATGCGTCCGACTGCTGGCCCACGCGACCATGCCACACATGTAGAGGTGTCCATCCGCTTTATGGAAACGGCCCCTCATGGTTCCCGTCGGGAAATGGGTAATTGGAAGTTCGCACATGCCGCCCTGAGGCTGACCATGGAGCTCTTCGAACGGCACTACATAAACCTTGCCATAACCGTAGGACAGATTCAGCAGTGACCCGTTAAGCGATCCCCACGCTTCACTGTCGACCCACAGAAGTTCTCCCGGTGACCGATCAAACTCATTCGTAATCCAGCATAGAGGCTGCTGCATCGCACTATCGGAAGAGTCGGTCACATTGTGGTAGCCGAACATATTGCCGTAGAATCCGCCTTCACGAACCCAGTTGATGCGGTTCTTTGGATTCCAGTGTCCCTCCTGGTCCGTTACGACGAACGATCCATCCGGATTGAGGCACACACCATTGGCGGCTCGAAATCCATTCGCAACAATATCGGTTCGTTCGCCATCTGCAGACACTCGCAGCAACGTTCCGTGGTGTGGTACTAATGCTGTCTTGGCGTGTCGTGCCGATTTCGCGTAGTAAAAATTTCCGGCGTCATCGGCCTGAAGTCCCATGGCGAATTCATGAAAGTGTTCAGTCACCTGATGGTCATTGTTGAAGCATCGGTAGAAGTCCGTTTCGCCGTCACCGTTGTGATCTTCCAAAACGACAATCTGGTCTCGGCAGGTGACAAAGATACGTTCGTTGACAATTTTCAGACCCAGTGGCTGAAACAATCCGCTGGCGATGCGGTGCCAGATTAGCCTGGCGGACTGCGCAGAATTTTTCAATCCCCGGACTATCCACACATCACCGTCCCAGCTGCAGACAGCGATGCTGTCGCCATCGTCGTGGAAATCCAGTCCCGTCAGCCGAGTTTGAGCGAGCCAGGGGTTATTCTCCGGAGGCGTAAGGAAGTCGACCGCGAATGGCCCGTTGTCGTTTCCGGGTGTGACTGTTGTGGTCAGCCGTTCGTTCCAGAGCGGCGGGTGATCCGACGTGATTGATTCCAGTTCAGGCACAGGTTCAGTGAAATGTGGTTTAACCTGAGCCGTAGGATCCCGCCGGGCGAACCACAGGACGAAGTTCAACGGGTCAAGGCCCGCAGGCAGCGTCAGGCACAGTCGATTTTCCCGTTTGGACCATTCTGCGCCCGGTATGTCGATGGACAGTCCGGCGACCACGCCTGTATGACCCTGTGACGGCCCGAGCGTTGCTACCGATGCTTGTGCTGAGAGAATGCCGTTGTCCGATGCTGTTCCGACTACCAGGGTCAGATTTTTCTGCCGTGGTCCAATATTGAATGTTCGCGTGAATGCCACCTGGTCTGTCGCAGCGTCGTCTTCGCCCGACGCTGCGGTCATGCCAGGCATCTCCAGTATCCGTGTTGTACCAATTGAGTAATCCACGACCGTTCGGTCGCCAGAGGCGTAGAAACCGTGATATGTCGCCCAGCGTCGGGGCAATGGGCCGTATCGACGGCCGTCCCGCCCGGTGACTCGGGCCGAATCTGCAATCAGGCCGGACTCCGGATCAGCCCAGCCAGGGCCTGTTGGATTCGATACGTGAAGCTCACCAGCGATACGCGGGTGAATTTTATGCGCACCGTTAAAGTGAATACCATTCCAGTCAATAAATCGATTTCCGCCGTTCTCGGGATTGGCGGTCCATGCTGCGGCCATGCGCATGGTGTCGTGGTCAAAGATCATCCAGGCCGAGCCACGGCCGACCCCGCCGGGGCCAGGGTCGAGCCGGACTGCGATTCCTTTGTATGCAAAGTTAGAACCATCGGAACCCACTTCATATGTGTTGATCAGTCGCGGACCATAGTCCATCGTGGCCCAGCGATCTAATCTCGCCGGTTCAGGACCTCGCGTGTCGCCTGCCGGCAGCTGGGTCAGATAGTTCTTGCCGGGGATGGAGTATTGCGACGGATTGTGCTGCTGCAGATAGGCTTCCCGGATGTAGTGAATTACGTCGTACTTTTGTTGAGGTACCATCCAGGTTTGTGCGGCCATGAAGCCGTATCCGTGAGTCAACGTGCGATAGATGCCGTACGGATCGTTTCGATTTCTGAACCGGCCCTCGGCAAACCGTAAGGCGTTGGGGAGGGAGCCGGGGTTGTGGTGATCGCCATGGCAATTGATGCACAGACGATTGTAAATCGCTTCACCGCGTTTGAATGATGTCTGGTTCAGGTCCCGGATCAGTCCGGCATGGTCGACATGTGATTCATATTCGGGAATCCTGAGCGCAAACATGGAAGGCGGGGGCCGAAGTTCATCCGCACGCGGTACGCCACCGTCACGAACTTCGAGCAGGTATTTCAACAGATCGAGGAATTGTTCGCGGCTGGTCAGCTGATTCACCTGTCCGGCCGGCATGATCGATGTCGTTGCCAGCCGACGTTCCACAATCCTGTCAATGCCAACGGAAATCAGTCGTCCCGAACCAGGGTCGCGAAGAGTGAGCGATTGACCCGGTTGCGAATGCAGCAGCCCGGTGATGACCCGTCCACTATCCGTCAGCACCTGAACTGATTCGTAACCTTTGCGGATGACCCTGGACGGATACAGGACTGCCTCGACGATTTCCACGTCACTCGCCTTTTTCTTCCAGACGGCGAGATTTGGGCCGAGTCTTTCCTGTATCTTGCCCGAAAGATCATGACAGCGTGAACAGGCCATGGACGGCTGATGGAACACGATGGCACCTCGTCGCGCATTTCCGACCTGCCGGGCGTCCTGGATCAACCTGTCCGGGGATTCTTCCTGCAATGTTTTTTCGAGTGTCTGTGCAAATGTGTCAGCACAGAAACCGTACAACAGAGCTGAAAAGAGAACGAAAAACGACGAATAAAATCGCATGATGAGCGACCGGCAATGTGAAGTTTACGAGAATCCTGTCACATCATATTCACCGTTGAGAGTGTCTGCCAGGCGAAATATTCAGCGGTGACTGCGACGGACTCACGGCGGGATTCCAGGAGGTGTCGGGATATGGTTGCGACGTCTTGTTCTGCTCCGGTCGATGAACATCACAGGAGACCGGACCTGTTGCAGAGGCAGCCAGGATCTGCTGGAGCCATCTCAGTCCGATGCTCGCAGCGTCGGGAACGAGCAAGGATCTGAGATTTCGGCTGCTGTGCGGCGAAGTCCGGCCGTTCACGGGTGGCGGGCTTCGAGTTTATTCTCAGCGAAATACGGTAGTTGTCATCAGACACGCGGTATCTCGAATCCGGCGCGAGGCATTCTGCCGAAGAACGCCGCTGCCCGGCCGTCTCCAACGATTTGCTCATTCACCGGATCCCATTTGATCATTCGACCAAGCCTTGCGGCGATGGCACACAGATGACATGTATTCATTGTCTGCACATGAGTGAAAACATCCGAAACCGGCAAACCGCCTTCGGCAATGCAGCGATAGAAGTTTTGCTTATGGCCTTCGGCTGGTTTGTCCTTGAAAAGTCGCTGCAGATCTTCATCCGTGAACTGACCATCATCCCAGTTTTCCTCAATCGGTTTACCGGTAATTTTTCCCCGACTCACAAACACGCGGCCTTTCGAACCTTCAAACAGCACACCGTTATCACCTCGACTTTCGACGTGCAATTCAATGCCATTTTCGAATCGGCAGGCGACGTCGAACTCATGGGAGGTATTGTACTGATCAGCTGATGTCGGGTAGCCATTCTTGAATTCGACCGGATGTTTCGCGTCGGTTCCGTCGATTTCGACCGGTCCCATACCTTCCTTATCCTGACCGATGGCCCAGGTAGCGATGTCCACGTGATGAGCGCCTCAGTCAGTAAACTTCCCGCCGGAATACTCGTACCACCAGCGGAACTCGTAGTGGCATCGTTTCTCGCGATAGTCGACCTTCGGTGCCTGTCCCAGCCACATGTCCCAGCCACATGTCCCAGTTCAGATGCACCGGAGGATCAACAGCTGGAAACGGCCCGCCCGTCGGTGAGCCATTGATGCCCACAACAATCTTCCGGATGTCTCCCAGCAGACCCTTTTGCACCATATTGACTGCGCGCAGGAACTTGTCACGGCTGCTTCGTTGTTGCGTCCCTACGACGAACACTCTGTCGTCGTACTTTTTACAGGCATTTCGAATGAGCTGATTCTCTTCGAGTGTCAGCGTCAGTGGCTTTTGGCAGAACACGTGTTTTCCGGCCTGCAGTGCTTCGACGGCAATCTTCACGTGCCAGTGATCGGGTGTCACGACGCTGACGACATCGATGTCGTCACGCTCAAGAATGCGACGGTAGTCACTGTAAGTGTCGGCTTTGCCCTTGCCGACCTTTTCGTGTTGCCTCGCACGCTGTGCGTGATTGGAATCCACATCGCACACGGCCAGGATATCGCCGAAATTTGCATGCCCCTGTGCATCACCGAGGCCCATGCTGCCAACTCCGATACAGCCGATTCGGGGCCGATCGTTGGCTGATCTTACGGCGAATGTCGTCTTTGACCACGGAAACGACGCAGCGGCAGCTGATGATGCAAGGAAGGAACGACGAGTTTGTTGCGAACGAGTCACGAAAGGTCTCTTTGCAGCAGTTCCGCAGGACGGGATCAGAGCCTTAACTGAGGCATCTGATTATTCGACGGGCACAGAGAAACATGAATCTGAGACCGGATGACTACCTGTGTTTTCCTGGTTGTTGGGTGGTGGACGGTCTGAGCTCCCATGCCGTGACCCAGTCTTCGGCAACACGTTCGAATCCTAACTCATCGACCATTCGCTGTTCCATGTCTGCAAAATGGCCGGCTCCGTAGAACAGTCCGAGTTCCTGATTCTTTCTTCTCTTCAATTCACGCCGCAGCACATTGAGCGCTTTGATGTTCCGTTCAGTAATAATTGTGGAAGTCCCGTCAGACGTGGCAAAGGTGTCGCCAGTGCTGGCTTTGACCATTTCCACCGCTGCGATCCGGCGGACGCGATACTGCCGATCAGAAGACAATACAGACAGAAGCAGGTCCAGATTCACCGCGAGTGGATTACGCTGTTGCTGTTGCACGGCGGCTTTCGCCATTTCTCGTGCCAGCATTTCAGAGAACGATTCGCCACGTCTGGCCATAGACTCCTCCATTTCCTCCTGTGTCATATCTGCGTGCACAAAATTGTCCGGTGTATAGTCAACTCCAGCCAGCTGGAACTCCAGGCCAAGTACGTCTTTCATCCCGATCTGCAGGGCTGAGATCGTGGCAAGACCCACCTTCGATTCTGTCCAGGCTTCATCATCGCTCAAACTGCGACCGGAACCGTGACTGCCGGGACGCAGTCCCTGCTGCAGCGCTTCTTCCGGAATCACCGCTTCGTATAGCAGGGCATCGTATTCGGCGAAACGACGATTGAGTTCTTTGTAGTAAGCAGCTTCACCGAGGTGAATCGCTCCGATCAGATCGACGGTCCTCCCAGGAAACTGTTGTGAGTTAGCAAAACGAATCACGGACGTCTGCAGTACCGACGCCAGTTCACGTGCGTTGCGCTCAATCCGGATGTACTGGTGAGTCGACTTCTCTTTCTCCGAAATGTTAATATCATTGGAATCGTCAGCCGGCAGCGTCAGATATGTCCACATCGGAAACCCGAATACAAGCGCAAGCAGTCCCGGGAAAAAGTTTGTGATTCGCTGTCTCATCTGCAGTATCCTCGTCGCGGCGGATCCAATTCGCCTGTCATTGACGGGTCAATGATCTGTCATCGATCACCAGATGTCTAGGCAGGGTTCTTTGGGTGTCATCCGTTGTTCTTTTGCTTTGCGTTTTGCAGAGCGACGTGATCTGTGTGGTTTTTATAGAATGAATCCAGTGGAAAGCAGCCACTGACAAGTCCGTTTCTGGGTCCTGTAGTACAATCGCTGAAGGTTCGACAGACCTTTTTGCGGGCTACGTCTCTGCCGGCAATGACATCGGCCGGCAATTCCGGATAAGAAAGCACCATTCGGCCCAGGCCAACACTATCGACCATGCCGCGACTAACGGCCGCTTCCGCCACAGTCGGCAGCCATTCCTGAAGATATGTGTAACCGCTGCCAACGAATGTCAGCTCCGGAAATTGCTGCTTAAGACCTGCGGTGATCTGAATCTGGCGGCTGACTCCCACAAGCGGGTCTTCCGGTGGCTGATATCCGTCTGACGGTGGAAACTGCGCAGGACGCTGAATATGCGGGTTGTAGTACGGACTGCCGCATGTAGTGCAAACGAGTTCAATCTGCAGTTGGATGAGCAGCCGCAGGAACTGCTTGGGTTCACTCAGATTGATTCCGGTTCCCGACTCATCGCCTCCGAACGCGTAATGATAATCGCCCGGCACCTCCGGAATTCCTGATCCGTCAGGTCCCGGTTTGAACGGGACGAAATCAAAAACACTCACACGCACTCCGATTTCGAGTTCGGGAGTTTCGGTGCGTATTCCTTCCACGATCGTTCGCAGAAACCGTGTTCGGTTATGAAAGCTGCCACCGAACAGTCCAGGACGGTCAAAACCAGACAGCAGTTCATGCCCCAGATAGCCGTGGCAGTGTTTGATGTCGACCCAGCGAAATCCAAGTTGGTGGGCCAGTCTCGCTGCCGCAATGAAATCATCGACCAGATGTTTGAGCTCATCATCCGTCAGAAGACAACCATCAGAATCGATGCCACAGCGTCGATCCAGAATTGGATGGCGATAGACGGGTCGTGGCTGTCGGCCGAGTTCGTGTGTGGGAACGGCATAGCGGCCGGAATGCGTGAGCTGCAGACCGATGCATAAATCGTCGGTCGAATCGAATTGTTGTGCATGGGCATCAACAAGTCTCTGGCGAAGGTCCGCCAGATCAGAGGCATTGTGTTCGTTGATGACCAGTTGTCCGGGGTTGGCACGCCCGTCATTACGGACGGCAATGGCTTCGCCGCCCCAGATGAGTTTTGCACCACTTAACCCAAACCGTGTCCAGCGACGTCTCGTCAATTCACTTGGTCGACCATCAGTGGTTCCGTCCCAGCCTTCCATCGGTAAAATGCAGAAACGATTGCCGATCCTGCCGGCTCGCGTGGTGAGCGGTCGTGCCAGAAATGACTCGGCCCCACCACCAAAGTCCTGCATGTATGGCAGCGTTACCTGTAATTCTTCCAGTCTCGCCTGAAACTGGCCCGGGGTTCGCAGGGATGCGATACGTGGAAACTGCATCAATATGAGGTCCGTGGACTGACCGTCAATGAATGGATTCAGCCCGTCTGGCTGCGGAAGTTTATCATAGCGGTCCAGTTTAACAGAACGAGTAAAGGTCGCCGGCGCAGTGTTCAGGCATTAGCTTGTCAATGCGGTTTGTGAAGATATTCTGTAGGGCCTGCCGGCTTAGGCAGTTTGGTGTTTGAGCAGCCACGTCCAACCTTTTCTTGTCTCCTTCATTTTGTCCTGAGGGTGTGGTTCAGCGGAAAGACAGATCGTGACTCTGACTCCTCAGAATCCACAGGACGATGCCCTGGCGGATACCCGCGTTGAGTTAATTGATACAGATGCCGCACCAGATGGGAGGGAAGCACGAGGTTGTCTGCTGCAGATTCATCCGATTCCTGGAACGCCTGGGCTGATGCGCCTGGGACAATCCCGAGCAGTCCTGGGCCGGGACACAGCTTGCCTGTTTACTCTGGATGATTCTGGTGTATCCAGGATGCATGCTGCTGTCGAATGGTTCAATGGTGTCTACCACATCACAGATCTGATGAGCTCCAACGGGACATGGGTCAATGATACAAAACTGGAGTCCCGGACACAGCTTGCCGGAGGTGAGCTGATTCGGGTGGGGAATACGATCCTGAAGTTCATGCTGGCCATGGATGAAGAAGCTGAGTATCACGCCATCGTCCATGACTTGATGATTCGTGACGCCCTGACCAACACGTTCAACCGGGCCTGGCTGATTCCGCTGCTCGTCCGGGAAATCGAGAGGTGTCGCCAGGAAACCGAGGTGATGTCGGTCATTTTTGCGGACATCGATCGTTTCAAACGGACGAACGATAAACATGGACACCTCATTGGAGACGAAGTGCTCCGTACATTCTGTGAACGAATCCGGCCGGTTCTGAACAGTTCGAACAGCCTGTGCCGATTCGGTGGTGACGAGTTCATAGTCGTTTGTCCACAATCGCCACTGGACGTGACAGTTCAGATCGCGGAAATGATTCGTCAGGAAATCGCGGATACTCCCTTTCAAACTCAGGTTGGGCAGTTGAATGTGACCTGCAGTATGGGAGTGACATGTACGGACGGTCAATCACTCTCAGATGTCGACTCCTTGTTGTCTGCCGCGGACAAACTGCTGTACCGAGCAAAAGCCCAGGGCCGCAACTTTGTCCATCGCGCTGACGGCCACGTCATGGTCAATGCGCGCTTGTCTCGATAGCGATATGATGCTCCCGACTTGAGACGAATGCCTTATGGCTGTATCACAACCAGGCCTGATTGCCTTCGTCCTCGGCTCTGTCGGGTGTGCCGCGGCAGTTGCCGCTGCTTTGATGTCGTCGGCTGCCGGAATCAGCCAGGTCATTGTCACGGTGGGAGTGATGATGACGATGGCGAGTCTGATTGTCGTGTGCCACGGAAATGCACGTCGTTCTCAACAACGGACGGGCGACGATCCGCAACCCGGTCTGTCATCTGCTGCGTCTGACGCGGCGTCGGACGACCGGGAAGAATTCCATCTCTGGCGCCAACAGATGTGCCAGTCACCGGAAGATCAAACCCGGCCGCGGGAGCAGCAAAGGCAACGGCTGAATAATCGGATGTTGCGATACCGTAAGTTTCTCGAATACCCGCCTGCTGACGGGCTGCACGATTCGACGGAGCTTCCACAAACGGAGATGACAGAGCGCGATCGTGAGGTCCGTCGAATTCTGGAACTCGAGGCAGCTCGCATTTACGAAAGAATCCGCGCTGACGAATATCGCGCAAGCGGCCAGCTGGACGCAGCCAAGATTCGAACTGATATCCTTGAGGTGATTCAGCGAGTTGCTCAGGTCTACTTACCCAACAGCTCAAATCCCCTGCTAGAGACCAGCTTCGATCAGCTGGCACGGACTGCCAGTCGATTCTGCCTCCAGGTGCTCGTTTTGGCAGAACAACTCCCGCTGGATGTGCCACACTACACGATCGCAGAACTTTACAGTTACGTGCGAAAGGCAGTGAGTGCCTGGAGAGCCTGGCAGGTGGTCTCACCGTGGACGACACGAATAACTCGCGGCATGTACGCCGGAAGAATCCTTGCCGGTTCCAACCTGAGACTGAGGATCCGCAAGGACCGTCGTGGAATCGACCTGCTGGCAATCAAGAACTGAACCCGGCACCACAATGAACATGTCTGCATTGCCTCGGCTGTCCCTGTTGCTGCTCCTGCTGACCATGTCGGCTGCCCCCGCCCGCTCTGCTCCACCCCACATCGTGCTGATCGTCGGCGACGACCTGGGCTGGACTGACCTGGCCTGCTTCGGCAGTGGCTACTACCGCACGCCTCACCTGGACCGCTTGGCCCGCGACGGCATGCGGTTCACCTCAACCTATACCTGTGGCCCCAACTGTGCCCCGACCCGCGCGTGCCTGATGAGCGGGCAGTATTCACCGCGTCACGGCATCCACACTGTCGGCAGCGGAGCCCGTGGTCCAGCCAAGATCCGGCGACTGGTCCCCGCCCCCAACAGAACGGTGCTCGATGCGAAGATCGTCACCTTGGCCGAAACACTGCGGGCCGGCGGGTACGCCACTGCCCATTTCGGCAAGTGGCACCTGGGATTTCCGCCGATGGCCGGCCCGCGGCAGCAGGGCTTCGACATCAACTTGGGCGGCAACAGGACCGGTTCCCCCCGCGGTGGCTATTTCGCGCCCTACCGCAATCCTCAACTCACCGACGGGCCAAAAGGAGAACACCTGACCGACCGGCTCAGTACTGAGGCGGCCAACGTGATCCGACAACACGTTCGGCAGTCGCCAGCCAAGCCGTTCTTTCTTTATCTGGCCTTCTACGCCGTGCATACCCCGATCCAGGCCAAGCCGAAACTGGCCGCCGAATACGGTCAGCGATCCGCGGCTGGGCAGCACAAGAACCCGAAGTACGCCGCGATGGTCGAGACGATGGACACGGGCGTCGGACGGGTGCTGGCCGCCCTGGAGGAGATGAAGGTCGCCGAGCGGACGCTGGTCATCTTCACCTCCGACAACGGCGGACTGGGCGGCTATCGGTCGGTCGACAAGCAGCTTCCCAACGGGATCACCGACAACGCTCCGTTGAAGGGCGGCAAGGGAATGCTCTACGAAGGTGGTATCCGAGTGCCGATGATCGTCCGCTGGCCCGGCCACACCAAGCCCGGCTCCACCTGCCCGATACCGGTCATCACCGTCGACTTCTTTCCCACGCTGGCCGAGATCGCCGGCACATCGATGCCGACCGACCAGGCACGAGACGGTGTCAGTCTTCGGAAGATATTCGAAGGCGAGACCCTTCCCGAGCGATCGCTGTTCTGGCACTTCCCTAGCTACCTGCAGGCCTACGGCCGCCGACGGGCGTGGCGGACCACGCCGGCGGGTGCCGTTCGCCAAGGAGACTGGAAGCTGATCGAGTTCTTCGAGGACGGCCGCCGCGAATTGTATCACACCGGGAAGGACATCGGCGAGAAACACAACCTGCTCGAAAGTGAGCCGGAGGTTGCCAGGCGGCTCCACGCCCTGCTGGCCGACTGGCGCACCCGAGTCCAAGCCCCGATGCCGACCAGAAAAGAAGGTGGTGCCAGGTGAGAATCACCGATGTCCAGTTAATCCCCTTCGACGTCCGTCGTCGCTACGCCACGCAGATCGCCCAGGAGGGAGGGGGTGCCCGCGAGGTGGTCGAGGCGTCGCCGTTCCTGTTCATCCGGGCCACCACCGACACCGGGTACATCGGCTGGGGCGAGATCTCGGACATCGAGCCGGACGAAGTACCCGAGGTGGAGGCATGGGGCGAGACGGTATCGGCGGCGCTGCTCGATCGCAACCCAATCGACATTGCACGGCATCACGCCGAATGGGCCGAGATGTTCCCCGACCCCGCGGGCATCGGGGGATCATCGTTACACCGGCTGACCCGCGCTGGCCTCGACATGGTCTGCTACGATCTGGTCAGCCACGCTACCAATATGCCCGTGTGTCGACTGTTGGGTGGAGAATGGCGCGACCGGGTCCACATCTCGTGGGTGGCCTTCATCCGTGACGACCTGCAGTTGCTGAGGGACGAAATTGCTGAGAAATGTGCCGAGGGATTCACCGCCTTTAAGCTCAAGGTAGGTGTCGACATTGATCTCGACGAACAGCGGCTGGCGGTGATGAGAGAGACTGCCGGACCGGAGGCCAGCATCAAGATTGACCCCAACGGCGGTTGGGACCGGGACCAGGCGCTGACCAACATTGGCCGGCTGGCCCGCTTTGATCTGGATGGTGTGGAGACACCTGTCGGAGGACGCGACCCGGCTGAGATCGCCTCGGTTCGCCGCGAGGTCAGCGCGAGGCTGATCGAACACGTGGTCACTCCCAGCGACGCATTGGAGTACATCCGCCACGGATCGCTCGACGTATTCAACATCGCCACCACCGGGTGCGGGGGAATCTTCCCGGCCCGTCGGATCGCCGATATGGCTGAAACGGCGGGAGTGGGCCTGCTGCTGGGAAGCACCGTCGAGATGGGACCGGGAACGCTGGCACAGGTGCAACTGGCCGCATCAATCCGTGGCCTGACACTGGCCAGTGATCTGGTGGGTCCCGGGTTGTACGCTGAAGATGTGCTGGCCGAACCGCCGGCCTACGTTGACGGTTGCCTGGAGGTGCCCCGGATAATCGGCTTCGGCACCGGGATCACTCTGTGAGCCGAGGAAACAGCCGGCCGGAGTTCACTGCCGCGTAGTTGCGGTGCAGGCAGAACGGCTCGGCCGTTGCAGTGTCCTTTACGCCTCTTCGAGCAGTCCGGCCAGGGACGTGGTGGCTACCATGTCCCGCTGGGCCTGTCGCAGACGATCGAGCAGCCCGGAACCTTCACCAGGTTGCCCTGAATCGACCAGTCGGAAGGCCACCTCCAGTAGTTCGGCTCCCGTGATCTGGTCCGGAGGCTTGGCCAGGGTGACGGTGTCGGAGGATCCGTCGAGGCGGTGGAGCAGGTGCTCATGGACCAGGCCCGACAATATCCTCGAGATAGTCTGTTCCGGCAGTCGGGTTTTTTCACAAACCCTGACCAGTGTCGTCGGCTTGCCTTCGACAAACTGCTGACCGATCACCTCCATCACTGACACCACCGTGCCCGGGTCAACAAGCGATTGGGTCTTGCGTTCCCGTTCGAACTCTTCAAGTTGTCGGCCAGGCAGAGCCTGCAGGATGGCCGACACCTCAAGGCCGAACAGGACTGCCAGCCACATCAGGTAAACCCAGATCATGAACAACGGGACCAGACCCAGCGACCCGTAGAGTTGACCGACCATGAAACCGTAGTTCAGGTACGCTCCCAGGCCGCGCAGGCCCATTACCAGCAGGCACGCCGCGACTGCCGCTCCCGCGGCGGCGGGCCTGATGTTCGGTTGTGTGTTGGGGACCAGCATGTAAACGGCCAGCAGCAGCAGCCAGGCAAAGAACAGGTTCCAGCCCAACCAGACCAGGTAACCTAACCACTGCCAGGTTTCGACCGACCCGACCCACGCTTCGAATTGACGGTTGGCGAAGTACCACACTACTACGGCCAGCGGACTGACGGTCAGCACGAACCAGTATAACGGCACACGACGGGTCCAGCTTCGGCCGACCGGCGCCCGCACAATCACGTTGAGGCAATTTTCGATGGTGACCATCAGCGACAGCGATGCGTAGATTGTCACGGCTATGCCAATCCAGTGTATCGCCGCTAGGTCAACGTTGGCTGCCTGGCCGAACAGATGTTTGAGCCAGACACTCAGTGTCTGGGACTGCTGGCCGGGTGCTGAAGCGGGAATGACCCGGATGTTGTCGAGACCGATCCCGGCCAGCAGTTCCTCAGTCATTGCCATGAACCGGTTCATGCCGATCATGCCCTTGACCATCAACATGGCCACCACCAGTACCGGCAGCAGACTGAACAGAGTGCGGAACGAGAGCGAACCAGCCATGTGCTGGGCACGATCGTGCCGAAGTTGCCGGGCACCGACGCGGCCAAGTTCGTAGCTGAACCTGACCGCCCTCTGCCAGCGGTCGAGTTCATCGAATGGCTGGGTGATGACGCGACGCAGCCACTTCAACACTGATTCCAGTAGTCTGTGCACCATCGTTGAACCTCGTCGGAAGACACCCGTTCCGAGCCATCATCAATTCTAACAACATCACCCTGGAATCCACCGAACCGGAATTGCCGCGGATCCGATTTCCGCGACAGCGTGTCACGGCGATATCAGACAATTCTCCCAAACGTTACAATCGCTCATCGGCCTGGTCCAGGGACGACCACGACCGCTGTCATCCATTCGTGTCAGAGATGGGTGAACACCCACGCAACGAGTCGAACGCGACACTCCGCCAAATGGACCAGGTCCGGCCTGGCAGCCGTCTTGATATCGTATTCGGGGTCCGGACTCAGGCACTTTGAAAACCTGGAATCAGCCAGACGTCCGAACGACTGTACGAATCCCTGTGTTCCATCGTTTTACGCAAACGCCGACTAAACACATTTTTGGGTCCAGGTGACCAGCTGATTAAGTTTTTCGATGGCTTTTCCGCTTGCCAGGACAGCCTGGACCTTACTGACAGCCTCGCGGAGATCAGAACATCCATCGGCCGCGAGCAGGGCAGCGGCAGCATTGGCCGTTACAATAGCAGTTGCGGGTGAATTTTCGCCGGCCAAAGCAGATCGGACAAACTTAGCACTCTCCTGAGCCGAACCAACGCGCAGTGAGCGTACATCACAGGTGGGCAGCCCGAAATCGTCCGGTGTCCATTGCTTCTGTTTCACGTTGCTGCCGTGAACCTCAAAGACCGTTGTTGGGCCCCACAGGCACACTTCGTCCAGTTCGTCGTTGCCACAGACCACCAGTGCCTTTCGGCAACCGAGGACGCTCAGGGCTTCAGAAACCAGTTTTGCTTGATGGACGCTGCTGGCCCCCAGCAGCTGATATTCCGCGCCAGCGGGATTCGTGAGGGGGCCCAGCAGATTGAAAATCGTCGGGAAGCCCAGAGCTTTGCGAACGGGCGCTGCATGCTTCATCGCGCCATGAACCAACTGAGCGAAACAGAATGTGATGCCGGCGGCGTCCAGACACCGGGACGCCTGTTCGGGCGTCAGCAGAATATTAACTTCCAGAGCTTCCAGTACGTCTGCCGAGCCGCTGCTGCTGGAAACACTTCGATTGCCATGTTTTGCCACCGCGATATCGCAGGCCGCTGCCACAATCGCGGTGGCGGTGCTGATGTTGAACGTATGCAGCTGATCACCACCGGTCCCGCAGGTATCCAGCAGCGGCCGTCGGTCTGCTGCAATGCGGGTAGCGCGATCCCGCATTGCCTGAGCCGCTCCAACAACTTCTGCGGCTGCAGGACCTTTACAGGCAATGGCAGTCAGCAGCGAAGCAACATCTGTTGCTTCGCACTGACCATCCATGACAGCCCCAATACAGTCACGCATCTCATTGGCCGACAGATCCTGTCCACGAATGATTTGCGCTACGGCAGGTTGTAATGTCGGATGCATGGTTGTGTTGGTTCCATGATTTCCCTCTCCCGATTACGGTCGTTCCGTCTGTTTCTAAAGTTCATTCCGGGAGTGGGCGCCATCAGCAGGCAGGTCGGGAATGATCTGTTCACAGCCGTATCACTGAATGCTCACTCAGATGAACTATCCGACTTTGATGAACTATCCGACTTTGTGCTGGCTGTTTTTGTATCACTGCTTTTTTTGCTGTCACCGGACGATGTCGTATCCTCAGATTTCCTGTCCGCCTTCTCACCCCGCTTCCAGGATTCACTGCGATAGTCAGTCTGGTAGAAGCCAGAGCCTTTGAAAATGATACCACCGCCGGCGCTGATGATTCGTTTGGCTTTAAGTTTTCCACATTTCGGACATTTTCGCGTCGGTCCGGCTTTGATGGACTGGAACTCTTCCCATTCGTGTTTGCAGGTCTTACAGCGGTATTCATATGTTGGCATAAATCAGTCCTGTTCATCTACGGGTTGTTCATTGGGTGCGGTATCGGGGGGAGCGCAGCTGACAATCACTTTGGCCGGCCGCACAATACGATCGTGCATGACATACCCGGATTCCACAACCTGAATCACGGTCATTGGCGGATGGTCGGATGTCGCCACCTGACTCAACGCTTCGTGGAGGTTTGGATCGAATATCTGACCTTCAGCCGATATTGGCTGAGCTGCATGTCCTTTCAGGATGCCGGACAGTTGTTGAGACACCATGCGAATGCCTTCCAGAAGATTGCTTACGTCACCGGTCTGTTCGGCAGCCTGAATCGCTCGATCCAGATTGTCCAGTGCCGGCAACAGATCTCTTACGACCGGCATGGACTGAAACCTGCGAGCTTCGTCTGCCTCACGAAGTGACCGCCGCCGAAAATTTTCCAGGTCTGCCTGCCCTCTCAGCAGCTGATCCTGAAGCTTGTCAATTTGTGCCTGAAATTCCACCGCGATGTGGCCGGGATCAGCATCTTCAGTCGCGTCCAAATTTCCATCCGCAACTGTTTCGTTTTCCCGAGATTCAGATTCGTTTGTGGTTTCGTCAGTCATTGGTCCTCTTCACTGCCACCGAAAAACTCTTTGACCTGAGCAAAGAATGACTTGTGCTCAGGCATAACATCTGTTTTTTCCAGTTCGGCAAGTTCCCTCAATAATTCTTCCTGTCTGAGATTGGTCTTGCGCGGCACTTCCACCTGAATCTCCACAAGCAGATCGCCCACACGACGACCGGTCCGTGGGTCGGGCATCCCCTTGCCGCGCAATCGTGTTACCGTGCCCGGTTGCGTTCCTGCCGGCAGATCAAAGTCGTGGCGACCCTTGAGCGTCGGGATTTCCAGTGCAGCTCCGAGTACTGCCTGTGAGTAGGTGACAGGGACTCGGCACATCAGATCCATGCCGTCACGTTCGAACAGGGGGTGAGACCGCACCTGGACCTCCACATACAAGTCACCGTGACTGCCGCCCTGGGTTCCCGCTTCACCTTCACCTCGCAGGCACAGCTGCATGCCGTCATCGATTCCTGCCGGAATTTTAACTTCACGAACTACGTCCTTCAGCGTGCGGCCATTTCCACTGCAGTCAACACACGGACTCGAAATGGTCTTTCCCTCGCCCCGACACGCCGGGCAGGTTGTCTGGACTCGAAATAAACCCTGAGCCTGAATTACCTGTCCATGACCGCCGCAGGTGGAACAGCTAACCGACTTGCTTCCGGGGCGGTTGCCGGAACCCTCGCAGGTTTCACACGGCTCATGACGCGATATGTGCAGTTCACGGCTGCAGCCGGAAGCGGCTTCAGTCAGATCGATTTCTGCCCGGGCCTGCAGTGATGATCCGCGACGCCCACGTCGTGATCGACCACCGCTTCCTCCTCCAAAGCCAAAGTTTTCGAAGATGTCGCCGAACGCACTGAAGATGTCACTGACATCCTGGAATCCAGCGCCACCTCTGCCTGTTCCGGAAACGCCCGCATGCCCAAACTGGTCATAAAGCGATCGTTTGTTTTCGTCGCCAAGTACGTCGAATGCTTCCGAGGCCTCCTTGAATCGCTCGATGGCTTTTTCATCACCTGGATTTCGGTCTGGATGGTTCTTCAAAGCGATCTTGCGATACGCTGACTTGACCTCAGTTGCCGACGCATTCCGTGCAACTCCCAGCACGTCATAGTAGTCGTGTCGTGTCGGCATTGTCCGATTCCTTCGCTCATCACGGCGGCATCAAAAATTCAGAGCAAGAAAAACGGGACACCAAAACTGGTGTCCCGTGGCCGAATTACAGATTGCCCTCGCGATACAGAAGTCCCCCGTGTCGAATGGATGAATGACAGGCTTGAAAGCCTTGCCCGGGGTTCGAGCAGCCTATCGCATCGCACCTTCGACAGCTGGCTGTGCCGTACCCTCGGCATCGTCAGTTTTCGTGACCAGCACCGAAGTTGTCAACATCAGACCTGCAATCGACGCTGCGTGCGACAAGGCACAGCGGACGACTTTGGTTGGATCAAGGATTCCGGATTCCAGCATATCCACGAACTTACCCTTTGCTGCATCGTAACCTTTCGATCCCTTCAGTTGATGGACTTCATCGGCAATCACGGCACCGTCTTCGCTGCAATTTTCGGCGATCTGCTGCAGGGGAGACGCGAGCGCCCGGGCCACAATCCGCACACCAATGGCTTCGTCACCATCGGCTTCAACTTTTTCCACGTCCTTCACTGCACGCAGTAATGCGACGCCACCACCCGGAAGAATTCCCTCTTCGACAGCCGCACGCGTAGCGTGCAGAGCGTCTTCCATGCGAGCCTTGGTCTGCTTCATTTCTGCTTCGGTGGATGCACCCACAGAAATTATAGCAACGCCACCGGTGAGTTTTGCCAGACGTTCCTGGAACTTTTCACGGTCATAGTCGCTGTCGGTCTTTTCAATGTGATCGCGAATCTGCTGGACGCGGGCTCCGATTTCGTCATTATTGCCGGCACCTTCGATAATTGTGCAGTTGTCCTTGCTGACTTCAATGCGGCGGGCAGAGCCCAGCTGGCTCAGTTCAACACTGTCCAGCTTGATCCCCAGATCTTCTGAGATCAGCGTTCCACCCGTCTGAATGGCCATGTCACCGAGCATTGACCTGCGGCGATCGCCAAAACCCGGTGCCTTGACTGCACAAATCTTCAGTACGCCACGCAGCTTGTTGACTACCAAAGCGGTCAGTGCCTCACTGTCAACATCTTCTGCAACGATCAGTAGTGGCTTGCCCGACTGTGAGGCCTTTTCCAGAAGAGGTACCAGATCCCGAAGATTTGAAATCTTCTTTTCGAACAGCAGAATCAGGCAGTCCTCAAGGACAGCCTTCATGCCCTCGGCTTCGGTCACAAAGTACGGTGAAATATAACCCTTGTCGAACTGCATGCCCTCAGTGAACTCCAACGTCGTTTCGTTGGCTTTGCCTTCTTCGACCGTAATCACTCCGTCACGGCCAACTCGTTCCATTGCATCGGCGATTAAATTACCGATGGTCGGATCGTTATTGGCTGAAATAGCGCCAACCTGCGCCACCTGTTCTTTGGATTCCACCGGACGAGCCAGCTTTTCAATGCTCTTCAATGCTGCTTCCACGGCCTTTTCGATCCCTCGACGCACGATCGTTGGATTGGCACCCATAGAAATGCTGCGAAGGCCTTCCTCATAGATCGCGCGAGCCAGCACAGTTGCGGTCGTTGTCCCGTCGCCGGCGACGTCACTGGTCTTGCTGGCGACTTCATTGACCAGCTTGGCACCCATGTGCTCAAACGGATCGTCGAGTTCAATCTCTTTGCTGACCGTGACGCCGTCCTTGGTCACGACCGGGTTACCAAAGCTTTTATCGATGATCACGTTGCGGCCCGTTGGCCCCATCGTCACGGCAACGGCTTTGCCCAGAATATTGATTCCTGCCTGCAGTTTTAGCCGCGCCTGGTCGTCAAACAATAATTGTTTTGCCACTGTAATTGTTCCTTCAGCACACCGGCGTATTTGTTCCTGCCGGTATTTGCTGCTGTGCGTTTATGAAGCCTGAGGAAATGCCGTCGGAATCCTGGCGGCATTGAATAATTGCCAGCTGACCGGCGACTTACAATACCTTTGCAAGGATGTCACTTTCGCGAAGAATCTTGACTTCATCGCCGTCAACTTCGATATCAGTGCCACCGTATTTACCGAACAGAATCTCGTCCCCGACATCCAGACTAAGAGCCGATCGTTCGCCGCTGTCCAGCAGTCGGCCTGGACCCACGGCAATGACAACTCCCCGCTGTGGTTTTTCCTGAGCAGCATCGGGCAGCACAATTCCACCTGCAGTGGTTTCTTCTGCTTCGCTGGTACGCACGACAACACGATCGTCGAGTGGTTTGATTTTCATGATTGACTCCGTAGTGATTCCATTAAACGGTTGTTTATTTGATGAGGTATTGAATTCAGGTGCAATGAGAAATGCTGGAGGCACCGATTTGTGACCGGCACGGTACTGACGGAGCGGGCTACATCATGCCAGGCATTCCACCCATTCCACCACCCATTCCACCACCCATTCCACCACCCATTCCCGGCATTCCACCACCCATTCCCGGCATTCCACCACCCATGCCACCCATGCCACCCGCATCGTGGTGGTGGTCGTCATGATGATCGTCGGTTTCTTTAACGGGTTCTTCAACGACAATGCAGTCAGTGGTCAGCAGCAGCGACGCCACACTGGAGGCATTTTGCAGGGACGATCGCACCACCTTGGTTGGGTCGACAACACCAAAGCTGAACATGTCGCCATAGCGATTATTCAGTGCGTCGTAACCGACAGACGCTTTCCTTTCCTTACGAACGCGGTTGGCAACCACTGCCCCTTCCAGACCGGCGTTTTCCGCAATCATGCGCAGGGGCATTTCGAGTACGTCTCGAACCAGATCAATTCCCAGAGCCTCATCACCCTTGAGTTTCAGATCGTCCAGCACCTTTGCGGAACGCAGTAGTGCAACCCCGCCGCCCGGAACAATCCCTTCTTCGAGGGCGGCACGTGTAGCGGACAGAGCATCGTCAATGAGGTCCTTACGTTCTTTCATTTCGGTTTCGGTGGCAGCCCCCACTTTGATTTGAGCCACTCCGCCGGCCAGTTTGGCCAGACGTTCCTGAAGCTTTTCACGATCGTATTCGCTGTCGGTGACTTCGATTTCACGGCGAATCTGTTCGGCACGGCCGCCAACAGCTCCTCTCTTGCCGCCACCCTCAACGATGATTGTCTTGTCTGCATCAATGCGAACCTGTTTGGCCCGACCCAGATCTGACAGTTCGATATTTTCCAGCTTGATTCCCAGATCCTTGAAGAAAGCTTTGCCTCCGGTGAGGACGGCGATGTCTTCCATCTGAGCCTTACGGCGGTCACCGTAGCCCGGTGCTTTGACGGCGGCGATATTCAGGATGCCCCTCATCTTGTTAACAACCAGCGTCGCCAGAGCTTCTCCTTCGACATCTTCCGCAATGATTAGCAGAGGATCACCGTCTTTGGATGCGGCTTCCAGAAGCGGCACAAGCTGACGAGCGTTGGAAATCTTTTCTTCGTGAATCAGAATGCGGCAGTTCTCCAGAAGAACTTCCTGTGCGTCCTGATCGGTCACAAAATGAGGCGACAGGTAGCCCCGGTCGAACTGCATGCCTTCGACCAGCTCCACTTCAGTGGTGACGTTGCGGCCTTCGTCGACCGTAATCACACCATCTTTGCCAACCTTGAGCAGCGCATCAGCAAGAATCTCACCGACCTCCGGATTATTGTTGCCGGCGATGGATGCGACGCGGGCAATCTGTTCTTTGTCATTCGCCTTGACGCTTTTGGACATCCGTCCCAGTTCCTCAACAACAGCGTCAACGGCCTTTTGAGAACCGCGACTCAATGCCATGGCATCCGCTCCGGCAGCAATGTACTTGAGGCCCGTCTTGTATATGGCCTGAGCAAGCACGGTCGCCGTCGTCGTGCCGTCGCCGGCGACGTCGCTGGTCTTCGAAGCAGCCTCCTTCACCAGCTGAACGCCGACGTTTTCATAGGGGTCTTCGAGCTCAACGTCTTCGGCTACAGTAACACCATCCTTGGTAACTTTTGGTGCACCCCAGCCTTTATCGAGTACTGCATTTCTGCCGCGAGGTCCCAGAGTACTGCTCACTGCTGCTGTCAGCTTCGAAATGCCGGACAACAGTCCTCTGCGGGCTTTTTCGTCAAACACTAGAATCTTAGCCACGATCTCTCCTCAACGAGTCTTCCGTCAAATTGGCTCTGGACACCGAACTATAAATCTGCCATCGGCGAATTCACTTCTTAGTGATTGACGAGATGGCAGTGATGGGTTCTTCCACACGCGAGGAGCAAACAGCGTGCCGGGGCTCACGAACATGGCGTAAGTCAATTATGTGTCCATGGTTGTGGAATCATACGGGTGAGGGACCCCATCGGCACCTAGAGCATACATGTCGTATTGGCAGGAACAGTTCGCTGTCAACGACTGAAAGGACCGGCTGTCCGGTTTCAGAAGCGGAGTCGCAGAATTGTCCCGGAGGCGACACCTGTACTGCAGATCGTCGGCAAGGTAGGTGGAACGGTGAAGTAGGGGTGGTCATGGGGTCGGGTGGAGAGATTCGCAGCCAACGAATTCTGTCGGAGGTGGGCTCCAAAGTGAAAAAGGTCGACGAGCGGAGGCAGCTACCACACCCCATGAGTGTCTGACCTGCCACTTCAAGGCACGGAATCCGGCTCCTGGCCACAATTATCATGCCGGAAATACCGATTCTGTGGGCCCAAAGGCAGTCAGGTACGTATGATTCCGCAACCGTGGCTCACTATATGTGGTAGCGTTAATCCTGCAGGTCTGCAGAGGCGACCTACCAGAACTCCAGTGCTCCTCATGGTTTTGGATGATGATTCGCGTTCAGGGACTGACCAGAGAATTTCAGGACTTCAGTGGCGGTGTATTTCGCGCGCTGGACAACATTACGTTCAATGTTCACCCGGGTGAAATCTTCGGGCTGCTGGGACCCAACGGGGCTGGCAAGACCACCTGTCTCAGGATTCTGAGTACCGTGCTGAAGCCGACGCGCGGCATCGCTGAAGTCGCTGGGCTCAACGTGATGCGGGACCCGGAAGGAGTCCGGCGCAGCATTGGTTTCATGTCCAACAACACCGGAATCTACGACCGAATGACAGCTCGCGAAATGGTCGAATATTTCGGGCGCCTGTATGGTCTTTCTGAAGACCGACTGCAGGAACGCATTGATGAGATCTTCGACATCCTTCAAATGCATGAAATCGGCGATCGACTGGGCGGAAAAATGTCGACCGGCATGAAACAAAAGGTGTCGATTGCCCGCACAATAGTTCACGACCCGCCAGTGATCATTTTTGACGAACCAACGTCCGGACTGGATGTACTGGTGGCTCGCAACGTTCTGGAGGCCGTTGGACTTCTGCGTGATCAGGGCAAGTGTATCATCTATTCAACGCACATCATGAGCGAAGTGGAAAAACTGTGCGAACGGATTGCCATCATTCATCGTGGCAGTATTCTTGCCAGCGGTCACCGGGATCATCTGGTCCACGAAAATGAAAAATCTGATGTCGAACAATTATTCTTCGATCTGATTTGTCAGCACGACGTTCAACAGTCCCGTCAAGTCACGTCCCCATCCGCCGTTTGAATCCAGAGAAGACTTTCCGGCTGAAATGAACTGGAAAAACATCAGATTGATTTTTCTGCGGGAGGTCCGAGACCAGTTGCGCGACCGGCGTACGCTGTTCATGATCACCATTCTGCCGGTGCTCCTCTACCCGATGCTGGGGTTGGGCCTTGTCCAAATGATGCTCACATTCAGTGAGCAGCGACGCACCGTGGTGGTGCTTAACGCGGAGGACTTTCCGGAGGATCCCGCATTCATTTTCGATGCGGGCATTGACCCTCGCTGGCTGGAAGCCGCCGGTGACAGCGCTCCTCTCACGGTGATCACTGACGTCGACGGAGCGTCGACAACCACAACCGTACAGACGTCTCGCCCACGTCGCACTCGACTAGAGTTGCTGCAACATGCGGGCGTTCTTGCGGAACATGTTCGAAAAGCGAAGAGCATCAATGGAACGGGAAGCGCCGAACAAAACTCGGAGCGAGGAGATCGACGGCTGGAAAGTGATTTGAGTTCTCTGTTTTCCGAGTCCGGTATCGATGTGCTGGTGCTCGTCCCTGACGGGTACGCCGACATCATCCGTTCCGTGGAGCAGCAGATAAATGACGGATCCGGCAACTCCGTCGAACCGCCCGAGGCAAGCAGCCTGATCGTCGTCCGCAATAGTGCCGATGACAAGTCGGTTGTGGCCTTTGCGATAGTGCAGTCAGCTCTTCGTTCGTGGGAAGCCCATCTGCGGCAGTCAATTTTTGAAGGGACTTCGCTGCCCGAATCGTTGCAGCATCCCGCTCACCTGGAATGGGTGGAGGTGGCTCGTGGTGAACAGGTGGCGGCAAATATCTGGAGCAAATTGTTTCCGGCAATGCTGGTTATCATGGCACTCACGGGAGCTTTCTATCCCGCCATCGACCTGGGTGCGGGTGAAAAAGAACGTGGCACAATGGAAACGCTGCTCATCAGTCCAGCCAGACGCATCGACATCGTACTGGGGAAATTCTGTACCATCATGCTGTTCAGCGTTTGCTCTGCCCTGATGAACCTGGCCAGCATGGCAATAACCGGTCAGCAGATGGCGTCCACCATCGGCGCTGGTTTAACGGAGTCACTGAGCCTGCAGTTTCCGCCAGCGTCGGCGATGCTGTGGGTTGTGATTCTGTTGTTACCATTGGCGGCCCTGTTTAGTGCTCTGTGTCTGGCGCTGGCTACGTTCGCTCGTTCCACCAAGGAAGGACAGTACTACCTGACGCCGCTGCTGATGGTGATTATGGGCCTGACGATGTTTTGCCTGTCGCCGACGGTGGAAATATCGCCTCTTTACAGCGTACTACCGGTTGTGAATGTCGCGCTCCTGCTGAAAGGACTGTTGCTCACGTCGGCTCAAACGGCCTCCCTGCTGGCTTACACGATTCCAGTGCTGGTGTCGAGTTTTGGTTACAGCCTGCTGGCGATCTGGTGGGCGATTGATCTGTACAACAATGAGACGGTCTTGTTCCGTGAAGCGGAAAAGTTCGACCTGCGCGTCTGGCTGGGACAACTGACGCGCCCCAAAGAGGCTGTGCCAGCGATTCCCGAAGCCATATTCTGTTTTATTGGTTTGTTGCTTCTGCAGCTGGCAGCGTTCAGGTTTCTCCAGCCGGACTTCACCGGCACCATGGAACAGATTTCTCAGCAGATGCTGCAGCTGATCTGTGTCCAGCAACTGGTGACGATCGCCTGTCCGGCGGTATTTATGGGTATCATGCTGACGACGAGTCCGCGGGCCACGTTCCGATTACGGCGGCCGTCATTAACAGCACTGCTGGCGGCGGCTGTATTAGCGGTCGCCGTACATCCGCTGAGCATTGAACTCAGTCAGTTCTTTGCGGAATACGGTGTGTTTCCGGAAGTTCCGGAGGCCGTCGGTCGAGTACATGCCCTGATGACCAGCCAGACGCAGCCGCTGTGGGTGCTGATTTCGGTTTTTGCGCTCACTCCGGCCATCTGTGAAGAACTCGCGTTTCGCGGTTTCATTTTGAGTGGTCTGGCGAGGGGAGGTCGGCTGGCAATTGCGATTGTGATTTCATCCGTCATGTTCGGCATCATCCATATGATCCCTCAGCAGGTCTTCAATGCGTCACTCGTCGGTCTGTTGATTGGACTGTTGGCCGTCCACAGCCGGAGTCTGTTCCCCGCAATTCTGTTCCATTTTTGCACCAACACCCTGGCACTGTTGTACAGCCGGGATTACTTTCAGCTGAAAGAAGGCATCCTGTTTGCTCGCGATGCGTCAGGCGTGCTTGGGTATAATGCACCCGTATTGATCGTTTGCAGTTTGGTTGTGGCATTCGCATGCAGACACATGATTCGAAATCTTATGCGACAGCAGAAAGCCCGACGGCGCGGTGAACTCGAACCCTATGTCGACCGGGAGGTTGTTTCCACAACCAGTGACGGAATGATCGACGCAGCTGTCACGGCGCGATAGCTCTTACGGATTTGTTGATTCTTTATTCGAGTTCTCTGAATGGAGAATCGGACGGATTTGCCAGTTTTGGTCACACGTCCTTGAAGTCAGTGTCCTGGTTATCAGCCTTGATCGATTTCGCGTCCGGATCAGATTCAGCAGAGTTAGATAACGCCGGCGCGACGATCAGGTATCATCATCCATATTGCAGCTGCGGCCGTCTTTGCAGAATCATTGTTCGCCGACGCGGCAGCACGTCCAGAAAATTGCCTCGACCTCCAGGGTCAATATGAGCAAACAGTTGGAGACTGAATCATGGTTCAGGATGCAACAAGATTGGCCGGTGGACGGCCGTGAAGCAGAGCGAAAAGTTTGACTCTGAGTGGACGCCCGGCAGCACGCTCATCATCCGAGCAAATCATGGTTAATCTCGGAGCACGTCCGAAAGCACTGCCGGAGGAGCAGATGGTGACAATCGTCCGGCTGGCAATAAAAACGGCATCGCGCCCCTGACGATTATCCAGTTCGAAGAATCGGGTCGACTAAATCGATTCCCCGTGATGCACCAAATCACTGAATGTCCCGGCCACAGGCTCGAATATCGTTTAACGAGGCCAGAAAACTAAGTACTTAAGCCACTTCCATGATGCTGGTCTGTGCCACGGGTTGTGTCTTCGATTTTCTGTTCCTGCCACCAACGGCGCCTTGGGCATCGTGACTCACCGAGGAGGCACGGCGCCGGACTCACGAAGCATCCGGACTGACTGCTGAAACGCATTAACCGTTTCATCAAGATCCTGAGAAGAATGGACAGCGGACATGATTCCGCCAGGCCATCCGGTAATGTCCACGCCATGGATCAACAGGGCGACCCGCAACAGTCCTATAAGGTTCGAATCCTGACTCTTGATTTGCTTCAGCGATACCTTCGCATCGAAATCACCGGGTGGGATCGTGATTTCTTCCGGATTGGTGTAGACGTGAAAACCAGAATACGTCCCGTATGCCACCCATGGGAATTCTTCTTGACGAAAGATGTCGTTGAGGGACGCGCGTAATCGTGAACTGCTGGCGTTAGCGCGTTCACAGGCGTCGCATTCTTCAATGAGCTGCAGCGTGCGGAGACCTGCTGCGGCGGACACCGGATTTGCGTTATACGTTCCTTGGTGGGGGACTTTTTCGCGTGTGCCGTCGTTTCCGTAATGCATGTCAAGAAGTTGAAGGACGTCACGTCGCCCGGTGACAGCTCCGCCTGAGAACCCACCTGCGAGTATTTTGGCCAGTGTCGTGATATCCGGAGTAATTCCGAGGCACGCCTGCACACCACCCGATGAGCACCGGAAACCGCTGATCACCTCATCAAAAATCAGGAGTGTTTCTGTTTCTGCGGTGGCACTGCGCAAATCATGAACGAACTGCTCCGACAGGGGGACTTGTCCCCAGGTGCCGCCAGTTGGCTCCACGATTACAGCAGCGATGTCACCTATCTGCAGCCGTGCCCGTACTTCCTCAATTGAGTCGGTTGAACCAAGGACAATTTCACGACTCAATTCCGGTAGAATCCCCGGTGTCGGAGTGCCGTCAAAATGGGAACTCACACCGAAGGCAACATGATCCTGCCAACCATGAAAATGGCCTTTGAACCGCAGGATCTTTGGTCGTTCGGTGAATGCTCTGGCGAGTCGAAACGCGAGCATCGTCGCCTCGGTGCCGGAATTCGTGAAACGAATGAGTTCAGCCGAGGGCAGCAGTTTCTGGACCTGTTTTGCCCACTTGACTTCAAGTTCGTGACAGGCTCCAAAGTGTGTTCCCTTCTCCAATTGTTCTGAAACGGCCAACATAACATCGGAGTTGTTGTGTCCCAGCAGGAGTGCTCCATGACCACCGAAGTAGTCGATGTACTCATTGCCATCGACATCCCATTTCCGTGAACCGGCGGCGTGATCGACATATATGGGGTGCGGCTGAATGTATCGGGCATCGTGCGCAATTCCACCGGGAAGGACGGTCCTTGCTGCCTTAAACAGTTCCGCGGATCGTCGTGTTTTCTGCTTGTATAAATTGAAAATGTCGCTCGTTGATTCCATCACGTGACCTCTGCAGTTCAATTCAGTTCACCTCGCGCGACAATGTTTCGCGCCTGCTTGAAAAATGATTGCCAGACGATTTCCGGCGTGTCGTCGCGCAGGCGGTCACGAACATCCTGCAGTATGCCGCGGTTTGTGCATGGACATCGGTTGCAGCCCAAAATATCACACGCGGACGCCATGTTTCCTGGAACACGGACGTAAATATGCCGAGGAGCGGCGTTCTGCAGTTGGTGCAACAATTTGGATTCAGTCAAGATGAGGCATGATAGTCAACTCAAGTTCCGTAGAGACATCCTTCTGTCTTCTGTATGGCCTCGGTCCCGTAGAATTGTCAGTATCATCAGGCGCATTTTTTGGACACCGCGGGTTGAAAAGAACGAAACTGCCGGGGTTCCTGCCTTTGGCACACAGACAATGCAAACGGCTTGAATCTCCTGCACGTCACAAGTACCTGGCAACAGGATCAAATCCGTCTGCAGAGCAATACAACCGAGACCGGTCGGACCAGAGGACATTCTAATGACGTACGACATTCCGCCGATATCCTGATTGCCTGCCGGAGAAACATTTCGAGTCAAAATTGACACACCAGGCCGGGGCGTCTCCCCCTGCGCTGAAAAATTCCTCGAACCAGCGGCAGAGAAATTGCTCAACAGAACATTCTCTTTATCTGTAGAAGCACAACATACCTCCGCCCGTTGTGACGTTTCCGCTGAACATCAGGCCGTCCCTGGTCCGGGCGTCCAGTAGTGTCAGCGGAGATGACTGACTCCGTGGTGTCATGAAACAGATCAATAACATAGCGTGCAGGCCCACGGACAGTATTGTCCACCTGTTTCTCACCCTTGGAACCATCATTCCGAACAGAATCTCTCAGCACTCAACTCCAGCGGCCAGTCCATACCCCCTGACCACCGTTTTCCGGCTGACCAAGGTGATCCACTTCGTTGAAGGTGGTGTCGTCCAGGGTTTCCGTGGTGCGATCGCAGTTCGTATGTCCGGATGTTATTTTGATATTGCCGACACAGAAGTTGGTGTTGCTGTTTTGCTTTACTCTCGAATTGAAGCGTGATGGAAAAGGACGTCACAATGCCGTTTTCACGGATCGATGGAATCCTCAGTATTCAGCAGTGCTGCGGTGGAGTGAGATCGTGAGCGAACTGCCCATCGTCAGCGTCACGGAGCTGGTCTCTGCATTTAAAGAAGTGGTAGAAACAGCGTTGCCGCCGTGTAGTGTGGAAGGTGAAGTTTCCAATTGCCGAAAATCACCGGCCGGTCACTGGTACCTGACGCTCAAAGACGAGAATGCCGAAATCGGGGCGGTCATTTGGCGGAGTACCGCGTCGCGACTGAAATTCGAACCGAAGGACGGACTGCAGGTTCTGGCCACGGGACGTTTGCAGGTCTATGTCGCTCGCGGCAATTGTCAGTTTATGATCAGTCGACTGATGCCACAGGGCATCGGTGAATTGGAATTGGCGTTTCGACAGCTGAAAGAAAAGCTGGCGACCGACGGGCTTTTCGATGAAGAACGCAAACGGCCTCTGCCAACAATCCCACGGCGAATCGCGCTGGTCACCAGTCCCGCCGGTGCTGCCGTGAGAGACATGATTCAGGTGATTATGCGGCGGTGGCCGGCATCAAACATAGTCATTTTTCCAGTGCCCGTTCAGGGACCAGAGGCTGCCGAGCGGATTGCGAGCGCTCTGCAGTCCGTCTGTCAGGTCGAGTCTGTCGATGTCGTGATCACCGGCCGGGGGGGCGGCAGCCTGGAAGACTTGTGGGCGTTCAACGAAGAGACTGTCGCTCGAGCAATCGCCGACTGTCCGGTCCCTGTTATCACTGCCGTGGGCCACGAAACGGATGTCTCGATTGCTGATCTGGTTGCCGACCGCCGGGCACTGACACCCAGTGAAGCAGCCGAACTGGTAGTGCCCTCGCGGGTGGACTTACGGCAACAGGTCTCGCAACTGGCACACCGACTGGACCGTATCGTCTCGGGGCGCATCCAGCAGCACCGTCTGCAGTTGGCCGCGATCCGGGCCCGTTCCGTGTTTCGACAGCCAATGACGCTGATCCATGATCGCCGACAACAGGTTGATGAACTGGCCGAACACGCGCATCGAGCGATTGAGTTACAGGTCGAACGTATCCGCCGGAACCTGGCGGCGACTGCAGCGTCGCTCGATGCCCTCAACCCGTTGAAGGTCCTCGCCCGCGGCTATTCGCTGACAACAGATGTCAAAGGAATTTTGATCACGTCTGCCTCAGAGCTACTGGAAGGCCAGCTTCTCAACACTCGCGTGGCCAACGGAACGATAGTGTCCGTCGTGCAATCAATACAGAAGCAGCCAGCGATAGACCATTGAGCGACTGGCCATGCGCTCATTCACCTGCCGGTGATCCTGCAAAATGTCTGTGCGGTGCAGTGGTCCAAACCATTGAGACTGGTCTTGGCTTAACTTTGATCTCGGAGGTAAAACATTGACAACAGGTGCCGCACCGACAGCGCCGCGATTTTTTGTTTCCAGATTCTGGAGACGGTTCGTGAGAAGCCTGGCTGTCGTTGGTATTGATTCGTGTGTTGGGTCTGCCGTCATGATGCACTTCGACGGCACTGGCGAAGTGAGTGGAGTTCGGCTGACAGAACAGACCGCCGTGGCGGATCTCTGCAATACCTGTACGGATATCATCGTCTGCGGTAACGGATCGCTGTCATTCTGGGATGACGGATTCAGTGATCTGCAGCGGGACTGCAGTCTGGTCCCCAAATACTGTGAGCTGGCAGAAAAAACCGGAGTTCGACTGGTCTATATCTCCAGCGATGCTGTGTTTGGGAGCCCGTGGATATTTCACGATGATGATTTTTCGAAATTTCGGGACTCCCGGATCAGCCGTCAGCTTCGGTCAATCGAGCACGGTGTGCTGATGTCCTCACGAAATCTGGTCATTCGCACCAATGCCATCTCCGGCATGAAAGGATTCTGGCTCGATGGACTGCGAGCGTCGTTCGTCGGTCAGATTCCTGTGCGTCTGCCTGCGAATCAATATGCGACTCCTCTGACCACATGTCGACTGGTACTACTGCTTGATCACGTGCTGCAGGCGTTCTGCATTTGGGCAGGGGCCGAAAGACTGAGTCCCTGGAAACTGGCGACGCAACTGGCTCGGGAAGAATCCATCAGTACTCAAAGTGTATTCCCGTCGATCGATCAGGCCCCTGCGGAACAGTCGCTCCGTTGTACGCGCGCTCGAAAAGAATTCCGGCTTCATATGCCCACGCTCAGGCAAACCATCACGGAATTGACATCCGAATTGGTTTCAGGGAATCGGCAGGTCGCATAGCAGCGGATAAACAAACCCGGTATCTGCGACTCGATCCATTGTGTATTGAGAAGCGCGGGTTCAACGGAATCCGGGGCATCGCATGCGCTGTACGGTGTGTTCCGTCCAGGGGTGACCAATCGTCGACAGGCAGTTGGGGCAGCCAGACTGTGGCTGAGATCCTGATGTCGCTGAATATTCGGTATTTCGATGAACGCAGCTGTTAAGGTAGTTCGTTTTGAAATCCACGTTCGACCGTCGGTACGTCCGACCGTGGATTTTGCACGGTAGTCATGGTTAAAATCGCCGATATGACAAAAACACATGTTCAACGAATTTGGTCGGATGTCGTCCAGAGATCGAGTCGACTTCTGATGATGAATACATTGCTGTGGTGCCTGGGGGCGGGCATTCCCGCAGAGGCGCAGAACTCCGATATCGAGTTCTTTGAGTCGGCGGTTCGTCCGTTGCTGGTTGAACGATGTTATTCGTGTCATTCCTCAAAGGCAGAAAAGCTTCAGGCTGGACTGCACCTTGATCACCGTGCCGGTGTGCTCAGGGGTGGCGACAGTGGCCCGGCGATCGTGCCTGGCAAACCTGAAGAAAGTCTGCTGATCCGTGCCGTTCGGTACGAAGAATATGAAATGCCGCCTGAACGAAAACTGGCCGATCATGAAATCAAGCTACTGGTTCGATGGGTGCAAATGGGAGCTCCATGGCCGACGGACGAGCCCGGCCCAACCACTAAAACCGATGGCGAGTACGACTGGGACCAATTCCGTGCCAAACACTGGTCATTTCGCCCCATTGAAAATCCGGAGGCACCGCAGGTCGACAACACCGCCTGGCCTCGCGGAAGCCTTGACCACTTTATCCTCGCTCGGATGGAGTCTGCTGGTCTCAGTCCGGGTTCACCCGCTGCGCCACGCAATCTCGTGCGGCGAATCCACCTTGATTTGATCGGCCTGCCACCGACGACCGCTGAGGTGGCTGTATTCGTCCCTGCTGCAGAACAGAACCTGCAGTCGGCGGTGGGTGAACTGGTGGATCGGTTGCTGGACTCACCTCGCTACGGTGAACGTTGGGGCAGGCACTGGCTGGACGTGGCTCGATTCAGTGACGGACTGGGGGGCTTCACCAATTCCGGGGCCAACGAACAAGCCTGGAGATATCGCGACTGGGTCGTCGAGGCCTTTAATCAGGATGTGCCGTATGACGAGTTCGTGAAACTGCAAATCGCAGGTGATCTGCTTGGAGATGATGATCCAGCGGTCGCGACTGGTTTTTTTGCGTTGGGGCCGATCTACAAATCAGACGGAGGTGACCCGGACAGCATTGCCCAGGCAAAGGGTGAAACGCTTGATGATCGGATTGATACACTGTCACGCGGGCTGCTGGCATTGACGATTTCATGCGCACGGTGTCACGATCATAAATTTGATCCGATTCCCCAGCAGGATTACTACTCGCTGGCAGGTATCTTCAACAACACCGATATTCACGACACTCCGTTGGTACCAAAGAATGAGGCGGCTGAATGGGACCAGCAGGCAAAGGCGATCGAAGATCTGAAGAAGCAGATTAAAGAGCTGGGACAGCGTGCCAGCAAAGAGAAACGTGAATTGACGGACGACGAAAAGGCGCGTATGCAACAGTGGGAAGCGCAGCTCATGAAGAGGCAGAAGTCACTTCCGCCCAAGTATCCTGCTGCCCACGTTTTACACGACACGGGCAGTGGAAACATGAAGGTCGCCATTCGTGGAAATCTTCGCAAGCCCGGGAATGAAGCACCTCGACGGTTTCTGCGAATCATCGCCGGTGAAGATCGAACAGATTTCAAAGAAGATGGAAGCGGACGCAGGGAACTGGCCGAAGCTGTCGTATCTCCCGGAAATCCACTGACTGCGCGCGTCATTGCAAACCGGATCTGGATGCACCATTTTGGTAAAGCACTGGTGCGTTCCCCCAGCAACTTCGGAGTGAACGGAGAGTTGCCGACTCATCCACTGCTGCTGGACTGGCTGGCTTCTGAGTTCATCCGGTCTGGCTGGTCGATAAAATCACTTCACCGCACAATTATGATGTCTGCAACATATCAGCAGACCACTGCAGTTGATCAACAGAAGTTCGAAGCCGATGGAGACAATCGCCTTATATGGCGGATGAATCCGCGACGCATGGACGTCGAAGTCTGGCGTGATTCTTTGTTGTTTGTCACCGGAGAGCTGGATGTGACGCCGGGTGGTCCCCCTTTTGACGATCCGGCAAAGAACAAGCGACGCACACTGTATGCCAGAGTCAGCCGAAATGGTGACCAGGTGACTGCTGATGCCTTCCTGCGGCTGTTTGATTTCCCTCTGATGCGGGCCACAATTGCCCAACGTCCGAACAGTGTGGTTCCGCAGCAGTTCCTGTTCATGATGAACAGCCAGTTTATGGTGGATCGAGCACGTGCTTTGGCTCAGCGTCTGAAGACAGTCTCCAGCGACACTGAGGCTCAGATTCATCATGCCTACGGGCTCCTGTTTGGCCGAAAGCCGTCAACTGAAGAATTACAGATCGCGTCGACGTTTCTGTCGGCGCCACCGGGCGCCACCGAGGCTGGCAAAGGTCAGTTGTCGATTCTCGTGCAGTACGCGCAGGTACTTCTGAGTTCCAATGAGTTCATGTACGTGAGATAATGTCATGAGGGGTGGGAATGCAGTCCGCCAATTGCCGTTCGCACCTCCGGTGAAATCTTTCCGCAATAAACCGTGGATGTAACCGGGACCCCGCCGATGTACCGACACCGCAACAATCTTCCAGCAATCGATCGTCGCGACATGCTGCATCGGATCGGCTCCGGGTTCGGCACCATTGGTTTGGCTGGATTGCTGGCGGGTGGTGAAGCGGCCGCAGCATCGACTGAAACGTCGCCGCTGGCTCCGAAGCCGCCCCATTTCACGCCACGAGCGAAGCACGTTATTCAGCTGTTCATGCCCGGCGGGCCGTCACAGGTTGATACCTTTGATCACAAGCCGCTGATTGAAAAATACCAGGGTCAGCGGCCAGAGGTCGTCGATCGCAAATCACTCCGAAATACAAAGAATGGATTATTTCCTTCACCATTCCGATTTCGCCGGTACGGCCGGTGCGGGCATTGGGTGAGCGACATTTTTCCGCACGTCGGAGAGTTGGTCGATGATATCTGCTTCATCCATTCGATGCACACTGACATTCCGGAACATGCTGGCGCAATCCTGATGATGAATCTCGGCCATCTGCAGCCGAGTCGCCCAAGCATGGGATCCTGGCTGGCCTACGGTCTGGGGACAGAAAACCAGGATTTGCCAGGTTTCGTGGCCATGAGTCCTCGCGCCGAGCCACGGGGCAAACTGGCGAACTGGGGCAATGCTTTTTTGCCGGGTGCCTACGCCGGCACCTACGTTAACATCGAAAGTATGAAACCAGATCAGATTTTGCGGGACCTGAAGAACGAATGGTTGCCTCGTGGCGTCCAGCGCCGTCAGGCAGACTTACTGACAAAGCTGAATCAGCTGGACCTGCGGCGTCAGGATTCGGACCAGCAGCTGGAATCCAGTATCCAAGCCATGGAGATGGCGTTCCGCATGCAGTTTGCAGTTCCGGCGGTGTTCGATACAGCGGATGAAACTCAGGACACACTAGACATGTATGGCAGCAGTGAATACGGAAAAGGCTGTCTTCTGGCCCGACGTTTGGTCGAGCGCGGTGTTCGAACCGTGCAGCTGTCGCATTCCATCGACGGCTACGACATTGCCTGGGACACAGGGCACAGTGATATTGCCGGTGGTCACAAACGGCTGGCGGACGCGTGTGACCAGGGGATTGCGGCCCTCATCAAAGACCTCAAACAAAGAGGGCTGTTCGAAGAGACCCTCGTTGTCTGGGGAGGAGAATTTGGACGTGCGCCCACATCTGAGGGTCAAAAGGGCCGGGACCATGACCATTATGGATTCACCGTGTGGATGGCAGGTGGTGGAGTGAAACGCGGTTACAGTCACGGATCCACCGATGAGTTTGGATGCGCGGCAGTCGAAAACCGGGTTCATGTGCATGACCTGCATGCCACCATTCTGCATCTCATGGGACTGGACCACGAACGTCTGACCTATCGCTACTCCGGTCGCGATTTCCGACTCACCGACGTCCACGGTGACGTCGTTCATGACGTGCTGGCATAAACGGTTGAACAATTTAGGTAACACTCAGGTACAGGAAGATGACGAGCTAGAAGCGTCCCGTCGTTTGAGTCTGGAAGGCAAACGGCCGCCAGCGGCAATTGACGGGTATACGATGATTCGTCGTCTGGGGACGGGAGCGTACGGAACGGTCTGGCAGGCACGCGAAGACAACACAGGCCGGATGGTTGCCGTCAAGTATTATCCTTACCGGCGTGGACTCAACTGGTCGTTGCTCACTCGTGAGGTCGAAAAACTGGCCACGCTGTACACATCACGCAACATTGTTCAGTTGCTGGATGTTGGGTGGAACGCCGAACCGCCGTATTACGTGATGGAATTCGTGGAGAACGGTTCGTTGAGCGCATTCATGCTGCGCGGACCACTTGCTGTGAACGAAGCAGTGCGGCTTGCCAGGGAAGTGTGTCGTGCTCTGATCGAAGCCCACGGTGCGGGTGTTTTGCACTGCGATCTCAAACCGGAAAACGTGCTGCTGGATTCGTCGTTTAACGTGAGGCTCTGCGATTTCGGGCAGTCAAGGATGTCGCACGAACGCAGTCCGGCCCTGGGAACTCTGTATTACATGGCCCCCGAACAGGCCGATCTGGAAGCCGTCGCCGATGCGCGCTGGGACGTATATGCCGTGGGAGCGCTGCTGTATCACATGCTGACAGGGGAACCTCCTTTCCGAACGCAGAAACTTCAGCAGAAACTGGAGTCAACGGAATCACTTACGGATCGTCTGGCGGTCTACCGCGATGCCATCAAGATTTCTCCACCGCCAACCGCACATTGGTCTTTGCGAGGTGTTGACAAACGACTGGCTCAGTTGATTGATTCGTGCTTGGCCATTGATCCCGGCGAACGGCTGCCGAATGCGCAGAGCATTCTGGCTGAACTTGAAGGGCGCGATCAGCAGCGCGCCCGACGACCTCTGTTGTTACTGGGGGTGCTGGGGCCACTGCTGTTGATTACTGCCATGGTGCCATTGTTTGTGAATGCGTTGCAGGATGCCGTTGATGAGATGGAACGTGGCCTGACCGCGCGAGCACTGGAGAGTGACGCGGAATCTGCTCGTGCGCTGGCAGGGGCCCTGGAAGCCGAGCTGATCCGAAGGCTGGCGGATCTGCAGAATGTCCTGAAGAACGAAAATCTCGTGGAACAGCTGGAAATGCTGGTGAAAAGACCGGTAGCGGACGTCGTTGATGAAATGAAAGATAAACACGACAAGCCGATGTCTGCACGGCCTCACTGGATACGGAGTCTCGACGAAGCGCGTGAGGATGCGGATAAGATGAATCTCCAGGCAGGACAGGAAACTGACACCAGTTGGTTTCTGACAGACAGTGAAGGCAATCAGATTTGGCGCCGGGAATACAGCGAAATCACGATTGGAAAAAACTATAACTGGCGCGACTACTTTCACGGTCGTAACACGGAATACGACAGATTTGCGGTCCCGTCAGACATCAGCCCGATAGAGTCGCCTCATGTGTCACTCCCGTTCACGAGCAACGCCACGGGAAAGTACATGGTTTCGCTGAGTGTGCCTGTCCGAAGCTCATCGAACGAGATTATCGGCGTCCTTGCCAGAACGGTACACCTTGATGATCTGCGAAATCGCCTCGGGCGTTACATTCGGGAAAGCAACCAGAGAGGCGGTAATGATGACGCGGTTTCTCGCAGGATTGTTCTCGCCGATTCTCGAACTGGTGCACTGCTGGACCATCCGTGGCTGGATACGTGCAGTCAGGATGAACGTGAAGCGATGTTTGACAGGCTGATCATTCCGGAGTGGGTTCTGGAAAAACTGAAAACCGCTCGAGAAGCGGCTGAACAGTCAAATGACTCACTGCTGCCGGTGTCTTCCGTTGAGGCTTTGTTGCCAGAGTATACTGATCCTGTGGGAACATTAGCGGATGAATCGGCAGAGTCCTATCGTGGGGAATGGATGGCTGCGATGGCACTGATGCAGCAGAGTAAAGCACCCTGGGTGGTGATTGTACAGGAACAGCGTGACAGTATGCTGCAGCCGGTGGAGGACATGAAACGGAAAGCTGCGCGCACGGCGTGGATCTCCATCGTGACCAGCATTCTGCTGATGGGCATTGTCTGGATCTTTGTAGGCAGAGCGATTAGCAGAACCGATGCCTGATCAGGTATGCACATCCTGTGGTGGAGTGGTGTGATGCCAGACTGTGGCCAGAATCGTTCCCGTGAGCATGCAGCCAAATGTGTAAAGAATGCAAGGAATTATAGCGGAAGACTGTTCACCGAACAGATGAATCGCCAGCGCAGTTCCGGCACCCGCATTTTGCATTCCTACCTCCAGCGTCAAAGCCCGGCGCATGGGCTCCGGAAGTCTCACGGCAGCACCACAGAAATACCCCGCCACATATCCAGCTGCATTGATAATTGCCAGAATTCCCAGGATGGTCCATGCGATCTGTTGCAATTCGTTCCGCCGCAGGCCAACGGCAATGGAAATGATCCCCAGGATTGTCAGGTTCGCCGTGAAACCTGACACGGTTGTGAATTGTTCCGACATCCCGCCCGCACATCGTCGCAGAAGATGTCCGGCAATCACCGGGAGGACCACAGTCAGTACCAGCATTTGAATGGCCTGATTATCGTCGTAGTTAATCTGGTCGCTGACAGTGAGTCGAAGGATTACCGGGACAACGATTGGTGAAAGCAGCGTAGCGCAGGTGGTAAGGCTTACGGAATAACTCACGTTACCATGCGCCGCCAGAGTCAGCACATTTGAAGCCATGGCCCCTGGAACACAACCGACGATCAGGATGCCTGCGGCTGTCTCCGGATCAGGCTGAAACCACAATACCATGCTCCATGCCAGCAGGGGCATACTGATATACTGGATCGACGTTCCCAGGATGACGCTCGGCCATCGTCGAAAAAGGGCATCGACTTCTTTGGCCGGTAACAAAGTGCCGATGCAAAACATCACCACGACGATCAAACACCGAATGCCGGTTCCACCCGCAGCCAGGAATGGATCAAAAGTCAAACCGAGCTGCGGCCACAGGAAGGCGACGGCTGAACTCAGCACAAGCCAGATGAGCAGGAATCTCTGGAGCATGTCTGAAAGAACTGAGCAGAAGGACAGGAATGTCAGTCAGCAGTTGGTACGCGTGGTTGCGGCCAGCAGACCTGCGTCATACAGCATCAGCGACAAAGCATCACAATAGCAGGTTTGATTTGTGGAGTCCTGGTTCGAACTTGCCGAAAACCGGTATGATTGAGTGCAGATAATGGCCACCTGTGACCGTACGACTGAATTCCAGGCTAAGTCAGTTGTGCTGCAATCAGCTGATGACGAATGGCCGTTCCTGTGTTGAGTGACTGCAGGATAGCGTCTTCAGTGACGACAAATCCCAGCATCCCACCTGGCGGTTCAAATGTGACTGCTTCCTCAAGCCAGCATCCTGCACCAGCAGCCGAGATCGTTTGAGCATGTTGCCACGATTGAGCTGGTCCCATGAGCTGGTCGGCAACAATCTGTGATTCGGTGACGGTTGTCCAGCGGTGCCGCAAAACCTGGCGAAACCCTCCCGCGACGATGGAGAATTCGATTTCTGTCCCTGCTGTGACAACCTCGGGAGCTTCAATAATTTCGATTTCCAGCTCGGGATCGGTGATCAAGGGGAAATTTGAGACGGTGCCAAGGTATTCACGAAGTGTCGTCGGGGAGCATTCGAATTTTGCAGAAAGAATAAACTTGCTCATGATCGTTTCCGTCATTTGCTGGGTGAATCGTTGGCGATACTCACTGTGACTCCTGCTAAAAAGTGAAACATCAGCTTGTTATAACAGTCTTCTAACCAGGAAAGATTCCTGCTGTTGAGGTCAGCATAACTCACTTCCAGTCCTGATCGATAATCCGTTATGAACTTTCCGGCTGATCTGCTCAAACAATGCTGGATTCTGGCGGGGCCGACAGCCGTCGGAAAAACAGCCACAGCTCTGCGGCTTGCAGATCGTCTCAACGCAGAAATCCTTTCAATGGATTCAATGGCAGTCTATCGTGGAATGGACATAGGAACCGCGAAGCCAGACGAATCCGGACGGGCGGCAGTTCCGCACCACCTCATTGATTTGGCAGACCCCCATCAAAATTTTTCTGTTGCCGAATATACTGATGCCGCGTTGTCAGTCGCCAATGATGTTATCAGTCGAGGTCATGTACCTCTGTTTGCCGGTGGCACCGGACTGTATCTGAGGGCGATTCTGCGAGGCATTTTTGACGGGGCACCGGCCGACTGGGACGTTCGCAGTCAACTGGAAAAACTGCGTCGGCAGAACGGTCCCCAGTACCTCTACGACCGGCTGTTCCGCATTGACCCCCGGACGGCCGCTCGGCTCCATGTGAACGACCAGCGTCGAATCATTCGAGCCCTGGAGGTGCATGCGGTCACCGGTGTCCAACTCTCAGAGCACCACCATCACCTGCCGCGGCCGAAAAACGCGCAACCGGCTGCTGTGTTGTGGCTGGAACCACCGCGCAACTGGCTGCGAGAGCGCATCGATCTCCGTGTTGATCAGATGATGAGAAAGGGACTGCTCGAAGAGACCCGAAGGCTGCTGAGCGCTGAGCCCGTTCCCGGGCAAACAGCCCGTCAGGCGCTCGGATATCGTGAGCTGATTACTCACCTTGAAGAGGGTCAGGCGCTGGAAGAGTGTGTGAAACTGATCAAGGTACGAACTCGGCAGTTTGCCAAACGACAACACACTTGGTTTCGAAACCTGCAGGAATGCCGCAGTGTTCCGATCAGTGGCCAGGAATCTGCCGATCAGCTGGCCGATCGGCTTCTCCAGGAATCCCGAAGATGTGACCGGAAGTGATGTCAACACGGCCGTGCCAGCTTGCATGCTCATTGACAGTGCAGTAGGAGAGTCTGCTTCTGACACAATTTGCACCGAACGCGGCATCCGGGAAGCAATGATGAGGGCGATTCAATTCCAGGAACCACGTCTGTTGACACATGCGGACGTCCCAGATCCCCAAAATCCCGGTCCCGGTCAGGCGCTGGTACGAACCCACCGTATGGGGATCTGTGGCACGGACATCAGCGGGTATCTGGGAAAAATGCCGTTCTTCAGCTATCCACGTGTCCCTGGCCATGAACTGGGCGTTGAAGTTCTGGCGGTGGGTGACGATATCAGCAACCTGAAACCGAGTGACCGCTGCAGTGTTGAGCCCTATATGAACTGTGGAACATGTTATGCCTGCCGTGCTGCCCGTCCCAACTGCTGCGAGTCTCTGGAAGTGATCGGGGTGATGGTGGACGGGGGGCTGTGTGAACGATTTCTGATTCGAGCCGACAAGCTACATCCATCAGAGCTGCTTTCAATGGAGCAGCTGGCGCTGGTCGAAACGCTGGCCATTGGCTGTCATGCGACTAACCGAGGTGCACCTCGTTCGGGCGAGCATGTCCTGATCATCGGTGCGGGGCCGATTGGCTTGGCAACACTGGAATTTACGCGGCTGTCTGGCGCAATTGTCACAGTGATGGATATGAATCCGGATCGTCTGGAATTCTGCGAGGCACATTATGAGGTCGCGCACACAATCCGATTCACAGGGGACGAAACAGCGTTGGTCCAGGCGCTGGAGATTACCAGTGGTGATCGCTATTCCGTCGTCACTGATGCCACCGGCAGTCAACATTCGATGTCGAATGCTCTGCAGTATGTGGCGCATACGGGAAGTTTGGTCTATGTCGGCATCACGACCGAGGAAGTGTGTTTCGTCCACCCGGCTCTGCATAAACCGGAAATCACGTTGAAGGCATCCCGAAACGCGTTACCCGATGAATTTCCGCGGATCATCGCATTGATCGAAAACGCTACGATCAACACTGAACCCTGGATCACTCATCGCACGACCTTTGATTCGGTCGTTGACGAATTCGAGTCATACACCAGACCGGAAACCGGCGTAATTAAGGCGATGATCGCCGTGTGCGACTAACGGCGTTCCTGTCGAGGTTGTACCGCAGAGGCGAGGCGGAGGACGACCCACGGACCAAATCTTGACCGGGCTTCAAGGCAATCCAGCCCTCCCGACTCAGGAACGATTCAATTTGTGTGACCAGGGCTTCTGATTCGACCCCGGATTACGAAAACCTTTTTGAGAAAATGAATTCAGCATGCACTGTGAAACTCTTGGTCTTGCTCCATCATTCGGATTTGGTGATCGAATTGGGACGGCGACTCCGGGACATGTGGAGTCGATGAAACGAGTAGGTGCGGGCATTGCGCCAATATATCCCCAACAGTCAATCCGCGAAATGACACGCACACAGCGGACGGCTGCGCAGGTGATGGGTGATGCTTTGGCCGGCGCGCAGAAGGCTGGCTGGGAGGGATGCATCGGGGCAGACGCCGATCATCTCAAGACTGCAGCAGACGTCGATGTCACAGCGGATGCCGGGTTTACGTTTTTTACCATTGATCCGTCGGACGATGTGGATCAGGCAGCAGACAACTACAGTGAATCAGTGGTTCGCGAGCGGTTCGACACAGTTCGGGAAACCGCAACCTGGTTTCGTGAGTACGTTGGGCGCACGATTTCACTGGCGACAGGGACTGTTGTTGACCTCTCCGAAGAAGCCTGCATGAGAGCTGCAGTCAAATATGGTTCTGCAATTGCACGAGCAGGAACGATGGGACGTTACATCAGGCAGGTTCATGACGCTTCAGGCAGGGATCATGAGATCGAATTATCAGTGGATGAGACTGAACAGCCAACCACACTGGCTGAACACTACATTATTGCGGATCAGTGTCTGCAGAGCGGAATGAAACTCGTGAGTCTGGCACCACGTTTCATTGGTGACTTCGAGAAGGGAGTCGACTTCAAAGGGGACCTCGGCGCGCTGGAAGCATCGCTGGCCGAGCACGCTGCCATCGCCTCGTTGCTGGGTGGCTACAAACTGAGTCTGCATTCAGGATCGGACAAACTGTCCATGTACAGCCTGCTGGCCCGTGCGACAAAAGGGCAATTCCACGTCAAGACTGCGGGGACCAGTTATCTGGAAGCTCTCCGCGTGGTGGCTCGGCATGACTCCGCGTTATTTCGGCGGATTATCGACTTCGGCCGAAGTCGCTATCAGACCGATCGGGCAACTTATCACGTCTCCGCTACACTGGAATCTGCGCCGGAGACGGCAGATGTCAGTGATATTGTCGTGCTGGAACGGGAATACCTGGAATTCTGGTCAGAAGTTCCTGCTGGTCGGGGATTCACAAAACCCGGACGACAGATTCTTCATTGCACGTTTGGATCCACGTTGACGGATCCGGAACTCGGACCCGCCATTCGGGCTGTTCTGGATGAATATCCGGCGACCTGGACTGAAGTTCTTGCGGAGCACTTCGGCAGACATTTACAGGCCCTGCAGGACGGTATGTAAACCATCTGCGCTCCGCTCAGCTTATACACCATATCACACTGTCAGAAGTGCCGTAATTCTGATCGCAGTCCGAAAACTGTGATGGGCCCGCACCGGCTTTAATGGATTCGTTTGAAATGTCCTGGAGACCCGGAAGCCACTGTGCTCGCAGTAACTGAGGAGGTAGCCGCGTGAGAACCCACAGTTTGGGAGTGCCAGACCTTCCGTCGCTTAAGCAACGGCGTGCCGGGAATGGGTCACCTCCCTGATACCACCGCCATGACCGCCCCACGCAGAGCCCACGGATCCTGCCTGATTCATGATTGACGAACCACACACTGGTGTTATCCTTCCAGGCATTCGGGTGGGGTCGCGTGCAAAATTCGGGTCCCAGCCTGGTTTCGCGCAAGTGGCGGAATTGGCAGACGCGTCAGGTTGAGGGCCTGGTGGGAGTTAAATCCCGTGGAGGTTCGAATCCTCTCTTGCGCAATCCGGCAAAGCAGAGGTTGTAGCTATTGGCTGCAACCTCATTTTTTGCGCTTTTTGCAGGGACCCTGGTTTGCCTGACGACATTTTCGTGTGACTCCGGCGATTGCGAAGTATGCCGTGAGGCGACTTTGGAGGCGATTGCATCCCGCATGGCTGTCGGCGAAAATAGGTTTTAATCGCCGTAACCCCATGTTGTGGTGCTTCTCAGTTTTATTCAAGGTTGTTTACTGTGAACAGACGATGGGTGTGTTACTTCGCGATCTTTGCCAGCTTCATGGTGCTCGATCGTGTACCGTGGCTGGCAGCGGACGACTCCGATTCCACGGTCGATTTGTCCCAGTTTTACGGCTTCAGTGGTATTGAACTGTATAAGCTGAATCGTCGCGCCGGCAATATGATTTCCGGTGACTTCAGCCACGACGGGCTGACGGACCTGCTGTTGGTGGACAATCGGAACAGCTGTCTCAAACTGTTGCGGCAACGCACATCAGAAGAGCAGCGCAGCAAACGCAGCAAAAGTCATGTGAACGACCTGCAGTCGGACTGGCGGTTCGAATTCACAGAAATTTCGGTGGACAAACAGGTGGCCGGTCTGGCCTCCGGGGACTTCAATGCGGACGGCCGCATCGATATTGCCTATGTCGGACTGCCCGATCGACTGGTCATTCGTTACCAGCAGGGGGAGAGGAAAATCGAATGGAGCAAGTCATGGTCGATTCGCCTGCCGGGATTGGCACCGGTGGCGCGGATGGTTTCTGCCGGTGATCTCAATGGTGACGAGCGCACCGACCTGGTCGTGCTCGGCAAAACGGCGATGTATATCGTTTGTCAGAGCGATGGTGGTGTCATGGAGACTCCGCAGCGACTGATCAATACTTCGACTCAGCTGTCAATGGTTCAGGCTGGCGATGTCAATGGTGATGGTCGCGACGATGTTTGCTACATGGCAAACGAAGGCAGTAACCGTGGATTATGTGTACGGTTGCAGACGGCGAATGGTCGTCTGGGCCCGGAGCTTTGCTTCGATTTACAGCAGATACGTTCAGTCACTGTCTCCGACGTGGACGAACATCCAGGACGCGAAATCCTCACGATTGATCAGCGCACCGGACGGCTGGTGATTTCCCGTCTGCAGACTCCTGAAGAATCCGACCCCTCGGCTCCTCGCCGTTTGGTGCATTTCGGGATCGGCGATGGTAAATCGTCGGGACAGAACAGAGCAATTGCTGCAGGCGACGTCGATGGCGATGGACGCACCGACGTCGTCGTGACGGATCCGGAGAATGCGCAGGTCCTGGTTTTTCGACAAAACGGGATCGATGGTCTGGGACCCGCAGAGACGTTTCCAGGGCTGCTGGGTGCCACCAACGTCTGTATGGTCGACTTCGATTCCGATGGGCAGCAGGAAGTCATGCTGATGAGCGAAGCAGAAAACGTGGTCGCTTTCAGTCGGTTCCTGAATGGCCGGTTGACGTTTCCCAAACCCGTGACCCGGGCTCAGGAAGGGAAAACATTGTGCGGCATTCAGGTCATGAAGACGAAAGGCAAGCCGACACTCGTGATCTGCACGAAGTCCAAAGGAAGAAGCAAGAAGGACTTATTGCGACTGTATCAGATGACTCTGTCGGCAGACGGCACCGCGGAAGCCACAGATCGGGCTGCTGAGTTCGACGCAGGTGGAGTGGCCGCGAAACCCGGACCACGGCTGATCGCCATGGATGTCAATGCCGACGAGAACGAAGACCTGCTGATTGCTCCGCGAGGTTCCGGTTCAGAAGGAGTTATCACGTTCCTCAGCGACGAGGCTGGATTGTTGTCGGACACGCCACATTCTCATCGGTTGAATCTGGGAAGCGGGACTGCCGGGCCGCTGTTCGTTCATGGTTCGGCTTTGCTGGTGGGCCGAGGTGCATTTGCTCGAGCCATGAAACTGCACAAGCAGCGCTGGACTGTTGCGGACCAGTTTAACGCCGCCGAAGAGAAGGCGCGCATCGTCGGTGCCGTGGGCATGGACTACGACCATGACGGCACCGACGAAGTCATACTGATTGATACGGGAATCGATCGACTGCGAATTCTGCGGAATGAATCTGGTTTGTTTCGGCCTTGGCGTGAAGTCGAGTTGGGATCTCTCAGGTTTCGATCGGCCATCGTCGCCGATCTTAATGGTGACCAGGCCGATGACCTGCTGCTGTTCGGTGACCAGCGGATGAGCGTGATGTATTCCGGGGTTGCAGTCACCGAACTGACCGAAGTCGCTTCCTGGGAATCAGATCGAGACGACGCATATGCCACCGATGTGATCTCGGGCGACTTTAATGGTGACGACGTGATTGATTTGGCTGTGAGCGATACCAGTATTAATGGGCTTGAGCTGTTGAGTCTTAGTCAGTCAGACGGCATTCAGGCGGCAACGCACTTTCGAGTGTTTGAAGAAAAGCGACTGGTGTCCAGCTCTCAGTCGAGAGGCACCGAACCTCGTGAAGGGATCGTAGCTGATGTGACTGGCGACGGCCGCAAGGACCTGATCCTGCTGTGTCATGACCAGCTGATTGTGTATCCCCAGGACTCCGGCGTCGAAACGGTGGAATAAAGCAGGGTATGGAGTCTCGATTCTTTCCTGGAGCGCTGCATCAACTCGAACGGAATCGGTATGGCAATTGACCGTTACTTTCTTGGATGGGACCAGCCCGCACTTCCGCTGGTTGCGGACTACCTGGTGCAGCGATATGCGTCGACGAACCAGCTGAATCTTGCGGGCGTCATTCTGGTCTTCCCTGGTCGTCGGGCCGCACACCGGATGCTGGAACTGCTGGTCGATCACGCTGCAGCCCGGTATCCGGAGATGATTCCGCCACGGATGGTTACGTTCAGCCATTTTCCTGAACTGCTGTATCTGCAGAAGAAAAAACTGGCGGACGATCTCACACAGCTGCTCGTGTGGAAACAGGCAGTCAATGCGGTGCCGGAACGCGAGATCCGTCCGGCGATCGCCACACTTCCACCGGAAGATTCTCTCCCTTCATGGATGAAACTTTGCGATTCGTTGAGGCGTCAGCACGAAGAGCTGGCAGCAGAGAGTCTGAATTTCGATGACGTCTTCAGGACAGTTGCTCGAACCAATCCTGGGGAGGAAGCGGATCGCTGGAAGGCACTGTGGAGAATTCAGGCCGAGTACCTCATGCAGATGGACGGTGTTGAATTGTGGGATCGCCAGACCGCTCGCTTGGTTGCCGTAGATCAGCAGGAGTGCAGGACGGAACACGATATCGTACTCGTGGGCACGGTCGACATGAATGGCATCGTTAAAAAGATGCTGGACCAGGTCGCCGATCGTGTCACTGCGTTGGTTTATGCGCCAGAGTCCATTGCAGCCTGCTTTGATGCGTGGGGATGTCTGGTGCCCTCTAAATGGCTGAAACGTTCGATTCACGTGCCTGACGAATTGACACGTGTTGCGAACGATCCCCAGGATCAGGCTGAGGCAGTCATTGGTCACCTCCGGTCACTGGATGGTGGACATCGTGCCGACGAGATTGTGATCGGAGTGGCGGATGACAGCTTGGTACCAGTGATTGTGCAGGCACTGGCCAGAGTGAACTTAAATGGTCGCTGGCCGATTGGATCTCACGTGCGAGCATCGCCACCGTGGAGACTGCTCGACGCCGTCGCCAGGCACCTCGCCACCGCAAAACCGGATCAGGCTCCCGATTTTCCAACGCTGGCGGATTTGGTGCGTCACCCGGATGTCGCTGCGTTCATCGAGAAGCAGCTCCAACAGCGGAATCCAGAGGCAGCCTCGACATGGCTGTCCGACCTGGATCATTACCAGGCCGATCACCTGCAGCCGGTACCGGGCCGTATGCTGGGACCACGTCGACGAGCCGAAGTTGTCACCGCCATTTGTACAGCTGTTGAGCAGCTGTTGCTACAACTGATTTCCGGTGAGGCAGTGGTTGCTCACAGAAATGACGGCATGCGGCATCGAGACCGCTCAGTTGCACCTGCGCAGATGCTGCTGTTCGAAGACTCATCGGAGGAAGATCGAAGTGCCATGTTCGGCCAGTTGACCCGCCGCCGGTCGCTGAGTGCCTGGATATCAGGAACTGTTCGGCTGTTGAACCTGATTTATTCTGATTACCTGACCGGAGAGGATCTTCGGCGGGACGAGTCAATGGTCGCCTGTCTGAGTGCTCTCAATCAGTGCACGGAAACACTGTCCAAGATCCCTGCTGCGGTCCTGCCGAAGTGCACGGCCGCACAGGCTATTTCCGTGTTGTTAATGCAGACAGGAGATAAAAACATTGCAGCTTCTTCGGATGACTCGGCGATTGATCTGGTAGGCTGGCTGGAGCTGCCACTGGACGACAGTCCTGTGGTGACGGTGGCCGGATTTAACGAAGGCCGAATCCCCCGGTCGGCTTCGTCGGATGTGTTTTTGCCCAATTCGGTGCGTTCGAAGTTGGGACTTACGGACAATCAGCGGCGGTATGCACGAGATGCGTGGGCACTGGAAACGCTGCTTCACAATCGGAAGCGTGTGAGATTCATTGCAGGCCGCAGAGATGCGCAGGGTGATCCGCTTGCGCCGAGCCGGCTGTGGTTTTCCGGACAGGCAAAGGATATTCCAGCACGGGTACTCAGATTCTATGGGGACGGTGCGGAGGCGGATCCTCTAGGTGAAGCGGAGACAACGGAGAATCCCGCGTTGAGCCAGCCTGCATCGCGAACGCACAGCGGATTCCTGGTGCCGGCTCCATCGCAAATACCGCAGGCACCGAATCGGATTCCGGTCACTCATTTTCGCGATTATATCATGTGTCCTTATCGCTATTTTCTTCGCCGGGAACTGGGACTCGCATCCATCGAAGACAATCCCCGAGAGATGGACGGGCGATTGTTCGGCAATCTGATCCACACGGTCCTGAACCAGTTCGGTCGCTCCGAAATCCGTGATGCCCGTGATGCCGAGCGGATTGAAAAGGCTCTCAGATACTTCCTGCGACAGGAGGCGGATGAAAACTTCGGCACGCAGCTGTCAGCGACCGTAGCGGTTCAATTGCAGATGGCAGAAGCACGCCTGAAGGGGTTTGCCGAGTGGCAGGCCAGACAGTCATCAGATGGTTGGGTCATTGAATTCAGTGAACGGAAGCTGGAGTGTGAATTTCACGATGTCTTTGGACGACCTGTAACGATCAACGGGCGTGTCGATCGGATTGACCGGCATCGGCAGTCCGGTGAATGGCGTGTGCTGGATTACAAGACCGGAGAAAACCCGCATCGACCGCAAAAGACACATCGCAGGAAAGGCGACTGGATTGATCTTCAGTTGCCGCTGTATCGATTGCTGGTGCGGGGTCTGGGCGTCGATGGTGACGTTTGGCTGGGCTACATGAATCTGCCGGGCGACTTGACGCAAGTCGGTGCCAGCATTGCTGACTGGACTCCTGAAGACCTGGCCACAGCCGACGAAACAGCGAGACAGGTGGCTGCCGACATTCTGGATATGCGCATCGAGGCCATCAAACCTGCTGCCACAAGGATGAATGATGACCTGACACGGATTTGTCAGGATACGGTTGTCGACGCCCAGACACCCTGGCTGAGCGCCTGGTCCGGGCGATCTGTGACAGTACGAAAATAGGTATGCAGATGTTCTCGAGGAATCCCTGCGAACACGTCGGATTCACTACTCCCATGTACCAATTGATTCGCGCTTCGGCGGGCACCGGAAAAACGTGGAAGCTTTCCGGCCATTTTCTGATGCAGCTGTTTGATGGCGCGCGACCGGAAACAATTCTTGCCACCACATTCACCCGCAAGGCAGCGGGTGAAATTCTTGGACGCGTGCTGTTGCGACTGGCCGAAGCTTCAACGGATGCCTCCCGATGTAAAGAACTGGCAGCTGCAATGGCCCCGCTGGAAGTGACTGAGAGGCGGGCCAGAGACCTGCTGGTACAACTGACCGGCCAGCTGCATCGCCTGAGAGTTTCGACTCTGGACAGCTTCTTTCAGCAGGTTGCTCGCAGTTTAACTCTGGAACTGGGACTGCCTCCCGCATGGTCCATTGTTGATGACTATGATGATTCGATACTGCGGCAGCACGCCATTGATGCGGTTCTGGCCCAGCGGGAAACCGACGATTCCCGCCAATTGATGCAGATGCTCGCGAAAGGACGCAGCCGGCGCAGTGTTCGTTCGCTGATTGACGAAGCGGTCGAAGGCTACCACGAGTTGTTTCTGCAGACGGATTTCGAAGCCTGGGACCAAATTCCACGGGCGACCTGCCTGTCTGATGAAGATCAGCACATCTGCGTTGCAGCATTGCGGGCTGTTTCACTAAGCGGAAAGCAGCTGCCGAAGACGCGAGTCGCCGACCTGGAAAGGTTCCGGGCAGGAAAATGGGCCGAATTTCTGACGACAGGGATTTCAGTGCCGGTTGCAGCAGGTAAATTGAAATTCGGGCGGCAGCATCTGACCGCCGCACTCATTGACGCCTATGAGCCACTTGTGCGACATGCTCAGGCAGAGATTGCCAACCAGATCGGGCGCCGCAATCGAGCCGCCTGGAAACTCGTCGCTCGTTTTGACACGCTGTATCAACAGCTGCGGCGTGACAGGGGATCGATGCGCTTCAGTGAAATCACCCGAACGCTGGCTCGTTCCGGCACTGCTGTCGAAGGAGACCGCGTCAATTATCGGTTGGACAGTTCACTGCGGCATCTGTTGCTGGACGAGTTTCAGGACACATCACTTGATCAGTGGACTGTGTTGCGGCGTCTGGTGAGTTCTCTGGTGAATACTTCCCCACCTGACAAGTCCAGTGTTTTCTGTGTAGGTGATTCCAAACAGGCGATTTATGGCTGGCGCGGCGGACTCGCGGAAATCATGGATGAAGTGCCGTCTGCAGTGCCGGGCATTAAAACCGACACACTTGACGAGAGTCGTCGATCGGCTCCGGCTGTGATTGACACCGTCAACCATGTGTTTCAGAGGCTGCACCAGCACAGGAAGCTGGATGAATACGGTCCGGCATGCCGCGAATGGGGCCAGACGTTTCCTGTCCATTCGACTCACCGCACTCAGCTGCCTGGCTTCGCGGAATTCAGGACCTCGCCCGCATTCGATGGTGAATCTAAGCCGGAAAAGACGACGGCTTACAACGCCTGGGTGGCGGAGCAGATCCGGGACATTCATATCAGCTGTCCGGGGGCTGAAGTTGGGGTGCTGATGCGTACAAATGACGGCGTTGCACAGTTGGTTCATCAGCTGACAAAGTGCGGTGTTCCAGCCAGCGAAGAAGGTGGGACGCCGCCAGTGGACAGCCCCGCTGTGCTGGCTGTGATGTCGTTGCTGTATCTGGCCAGTCATCCCGGTTGTACGGTGTCGAGGTATCACGTGGTCCATTCACCGCTGGCGGATGCCGTGGATCTGCATCACTGGAAGGATCATACGGCGGCGATGACGGTCGCTAACTCGGTTCGTCGTCGGCTGCTGGATGAAGGATACGGACCCACGCTCCAGTGGATGGCGGAAATGGCTGCTGACCATAGCAGTGAACGTGACCGGCGGCGATTGCAGCAGGTTGTGGCCGAAGCTTGGCGGTTCGACTCAGCACCGTCACTCAACCCGGCAGAGTTTGTGCAGTTACTGGAGACATCACGATTCAGTCGTAGTGCGGCCGCGCCCGTTCGCGTAATGACGGTTCATCAAAGTAAGGGACTGGAGTTTGATATTGTTGTCGCTCCCGAACTGACAGGACCACTCATGACAATTCCGCCTGTTGCGTCCGGAGGTCCCAATCGGGCGGCGGCCCCGGTGGATGTCTGCGTGTGGATGGATAAAGGGATTCGTTATATCCTGCCGCAACGTTTGCAGGAGGCTTTCGCCAGAACAATCGATGAGAGAGTACGAGGATCTCTGTGCCTTCTGTACGTCACGCTCACACGTGCGATTCATGCGCTGCATCTGCTGACACCTGCGAACACCAGAAAGACCGGCAAGACGCTGGCCGGAATTCTTGCATCAGCATTTTCGGAAGACGAAGTACTGGATGAAGACTCACAGATCTGGTCAACAGGTGACGCGGCGTGGTATCAACACGTGCCGCACACTCAGACATCGCGGAAACATCTCCGGCCGGAACGCCCGACTCCGCCATCCGTCGTGCAGCTGGCTCCCATGCCCAATGGCCGTCAGCGGGGACTTAAACGCCGAACTCCGTCTGAACATGCACTCACAAGACTGCCGATCGGCGCCGCAACGTCAGCGGAAATTCATACTTCCGGAGGCCTGGATGGACGGACACGAGGCACACTCATACATGCCCTGTTCAAGTTGATTCTATGGCTTGACGAGAGTGATCAACCCACTCCTGAAAAGCTGCGTATACTCGCTCAGGAGCTGTTTATCCGGCAAACGGACGTGACTGATAAAGAGTTCGAGTCTGTGTTGCAGGATTATCAGAAGATGTTGGATCAGACATCGACTCAAACGGCACTTTCCCATTTGCCAACACGAGACCGGTTCGTGCGAAAGTTAGGATTAGCGGACCGAAATGGATTTGAACTCTCTGTGATGACCGAACGGCCGTTCGTCTATCGGCGGCATGAGAGTATTATTCAGGGTACGATGGATCGCCTTGTCATTGCCGAACAGTCCGGACAAAGACTGGCAGCCGAGGTCATTGACTTCAAAACAGATCGATTCTCGGGAGAGCTCAACCGCTGGATCGATTGTAAACAAGCTGACTACAGCGACCAGCTGAGTGATTATCGCGCCGCAGTTGCACACTGTTTTGGAATTCCCCACCAGTTCATTACAACGTCGCTGTTGCTGCTGGAAGCGGATGTCTGTGTTGAAGTGAGTTGAACGAGGTCGAGCCTGTCGGATTCGGATGAGCCACAGCAAAAACACCAACGTCTCGGAGCATCGGTCGTTGGTCACCCGTTTACGTCCCGGTAAGGGTGTCACATCAGCCAGTACTGGACGTCAATGACGCCTTCATTCATACTTTCCACTGCTTCCTCACGACACGGGTCTGGAGTCTGCAGATTCGAGGTCAGTTTGCGTCGTATGTCATACGGCGCGGGTTGGTTGGGTTCACGAGCGGATTGTTCGCCAGTCCAGTTCTTTCGCAGAGTTCGGTAATGCATAACGCCTTTCGACGCCCAACCACGCTGCTGCGAAGAACCACCTGCCCTCATTGCTGGACGAAGTTTCCACCCGAAGAATCCATGTGGATTTCCGCTCACCCCGATCTTGATGATGATGATATCGTTACACCTCGAGGCCGGCGGCGGTTTCTCCCGACTCGTCTGAACGAAAATGGGCATGCCATCGATGTCAGAGGTGAAGTCTGTCACCACCTTGCCTGTCCTCGTTGTCATCTGACCGTGGTGCGCGCATCGCTGGAGCTGAACCCTTTGTTCTATTCCATCCTGGGTGCTCCAGGTTCCGGTAAGTCGTACTATCTTGCTGCAGCGATCTGGCAGTTGCGCAAGGCACTCAGTTCAAAATTCAAAATTGCCTTCGGAGATGCGGACCCAGTCTCAAACCAAATTCTGAACCAATATGAAGAGACTCTGTTTCTGAACAATAAACGAGACACTCCAGTTGCTCTTCCCAAGACGGAAAAGGAAGGAGACCTGTACGAATCCGTTGTGCTGGGTGGACGTCCGGTTTTGTTCCCTAAACCGTTCATTTTCTCCGTGAAGCCGCAGCACGATCATCCCAGATTCAGTCATGTGCGTTCTCTGTCCCGAGCCCTGTGCCTGTACGACAATGCTGGCGAGCACTTTATGCCGGGTGAAGAATCGTCCAATAATCCGGGGACGCAGCATCTCTCGGTATCTCAGGCACTGTTGTTTCTGTTTGACCCGACGCAGCACCACGAGTTTCGAACTCAATGTGCCGAGCGCAGCAGGGATCCGCAAATGGGTGCTCGTGGCTTCAATTTCCGGCAGGATAAGGTCCTGATGGAAGCTGAAAGCCGGATCCGCGCACAGACAGGTCTGCGACAGTCGGACCGTGATTCCCGACCTCTGATCATCGTGGTCACCAAATTCGATGCATGGAACTCGCTCACTGGCACGGAAATGCGTCCCGACTTTTTTTTGCGGCAGAGCCAGTCGGGAAGGCATGCGCTTGATGTGGAACGAGTAGAGGCGATGTCCGGCAAGATCCGCAAACTCATGACCACTCTGGCACCGGAGTTTGTGACAGCCGCAGATGGATTTTCCAGTGATGTAACCTGGATCCCTGTGAGTGCTTTGGGAAAGGGACCGGAACTCGTTCAGACCGGTGCCGATGAAGAACTCATGATTCGGCCGGCTGAAATCAATCCTGCGTGGGTGGAAATCCCGCTGCTGTATGCCTTTTACCGCACGGTGCCTGGATTGATTCTGGCCTACACAGGCAAACGCCGCGACGACAATGCACCAGGGCCCCGCGGAGGCGCCGTGGTATGAGCCAGGAGATCGTATACACGTCTGCCCCGCGCGGTTTGAAGCCCGGCAGCAAGGGTTTTTGTACGGTCGTCAGCACGCACGGAATGGCAGGCAATTTCTCTGAACGCCTCGAAATTCTGAGCGGATATCGCCATGCATTCACACCGGGGAATAGAAATGCACCAGTTAATTATTCCCACCTGCATATCAAAGTCTCCGAGCAAACCTACTATGTCCTGTCACGCATTTGTGATGCCGGAGTCGACTATTCACAGCGGTCCAACAAACTGGCTCACCACGTGGCGCTTAGTGCATCAGAACTAGTGGCAGCCGGACCGGCAGCAGTGCTTGCTCATGGTGGATTTTGTGAGAGCCGCTGGGATGGAAGGGTCAGGACTTTACCGGTGGGCCGCAGTCCCAATGCCCCGTGTTCCGGTCCGGGTGTTTGTTCCGCGTGGAAGCGTCTGACTGGAGATGCCGGCTGGGCAGCCGTGCTGGCTCATTCGGCCACGGCAGCGAAACCGAGGCCGGTTTCTGTCATTTTTCCTGCCGGTACAGACACTCTGGCACTGGTGGTTGAGGCCTTAAACCTGGTGTCTCCCGCTCAGCGCTGGAATGTGACGTTCAGCACATATTTCACGAGGTCGGTAGCCGGCAGTGACTGCCTGTGGCGTTTCGTACTGAATGGGACGAAACAGGCATCATCTCTGAGAAACAACAGCACAGAGCTGGTCATTGAACTCGATACAGAATTGAAGGCTCCACCACAGACACCATTTCTGTCGTCGGCTCGCACTGGCAGGTCCCATGTGGGCTACAACGCTCACTTTGTGCCACCGTCCGGAACAGGAAGTGACCCCTATGCCAGACTGCGGGCGAGCAGGAAACCTCAGGTCAGTTTCGTTTCCGGACCAGGCCGCTTTGACGCGACAGGACCAGCCGGATCGATTAATCATTATCAGAATATGCCGGCGATGCCTGATCTGCTCGGCCGCCGCCACCGGTGGTACAAACGTAAGCTGAGCTGGTTGCTTCTGGGACTCCTGTCGTTGACCGTTATCGGTGGGTTGGTCTTAGCTGCATTTTACGCGGGAAAGAACGCCGGTACGACGACAGTGCCAGAGCTTCCGGTGGCACCCGCTGTTGATAACGACACTTCAGCGGACGTGACGTTTGAAATCAGAATCGCACAGAATACGCCAACACTGTTTCGCAGGGATGAGAGTTACCGGACCCTACGCAGGGTCCTCGGCATCTCACAATCCAGTCTCCGGACAATCAACTGGGTGTTCGAGTCCGGCCTGTAACTGACAGTCCGGCAGTCGACATCGTGGTGACGAAGGCAGTCCAATGAGAGAAATTGAAGCAGTCATCGAACAGATTCAGTCGGTGCTTGCATGGGACCACGATCCCGATCCGGAATATATGGAGACCCTGGTTGCGGACTATACGCGAAATATCACTGCGGCCAATGAGCGTCTGCGACAATGTGAAGCATTGCTGAGCCGCGGTCTCCGCGCGGAAGCCATTCAGCAGTGTGAATCGGAACCCAATCTTCTGGAGGTCACTGCGATTCTGGATTTCCCGGAGGTTGAATTCTGGTCTGACTATGTCTCGCAGTACGAATTGCCGCCACTTCCGGAACTGTTGATGGACGTGGCTGCCGATCTGAATGATGCCTACGCATCCGCCCAGCCAGTTGACGGGTTCCTGAAACTACATCGCCTGCACGCCCTCGCTCTCAGTCCGCTGTCGGTCAGGATTCAGATTTTGCGTGAACTGGCCAGCAAAGATAAATCCAATCCAGTCTGGCTTGAAGATCTCGGGAACTATGAAGTTGCACGTCAGAATCAGATCGAATCAGAATTGGAGACTGTTCTTGCGGACAGAAACACGACGCAGGCAGCCGCTTTGGAGGCCGAACTGACCGGTCGCAAATGGACAACCCGTCCGCCCCAGGATCTCATCAAAAAAGTGCAGAGCACTCTTGTTCGGCTGCAGACCTATGATGCCCGAAAGGAACTCAAACACGTCGCTGACTGTCTGAAACTGGCTTATGCTGAACGTGACCTGGACGCGGCACGCCACTATGTCGATCGCTGGGAGTCATTGACTGATACTGCTGCTGTCCCTGAAGGTGATCCAGTCGATGAGACGGCCGCACCTGCGCTGAACTGGATTGCCCAGGAAGACCGAAAAGTACGTCAGGAAGGAGCGTATCAAAGCAGCGTTGCTGCTTTGGAGCGGAGCCTGGAGCGAGGGGCTTCCGTTGTGGATTTAAATCGATCCGCTGAAGCGATCTGTCTGCTTGAAAGAGGCCTTCCCGCCGAACTGGCACAACGTCTTGAAGAACGAAAAAATCAGATCAGTCGCCAGGCCGGTCGCAGGACCCTGATAATTATTGTGAGTATTGCTGCAGTCATACTGATCGTTGGATCGGTTTGTGTTTCATTCGTGTTGCAGAACTGGCACAGACAAAGTGTCACAGAAAATCAGCAGCTTCTGCGGCAGCTATTGACGGACGGAAGAATCGAACAGGCTCAGGATTTCTACAACAGACTTGCGGCCGACTCTGCCGCTGTGGCCGAAAGTGAGGAGCTGCAGCAACTGCATGAGGAACTCATTGAGACGCTCCATGATGAGCAGAGCCGAAGAAATGCATTCGTGAGTTTACTGACTCTGACCGAAACCGGCATTCGCAGTTCTCCGGATCGGAGCGATATTGAAAAGTCGATGGGTGATCTCGATCGAGCTGAATCCATGGCTAAAGACACTGCCGAACTGGAAGAAGTTCGTCATGCCAGAAATGCTGTGGAGGCGGCAAGCCAACGAATCCAGGCCAGAGTTGACAATCAGTTTCTTGACGACCTGGAGGCCGCAACGACTCGGTTTCGACAGAGACCGGACCGGGACATGGAAGTCAATCAGGCACTCACAACGGAATTCCGCAGTCTCAAACGTCGACCACATGTCTCACAAAGCCACAAACAGCCGATCGATGCTGTTCTTCGAACGCTGGACGCAGCTCGAGCTGATCATCAGCGACAGCAAAAGGTGAGCGCCGATCTCGACAGGATTACAGCAGCTGTTGGAGACACCGATCGTTACCAAAGTCAGCTGCGGGAATACATTCAAAGCCACTCGGGCAGCCGTCGCTCCACAGCCTTTCAACGTGTCATCGCCACTGAAGCGGAGCTCTGGGGCGGACCTCGGCTTTGGAATGAACTGCGTGACGATTGGGAATCTTTGTCGCTGAGTGATATCAGTTCGGAATCGGCTTCAGCTCTGCAGCAGCAGTACCTCGAATTCCTGAAAGAGTCAAAGCAGTTTCCGGCTGGTCATGGTTTGGTACGTCATGTGGAAGCGCTGAAGGCCGTTATCGCTCGTGTGGGGAAAGATCACGGTGCCATACAGGAGCATCTCCGTGAGGCGTTTGAGTTTTATCTTGAATTACCACTGGTGGTTGTCTCCGGAGATCTGCGTTACTACACGAACTTAGAAAAACTCCCGGAAGAATCAAACGGCGTGATTATCATCGTGCCATTCAAAGATGATTTGCTGAAGCGTGATTCCGTGAAGCGTATACCGGCTGATTCCGTGACGAATGGCCGCTCCGGTGGTATGTTTGTCTGGGATGCTCCCCATACGGAGTTTGCACAGCACGCACTGGAAGAACTGAAAGAGGCAAATCAGCATTGGGAAGAAAGTTTTGGAGGACTGGTGACTCTACTGGCCCGTGATTCGGGAATTGACCCGATCGTGAAGATTAAAATCCTCTACGATCTGCTTCGAACCGGGTCTGCAGGAAGCGTGTTCTTCCAGGGGGCTTTCGAAGATTCGTTGGCCGCGGTCGACCGCTTCGACGGATTTAAGGTCAACTGGATTTCCCCAACGGCATCCGGTGCTCTAAATGCCCGAGTCCGTGCGACAGCGATTCTGGATAGTCTGTCCCCACTCGACGAGACCGGCCGTCGTGCTGTCACAAAGCGTGACGAGCTGGCCGCCCGCAAACCTGGCCCCGTGTATCGCTGGATTGGCTGGCTGCACGTGAGTTCTGATACGACCTGGACGTGCTCGACCGGCACACCACTGCAGGAAACAGACAATGGTTCACTGGTCGTCATCGTCTCGCAGGAAAACAGGGAGAGACCTTCGGAATTTGCCCGGATTGGTTTTGTGGCGTCCGGACAACTCAAGTTGGACCTCTCAGGGAATTCGGCAGGATTTGTCGAAGGCCGCCCTGTCTACCTCGTCGAGGACCAAATGAAATAGACCACATGGTTACTGACAGGCAATTCATCCAATGAGTGAATCGTTCTATATCCAGGTTCGTGGAAAACGACAGGGACCATTCACCGTGGAACGCCTTCGTAGTATGGCAAAGCGTGGACGATTCGGGCGTTCGTATCGAGTGTCCACGGACGGACGGTCCTGGAGGCCAGCCAGCGATTTTCCGGTATTGTTTGAGACGCGGGGTGAGCGGAAGATGCGGCACGGCGGCGGGGTCGAAAATCCGGCAAGCCCCGACCCGGCCACGGTGGCTCCTGCGGTTCCCAGTTCGGCCGGGTGGTTCTACAGTCACGACGGCCAGCAGCTTGGTCCGGTGTCGATGGAGGTACTCAGGCACTCTCATACAACAGGCACATTGAATGCTGATGATCTTGTCTGGACCCACGGGATGATGGAATGGAAACGGGCAGACAAGGCTTTGCCTGGCCTGTTTTCAGGAGAAGGTGCGGTGGCGTCTGGACACCAGTCCGGGCCGGCCGTCGGCCCGGTGCAGTTGCCTGCCCCGGTGGCCCACATGGCTCTCTACAGTCTTGTCCTGTCGTTCATTCCGGTTGTAGGCAGTATTGCGGCTGTTATTTGTGGCCACAAAGCTCTCCGCAAAATTGACAGAAGCCACTCTAATCTGCAGGGCCGCAATCTGGCTATTGTCGGTCTCGTCCTCGGCTATGCTGTAATTGCAGCAGTTGTGGCTGCTGGACTGTATTGGCTGAGCACCCAGGTCTAGACTCCGGCAGGTGGCCGGTGAATTTCACAGATTGATCCGAATGCTGTGGGGTGGACAAACTAATCCAGCCGGTTACCGGCAGTCAGGAGCGAATGAGTGGTTTGAAGCGAGCGGTCGCCGGAACTGCTGTTTCATCACTGAGACGAGCCTTGCGCTCCTGCTCGTAGATGCGATAGTTTCCTTCACACCAGACGGTACTCGTATCACCTTCAAACGCAAGAATATGAGTGGCGATACGGTCCAGAAACCAGCGATCATGGCTCACTACTACGGCGCAACCACCAAAGTTTGTCAAACCTTCTTCCAGTGCCCGAAGCGTATGCACATCCAGATCATTTGTTGGTTCGTCCAGGAGCAGCAGGTTACCCCCGGAACGCAGCAGTTTTGCCAGGTGAACCCGGTTGCGTTCGCCACCTGACAAACTCCCGACATTTTTCTGTTGTTCGGATCCGCGAAAATTAAACCGCCCGCAGTAACTGCGGGCGTGTATCTTCACCTTTCCGACTTCCAGCGTATCGTGTCCGTCGGAGATTTCTTCATAAACCGTCTTGCTCGGATCCAGAGCATCACGAGTCTGGTCGACGTAGGAAAGGCTCACGGTCTCACCGATCACGATTGTGCCGGCATCCGGCTGTTCCTGTCCCATGATGATACGGAATAATGTGGTCTTGCCGGCTCCGTTGGCACCGATCACTCCCACGATGCCACCAGGCGGCAGGTTAAAGCTGAGATTGTCGAACAGCATCCGGCCGTCGTACGACTTCTGTAAATTCTCAGCGATGATGACTTTTGTGCCGAGCGGCCTGGAGGTCGGAATCTGGATCTGAGCCGAACCCTCCCTCGCGTCATATTCCCGGGCCGCTAGTTCCTGATACCGCTGTAAACGGGCTTTGTTTTTGGTTGACCGGGCTTTGGGTGACATGCGGGCCCACTCAAGTTCCTCTTTCAGTTCCTTTTGACGGCGACTTTCGGAACGTTCTTCCAGTTCCAGTCGCGTCTGTTTCTGTTCGAGCCAGGACGAATAGTTGCCTTCGTAGGGAATCCCCCGGCCACGATCCAGCTCCAGTATCCAGCCAGCGACGTTATTCAGAAAGTACCGGTCGTGGGTAATCGCCACCACAGTTCCGGAAAACGATTTCAGGAACTGTTCCAGCCATGCCACGGATTCGGCATCCAGGTGATTTGTGGGTTCGTCCAGCAATAGGATGTCCGGATTCATTAGCAGCAGCTGGCAGAGCGCGACTCGACGTTTTTCTCCACCCGACAGATTTTCGACGATACTTTCGGCTTCGGGAAGTCCCATAGCGTCGGCGGCGATTTCCAGAGTTCGATCCAGCTCCCACAGGTTGCCGGCGTCAATCTGATCCTGTACCTTCCCCTGTTCTTTCAGAACCGACTCCATTTCTTCCGGCGACATTTCTTCGCCGAGTTTCATGCTGAGTTCGTTGAAGCGATCCATGATGGCGCGCGATTCCGCGACAGCATCGTCAATACATTCACCAACGGTTTTATCCGGGTCCAGCCGCGGCTCCTGTGGAAAGTAGCCAATACGGATACCTTTGGCCGGATGCACACTGCCCATGAAGTCTTTATCTTCCCCCGCCATGATTCTCAGCAGGGTGCTCTTGCCGGATCCGTTGTCGCCCAGCACACCAATTTTTGCCCCAGGATAAAACGCCAGCCAGATATCAGACAGCACTTCCTTCTCGTCGTACATACGAGTGAGGTGTTCGATGGTCATAATGTATTGTTCGCCCATGGATTCCAGACTCCTGAGTCAACGGCTGTTTGCGGCATTTCAAAACGTGTATGAAGGTACATATAAGCGAGTGCCTCCGATTCTGACACACCGCGCTGCAATTGCCCCGCTCCGTCCGTCCGACACACAGGTTTGGTCGGTCATATGGCCGCTGTGGCGGCCATCAGTGCCGAAAAGACCTGTTCACAGAATCGTCTGGCCTCGGCATAGATGCGACCATCCGGGTTATTACGCGGGCCGGCAACATTCAGAACGCGAATCTTACGACTCGCGATCCAGCGCACAACGGCCGAAACACTGAGTGTCGGTGAATTCTCACCCGCAGACTGGGTTCGCAGCCGAACGATCTGAAGTGGTTTGTGATGCTGACGAGCCAGTTTGACCGTTAGTTTGGTGCCGCCGCTCACCGCATCCATCACAATGACCAGTGTTCCGTCTGAATCACGAACATTCCATTCTGTGCGCACGGTATAGTTCCAGGAGTCTGTTTCCTGCAGCCGGTACTTTCGTGGAATTCGTCCATCTTCAGCACGGCGGCCGCTCGGACACCAGCCGGCGATTGGGACTCGCTGACGGAGTGCTGCATCCAGTGCAGCTCGATCGACGCCAGTCTGACCACCGGAGATGACCGTGAGTTTGCCATCCGGTAACAAAAGGCTGGATCTGTTTTCGTTCATTCACTACCGTCCCGGTCGGCTGAGAAACCGGAATTGTAGCGTTCCTGACGTCCGGAGTCGGCGAATGAGCCAGACAATGTCCATGGGATGTTGGCAGACAGGGCAAATTTCGGTGCCGAACGAAAAGTATTCAGCATGCCGATGCAGGACAAGAACAGCACCCACATTTCACCTGAAGAACAATTGTGTGACAGGAACTCGGAAGCGCTGAGTTTTCGCGACGATGTGAAACACTGCGGTTGCGGGATTCTTATGGGCGCTGCAGACATTGTGCCCGGCGTGTCCGGGGGCACCGTGGCTCTCATTGTGGGGATCTACGAGCGTCTGGTCCGGGCCATCAGTCATTTTGACCGCCAGTTTTTGCAGCATTTAGCAGATGGACAGGTTCGGAAGGCAGCACGACACACCGACCTGCGGTTCCTGGTGGCCCTTGGGTGTGGTGTGCTGCTGGGAGCCGGTGGTCTGGCAACGGTCATTGAAGTTCTGCTGACCGACAAGCGGACTCTGACGTACGCCGCATTTACCGGGATGATTCTGGCTTCCAGTCTGCTGGTGGCTGCGCAGGTGAATTCCTGGCCTGTGCAGCGTCTTGGCCTGCTGATACTGGCGACAGTTTTGGCGTGGTGGCTGACAACGTTGTCAGTTGTTCAGAACCCGCCGGATTCGCTCGTATACCTTTTTTTCTGTGGCATGGTTGGAATCTGTGCCATGATTTTGCCGGGTATCAGTGGTGCCTTTATTCTGCTGCTGTTGAGTCGCTACGAAACAATTCTGACTAACATTCGCAGCTTCGTACACATGGAATTAAACGCTCAAGTGTTGACGACTCTTGTTGTCTTTAGTGTGGGCTGCGGCACGGGACTCCTGGTCTTTAGCCGCTTGCTGCAGAAACTGCTGGCACTGCACCGCGACCCCACCATCGCTGTTCTGTGTGGATTGATGCTGGGTTCGCTGTATCGGCTGTGGCCCTTTCAGCGGGATCTCACTCCGACTGTGGCCGACCTCAAGCACAAAACCTTCGAACACTTTATGCCATCCGTCTTTTCGAGCGAGGTGTGGTTGGTCATTTTTGCATCAGTACTTGCTTGTGCGCTCGTGCTGACACTCGATGCAGTTGCACGGAGGTTAAGGGTTCATCAACGCAAAGACTTGGAGCGGTAGCTCAAGTCGAGTAATTCAACCGGATGCAGCACCGGAATGGCACGGCCAGCCTGTTTGAGTTGAGCCTGCAGTTGCAGTGAACATCCGACATTGCCCGTAGCGATGACGTCCGGGTCCGCAGCCAGCAGATGGTCGGTGCGTCTTTTGCCCAAACGGTCTGCCATGTCGGGTTGAGTCAGATTGTAGCTGCCCGCTGCGCCACAGCACAGTTCCGGTTCGGCTACGGGAACCAGATTCAGCCCAGGGATTTGCTCCAGCAGAATTCGCGGTTGTTCGCGAATCTTTTGGGCATGCTGCAGATGGCAGGCATCGTGATATGCGACTGTGGCGTCAATCGATCCTTTCGGTGTGGCAATCCCAAGTTCTACCAGAAACTCTGAGATGTCCTTCATCCGCCCCACGAATTCATCGGCGGCAGAATGATCGGCATGCGGGTGGATTTCATTAAGGATATGGCTGTAGTCTTTCAGCATAGAACCGCAACCAGCCACGTTGATCACAACCGCGTCCAGTGTCTCTCCGGCGAAAGCCTGTACGTTCTGCTGCATCAGATTGACTGCCGGCTCTGCTGCACCACTGTGATAATGGATTGCACCACAGCATTGCTGGTTTCTCGGAATGACGACGTCGCAGCCATTGTGCTGGAGCACCCGAACTGTGGCCCGGTGAACGTGCCGAAACATTGCGTCGGCAACACAGCCAAGGAACAGCCCCACGGTCGCCCGGCGCTCTCCGATTGCCGGAAGCCGCTCGGGGAGGGCAGGTCCAGGAGAATTCAGCTGCGGAAGCAGCTGCTGCATACGGCGGAGCTGCTCCGGAAGCAGGTGATTGAGCCGGGTCGCCTTCAGAACTCGATCCAGTCCTAACTTTTGCATCCATCGTGCGGGTGTCAGTGCCCACATCATCCGTCGTCGACTGGGAAACAACCCGTACAGGATCGTGCGATGAAACCAGTCCCGACGTGACGGTGCCCGCCCTGATCGCTCAGCCTGCATCTGCATCTCGACTCGAAATGGTTCCAGCAGTCGCCCGTACTGAACTCCAGATGGGCAGGCCGTTTCGCAGCTGCGACAATCCAGGCATAAATCCAGATGTCCGCGAACCCTGTCCGTGAGATCCAGTCGCCCATCGACCACTGATCGCATGAGATAAATGCGGCCACGTGGACTGTCGTTCTCGTCGCCCGTTTCCACATATGTGGGACAGGCGGAAGTGCACAGACCGCAATGTACGCAGTCAAGAAAGCGTTCGTAAGGAATGGACTGCCCAGTCACAGGCAATTCAGGATGGTTCATAAGATCATTAGTTTCAGTTCGATAACATGGATGCGGTCACACGAACAGATGATTGGGATCGAAGACTTCGACCAGTCCTGTTGAAAAAGGATTCTGCGGGCGACGGAGTGTTGTGTCGTCCGTCGCAGATCTGAAACAGCCTTGAGTCTCACTCAGCAGTTCCTGGATCTGTTCGATCCCCTGATCGGGCAAAGACTCTGAATCACCGTGGCAGACGACGACGACTCCGTTCCCCGCATGGCAAACCGCGACCAGCCCGAACTTATGCATCAGGCAGCAGACATCGGTTACCCGGGACGGCACTGTCCTGACGACACCAACTGTGTCTGGTGCGAGGTGTCGGCGTGCGACGTCCTCGCAGTAGACCGTTGCAGTGGTGTTGTTCGCAGCCAGGATCTCCGAGGAGACCGGATTACTCATCTCTTGATGCAGTCGTTTCATCTGCCAGTCGCAGACGGCGGGTGGACCGTCCACACCAACGCACAGTGACCAGGTCAGGGAATCTGAGGACTGAAGGTCGATTACAACGGGGCGTGCTGCTGATTGATTCAGGGAGTCCAAAGATGCTGTGACTTCAGTCTCCCGGGCGAACTGCCAGCGCTGCACCAGAAACTGTTCCGGGATTGGTTTGAGCTTAAACGTGACCTGACTGAGAATCCCCAGTGAGCCGCGTGATCCCACCATCAGACGGCACAAGTCATAACCGGCAACATTCTTCACAACTCGACCACCTGCATGAAAGACCCGGCCCTGACCGTCGACGGCCTCCATCCCGATCAGATAGTCGCGCAGCGTGCCATATCCGTATTGTCGCGGGCCCGCGAGATCAGACGCGACAAAAGCGCCTATGGTCATATCGGGATCGGCCACATCAACAGGAAGCTGCTGTCCTTCTGTCCTGAGCAGGTCGTAAAGGATCCGCAGCGTGACTCCTGCTTCGACCGTGACTGTCATATCACGGGCGGGATAATCGACAACTCTGTTCATCGCGGACAAATCAAGCTGGCGAGTCGTTCCGATCACATGCCGTGCCGCAGTCAGAGTTTTCTGGTCTTTCACGGCACTGCGGACGGCATCGGTGATGTCCTGAACCGTCCCGACAGCGATGGTATCACGAGCAGTGCTCGACATGAATCAGCCTGTTGGATCCGGAAATGTTTGCATGGTGTGATTGGTCTGACGAGTGTCGGCGAAGGTGTCACATGGCGGCACGTCGACCAGGACGACTGCGTTCAATGTGTTCCATCCCGCACGCTCCGGCGGTTGGCAGCAGCTTGCCCGGATTACAGTATCCGTCAGGATTGAAAACACGTCGCACATCGCGCATGACCGTCAGATCCTCTTCTGTGAATAAACGTGACATAAAGCTGATTTTTTCCACTCCAATGCCGTGTTCACCAGTGACACTCCCCCCCAGTTCAATGCATTTGTCGAGGATTTCGTCGCTGGCCGCCATTACCTTTTTGACCTGTGAGCGGTCTCTTTCGTCGAACATCAGAATTGGGTGCAGGTTACCATCGCCTGCGTGGAAAACGTTGACAATCTGTGTGTCATATCGTTGTCCGACGTCGGCGATGAATTTCAGGATCTCCGGTAGTTTCGTGCGGGGAACGACGCCGTCCTGAGTACAATAGCTGGGAGCCAGCCGGCCGATCACGCCGAATGCCTGTTTGCGACATTTCCACAGCAGCGCTCGTTCCTCTTCGGTCCGGGAAAGACGAACTTCACGAGCACCACTTTGTTTGCAGAGCTCAGTGATCGTATTGGCTTCGCCATCGAGCGCGACATCCAGTCCATCGACTTCAATCAGCAGCACTGCTGCGGCATCAAGTGGAAACCCGAACGAAAACGCTTCTTCCAATGCAGCAATAATCCCCTGGTCCATCATCTCCAGAGCAGCTGGTACGATTCCGGCACCGATAATACGGCTAATCGCCTGGGACGTGGCGTCGATACTGTCGAATACCGCCAGCATGGTTCTGCAGCTCTCCGGGTTGCGGGTCAGTTTTACCCAGATCCGCGTCACAATCCCGAATGTTCCTTCGCTGCCGACGAACAGGCCGGCCAGGTCCAAATCGTTGCCACGGCCACACGGACCGCCAACCTGCACCAGCTCACCGGATGTCGACGCAAACTCGACACCGGTCACATGATTGACGGTGACGCCGTACTTGAGCGTGTGCGGACCGCCGCTGTTCGTGGCAACATTGCCTCCGATTGTACAGGCTCCCTGACTGGAGGGATCCGGCGCATAATGAAACCCTGTACCTGCCAGAGCTCGTGTAAGATTCAGGTTCACAAGACCAGGCTGCACCACGGCATACCGATCTGGGATATTGATTTCCAGGATCTCTTTCATGCGAGTGAGTAAAATCATCACGCCCCCGCCAACGGGCAGACAGCCTCCAGCCAGGCTGGTTCCTGCGCCACGCGGGACGAACGGCACGTGGTGACGGCTGCATGACTTCACGACCGCCTGAACTTCCGCCGCCGATTGGGGAAAGACAACCACGTCCGGAACATTCTTTTCCACGACGTAACCGTCACACTCGTAGACGAGGAGTTCGTCCTGCGAACTCAGCAGCCGATCCGTCCCGACATGCTGCGCCAGTTCACACAGCAGATCGTTGGGAATGTTGGCCGAGGGTGGTGACGTGGTCATAACAAAGTGCCCGCAAAAGCCTCGCAGGTGTACTCCGAAGTCAGTCCAAAGACAAGTCTGTCTTCCGACGGCTCTGCCGATTCGTCACACTGTCTGGCTCGCACGACACCCTGTTCATGTCGGGGACATTCACTTCGAATGTTATCCGAGGAGCTACGGCGGGAATTTGCTCGCGAGTCGCAGGATGGGTCACGCAGGCGGACACCGGGCTGATGAAAGGTCCATAATGTAGAAAGGTTGCGCAGATAAAGATTTTACAGAACTGTTGGGTAGTTTTGTATGAGTTGGTTTATCACCATCACTCTTAGCGATGGAGCGCAACAGCAGTCACAAACAGGCCTGACAGTTCAGGTCGTCGTTGTCTGCGGTTGCAGGTATTCTGCTGCGGAGTGGGGAGACAAAGGCAAAACGAGCCAGGAGTCGTACGCAGGAGATTCAGCAACTCTTGAAAGACCTTAAGCAACTACAGGACATCATTCGTCAACAAGGGGCACAACTCGCAGCGGCGAATGCACACATCGCCCCCATGGAAATCAAGAATGATCAGCTGCGTTCGACCTGACGACGTGAATCCAACCGGCGAACTGTCTATTCTCATATGGGAACCCGAGGGATTCTCTCCCGGTCGTCTCTCGATCGAACAACCGAACCGACACGAGTCTGTGGCAGACGATGAACGGTGCTCAATTGATGCTCGAGATGCTGGCCACGGCCGGTGTCCGTTACGTGTTCGGCAATCCCGGTTCGACGGAGTTGCCTTTGACCGACGCGATGGTCGAAGAGACTCGGCTCTCGTACATCCTTGGTCTGCAGGAAGTCCCGGTGATGGGGATTGCCGAGGGGTATGCCCAGGCAACGCGTCAGCCAGGCGTGGTTAGTCTGCACATTAGTCCAGGCCTGGGAAATGGCCTGGGGATGCTCTACAACGCCTACCGTGCCGGCACGCCGTTGGTGGTGACTGCCGGTCAGCAGGATCGACGACTGCGCTTCAGCGAACCGATCCTCTGGGGAGACATGGTCGAGGTGGCCCGGCCATGGACGAAGTGGGCGGTGGAGGTGCAGCGGGTCGAGGATGTGCCGGCGGCGATGCGACGGGCGATCCAGATGGCGCTGATGCCTCCAACCGGTCCGGTATTCCTTTCCATTCCGGTCGACGTGCAACAGGAGGAAGCGCCGTCGGTCGACCTGACGCCGCCTCGGCCGCTGGATTCCAGGATGCGTCTGCCCACCCAGGAACTTCAACGTGCAGTCGACGTTCTGGCCACGGCCAGAAACCCGGTGATTCTTGCCGGCAGCCGGGTGGTCGAGAGTGATGGGATCGCCGAGTTGGTTGCGCTGGCCGAGGTCTTAGGCGCCCCGGTACTGAGTGAACCGGGTACTACGCATGGCCGATTGAGCTTTCCCTGCACGCATCCGCTTTCGGCTCCGGGACTGCCCCTCTGGGCGCCTGACATCCATGACCGGCTCGAGGAATTCGACGTTGTTTTCGCCGTCGGGATCGACATGCTGCGCCTGTACGTTTACTACGAGCCGGACCGCGCCGTGCCCGAACACATCCGGCTGGTGCATCTTGATCACGATCCTTGGGAACTCCGGAAGAACGTCCCCACTGAGGTCGCATTGGTCGGTGGCCTGAAGACCGGCCTGGCCGAACTCGCCTCGCTACTTTCTGACCAACTCACCCTCGCCCAACGAGAGACCGTGTCAGCCCGCGGTCAATCGCGGGCCGACGGGCATCGTGTCGCCCGTGACGGCCTCGTCGCTCGTGCGGCCGCTGAACTCCCGGGTCGTCCCCTGACACCACTGACCTTGATGTCCTCGATCGCCGCCGCGTTACCTGAAAATGTCGCCGTTGTCGAAGAGGCCGTGACGACCACCAACACATATCTCGAACGGTTCGGCGCGATAGCCGACCCGACCGGCTATTTCGGCCATCGCGGATGGGGGCTGGGCTGGGGGCTCAACTGTGCGATTGGTGTCCAGTTAGCCTGGCCCGATCGCCCGGTCCTGGGGGTGATTGGCGAGGGGGCCGCGATGTACGGCATCCAGGGGCTCTGGACCGCGGCCCGTTACAACATCCCGGTCACCTTCGTGATTGCTAACAACGCGCAATACCAGATCCTGAAGGTCGGTGCCCGGGGCATCGGCCTGCCGCACGCAGCCCGGGGCGAGTACGTCGGCGTGGACCTGGTGGATCCCGAGATCGATCTTGTCGCCTTGGCCGGTTCGCTGGGCGTCGAGGCCTGCCGGGTCACCGAGCCCGACAGTGTAACCGAGGTGCTCACCCAAGCCCTAGCCGATCCGCGGCCTCGACTGATCGACGTGCCGATCGACCGTACCACTCCCGACGGGATGCAGTACTAGGTAACGGCGCTCACGGTTCGTCCGACTCCAGGCCGAGCAGCTGGTTGTCGTAAGCCTCTTCGTATTCCCGCACCCGTTCGGCGAGTTCGTCGTTCTCGTCAACCGCGCTGGACACCGCCAGCTCCCACTCCGTGCTCGCCGAACGCAGCTCGTCGAGTTTCAACGGCAGTTGCAGGATCTTCGCGAGCCGCCGACTGATCGCCTCGATGCTCGAGGGGTTCGTCACGGTCAGGTAGTGCGGGATCTCGGCGATCAGCGAAAACATCTCCAGCCCGGCATCTTCGGCTCGTGTCATCAGGTAGCTTATGAACGAGCCCGGTCCTTCGTACCCGGTTCTCCGGACGCCGAAACGTTCCATTTCCAGCAGCAGGGCGGCAGCCGAACAGGTGGTGTACAGCCGCGGGTCGCGGGTATGGGGTACGGCACCACCGAACGAGCCGACAAACAACAGGCGTTCGACACCGGTTTCGTGGGCTAGGTGAAACAGACAGTCACCGAACGTTTGCCAGCGAAGGTTGGGTTCACGGCCGATGAACATCAGCAGGTTGTGATCGGTGGAAGCGTAGAACCGGGTCGAGGGCAACTGCATCGAGGTGACCAGACCATCTTCGATCGTAACCTGCGGCCGGAACAGGGCCGACGTCTCCATCGAGCCTGGAAAGTTGTAGATGTAGAACGGATCGGGACTGATCTCGGCGAAGATCTCGGCATCCAGCAGGTCAACCAGCCGCCGGACCGTGCCGGTTGAGACATCGCCACCGTCCATCCAGCCGCTTAAGGCCAGCAGCATCGTGGCCTTGTGCAATTGCGGTCGTTCACGAAAAGTCAGCAGTTCCTCGGGTGGCGTCAACATGTCCTGATTGTATCGGGCTGCGACAGGATCCGGCAACTCCGGCCGACCGGCATGTCATTCTTCGCGTTTCCTGGCATCAGCGTTGTGACTGCCCAAGACGATCCGCAACAGAGGCTCCCCGGGACGCCGCCGACTGTTCAGCCACCGCCCAGTCCACGTGGAACGCATCAAGGATTCGAACCAGTCCAGGAGTCGATCTCGGAATCTGCGGCAACGATTCAGCACCTTTTCGAAAACAACACGCAGCAGCAGCGTGATCAGGTAGATCCACAGCCGGGCATTCAGGAACCACAAATGGTAGGGGCACTATTCTGTCAGCTTCCGGAGAATCTTGTTCTGCAGGTGGTCGAGGCAATAGTCGTGCAATCCCAACGACGTCCGGATGCGTTCTGTGGCTATTCCACCGCGAATCACCTGCCACCACAACAGGGGATACATCACGACCATCGAGACGACGAAGGGCTATCACACCCGCCAGAAACGACGCCATTTTTAGCTTGGCGAGCAACAGGGTGCAAAAAAAAACCGGGGATCACGAAGAACACCTGCATCAGAAACACGTGGATCCAACTGAAGCAGTACCAGAAGCCAACATGGCCTTGGCTGTCGATCGCAGCGGGCCAGAAGTACTCCGGCATCAGGACCCAGGCGGCGTGAAAAAACAGGTCCAGCAGCATCCAAGCCCGCAGGGCGTCCAGGAAGTGGAAATGAACCACCGTCTCTTGCTTTTTTTACCCCTGGTTAATTCACACCGGACATCAACACCCACGTTTTCGTTCTTTCGGTCCGTCGTCGCCGATCACCCGTGGTCCCACGCTCTGCCAGAACAACGCATGATACTTTCCCACGGCGCGACTGGTCACAACCGACTGTCCGAAAAACCGCAGGACCGTCACTCGTCGTCACTGCGCATCAGTGGCGCCAGGAAGTCCTTGTTGAATTCGCGCAACGCGGCTACCGCTGCAACCAAGGGTCGCTCGATCGGACGATCGACCCACTCGAAGTGGCCGAAATCGTCACGACCGCGTGCCAGCACGCCGCGTGGAGTTTGCCCGACCTGCCGCACCTCCGGGGTTACATACCTCACGACGAAACCCACTCGCCATCCGTCCGAGCAATTTGGGTTGGAACCGTGGACCAGATTGACATGGTGCAGCGACATCTCGCCGGCCTCCAGCACGACATCGACCACTGCGGTCTCGTCAACCTCCACTTGGATCTCTTGGCCTCGCGACAACAGGTTATCGGCAGCGAAGGACTCGTGGTGAGGCTGGATCGCCAGTTCCTGGGTCCCGGGCTCCACCCGCATGCAGCCGTTTCTCTCGTTGCTGGGCGACAGCGCAATCCAGGCCGTCGTGACCTGAGCGGAATCCAGCCCCCAGTAGGTGGCATCTTGGTGCCAGGTGATCTTCGCCGTGGTGGCGGGCGGCTTGGCAAAGACCGTTGTGGCCCAAACGACTAGGTTTTCACCCAGAATGCTTTCGACCGCATCCAGTACGCGAGGTTCGAGGGCAAGATCAAATGCCCAAGGCAGGAACAGGTGCACCTGTGACGAATGAACCGCGTTCGCTTCCGGGCCCAGGCAGCCCAGGAACTCCAGCGCCCGCCCCAATTCCAATTCGGCCCGATCGAAATGCACCGCCGGAACGGGAAAAACCACGCCTTCGTCCCGGTATCGCTGCAAATGCTCTGCACTTAGTTCGTTACCCATCACTGTTCCTGTCCATGTACCAGGCGACAAACTTGCCCATTCGTGTCCGGCCTGTCAATCAACGATGCTGAATTGGGAATTGGTCTAGTCCTCGCATCGGGTTTTCCTTTTACTCTCTGACCAACTCCAACCCGAAACATGTATACGTAAAATCGGGAACGAGAGCCATGGATTGCTTGACCGAGTTGTGGATGCCGGTTCCAGTTTCGGCCGTGAGAGGTGCTTCTGGTGAGTTTGCTCCTTCACATGGTGTTGCGAATCCACGGGAACGATCACGCCAAACTCTCCGTTGAGGAAAACGTGCTGGAATCGATCCATGGACAACAGATATCACCGGTTGAACACGTGTTTCCCTCCCTCCCCAAATCGCCGCAGGAGATGGGTGAGCCTGCCATGATCGAAACGTACACCCCAGGACCGGTCAGTTTCCTGACAATCGTACCCAGTGGTCCGCCCATCGATGAGAAAGAGCCGTCACCCGGTGGTTTGGTTATTCGGTGCTGATCAGCGTTTTCACCGCCTACATGGCATCCTTCACAAAGACCGAATCGTCTGCGGTGGTTTTCCGCCTGATCAGCACGATTGCCCTGATTGAATAGGCCTTCACCGGATCGGCCAACGGCGACATCGCCAATCGCTTCTCTTCGAGCCGCTTCAGTAAGAACGCGTCAATCGGTGTGCGGACCTGTAGCGGGGTCTTGACCTGCGGAACCCCCGGACGCTTCACCGGCTGAAACACCCAGCAACTCCGGTCCTCCTCCGAGAGGTACTCATTTCCCTGGATCGTCTTCGGCTCGGGTCGTGCCGTCACGGCCCCCGCGGCGATCCAGCGGCGGATTACATCGATCTCAGCCGTCGACAAGTTCTTGTCACCCGACGGCATCTCGCCGGAACCGATCCGGCTCAACAGGTACGACGCGGACGGCTCACCCGGAGCGAAAACTGCTCCGACCTTCCCCCCCGCACCAGCCACCACCTCAGGTCCAACAGCCCCTTGGTCACTCCCCCTAGCCGTGGCAGAGGAAGCAGTGAGTCTTGAGGATCGGGCAAACGTGCTTTTCGAATGTCACCGGTTCGGCGGCCGGGGGAATCGAGCCGGCCGTTACAGTCGAGATACCGATCGCCATCGCGATCAGCATCATCCTGCATCGTCGATCGAGGGTGGCGTGCGGTCTCATTTTCAGAGCGGTTTGTCGTGATGTCCCAGCACGCGGCGATTGCCTCGTGGTCATCCATCAATTCTCGTGACCAACCCGGCCGACATCAATGCGATCCCGTCGATCCGGCAACTCACTTGAATGTTCCCCGCCGCTCATGCATCCTGAGTTCAGCTCTTTTACCGGGACCATCATCGATGTCACATATCATCCGCCTGCAAGTCGGCGAACTCGAGTTCGAGGCACAACTCAATGAATCTGAAACCGCCCAGGCCATCTATGACGCGCTGCCGATCGAGTGCATCGGCAGCCGATGAGGCGATGAATACTATTCCCGGACCGATGTGCAGGTGACCGAAGCTGCTGATGCAAAGTCCGAGATGGCGGTGGGCGAGTTGGCCTACTGGCCCCCGGGAACGGCATTCTGCATCTTCTTCGGACCGACTTCCGCCTCGTTCGGCGACGTGCCTCGAGCGGTCAGCCCGGTCAATCCGATCGGACACATCAGCGAGGACTGCTCGGAACTTTCCGAACGGGATCACAACGAACCGATCGTGATCGAGGCGATGTGAGGCAGATTGGCGACCGTCCGGCTTCTCACGAAACCGGTTTCACTGGCCATCCGTCCGGCACTCGCCACCGCACGATCTCGCCGGTGTCCTGCCCGTTGTGGTTCGGTGGCGGGGCACCTCGTCCCGGATCGACCGGCCCATCGCCGGGGTTGTCGATCCGGTGAGTGTAGTACCCGGTTACGATCGTGCCGTCGTGCAGTTGCACGCTGCGCGGATGACCGCAGTAGCCTGACCAGCTGTGCCACGACAGCAGGATCGGCTGGTCCAGGGCCCAGCTCTTACCATTGTCGTGGCTGCCGACGACCTGGGTTCCGTAGGGGAACTGGCGGTTGCCGTACAGTAGCAGCATGCGGCCATCGGCCAACTTCAGCGGGTAGGCACCGGCCGCCTGCAATACACCCAGCCCGGTCGGGATCGGATCGGTCCAGGTACGACCGCCGTCGTCGGAATGAAACTGGAAAGCGGCATCTCCGGCTTCTGAGGCCAGCGGGGCGTTCTTGCCTCCGGGCACCTGGTCGGCGAACTCCTTCACCCGGCGGATCTGGGCGGCACTTGAGCGGGTCACTCCGAAGATCCGCTTCTGGTCGGGCAGGTACTCGTAGCTGATCTCATCGGAATCGGTCCGGGTCGGTACCTGGGTGGGATTTCCCCACGTCTTGCCGCGGTCGGTCGAACGGATCAGGTAAGCGTTCCACTTGTAGTTGCCGGCTACGCGGTACAGGTGTGTCGCCAGCGTCCCGTCGTTGAGTTCGATCGGGCCATGGCATTCGCCCAACCCCAGTCGCCCGGTACCGGGCACGACGTTCTTCGGGAAGGTCCAGGTCGACCATGTCTTGCCCGCGTCGGTCGAGCGGCTGATACCGCCGGTGTGGCCCAGGACCAGGGTGCCATCCTTCAGGCAGCGGAAGCCCCCGCAACGACCCGGCATCTCGAGCACCACCGGTTTACCAAACGTACGGGCGTTGTCCCGGGAGTACTGGATCGTGCAACGAGACTGCTTGTGCACCGGCGGCTCGATGAACCCGGCGACGATCACGGTGCCGTCGTCGAGTTGAGCGGCCTGGGGCTTACCGGCATTCTCGAGCTTCACGCGGACGGCCGGCAGTTGCTGCACGACCATCACCTCATTCATGTCGACACTGTCGAACCCGTTTCGCAGCCCCTTCGGCTTGGCATACGGCACGGCGTTCTTCTTGTCCCGAGCCATCCCGGTCGCCGTGATTGGCTTCGCCGTCCGTGGTGCTGCCTCGGCCAGCGGTACTGACCCCAGTGCCAATGTCCCCATCACACCCAGTGTCGATCCGGTGAAGGTGCGTCGGTCCATGATTGTCTTTCTGTTGAGTCCTCGTCAGTCGCCACCCAGCGCGGGGTCACCGCCCGATGACGTAACCATGCGGATCGACGTCACTTATTCCTGGGTGGCATGAGTCCGGAGCAGTACGAGGAACAGGCATGAGCTCCCCTGTAACCTCACTAACAACGGCAACTCCTCCTGGACTGAATCTATGAACAAACAACCTTCCTGGCCAATCCTGAAGTCGGTCCCAGAGAGTTTTGGAGACTTCATACCAGAAAAATGTCGTTCGAGCGAAGGGTGAAGACGAGTGTTGCGGGATAGCTTTCTCTGAAAGAACACACAGCTCCAGAGTTCGTCGAAATATTCCTGCCCGAAGACATCCCTGTAGTTGGATTGAGCGGATGAATGAGTGTTTTGATGGAACTTGGTAAGCTCTGCTCACCGGCCAGCATTCGACACGGTTTGAAACCGGTGGCATGCCGCTTCCAGGTGGCCGTCGCAATGTTCTGAGCAGAGTCTGCCGATCTCAGCTGTATTTTGACATTTGACCGGACTCTGGCTGTTTCGTGCGAAGGAATCTAGCGACCGACAGGACGGATCTGAATCATGGTTTTCAAGCTCGTGTTAGTTGGATCCATTTTGGCACAGCTGGTTGCCGCATTCCTGTCATTACGGATTAATGCGCGCTACCGCAGGTACTCGGCCTGGGCTCTCATTTGCGCATCATCGGTGCTACTGGCTCTGATGCAGCTGGCCGTGCTGATGATCATCTGGGAAATAGACGACAAAATGGAGACCTTTACCTCGTTTCTTCTTTGGGCAGCCTGCATGCCTGCCCTGTTGATTTCCGTTCTGTTTTTGGGAGGTGTGGCGCTGATAGAACCGTTGTTCATCGGTGCGGCTAAAGCGGAATCGCTGTTAAAGGAGGAAAAGCAGCAGCTGGAACTGGCGGTTTGTGAAAAAGATGCCGAGTTACGACTCGCTCAGCAGATCCAGCAGCGACTGTTGCCACGTTCGTCGCCGAAGCTGCCGGGGTTTGACATTGCCGGTCAATGTACGGCGGCGGAATGGACAAGTGGTGATTATTTTGACTTTATTGAAATGCAGAACGGCACACTGGGAGTTGTCATTGCTGATGTCACCGGCCACGGGACCGGTCCGGCCATCCTCATGGCAACAACACGCGCGTTTCTGCGTGCCCTGTCACAGACGTCAACTGACATTGGCAGAATTCTGACTTCCGCGAATCGATCACTGTCGGAGGATCTTGAGCAGGGCCGCTTCATCACTCTGTTCTTTGCCAGTCTCGAACCGAAGACCGGAACCCTGCTTTACACCAACGCCGGTCACAATTCCTATTTGCTCACTGGAGACAGCAGTGTGACCACGCTGGGGCTGGAACAGCTGCCGCTGGGCGTTGTTACTGAGCTTGATTTCAGTACAGCAGATCCCATTCAGATGAAAACCGAAGACGCGCTGCTGCTGGTCAGCGACGGGATTCCGGAAACGAAATCACCTGGAGGAGACCTCTACGGTCGGAACAGAATGCTTGACTGCTTCCGGTCGTGAAACACTTCGGTGCACGGCTGAGTCTGTTACAGTTACTTCTTGAACATAAATTCAAACAGGGTCGCTCGCCACATTTCCACTGAGCGGTCACAGTTGCTCCGGCTGGATCACCTTTGAAGCTGGACTCATTCAGTCCGGCGCTCTGCCTTCCATCGTCCAGTTGCCGGAAATGGTACTGGGTCAATCTGCAGCCTCAACACCGTATCCACTGGCCCGCAGAGTTGCCTCATGTACGGCAAGTTCGTGCGACAACGGATAATCCGTCTTTTTCTCATCCCGGAGGATCGCGGCCATATCGCGGAAAGCACTGATGAAGATTCCCGCTCCTTTCGCCACCGTCACATCCTGGTAACCCGTTTTGTATCCGTCGTGCGGACGTTCCAAAGCTAGTCGAAACGAGTGGCCGTTCAGTGGGCGAAGGTCAAACGTGCCGAATTCGCCACAAACGGTGAACTGCCGACGACGAAAGCCTTCGTACTCGACCAGAGCACTGCGGACCGAGGCGATCGCATTGGGATAATCAAAGACCGCCAGCTGATTATCCACCAGCGGGTCCTGGTTCGGATGTGTTTTCCGCGAGAATGCGCTGGTCTTTTGTGGCTTCCCCAGTACGCGCACCATCGCATCGATGACGTGGCAGCCGATTTCGAACATCGAACCGCCGGCGTACCTTGACAGATAACGTCTTGACGCGGAGTCGACTTTTTTGCTCATCACGGCATGAATCTCGAACACATCCCCGAGCCAGCCTTCGTTGACAATCCGGTAGCAGAACTGGAACGCTGTATGATAGCGGTAAATGTAACCCATCTGCAGGTGGAGGTGCCGACGCTCCATTTCCTGCAGCAGTGACTGGAATCCTTTGAGATTCTCACCTGCCGGTTTATCGAGATGGATGTGCATGCCGGCTTTCGCACACCGCATTGCTGTGGGCAGCAATTCCTCAACTTCCGTTTCCACTACTACGGCCTGAAGGTTCCTGGTATTGAGCAGCTGTTCTTCGGTAATGAGTTTCACTTCCTGGTAGGAATCGCCCAAAGCCCGACGACGTTCGGGGTCATTCTCAACAATTCCGACGATTTCAAAATCCTCAGTCTGTTTCAGCTGAGAGAAGACACTGGAAGCGTGCGCATGGCCGGTGCCAATCTGTCCGATTCGGATTCGTTCCGGTGCGACGTTCGCTCGGACCCCGCTGAAACCTGCCGCAAGTGTTCCACTGACTGCAACAAAGCTGCGACGATTGATCTTTTGCACTGAGATTCTCCTGGCGACCGGGTGGGCGCAGCCGATTCGCTCTGCACGAAACCGTAACTGGCAGCCCGTTTCCTGACTGACTGGATATTTTGAACGTTGAATGCTCTGAATTCTAACAACAGGATGAGCCCCACGTCGTATCCGGGATGCCTGTCGACCGTCTATTTCTGCCGGGATTTTATCCGCAATTCAGTGTCGGATCTCCATGGACGTCGCGCAAAAATGTGTAGTTCCGGTGTTGAAGCCGGGACTGCTGTTTGTGGTGGCCGCCCGTATCAACACCACAACTAACGTATCTGGAAACGCCGCCACGACTAGGACTTTATCAAATCGTCGAAGGCCAGTCCGGTGAGTTCTGCATTGGATGTGGGACGCACCTTCTGAAGTATGTTGTCGAACCGCGTTCATGTTTTCGTTAGCAGTGCGACGTCACGGATGGTTCGACACGTGGCAACTCGACCCCAAGTTGGAGCTCGTCGAAGTCAGGCGAAAACCACCCACTTTTCGGAACAACGGCGGACCGGCTAACGCGCGTCGGTCGCCCCAACCTCTGCAACGAAACGGAGTTTGCTAACTTTCGACTGAGGTAGCGAAACCGTAGGCCCGCCAAGCCACAAAACCTTTGAGAAGCCAGGACGTCTTTGCCGGTTGTTAAAGCGTGGTTATTTGCGACAGCAACGGTACATGACACCGGAGCCGCTTCTGCTATCCCGTTTCCCGATCGCTGACGTTACGTCTCGCGATGAAAATCAACATCCCGATCAGGTACGACTGCGGTCGTACCTGGACGCTCTCGTTTCCCGAGCTGGCCTGTTGCCGGGTGATCGCAGCCTCTTCCCTGATCAATGTGCCCTCCAGTGAATCACTTCAACTTTCTTTGAGTCCACTCCGGATCCCACACAACTACGCCCATGTGATACCTGTTGTGGCCGACAATGCGTTGTGCGTAGTAGGCTGTTAGCACTTGCCCATCGGGCAGGTGAACCGAACTCGGGTAGCCAATGTCCCCCGCACAATCCAACACTCGGAAGGGTTCGCTCCAGGTTGTTCCATCGTTGTTCCCGAACCGAACGTCAACTCCCTGGGGCACATTGCGGTTGCCATACGAAACCAACAGGCCGCTCTTGATCCGTGTGATATGGCCGGGAATCTCCGCGTTGGCGGTCAGCTTCATCAGGTGCGCCCACGTCGATGCGTCATCGCCAGAGCCGTAGAGATCGAGGCGAGTGCTGCGTGCCGCGGCCAGCCATCGCCCACCGCCCAGATGAAACAACGCGGTCTCGTCGCTCGGTTCCTCCTTCGACAGCAGCGCGGGTTCGGCCCACGTGATGCCGTCATCACGACTGGTAAAAATGAAGGTGCGGTTGGAGTTGTAAGCGGCTACGTGCAAGTTCCCGTCTGCACCAGGCACGATGTCACCATACGGGTTGAGCGGTTGATTTCCGGGGCCTCGTGGAAACCCGTCTTTGTCGATGGCCCAGGTCTTCCCACGGTCCTTCGAGCGGCTGACCCAGGTCGGAACAATCTTACCTCGATCCGGCGCGACCGGATCCGTGTGTCCGGTGGAGATGACGATCAGGTCGCCGTTCTTCGCCACTCCCGCGGCGAACATGCCGCGAGCTGCTTTCTCGTCATCGCGCGGAGCACTGATTCCACGCTTCGTCCAGGTAGTTCCGTAATCCGTGCTGGCCCAACATTCCACATCGCCGGGATCCTTCAGGTGGCTCGGTTGATTGTGGATTGTGGCGATGATCGTTCCATCCCGCATCAGCGTCAGGTTCGGCCAGGCGCAGACGTTGTCAATGGCGACCACGGGAGCCGGCTGCTTCCCATGTTTGTCGACAACATAGTTTGATTTCGCGTTTTCCGCCGATGCCGTGAACGGAGCGACTCCAATCATCAACGATATTACGATGCTGCGAATCATTGGTTTTCCCCATATTCTGGCCTCGCGGGCCACACTGGTCAGACGAATCACGCAAATCTCCGGACACTTCGCAGCGCCCCAACCCGCGTATAGTACTAAATTATTTTGTGTGATGCCTGATGAGTTGCACCGGCAAGCGTGTCCCGTTTTGCGGTGGTTTGTTGCAACACGCGGCGTCTACATTTCAAATCCGTGAGAACCACGTCAATCAGCATCACCGAGGCGCCTTGATTGTCTGGTCTATCCGACGCCGAGCTTGCGGTGATCGAGTCTCCGCCCCGTCTCGCTCATTTTCGATGACTTTTGATGGCCGAAATGCCAGAATCGAGTGAAGGTACTGCAAGAACGATTCCGGAAACAGGATGGTTGACAACGAATGGGCTCCGAAAGGACCAGTGAAATGCCAACTCACGTGAGACTCCAAAGTGTGTCAGGACGGATTGCAGCACTGGTTGTGTTTGCGTTGCTGACAACGGTCGGACCGCTGGGCGTCACCGGCGAACCGGAAATACAGTCAGTCGATGTCGACCGCTC
>CAUZPL010000023.1:0-80704 GCA_963581585.1 Planctomycetota bacterium
GTATTTGCTCAGCAACTCCCGCACTTCCATTTCAACCAGCTCAAGTAAATCCTCATCATCGACCAGGTCGCACTTATTGAGGAATACGACGAGAGCAGGAACGTCGACCTGGCGAGCCAGCAGAATGTGTTCACGAGTCTGAGGCATCGGACCATCTGCGGCTGAGACCACAAGAATGGCACCATCCATCTGGGCAGCCCCGGTGATCATATTTTTGATATAGTCAGCATGACCGGGGCAGTCAATGTGAGCATAGTGGCGCTCCGGCGATTCGTACTCAACGTGCGACACAGCAATGGTCACTGTCTTGGTTGCGTCGCGAACGGTACCACCCTTGGCGATATCCGCGTAGCTCTTGAATTTGGCCATCCCCTTCTCACCCTGAACTGCCAGAATTGCTGCCGTCAGAGTTGTCTTTCCATGGTCAATGTGACCAATCGTTCCTACATTGACGTGAGGCTTGGTTCGCTGAAATGTCTCTTTTGCCATCTCCTGAACTCCAGATCGATCTAAGCCAGGTCAGACATAACGCCCGGCAAAACAACCATCAAAACCAACGTCGGTACCACACACGAGGCACCTTAAATCGCAATCCAATCAACAAGAGCTGCTGATGGGATTTGAACCCATGACCTCGTCCTTACCAAGGACGCACTCTACCAACTGAGCTACAGCAGCGTGAGAGACCTCAAAGGAGCGGGCGATGGGAATCGAACCCACACGACCAGCTTGGAAGGCTGGAGTTCTACCATTGAACTACGCCCGCGTCACCGCCAGACACAAACTCCACCAACCAGCCGAACCGATTAATGCGAATCCGCACCAGACAGAATCTATGAGGTGGGGGTGGCAGGATTCGAACCTGCGAAGGCTTCGCCACCAGATTTACAGTCTGGCCCATTTGACCGCTCTGGAACACCCCCCTCAACGCTTGCAACTACAGCAAAAAGGCGAAACGGAACACCGCTCCTCGACACACATAGACACGCCTGCCGTAGTTCACGGTAGCTAGCGGAGGGACTCGAACCCACAACCCCCGGTTTACAAAACCGGAGCTCTGCCAATTGAGCTACGCTAGCGCAGACCGACCGCGGTGGCGAACCGGGCAGTATAGCAATCAGCAAATTGCAGACAAGGCCGACCCTCGAAAGGTTTTGAGTCTTCCCAGGAGGAAAAAGACAGATCGTTTTGAAACGGGAAGACTGTGTTTTCCAACCGTAATGAGTGGCAAAACGGAGCCGATGCACGATGCTCAAACCCGTAAACTTAGTAGCGGAAACCGCCCTAAGCTGGATGGTCCGGATCACTAACCGGACCGATACCACGGTCGCTACGATAACGAATCTGGAGTCAGGATCGCTCCGACCGCCGAAGTTCCTCCCAGCCTCAACACGAATCAGATCAGAATCCAGGGATTTCCACGCATTTGTGGCGAGCGATTCTTCGCATTTTGTCCAGAGTCCTGACTTCAATCTGCCGGACTCGCTCTTTCGTGACACCAAGCCGGTGACCCACCTGTTCCAATGTTTCCGGCTCCGTACCACGCAGCAGACCAAAGCGACACAAAATCAACATTCGTTCCCGACCGTCCAGTTCTTCCAGAATTTCACTCAAGGCCGAACGTTGAGCTGTATTGTTGAGTTCCGCTGCGAACTGATTAGCCCGAACGTCGTCCGACTGCTGGAAAACTTCTTCATACCCCGTGCGGAACCGATCGTTCCGTGTGTGCTCGGCTGGAACCGAACGGGCGAAATTCTTCATGATGGCCCACGAGGCGTAAGTCGAGAATTTGTTCCCTCGTGAGTAATCAAACTTCTCAATCGCGCGAATCAAAGACATATTTCCGTCACTGACCAGCTCAAAGAAGTTAACACGTGGTTTCAGATGCCGCTTAGAAATTGACACCACCAAGCGCAAATTCGAGCGAATCAGAAGTCCTTTGACCTTTGCGACTTCATCCAGCAAAGTGTTGAGTTTTCGAACCAGTCTGGCAACCGAGTGATTTAGACCGAGTTGCTTCTGCAGCTGACAAGCCTGCCACTTGAGAAAATTCATAAGCCGAAAATAGTGCTGCTCCTGAGGCTTATTCAGCAGTGGCACCTGATAGAGATCTGACAGGTAAGCCGGCAGGCCCGACGGTACTCGAACCGGACCTGCATCCTCTCCGTGTTCCGGCGCATCCACAACGATGACAGACTCGGCGTTCGGCTGGTAAAATTCGCGACTGTCAATGAAAGCAATCGCCGTTGTTTTGAGTCGGCGAACATGGACTGTAGACAACAATGCTTTAATTGATGCCTGCGACCGACCAAATCGCCGAGCCAAATCGGCAATCGGTACTCCATGATCATACAGATCGAAGGCCATCTCCTGATGCTCAATTGACAGCTGCATTCCGCGATCTACGAACAATGCATTTTCCGGGTGCCTTCGGTCGTAGTCGCGCAGAGTATAACGGATTGTTTCTGTCGCCCGGTTGAACTGCACCCCCACTTGACGACTGACGTCAGTGAGTCCAAAGCCTTGCGCCACCAGCGCTCGTGCCTGAAAAATCACCTGCTGACGCTCGGCTGCAGTCATCTGCCGAAAAGTGCGTCCCCGGTCAACTTCACTCTGATGACTGCCCACGAATCGTTCCAGAGTATCCTGCGGAATCACCACACGGATGCGACCGTCCATCTTCATGCGTCGACTGGCCAGTCCACGGCTTCTCCACCGATCAACCGTCTTTGTCGAAACGCTGTAGCGGTCGCTCACCTGCTGAACCGTGAGAACCGTCACCGCCGACTCATCTGCATGCTGGCCGAGGCTCTCCGAAAGATCTTCGATCAGACAGCGAAGGTCGTGCAGCAATTCACCGGCCGAAATTTTCCCCTCACCTGCTGAATCCGGTCGATAGCCGGTGACGCGTTCACAGACATCACCATATGTCCGGCTTTCCCCGGCCTGCAGCTCTTCCAGCAATGCTTCGGCCTGCAAAATCTGCCGGTGACGCACCGCCTGGGGCGCAAACCGGCTCTGCTGGGAAGCAAGTTGTGCCATCATTTGTGAATGGTAACGCGCCATATCTGACCTCCTGCTTACGCGATCTGACAAACCGCCTGGATCGGTATTCGCTGTTGTCGAACTTGCATTGGCAAAACGCGTGCCATTAACCACGTAACATTGTGAGCCCTGTCGGCAATCGATCCTTTCGTGCGCATCCTGAGTCACGAAGATTCAGCAAATACCAGCCTGTGAACAATAAAACACACAGGTCGAATTCCGTCATGACGAATCCGAACAAAGACGCGAAGATTGTAAGAATGTTCGTCAAAACTCCATCAGGACTGCATTTTCTGAGGAAGTTCAACTCTCGTGAAATCACCTTTGCATTGTCCAGATATCCAAGTGTCATCTCACCTGCCCATTTCTCGTCATGCGAACTCAAATGCGCCATCACAACGATCACACACAAACGTAAACCGACACACAACACTGCTTTGAAAATTTATACTATACATATATATATATATGGTGAATTTTGCTGCGGTCCTATCAGCTCAGCTGAACCCGAGTGGTCCAGCGGATACTTGGGTCCGTCGTTGAACCGTTTCCTCAAATAGTTGCTGGACAAGCACTAAGGCCGAGATATTTCCCAGCAGCTGTGTCATCATTTGATGGGAACGGAAATTGCTTGGTAGTTCACCGAGCAACAACGCTGGTCAACAAATGCCAGACACTGAACGGTGCCCTTAGAGACGAGCATTTCCGCGGTAACCGGCAACTGAGACGTCAAATGTTGAACGAAACGGCAACCACTCATCTTCTGTTTGGAACGCTCGTTTCCTCGCTCGGTTTCGGAATGATTGTGTTGCATGTCGTCCAGCGCCGAAATCGTCTGGAAGATCAGTCACTCTCCGGCACCGATTGCCAGTTTTACGGCCAACAGTATCGTCGACGTATGCAGACTTCCGCACTGACGGTGACTTTGGGGGCTCTGATCGGTCTTTGCGGTTACATCCAGGCTCTCGAGACGTCACCCATCTCTGCAACCTGCTACGTCCTTGGCCTGTTGCTGCTTTCGCTTTGGCTGATCCTGCTTGCTGTGAGCGACGCTGCTGCATCGCGAGTCTATTCCAGTCGCGTCAAGCGACGGCAAAGAAAGCTGCGGGAGTCCCTGCAGGAGGCGCTCATGGAACTAGAAAGTGTCAACGACATCTCCATGACGCGATTGAACTGCGAGCAGAATCCGGAAGACGTGTGACTCCTCCCCCGAGCTGCTGATCAGAGTGACCAGCTGTTAACAGTAATGGACTTTACATCATACCGCTGAGAAGATCGAATCAGTCAGCACGCCGGTGCTGTCGGCAAATGATTCCTGTTCAATCCCCATCGATCTCAGAATACTAAGATACAGATTGGACATCGCCGTTTCACTGTTTCGCCAATAGGTCCCGTGCTGCAGCCCCATGTTGGTACCACCCGCCACCAGCGTCGGCAGATTCTTTGGCCAGTGTGTCGTACTGGCGCCGCTGCCATACAACACAATACTGTTGTCAAGCACACTGCCGTTGACATCTTTGTAGTACTGCAGGCGTTTCAGGAATCCAGCCAGCTGTTCGCTCAGGAAACGGTCATACTTCGCAAACTGTATTGACCGAATCAGCAGTCGTGGCATGTCTCGACCATCCGTGTACTCGCTGCGAACACCGATCTCTCTGACACCTGCCAGATAGTTGACGTTATCTTTCTCCACGTTCGGGTTGGGAAAGTTGCTGATGGCATCTTCGAAAACAAACTCGGACACTTCTGTCGACTCAACGGTCTGTGAATCACTGACGGGAACGAGCGCACTCCCACAGTCGCGGCGTAATCCCACATGCACGCCAAGTCTGGGCGCACGATTTTCAAATGCAGTGAATCGCCGTGCCAGGTCGCTGCTGTCTGCCAGCGATGTCAGAACCATCCGATCCAGCAAATGCTCACCTGCCTGAACGACCACATCAATCTCACCGACCGGTAACCTCAGCACAATAAATACCGACTGACGCAGCTGACCACTGATCTGTCGCTCACCTACGGTCAGAGTCAGTGGCAACGGCATTACCGGCGGTGAATCCCCAAAGTAAAGATCTGCCTGATAGATGCCGGCCTGCTCAATGGTCACTGCACGTTTCGTCCCCGGATCCATGATAGTCACACTGTGACTGGCGGACCCGGCCTGGCTGGCCGTACCCGCCTCCAGCAACAGACCGTCGTTGTATTTTTCTGCGGCGAACCGTTACCCGAAACCTGCCATGCGAAGGTAACTGGCGAAGAGACATCTTGAAGTTGGATTTCGGTCCGTAGGTATAGTCCCCCCCGAACAGACCTCGGCCCGGAATCGACGGTCGGATCAGCAAACCGGAAGGAATGATTTCCCAGGCTCTGCCTTTTGGATATCCATCCGCACCTCGAACACACGCAAATACTGCGTGATAAATACTGTCGAATTTTCTCCAGCCGCGCACCGTAGCGTTGCCCTCGTAACCCTCGATGAAGCGGTACTGTGTCCGCATCCGAACCGGTTCAAATTCGAAGGGTTTGACAGGAATCGGCTGACTCACCTCAAAGTCCGAGTTTTCCAGAAGAGCACTCTTGGCTCCCAAAATGAGTTTCTCAGGAAACGGGTCTGAATTGATGTCCTTCCCGAAGTCCATACGCAAACACTGAATCACCGGTTTCGCATTTTCATCGACAATACACAGGTCAAGTGCTTTCTCTGCGATACTAAGATATGCCTCCACCTGCAGCGGAGTCAGCAACATCGACTGTGCATTGTTGGTGAAGCCATCTTTTGACACGGCATCCGGGGGCAACGACTCTGTAAGATTCTCACGCAGTCCCAGCAGATCTCGCAGGGTGTTGTGGTACTGGCTCACCGTCAGCTGTCGGATGGGCCCATTCAGCTGATCAGGACGAGAACGAACTTCCCGCAGCGTCTGACCGATCGACGCGATCAGCGAATCACGCTCCGGACCGGTTGGCTGTAGTTGGTCTTCCGGAGGCATTCTCCGGTCAGCAATCTGCTTCCGGATGCCTTCCCATAGTCGCAATTGCTGATGCTCCAGTACGCCGTTGAACTAATCCAGCCGGATACCGGATTCGGCATTTGCCGCGTTGTGGCAGCGCAGGCAGTATTTCTGCAGCAAAGGAGTCACCTGCTGCTCGAACGACGCCTCGTCACTGATAGCACAGGAATCAGCCGTAACCCAGAGGATCCCCAGACAAATCAACGTGGCCGACCGGCCGAAAATTACAGAATAACAGCGACGCAAAAAAAGCCTCAAACGTTAATTTCTTCGAAACAACGACCAATGAGCTCCAACGGCACATCAGACCACCTGTCTCCCAACACATGTGCCGAACCAGAATGGGAAAACGACAGCAATGACCCGCACAATATCATGGGTTTCATGGAATCAACGCCCATCAATTCCAGTCGAGCGCTGGAATGGGCAGGAAAGCACAACGGTCCGATTTCCGCAGCATACCAATGATTCGTGACTATCACACGTGCGTAATGTCGTAACGAATTCCCCAACTCCGGCTGGTTCACTGCCAGTGATGATGGAAACTCCGGTGCACATCGGTCTGCAACTGCAGGGGACAGGCTGAGGCGTTGATGAAAACGATAACGCGGCCGCCACTTAGGGAATCCTTCCGGAGAGACAATTGTTCGTCGAAACTTGCCAGACCTTCTTCATGCACAGCATTGCTCGCCGCCTGCAGCACTCTTCCGAATAAATCTGCCCATGAAAACTTTGAACAGACTGGCATTCTGTGGATGGACATTCTGACCAGTACACCATCAGACAAGCGGCACTTCGTAGCTCATTCCGGCGCTATGTTATCGGTATTGCAGAACGACAGCGAAAACTCGAGGTCACTGTCATGGATTTGATGGCCGTCTACTTCGACGTATGGCCGTACGAAGTAGTTCAAAGCGGGCCCCCGTTGCGGTGGCTCCAGTATGATGTCCCGTCCAACACTGAATGCGATTCGGTCCGCCGACAAGCTTCCGAAATAGTAGTCACTGAGTTGCGGATGCTTGTCCGCCTCTGAAATATCGACGGGACTCCAACCTCTGATCTGTTCGTGGAACCACGCCCAGCAGTGATAGCCACAAATGTCACCCTGAGTCGTTCCGGGCGGCAATGGATAGCCGATTTCAAATCGAGTGGGAATACAGTGAGACCGCGCCAGCGACATGAACAGACTGTGGAAGTCTGTACAGTTGCCGAATCGGCTGTCACAGGCCCAGACGGCGTCTCCCGTTCCATAACCAGGCTGTGACTTGTCGTAGCTCATGTGACTGAGCACCCGATCATAGAAAACCCGAGCTTTATCCCATGGCTCCACCGGCAGCAGAGAGGTGCGAATCAATTCCAGTGGCTTACCTCCAATGGGAACCTTTAGTGAGCCGGTGAGCCAGAGTGCCCTTGCCTCAGCAGACAGCGCTTCCCCGGGCTTAGATTCCCGCTTTCGTACTTCCCTGCGAGTGACATTCCAATGAATCTCGAATTCAACAGGTTCGTGGTCACTGGCAGCTGTGTTTGCGTACAACATCTGATTGCCATACCGTCGCTCCTGTGTGAGCTTCAACGGCAGGCTCCCGTTGCAAAGCAACTGTGTGGTCAACTGCAATGGAGACGACTGGGGCACTGGAATCCATACACTCATGCACCCGTTCGACGTGCTCCGAATACTGAGTACTGCCGTCAGCTCAACGTGACGTACCGACTTCATGTCCCCCGCACCGCCGTGGTCCTGGAGTCCGATGCAAGCAGCGAAACACAACATTAACTGCCATGTTCCCATGAGAGGCTGATCAGCTGTTCGTGAAAATCCCTGAGTCACGCGATAATCCTGTTCTGTGCCAGATCGCCTGAGAGAGTCTGTGTGATGATCGTACAATACTGATTTCCGGACGCTTATGTGATTCGCAATTCCGTTAATTATTCTTCCTCAATAATCAGCCACAGCTGGCTTTTGCGAATCGGCGACCACAGCCTCACACTGGTCTTCGCACGGCACACGATCACCTGTGGTCCGGCGACAATTTGCTGAGGCAAAGGATGGCGTGAGAGCATCTCACCACCGGCAGCCGCAGAAACCGTGTCGTTAGGGAAGCATCTTCTTTAGCTCGTCCTTGCCTTCACTAAGCCACTCCAGATTGAAACGTGCGAAGGCGATCCGCTGCGCTGCGTGCTGCTCACCACGCTCGTAGAGGAGTCCGATGGTGCCGTCAGAAAGCACCGTCAGACAGGAGTAAGCCGTTTTGCCCGAATCAATGAGTTTCTTTACCGGCCATGTCTTTCCTTCATCGTAGCTGATCCGAACCGTCATCTTGATTCGGCGACGATCTTTGTTTGCGGGATTCGAAAACAGCAGACGATCTTTGGTGTATCCGTCTCGACGATCTGTGTAGCGGATGATGCTCGCCTGACATATCGGTTCAACAAGCGTGGAGTCGTGAGCAAGCGGAGTCCAGCTGCAGCCAAGATCTTTGGTAACTGCAACCGCGCGCTGGTACAGTCCGTGCACGCTGCGCATGTTCATCATCAGCGACCCGTCAGTCAGTTCCACAATCTGGCTTTCATTCGTCAAAAAACCTGACGGACTTGACCCGCGAAGCCAGGTCTTGCCGTGATCCTCGCTGTAGACGATATGAGAGGTTTGTTTCTGAATTTCATTTCCGGTGCACGGAACGACCAGGCGGCCGTCTCTCATCTGGATTCCCCTGCCTGGTCCCTGATAGAAGACCCGCCAGGTCGGCGGTTTGACTTCCCGATTGAGGTCTCGCGGGGCAGACCAACTCTGACCGTCGTCGTCACTCCAGCGAGTATGGAGGAACGTCGTCCTGCCCGTCAGTCCAGGTTGCGCCTCTCTAGTCCCAATACCATTAGGGCAATACATATGAAAACCCAGATTCCTCCCCGTATGACGATCCACGAGGAGACAGGGATCGCAAGCGGAGGCCATGTCCGGATAATCCGCAATGACCTTGATGGGCTCCCAGATACGACCGTTATCGAAACTTCGTTTGAGGACCTGATCAATGGCGTTTGGTGGATCACCGTAGCGGTGTATTCGTGCATCGCAAACCGCCAGAAGCGTTCCTCTGTTCGTCGTCACCAGGGCTGGTATCCGATACTGGATGGCCCTGCAGAAACAGATCGGTGCGTTCAAACAAAGGCTCCGCTGCCAGACGCACCGGAGCGACACCTGCAAGTAAGGCGCAGACAAGGAAAATGACTACCCGGTTGATTCCAGCTGTCACTGTTTTTGCTCCCCTGCTTCCCGAAAGCGGCATCGACACCCTGCATCAAACGTCCGATTCTGAGTGCATCGCATCCCGGAGCCAGGCCGAATCCAGTTCCACGGTGACAAACCCGGACTGCTCCGGCAGGATTACATTCTTTGACGCGGAGCCTATTGCTCCGTGACTGTCACTGCAGTGGCACCTTGCTCAGGAATGGCAACGAATGAACCGACCATAGTTCCATCCATTGAATTCCACAGGCGGACTTCCCCGTCATAGCAGCCGGTTGCCAAACGTTCTCTCTGGGGGTCCACAGTCAGCGCATACACCCAATCAGCGTGGCCCGTCATCGTGCGTACGAGTTTTCCATCTGCCAGTTGATGCTCGCGAACCTGCCGGTCTGCTCCCGCGGAATAGACACGGCCGTCAATTGTGACAGCAATCCGGAAGATATGATCGCCAAAGCCAGCAATCTCCCGAATCTGCTCACCGTCTCCGACTGGCCACACTCGCAGTTTGCTGTCTGCGCCTCCACTTACAAGCGACTGGCCATCCGCCAGAAATGCCACAGCGTAGACCGGTTCCTTGTGATTCGTAAACGTCCTGCGCGCCTCCCCCGTTGCAGCATCAAAAACGCGGCATGACTTGTCATAGCTGGCGGAGGCAATCCGGTCACCTGCAGGCGACCATGCCACATCCATTACTGAGTCAGCGTGGTCCTCAATGATCCGCAGAATTTGTTGAGTCTCCATATCCACGATCGTGATTTTTTGGTCGGCGCCACCGGCAGCCAGACGCATCCCGTCGGGGCTGATGGAAACTGCATAAACACTGTCGGTTGTGCGAATGGGTGTCCCCAAGTGAGTTCCGTCCGCCACACGAAACAGTTTCACCTCTCCCAGTTGACCAGGTGTCCCTGCCGCAATAACAAGTGTGGCACCATCGGCAGTGAATTCCACATCGTTGACGCGTTGAGCTACATTCGTGATTCGACGAACCAGCCTGCCGTGACGACTCCACAGTAGCACTTCGTGGTAGCCGGAAGTGGCCAGCAACAAACCGTCGGGCGAGAACGCCGTCGTCAGCACCGGTATTGGAACTCGATAGGTCGCTGGAGAAAGTGGCTGCGGCAGCTCCGGCATGATATCAAACAGATCTCCCGACGCCGCTGCGGCGGCGTCCAGAGGCGCACCAACCTCAACCCACCGGCGTATCATGTCAATTTCGTCCATAGCCAGCGGATCGGCGTCTTTGGGCATGGATCCGTCCTGCACCATCGTCAGCAACAGAGAATCGTCAGCATCGTGAGGCGTCAGCACCGGACCGGAATCACCTCCCTTCAGCAGGGCCGCGAAGGAATTCAGATTTAACCTTCCGCTGGCCGTTCGAGTATTATGGCAGGCCGTGCAGCGACGCGCCAGAATCGGTGCAATGTTTCGTGAGAACGATACAAACCGTCCCAGAGGCTCCTGTGCCTGTTCTGCCTGACTCTGTAAACCGACCCAAACACGGTGAAGCCCCTCGACGACAGCTTCAACTTCCGCTTTCATTTCCTCGGTTTTCCTGATGTCCGTTACCAATTGCTCTTTTTTCGCAGTGAACTTCCGGACAACTTTGTGCTGTTGCTGACTGGCGACCATGAGTCTCACCACTTCCCTCTGCTGCGCAAAATGTTGCTGGCTGAGCGATGAATGTGCGTCCGCCCTCGTTCGACGAACCGATTCCGCAGCCACATGTACCGCAGCCGCTGCGACCCGTTGCTCCCGTGCTTCGTGGACACACGCCATCTTCTCATCCAGAATTTGGTCAGCGCGTGTATGCAAAGGAGTAATCTGATCCAAAATGGTGCGCAGTGTGTTGACTGCCTCCGGGGTACTGGCGGTGGAAATCTCCGCAGCCTGCTGCATGACCGTGATCGAATCTTCAATCACTGTCGCTGTGCCTGTCAGACGTTCCAGCGTCCGGCGAGCACGTCTGGCATCGAGCGATGCCTGTTGCAGCAACCGCTGGCCCTCTGACAGTGCTCGGGATGTCTGTAACGCTCCCGACCGGGCTTCCTCCAGCGCAAACTCGGCTTCCGCAGTTGCCAGATTCGCCGCCTCCAACATTTGCTGTTTTTCTTCGGCCTGCCTGGCAATGGCGTCCGCCTGGCGATCAGCCTGGCGAGCCGCCTGATCAGCACTGAATGACTCCTCGTGCAAATCCGACAGTCGAGCATCCCATTGGAGGATCTCAGCACGGCGTTCATCCAGTTGTTTCAGGCCTGCGTCTGCAGTAGCCTGGAGTGCATCCGCAGACCGATGGATTTCCAGTTGAGATTTCAGAGCGGCAACGGCAGCAGCAGCTTCGGACTCGTTTGTGGCGGCAAGCTTCTGTGCTTCCTGATGTGTAATCAGTTGCTGGACAGCCCTGTCCAGTTCAACTTTGAGTCGATCGATTTCTTTTTGAGCAGCGACGGCGCCACCGGCTTGCAGCCGATTCTGCTGGGCTGCGGCAGACTCCGCTGCGGTCCGTTGTTCCAGGTGTTGTCGGATCGCCCCAGTCGCTGCTGACTCTGAAGGGGTTGTTTTATCAGCCGCTCCCGCTGACTGCAGAAACGCCCCCAGCAAAAGGATAATACCCGCACGGATCTCCCTGTGATTTGAGCCGTAGCCGCTTTTGGTCAACGCGGATGAATTCGTGCAGGTCTTTGTCAAAACCATAACCCCGGGATTCCGTTATCTGCCACATGTTGCGAAAAATCAACACACCTGCAAAAACCTACGGTTCCCCTGGGGGAACGCACTGTAAAGGTTACCGGAATCGGACCAGTCCACCCATTCAGACAGAATTGATCAGCCCATTCACTGGACTCAGAAGAATCTGCGCAGGCAGAAAGCTCGGCACAAACGAACACGCCGAGCTTCCGACAATATGCAAGGATAAATTTCCAACCTATTTACGGTGACGAATCTTGGCCCGCATTCTGCGTTTCTTTCGACCAACTTTGCGTCGTCCTTTCCCACTCTTCTTCGTTCCCATGCTCCACAGTTCTCCGGATGATTGCGCACACGACGATCGATCAAATACTTCCACTCGACTCACTTATTGTAACTCGGTTCTGCCACCGCAGCAAACTCAGCCAGTGATGACTGCTGAAATCGCGAATTCCAGGACCATCATAGCCCCCCGAGCTGACGGACAGCCTCGTAGGCGACTGTGTTCACAGTGCTGGCCAGATTCAGGCTCCTCACCTGCCTGTGCATTGGCAGTTTGAGTCGCCTGTTCGGACATTCTGCCAGAATCGACGGTGGTAATCCCCGAGATTCATTGCCAAACAGCAGGATATCCCCCACCTGAAACGCGGCTTCCCAGACAAACCGCGTGGCTGATTTTGTCAGGTACCAGACAGAAGCATCAGGTAACCGCTGCCTTAGATCCTGCCAGCTGGACACGACGTCCCAGTCCAGATGTTGCCAGTAGTCCATTCCGGCCCGTTTGAGATACCGATCTTCCAACCGAAACCCTAACGGTTCGATCATCCACAACCGAGCGCCGACAGCCACACACGTACGACCGATATTACCAGTATTCTGAGGGATTTCAGGCTGATACAACACGATGTTCAGGAGTGGCTGAGTCATATCGGCAGACGGAGTGGGGGAATGGACGGCCGTCACCAAATGCATTTCAACGGAAATCAATAGAACATGGATGGCCGTTAGCGCGTCACAATGTTGCACGTTCCTGCCGACGCACAAAACGAACCGGGCATTATCTTTAGAATTCGTCCGGAAACGCAGACACGTCATCTATCCGCAGAATTCATCTGAAATCCGTTCCTCTCTGAACCTGCCAAGGCAATCGACCAGTCCCACGCCCCCCAGTACTTTTGGAAGCCTTCTGATGCGGCAATCGTTTTTCTGCTTTGTTGTGTACGTCCTGTTGCTGGGAGACATTTCCTCAGCCACAGTTTCAGGTGCACTGACCAAAGAACAACGGCATGAGCTTGGCCGGATGTCCAAGGAAGCCCGAACTGTATCCGGACTCGTCCGACGAAAACAGATCGAGGACGCCAAAACCATCATCGGACAGCTGGAGCAGCGAGTATCAGAACTCAACATCGAAGACGGCGACCGTGCTCGCGTCTGGACAGTGTTTCAAAGAAATCTGGAGAGAGCCCGTAATGCAATCCCGGTGAGCTTCGAATCAGAAGTTGCTCCGATTCTTTCTGCAAACTGCATTCGCTGCCATGGTGCTGACAAGGCAAACGCAGGTCTGCGACTGGACACATTTGAACATCTGTGGCGCGGCGGACGCAGCGGAAGGATCCTGCTACCAACTAAACCTGCCAACAGCCTGATCATGGCTCGACTCACGGCAGCTGACGACCGGCATCGCATGCCACAAAACGCTGACCGCCTGAAGGATGCAGAACTGAAAATGGTCAGAAAATGGATTGCCGGTGGAGCTGTTTTCGATGGCAATGACCGCGACGCTCCAATTGGAGATTCGACAAGAGATCCGCCAACTCCAGTTACGATCGTGATGGCCGATGGTTCTGAGACCGTCTCATTCAAAAACGATGTCGCACCGATCATGGTGAATTTCTGTCTGCGCTGCCATCAAGGCAATGACCCGCGTGGAGGGTTTTCGGTGGTCACGACGGAGGACGTGCTTCGTGGCGGAAACACTGGTAATACGATCATTCCTGGTGACTCCGACAAGAGCTATCTCTGGAAACTGGTGGGCCTGCAGGATCCAATGAAAATGCCACCAGGCCAGGCACTCCTGAAACGGTCACAGGCAATGACCATCAAACGCTGGATTGATGAAGGTGCTCATTTCGACGGCGACAGTCCCAGTGCCGCTTTGCGCAGCATGGTACCTACTGAGGCCGAAGCGGCCGCTGCCGAACTGGCGACAATGACTGAAAATGATTTTGCCCGGCGCCGTATTGAACAAGCGTCGATAATGTGGAAACGCATCGCTCCGCGGGAAAAATCAGAGTCGGTCACCACGGACAACTTCTTCATCTGCGGTAACGTTGGAACGGAACGTCTCAACCATCTGGCCAGAATGGCGGAAGCTCAGACTGTTCGCCTTCAGAAACGGCACAATGGTGCAGGAAATCCATGGCGTGGACGAATGATCATTTTTGCCACCAAAGACCGTTTCGAATACACGGAGTTCAACACTGTACTGCGCAAGCAGCCAACACCGGAGGCTATTCATGGCCACGTTGTCATCGCCCCCCAACTGGACGAAGCCTACATGGCGTTCCATGACCAAGACACTCCAGCTTCAACGCTCGAACTCGGCACCGACCAGCTTCTAAACTCACTGATTGCTCAGGCGTGGCTGGCCCGTGATGGATTGCCTCTTCCGGACTGGCTGCAGCAGGGTTTCGGTCTGACCGAATCGGGTGCCAGAGGCAGATTTTTTTCCGGACTCAAACCACAGGCACTGCAATCCGCCAGAAAACTTGGTTCACCGAATGCGATATTCAACAATCGGGCATTTCCCCCGGAAGACGTCCCCCTCGTCGGTGCTCTGCTGACACGATTCCTGCAATCTCGGGGAAAAGAAAAATTCACGGAATTCGTTGAATCCGTGGGCACCACCTCCAGTCCGGCACAGGCAATCACCAGCGTTTACGGACTGTCTGCCGACTCAGTCGCAAAGGCATTCATCACCAGCCTTGCGCGTTAGATGTCATACTTCGTGTATCGGACAGCTCTTCAGAGACAAAACACCGGTCCCTGTCTGGCCGGACTGCAGTCTCCCCAATCCACACCTGTGTCGCGATGTCAACAGACTAAACTGCGGAACGACGTTTGACGAATACCGGTCACATTCACGCCGCTGCCGATCAGCAAATTATTCTCATATGCCCAGGTGTAGAACCGTCCCGTTTTCTCCGGTGGTAAAGCTCGCAGATCGTCGAACCCCGCTTCAGTGAACCAACTTTGAAGTTCTTCAACCGTGTGATGGTGCTGGTAATCCGGTGCCCACCAGTCGAATGTATCGCAGACACGATTCTCGTAATTTGGATGAGCGCTAAAATTGACAATTTTGTTCAGCGTCCTATTCACAATCGGTGTCCCGCCTAACACTGCTCCCCCATGACAGAACGGTCGTAACACACTCTGAGGCACTCGCGTGGTGACAGCTCGCAGTCCACTGTTAATCCATTCCTGCCACCAGCGGTTGCGTCGATACAACCAGACTGAATACCGGCCACCTGGCCGGACCATCTGAGCCACGGCGTCGAACACAGCCCGAGTATCGACATCGTGGTGCATGACTCCGATCGAAAATGCGAAGTCGAATGATTCGCGTTCCAGTGGCAACTGTTTCAGATCGGCCTGAGCAAACTTCACATTGTCCAAGCTTGCACAAAGCCTGCGTGCCTTGTCGACGGCCAGCGAGTGATCTACCGCGACAACCTGTGCTCCAGCTTCTGCACAGATCTTTGAATAACGCCCGCCACCGCATCCAGCGTCCAGAATCCGCATTCCCTGAAGTTTACTCAGAGACATACCGGTCTTGGCTTCGAATGTCGCTCGATCCTCGTCGTCGTGAGCCACATCAAACCGATTCCACTGATCACCGAAGCTTCGCAGGTGTTGATCAGAAACGAAGCGCGGAATATGGTCGATGAAGCGACCAACCACTTCACCATCGGCTGCCAGCAGTGCCTGTTGACCGGCATCCCATCGCAGAATACTCCCGTCCGTCGGATCGCGAAGTTCAGCCAACAATTCCGGTGCATCCATAGATCTGCCTGACAGCTGCCACTCTTCACAGCCGAGATCAGAGCTCCAGTTCCTCCCGGTCTTCCACAAATTCAGTGTGAAGAAAAATCTGTCACAGGCCGCCGAGGAGCCCGACATGACAGGTGAGCTCCATCGGAGGCTAACAGATAACACTGCGAATGAGAATTCGTGAGCTGAGGCAGCAGTTCCTGACTCCATCCGCCGTACGACTGAAGAACTCCCCGGCCAAGCATTATGCTTAGAGGAAATTTTCGACTGTGCGGCGATCGAGGTCCGGATACCCCCTCCGGCGTATATCTTCCATTCACTCAGGCGGGGTCCCCTGGAACTGTGTCGGTGCCATGTAACAACGAAGAAATGTGCTATGCCAGTTTCCGCTCACGAATCCAGTCTGTATGAAACTTCTCACCCCGAGGCTTGTCGTTACGCTCATAGGTATGAGCACCAAAGTAGTCGCGCTGTGCCTGCAGCAGATTGGCAGGCAGGGACTCTCTGCGATAACCATCGAAATATGTCAACGCCGCTGAAAATGCAGGAACAGGCAGTCCGAGCTGCACAGCCGTGGAAACGACGCGTCGCCACGACGGCTGCGCCTTGTCGATGGCCTCCCTGAAGAAGTCATCCAGCAGCAGGTTTTCGAGATCAGGATTCCTGTCGAACGCGTTCCTGATGTCCTGCAGGAAAACCGAGCGAATTATGCAGCCACCGCGCCATAACAGGGCAATTGGCCCGTTGTTCAGTTTCCAGCCGAACTCTCTGGCTGCCGCATTCAACTGGATAAAGCCTTGAGCATAGCTGACCAGCTTCGATGCATACAGCGCCTGCCGCACGTCGTCGATGAACTGTGGTTTGTCACCCTCAAATTCTGTCTTTGGTCCGGACAGCACTGCGGACGCACGCACGCGTTCGTCCTTCTGAGCTGACAGGCAGCGCGCATAGACAGCTTCTGTCACAAGTGTTGTAGGCACTCCCAGTTCCAAAGCGTGCTGACACATCCAGCGGCCAGTACCTTTTTGACCGGCGGTGTCAAGAATTTTGTCCACCAGATCACCATCAGAGTGTTTATCACCGACCGTGAAAATGTCGCGGGTGATCTCAATCAGATAGCTGTCGAGATCACCTTCGTTCCATTCCTTGAAGACTTCATACAGTTCCTGGTTCGACAAATTCATACTATGTTTGAGAATGTAATAGGCCTCGCAGATTAACTGCATGTCGCCATACTCAATCCCGTTGTGGACCATCTTCACATAATGGCCGGCTCCCGCTTCACCCACCCAGTCGCAGCAAGGAATGTCATTGTTCTCACCGACCTTGGCGCTGATCTTCTGCAGGATATCCCTGACAAATGGCCAGGCATCAGGATGTCCACCCGGCATGATACTGGGGCCCTTGAGTGCACCTTCTTCGCCACCGGACACTCCGGTACCAATGAAACGAAAACCTTCTGCGGCCAGCTCTTCATGACGCCGATTGGTATCCGCGAAATCGGCGTTGCCGCCATCGATGATGATGTCGCCCTGATTCAACAGTGGCTTCAGCTGGTTGATGACCGTATCGCAGGGGTCACCTGCCTGAACCATGATCATCACACGACGCGGAGACTTGAGATTGTTGACGAAGTCTTCAAGCTGCCTGTACCCGTGAATCCGGTCGGGAGTCCCGTCCCGTACGACGCCCTCCGGGCGGCTGCTCAGCCCTTCAATGAACTCTGTCATCTTCGCTGTGGTGCGATTGTAGACCGCAACGTCGAACCCCTTGTTGGCCATATTCATGACCAGATTCTGGCCCATCACTGCCAGACCGATCAGACCGATATCGTGTTGCGACATAATTTTTCGTTCTAAAACCGGAACAACGACTGAACCGGCCCATAAAGATGATGACCAAAACTGTCGGTTCCGCAGTTGTCACCAAGTCAACGCTGAATTCGAGCCGATCCGCCGGATGCAAATGCTTCTACCTGCGAGATCGTGGCCATTGTCGTGTCGCCGGGGAAGGTTGTGAGCAGCGCTCCATGAGCCCAGCCCAGATCCAGGGCTGTCTGTGGATCTTTTCCACTAAGCAAACCATAAATTAAACCGGAAGCGAATCCGTCTCCGCCGCCAACGCGGTCCAGCACATCCAGTTGCGCTTCTTTGGCCCGATAGGTTGTCCTGCCGGACCACAGGACGGCACTCCAGCGATGTCGATTGGTTGACTCAACGTCCCGCAGTGTTGTGGCAACGGCTTTCACGTCAGGGAACTCCTTTGCCACATCTTCCATCATGCCAAAAAACGCGGATGGATCGAGTTTGGACTGCGATTCCACGTCCTGGCCTTCCAGCCCCAGTCCCTTTTGCAGATCTTCTTCGTTTCCGACGAGCACATCGCAGTGCTCGACGATTTTTCTCAGCGTCTCCTGGGCTCTGTCCAGCCCTCCACTGATCGCCCACAACTTAGCACGGTAGTTGAGGTCAAACGATGTAATCGCCCCCGCCGCCCTAGCGGCCTTCATACCTTCAATGATTACTCCTGGAGTCGTTGAAGACAAAGCGGCAAAGATGCCGCCGCTGTGAAACCAGCGCACGCCACCGCCAAAGATGCTGTCCCAGTCGAAGTCGCCCGCCTGGAGCATCCCGGCAGCTTCATTACTGCGGTTGTAAAATACAACGGGAGCCCGTACGCCGCAGCCCTGATCGCTGTAAACCGTAGCCATGTTGGGACCACGCACTCCGTCGTGCTCGAATCGCTTGTAGAACGGCTTTACACCCATAGCGCGCACGCGTTCGTGAATCAGATCCCCAAGCGGGTTGTCCACCATCGCAGTGGCAATACCAGTGTTGAGCTGGAAGCAATCGGCCAGATTGGCAGCACAATTGAACTCACCGCCGCTGACATGGACGGCCAGCTGATTGGCTTTGCGAAACGGAATTCGACCAGGATCCAATCGATGGACCATCGCCCCCAGAGAAACAAAATCGAGCGCGGCGCTTTCAAGAATGTTGAGCATAGTTGCTGCAGACTATCTAGTCAGTGCACAGAATACGGCCCGGCACCCGTCTCAGGTAACACAGCGTGTCAAACCGATGGAAAAACAGTGGATCCAAATAAATTCGGGGGTTCCCGGTTGCAGATCCGAGCCAAGAAAGGCCGTATGGTAGGGAACCCAGTTCCGAATTCAAAAGAAAGCGATTGTTTCACCTGGCCTTCCCGTAATTTGCTTTCATATTCCATCGGTTCCCAAAAATGTCTCTGATCGACACAGCCTGGTCCCCTGACCTGTTTGCCAGCCTGACCGACATCTGGAAGCAACAGCTGTCAGCACACCTGAGATCAGTCCAGGCCAATGACGAAAAAGTCCTGAACTGGTCCGAGCCCGCCGAAGCAGCGAAACTGGCAGCCGAGTTGATGGCCCGGGGACGATCGACGTCTTCCATTGAAGATTGCTTTGAGTCGCTCATTCGTCAGGCTCTGAGCGCAGGACAGAACCTGCAGCACCCGCGCTACATCGGTCATCAGGTTCCGGCTAATATCCCTCTGGCCGCTTTGTTTGATGCCGCTGGTTCCGTAACAAACCAGGTCATGGCCATCTATGAAATGGGACCGTGGGCGACTGCCGTGGAATGTGCAATTGTGCAGGCACTCACCGATAAGATCGGCTGGCAGTCCGACACAGCCGGAGGCCTGCTGACCAGCGGCGGATCTCTGGCAAACCTGACTGCTCTGCTCACCGCACGCAATGTGTGTCTGGCTGACTCCTGGGAAACCGGTGTCCCATCGGACGTCGTCCTCGTCGCTCATCCGGACACCCATTATTCCATTGCGAGGTCTGCCGGCATCCTGGGACTGGGCACACAACAAGTGGTCCGTGCCGCCATCACCAACGACCGACACATCGATCCGCAACAGCTTAGCAATCAACTTCGATCACTGAGGGAAGCAAACAAAACCGTCACTGCCGTCGTGGCCTGTGCCTGTGCCACGCCAATTGGAGCATTCGACGATCTCAATGCTGTCGCGGATGTCTGTGAAAACCAGGATGTGTGGCTGCATGTCGATGCTGCCCACGGTGCCAGCGCTCTCATGAGTCGTCAACACCGACACAAACTCACCGGCATCGAACGAGCTGACAGCGTCGTCTGGGATGCTCATAAGATGCTGTTCGTCCCCGCGTTGTGCGCCGCTTTACTCTACAAAAACCGTGCGCACAGATTCGAAACATTTCGTCAGGATGCACCCTATCTGTTCGACCCGTCCAATCCTGGCCTCGCAGACTACGACAGCGGAATTTCCACGATCGAATGCACCAAGCGAGCGATGGGGTTTGGCCTGTGGGGTATCTGGTCCCTGTTTGGCGAAGAACTGTTCGAGCAGATGGTCGATCGCACGTTCGAACGAGGCCATCAGCTTTGGCAAAAGCTGAATGATGCCGACGATTTCGAACCGCTTCACGAACCGGAATGTAATATCGTCGCGTTTCGATACTTACCACCCCACATCGCGAATGCCAGCGAGGAGATTCAGGACCGGTTTCAATTTGATCTGAGAACCCGGCTGATTCAGTCCGGCGACTTTTATATTGTTCAGGCCAAACTCAACGGCCGTTCAGTCCTGCGCGCCTGCGTAATGAATCCGCTGACCACTGAAGCGGATTTACAGGAATTACTCAATACGCTGCGTCGCCATGCAATCGACATGATGGCCTAACCTCCCGCAACACGTAGGGCATTGACTTTTTTGTGTGCGCAAACAGTTTGTGGAGTGAAACTGGCTCGTGGGTGGATTCCCGGACGCATGAATTGAATTTGAAAGCCTCTGTTCGGGAAGCCCGACTGAGTTCACGTCACCACAGTGCCCCGTGATATGCCCGGCGGTTTTCCTGAGACAATGACTTGCAACCGTTACAATCGATGCTGCCATCACGCTCCACGCGATTTGGCAGGCTGCAGACACGTCAATCGGATGACGTAACGTTCTGTGTCAGTGTGCGCATCCGTTCATCAGGGATGATAAGACGCCTGCGGAGCCGCAGTGTCCTGACAACAGTGCTGTCAAATTCAAGGCATTCGTAATCACAGTGGGGTTCTTACTGTCAGTCAAAAAGAACGACATTGAGCCAGTAACCCCATCAACCAGACGAATCAACGTTCAGAAGATCCTTGCCCTCCGCCGGACAACCAGGCCTCGATCTGCTCATGCTGTTCCCAGGTCGCACGCAGCCGAACACCGAATCGTTCCCAGGTCACCTCCAGCCCGGGAAACTTCCTAGCCAACTGTTGTTCTGCTGCTGCGCGGAGACGCCGCGATACCTGGTGACGGCGCTCCAGCAACACAACACCAAGCATGGGTATGATCGTGAATTCTGCGCTGTCTGCATCAATCCTAAACGTCAGGTCAAAATGACTCAGCAACAGAGTTGCCGATTCTGCAAACGGAATACCAGGAACCCGCCCCCCATGCCACAGATCATGGGGAACGGCATCAGGATTGACCGCTGTCAGCCCAGCGTCAGCCACCAGACTAACCACAATATCGCGAGGTGACGTCAGATCTCCCCACGTGAGTGGCTTAGCCGTCGACAACTTCCGGTAAATTTCCTTGTCGAACTGGCGGCGGTGATCAAGGATCATCGAACGATGATGTTCGCAAAACGTTCGCAATCGTCGGGCGGTGGCAGCCGGACCAATGTAGACGAAGGCTCGGTTAACAGAAAGAACTGCATTCGGCAATTCAGCTGTAACCTGCCGCAACAGTTCGTTCGTGGGCAAGAGATCCGTCCTGAACGTCAGTCTCTGAGACGGATCAACTCGACGATCAACTACGATGCAGATGCCGGACTGCTCCTGCAGCTTCAGTAGAATACTGCGGACCGAAGCGTCCTGCACGTTGAGTGCCCGACGGCTCTCAAGAGCCACCGTCAACCTGCGCCCCGTGTGCAGCTTCGCTCCCGTGACATGATCGGCACAAACGGAGCGGAACCCGGCAACCAAAAACAGGCACACCAAGCATGATCTTTTGAGTACGGTCAGTCGAACGACAGCGTCTGGCGAACCATCGATCGCGAAATACAGCAAATGACCACCGAAACAGATTTCAGTATGGAAAGACACGGTGATTTCTCGTAGTTGTGATCGGGACTCATCGTTAGCATGAGGTGTCGGAGAGACATCGTCCAGTAAAAGTGAGTGATATGAGTACCAAGAAATCCCACGCAGTTGGAATCGACCTTGGAACCACCTACTCGTGTATTGCATGGCTCAACGAATATGGACAACCAGTCACAATTGCCAACCAGGAAGGGGAATTGGCAACGCCGTCCGTCGTGTTTATGGATGGCGATCAGATCGTTGTCGGAACTGAAGCTCTCCGCAACGCCATCGCCCACCCGGATCGTGTCATCCAGAATGCCAAGCGGTTCATCGGTAGGGATGACAACAGCTGGCAAATCGGAAATGCCACGTTCACACCGGAATTCATCTCCAGCCAGATTCTGAGAAAGCTACTGTCCGCTGCCAGCGATCAGGTCGGAGAAATCACTGAAGCCGTGATCACCGTCCCGGCACAGTTCGGCGATACTCAACGGCACGCCACGATTCAGGCAGGACATTCGGCGGGCCTCGAAAAAGTTGAAATCATTAACGAACCAGTTGCCGCCGCACTGTGCCATGTGCTGGGGGGTGAGGGACTGGCCTTTACAGAACTGGCCATCGACCAGCAGCTTCTGATCTTTGATCTCGGCGGAGGAACGACCGATCTCTCAGTCATAAGCTACACGAACGATCAAGTCCGTGTGGTTGCTTCCGACGGTGATCTGGATCTGGGCGGTCTGGACTGGACCAATATTCTGGTTAATGCGGCTGCGGAAAGATTCGTAAGTGACTTCAACAAAGATCCTCGTCAGGATCCGGAAAGCCATCAAGCCTTGACGCTGGAGGCCGAACAGGCGAAACGCAGTCTCTCAGTCCGGCCGCGGACCGCGGTCACAGTTCAGCACGCCGGCAATCGGCAGACCTATCAGATAGAGCAGGAAGAATTCGAACACCTGAGCAGAAAATTACTCCAACGAACCACCGCTGTTGCGCGCCGCATTCTTGCAGACACCGGTCTTGGCTGGGCTCGGATCGATGTTCTGCTCATAACCGGCGGTGCCTCCAGAATGCCAATGGTCAGGACGTTGCTGCACAAAATCAGTGGACGCACATTGAATTCCATACTCTCACCCGACCAGTCCATTGCTCACGGTGCCGCTTACTACGCCGGAATGCTGCTGTCGAACAGCAAATACGCGCGAACAGTGTTCCGTTCTCACGCCTCGTCGCGACTCTCGAAGATTCGTCAGCAAAGTGTCAATGCCCGCGCCCTAGGCATCATGATTCGCGACGCTGAGTCAGGCGATCGCATTCCCCACTATATGATTCCTCCCAATTCGCCTCTGCCGATTTCAAAAACACGTAGGTTCGGGACCGTTGTTGAGAACCAGACAACTGTGCACATCCGCATTGTGGAAAGCGGGGCGAGCCCGGAAAAACCTCCCATGGAACTCAGTGAGTTTTGTCTCACGAACCTGCCCGCAGGGCTGCCGGCCGGCAGTCACGTGGAAGTAACCATCAGCTATGACAAACAGGCGCGCGTTCACGTGGCAACTCGTGAATTGTCTACGAACACATCAACCGAAGTCGAATTCATCCACCAGGAAAACCTGTCCAGCCAGCTGCAGAATTCCTCAAATTCCATCACATTCAAAGAGCCGGCTGATCCGGCCACGATTGAACCCGACGTGACACCCATCGGGCCACCACTAACCCGGAAAAATCAAGCACCGGCCAATACGAAGAATTCGTCAGCAACAGTGGCAGGTCATTGGGAAAAACCCGGCAGCCCTGAGATGGACTCGCGCGAAGAAATTGTGTTGCGATGCCGCGCCTGTAACGGCCCGCTGAATCAAGACGGCGAATGTGAAAATGAGGGGTGTTTCACAGATTCCCGAGCGCTGCGAAAATGGGTTGCGTCGACGAGCGAACCCGGGACGTCCACCGCCAGTAAGCCTGCGGATGAGTTTTGGGACCTTGTCGACGAAGAATAATGATGTCGTCACACCGACGATACCGACAGACAAACAACAGGAATCCCGCTTTCTGGTTTGACTCGTCTGAAGACAGTCAAATTGTCTACAGCACCTGCCGTATTTTCTCCAGAAAGATTTGATTGGAGGGGAACTTGTCCATCGTCTTCGTCATCTGTTCCATTGCTTCGACCTCACTGAGTGAAATCAAGCTGCGCCGCAGCATGGTGACTCCTTCCAGGATTTCCGGAGCCAGCAGTTTCTCTTCACGGCGAGTCCCCGATCGTGAAACATCGATTGCCGGCCAGATTCGGCGGTCAGCCAGATCCCGGCTCAGCACCATTTCCATGTTCCCTGTGCCCTTGAACTCCTGAAAAATTGCGTCGTCCATTCGATTATTGGTTTCGATGAGCGCCGTCCCGCAGACCGTCAGTGAGCCGCCTTCTTCAAAGCGGCGAGCGGTCCCGAACAGTTTTTTCGGAATATCCAGAGCACGAATGTCGAGTCCGCCTGAACCGGTCCGACCAGTGTTGCTCCATTTATTAAACGCCCGCGCCAGTCGAGTAATGCTGTCAAGCAGGATGAAAACATCTTTGCCGGATTCCGCCACCCGCTTTGCACGCTCAAAAATCAACTCACTGAGGCGAATATGGCTTTCCACGTCTTCGTCCAGCGACGAAGCTACCACTTCACCGCTGACCATTCGTCGCATTTCGGTAACTTCTTCCGGTCGCTCATCGACCAGCAGGACAATAAGGTGGATTTCCGGATGATTTTCACTCACCGCATTGGCAATGTCCTGCAACAGCATTGTCTTACCGGTGCGGGGAGGCGCCACCAATAATGCGCGCTGTCCCTTGCCAATCGGGCACAGCAAATCCATAACTCTCATGGTGACCGGCTGCGGTCCTGTTTCCAGGCGAATCTGCTCGAACGGATTGACTGGAGTCAACTCATCGAAGAACCGGACCTCAGCATACTCCTCGGGTGTGTATCCATCGATCAATTCAACTTCTCTGACACGCGGCCCCTGGTTGCGGGACCCCGGACCAACATCCGTCTTCAAAAGCACACCCGCTCTCAGGCCGAATCTGTCGACGACCGAACTCGATACGAACGGATTTGAGTCTTCTGCAGCATAATTCTTGCCGGGATCACGAAGGAACCCATAACCTTTCGGATGCAGTTCCAAGACCCCCTCAAATGGTCCTTCAATCGGCTCACCACCGGACTGAACCGATCGGCCACGACGAGCTACTCCACCGCCACCGCGGCGGTTGTCCCGGCGACCATCTCCACGACGACCGTCACTGCGGCGACCACCGCCGCGACCACCACCACCGCCACCGCCACCGCCACCGCCACCGCCACCGCCACCGCGACCGCCGCCACCGCCACCGCCACCGCCACCGCGATTGTTTTCGTAGCGCGGTCCCTCAGGTCCTCCGCGACGTCGACGACGACGCCTTCGGCGTCGCGGTGCATCACCGCCTTCTCCGTTATCCGATGACCCCTCCTGCCCATCATCCGAATCGGCTTCAGACACCGCCGGAACATTTACATCGTCGACAGGACCGGGTTCTGCGTCTTCGCCCTCAACTTTTCTGCGAGAGCGACTACTGGTGCGTCGGACGAGAGATTTTTCTTCGGCCTCTTCACCGTTCACACCATCCCCAAATGCCTGTTCGGACTGGGATGACTCGTCCACGACATCCTCCGTCTTTGCACGGCCGCGACGCTTGCGAGTCGTCGACCCCGTTTCACTTTCTGATCGGGCGGAACTGCTCGGTGGCATAGACTCAATTTTCCATAGGTGGCCGGAAGCGGGACTCAGACAACTGAGGAGCAGTATGGACCTGAGACTTTATGGCAGCACGTGAACCACTGGAACACTCATGCATCCACGCATTCCCTTTAGGCAGACACAAATCTGGACAGCAAAACGCAAAGTCGCAAGAACTCGAACACAGTCGAGGTTGCAAGGCGACCGAGTACGCACCCAGCAGATACATCACCGGGTATCACCCAAATCCCAGACGACTAAACCTGAGAAACCCTATGCAAACACAAAATCCCACGGTCACTCAATAGCTGTGTGGAAACAGGGATCTTCCGGTTAAGCACGGCCGGAGGTTCGCGGAAGGCGAAACGAGCTGTTGGAACCAATTAAGACTGAGTTCCAGACTATGCGAAGATTCGTCGTGGGTCGCATATTCCAATCAACCAGCAGAATCTGATTAAAAGTTCAGGCAACCCTCATCGGAGCCCCAAACGACTCCAACTAACTGCAGTATTAACGCTTATTCGTTCCGTGTCAATCGATCTCCCAGGAATGTTCGACCGAACCACCTCTAACTTTTGAAGCTGCCACAGACCTCGCGACAGGAATTTCCTGGCAGATCACCCCCCGGCTGCAACTTGTCGTGCGTCGCGTGAAACCAAAAGATGACCGAAAACACCTACCGAAACGTCTGACCAGTGAGCTCCGAAGGCCTCACCGCATGCTGAATTCGAGTATATCGAAGCGGTCGAAGTTTGAATTCGCGGCGAGACTCCGCTGTCCGAAACAAATAAAGCTTCCCGTCGAAAAAAACACCGTATTTGATGCGGCCGGCGACAGCTCGCTGTTGTCTGAACAACACCACCGGATCACAGCCAAGGTTGCGAGGGGCATACCAGTCCGGGTTCCTCAGAAACTGAACACGCTGACTGTCACCACTGAAGTAATACAGCACACCACGATAACGTTCAGCCCGTGTGATGTCTCCTTTCACCCACCGCCTGTGCCCGGTCAGCATCACTGGACAGTAGCCGCTCAGGCCGATGATCTCCTCATCTGCCGATCCACCCGGCATTGGCGAAATCAATTTCACAGCCCGAGGCTGTCTTCCGGTCGGGATCAGGTCGGATTCCTCCATCTGTGTCATTGCGATTAGTCGACCACGGGCGGCCGTATCGCGAAGAATCAAAAGATACGACGTCCGTGGCACCATGCCAACACTCAATGTCGCCACCGAGCCGTCCGGATACACAACCATGTCGCGAGGTATTGTATCTGCCCCAAAACGATCCTTTAGATCCGGGCGTTCGGAAATGTTGACTTTAACGGCTGTCAGACCTTCCTGTAGAGCATACTGCACTGTGGGCGATGAAAAAACGCGTTGCTCCATCTGCCGGCATGGTCCACACCAAGAGGCATAAAAATGGATGAGTAATGGAACCTGCTGCTGAGCTGCTGCCTGTTCCGCTTCTTCAAAGGATTCCAGCCAGCTATGACCTGCCAGTGCAGTTCCATTGCTCAGGACTGTCAATACAAAAACAGACGATACAATCCGCCTCATGGATATTCCCGTCGCTGCTGCCGACTGAAATCATGATCCTGTGATTATCGCGCATCGCCGGCCCGGGAGTCATATCGACAGGAAATGACGGGTGTGTTGTGAATCGGCTTATGATTCCAGTACAAATTCGACTCCATGTCGGTTCCGCACCGGAATGCGCAGAAAATGACGGCTGACAAACCACCCAATGAATCTGCCAATCGCAACATCCGGTACAATTGGCCCCATTGCACCGGTTAGAGCCGAAGCGATCTCAACATTCCGGATGCTTTATGAAGTGTTTCGTCATACTCATCCTGAGGCACGGAATCGGCCACCACGGCACCACCGACTGGAAACGCCAAATGGCCGTCACGAAGCGTGAACGTGCGAATCAAAATGCTGCTGTCGAAGTCATTGGCGGGCCCACAATAAAACAAACTGCCGCAGTAAGCACCACGACTGATCGTCTCCAGTTCCGCGATAATCTCCATGGCTCGAATCTTCGGCGCCCCCGTGATCGATCCACCCGGAAAACAGGCCGCGCACAAATCCCAGGCATCGCAACCGGGTCGCAGCTCACCCACCACTGTTGACACCAGATGCTGCACTGTCTCAAACACTTCAATCTCACAAACACCCGTGACATCTACCGATCCGGTCCTGCAGACGCGTGAAATGTCATTCCGCAGAAGATCGACGATCATTACGTTTTCAGCTCGGTCTTTTTCACTGGCCGACAGCTCATCCGCCGTATAAAGATCGGCGATTGGTGACTGCTGCCGACGGCGGGTCCCCTTGATTGGTCGTGTCTCCACACGGTGCCCCTGCTCGACCTTCAAAAACCGTTCAGGTGAAGCGCTCACGACGGCGAAATCAGACATCTGCAGCAAGCCACAAAACGGAGCCGGATTCCGCGACCGAATCTGTCGATACAAATCAACAGCCGATCCGGCCCATGGTGTCGTCAACTTCTGTGACAAATTTGCCTGAAAGATATCACCGGCTGTGATGTAGTCGATCACTCGCCGCACCGCGTCCAAGTACTCCGACTTCGAAGTTGTCGATTCAATCGGCACTCGATGTCTGTCACTCACACTGCCCGATTCGCCCAGCCGGTCGTCCCCCAGGCCCTGACGCCGGACATTGACGGCCTGCGGTCCAATGTCCGAGGCACCCGTTCTGCCACGCAGCGAATTCAAACGCTGCTTCACCCACTTCGTTCGTTCCAGCTGACGTCTGTGACTACTCCGCATATCGCCGGCAGAGCGAAACTTCTGACACGCAGCTGGATTCGAGGACCGTGCAAACGAAGCGGCCGAAGCTCTGCCCGTGCCGGGTTCCGAAGAAGTAACATCTGCCGATTCCGTGAGGCTGCCGGAATCAATGCACAATACATACAACCGCGCTGTCGATTCGATGTGATCCCATACGATGGCCCAGTCAAATAATCCGGCAACCAGCGCCGGGGTCGAAAACGAATCCGGCACTGTTTCCGGCAGCCGCTCAAAAGCACGCCCCAGGTCGTACGACATCATTCCGGTAACCCCTCCACAGAACGGTGGAAATTTGCGGTCTACCTCGATCTCCACGCGACGCTGCCAGCCTCGAAGCGTACCGAATGGGTCCTCGCCATAGGAACACGTCGGCAATACACATGTCTCTATCGGATCAGCCGTCAAAAACGTGTAACGACTGTCCTGTTCGCGCGCAGGAGTTGCGCTGTCGAGTAACACAACGAATTCTTCGTCCTGGAAGGCATGCAAAACGTCGACCACAGATAGCTGACCCGGGATCTCCTCACTGTGAATCAAACTGGTCACGTGTTCATTCATCCTGTGACTCTGACGCCGGACGATGATCTTGAACCGACGACGATGACGTCCAATCCCCCAGCAGGCCCCACTTTATTGGCTCGTCCTGAACATATTCCTTGCCGAGATGACGTGCCAGCTCCGCACGTGCCAGCTCATAACCCAGATAAAATGCATGATTGGCATCCACATCCCCCCGCACGTCACCGAGCGCCTGCGAAAACAAGCCAAATGCGTCCCCTCCCTGCCAGTGACCATCACGATTCATCAAATGCAACCCGGCAGATTCAGCGAAAATACGAAAGTTTGCATCCGTCAATCTGGCTGCCAGCGTCCCCAGTGATTCCGATGATTCCTCCCGTAACCGAGCATCCCGTAACATCACGAGAGAACTGTTCAGGTGTTTCGGAATCACCTGACTGGCTACGGCATAATGTGTCAACCGACGTGCCATGTCGAGCTCCGCCACAGACGACCGGCACCAGTTAATGACCTGAGTTGTCAGCACGCTGTGAATCCGCAGCTCCTCACAAATCGCCGTCAGAATCAGATTTACGCCCGCCGAATCCACCTCCGTCAATTCCGTCACATTGCCTGTCCCCATCATCATCTGCAAATCGGGATGCCTGGCGCGCACACTCATATAGCGCTGCAGTGACGCAGTGAATCCGACCCCGATGGGTTCAATGATCGGATCCACCCGGAAACGCACTCCATCTGCCACCAGTCGTTCCACGATGCGCTCCAGTGATTTCGTGTCGGATGGTGAATCAGGAATTGCCACGACTTCGGTTCCCAGCTGACTCACCCACTCGATGTTTGAATGGTTACAACTCAGGATCAACTCAGCGCCGGCCATGACCGCCTGTTCCACTTCAGCGCGATCGAAACTGTCGATCGAAATTCTCAGTCCCTCGTCCCGCAGCGCACGCACAATCTCACAAACTCGATCACTTGACTGCCCGGGCACGCAGCCGACGTCAATGATATCAGCTCCGTCTTTTGTCATCTCGAGCGCTTCAGCAATAACGATCCGGAGTGGCTGTTGAGTTGCATGGTTGATCTCAGCGACAACCTCAATGCTGTATTGATCCAGCGGCACGTGCCTGCGAGCTCCCAGGCCAAAATGCTCCGGGAGGTCGTGAAGATTCTTCGGGCCGCGTTCGAATGGTGTTCCAAAGTGGTGTTCCAGATCAGTCAGGTCTCCCTGACACCAGCCTGGCAGAATCACACGATCAACGTCGCCTGCAACACTCAACCGCCGCAACAACAAATCGGAATGCAGCAAAGCTGCCACCTGAATACCCGGCACAGAAATTTCAAACCGGAATCCCAGCTGCTGCGACAACCCGACCACCACATCGCGCAAACTCGCTTCAGCAAGCCGCCCGGTGACAAAAAGTATTTTGCAGTAATCAGTCTTCAGTGATTTAGTTTTCAGTTGCACGCCGCCGGTCTCGCCTCGATGGTTCAGCAGCGGCCCCGCTGTCAGGGAATTGACCAGTATCACACGACAGATGACTTGGTCACTTGAGATTATTTATTGGTCAATCGAGTCAGCGCACCGCTCCACCGTTGACATTGATCACCTGCCCCGTAACGTAAGCCGCTGTATCGCTCAATAAAAATCTCGCCATGTTCGCGATGTCCTGAGGTCGTCCCCAGCGTTTGAGTGGTGTTTCTTCCAGGACCCGCTGTTGCCAGTAATCGCTGGCCCCGTCACCCCATTCCGTTCGAATCCAGCCAGGAGCAATACAGTTGACGCGGACGTCCGGGGCCAGACTCAACGCCAGTGATCGACTGAACCCCATAATGGCGTTTTTGGCTGTGGAGAACAATTCGCCGCTGTCACCGTCCATACCACGGTCAGACTGATCCCAGCCAACTGTCAGCAGACAGCCGCTGCCCTGTTCTTTCAAATGTTTCCCAAACGTTCTGGCCAGTCGCACTGTGCCTCGAACATCGATGTCCAGCAATGTCTGCAACTTCACGAAATATTCAGCGTTTCGTGAATCCCCGGTGAGCAGATTAACTCCCGCGTTATTCACCACACCGTCCACTCGACCAGAATGACAGCAGGCATCAACAAACGCGTCGCAGGAATCATCATCCGCCAGATCCAGGGTAAAAACGTCCGCCGACCGACCCAGACCTCGAATCGAATCAGCAACTCGCTCGGCATCCTTCAGGGAGCTTCGACAGCTCACCACAATGTCTGCACCGGCGGAGGCACATTCCCGGGCGATCGCCGCCCCGATACCAGTCGACGATCCCGTCACAACAACGCGTTTTCCGTGCAACGACCCAAACATGGATCGAAGACTACCGCTCAGCATCACAAGTGTCACGCCCGCAAAACCAACATCCGCCAGTCACCGCGTTCCGGTCTTGTCACCTCTGCCCTCTCAGCTCGCTTATCCCGTCTTTTTTCCGGAATCCCTGCCACCATACGACTGAATCCTTCAGCCCGTGCATTTCGTGTGGTAGAAATCCGCCCCATAGGATGGGCTTATCCGCCAAGTTCGTGGCCGTTCCTTGCAGAATAGCCACTCCTGGCCGTCGCTCGCCTGCAATTCTTCATCACCGAACGGGTCGGACAGAAATGCCCAGCCTGCACTCGCAAGGGTCATTCCCATGACGAAGCAGCCCGCAAAACTGGCGCTGGCAAACGGTACCGTTTACACGGGCACCAGCATTGGTGAATCCGGAGAAATTCACGGCGAAGTCGTCTTCAACACCAGTATGACAGGCTATCAGGAGATCCTCACTGATCCGTCCTACAACGGCCAGATCGTGACAATGACCTATCCTCTCATCGGCAACTACGGCATCAACGAAGAGGACGTGGAAAGTCGAGGCCTCTTCCTCCGAGGCTTCATCGTCCGCGAAATCTGCGAACAACCCAGTAATTTCCGTTCCACAGAATCACTCGACGCTTATCTGAAACGGAACAACATCGTCGGTCTTCAGGGGATCGATACACGAGCGCTTGTGCGGCAGATCCGTATCGACGGTGCAATGAAGGGCATCATATCGACAATCGATCTCGACGATGAGTCGCTCGTCAAAAAAGCCATAGACAGCCCCAGCCTGATAGGAGCTGATCTGGCATCCGGAGTCATGCCGAAAACCTCCACCGCCTGGGATTCACCGCTGAACGATCTGGGCCGGCCGGCGCAAATTTCAGCCTGTGACAATCATCACGATGGTCCTCGCGTGGTCGCCATCGATTACGGCATGAAATGGAATATCGCCCGCTGGCTCACCGACATTGGTTGTCGCGTCACCATAGTACCCGGCAACTCCACCGCTGAAGAAGTCCTAGCGTTCAACCCGGACGGAGTCTTTCTGTCTAACGGTCCCGGCGACCCGGAACCGCTCCAGGACGCCATCAATACCATCCAGAGACTCCTTGGTGAGAAGCCGATCTTCGGAATTTGTCTGGGACTTCAACTATTGGGTCTGGCCGGTGGTGGCCAAATTTTCAAACTGCGGTTCGGTCATAGAGGCGCCAATCAGCCGGTGATGAACAAGGCCACCGGTAAAGTCGAAATCACTTCCCAGAACCACGGATTCGCACTCGACACTGAGACCCTGCCGGAGAACATGGAAGTCACACATATTAATCTGAACGACAGCACGATCGAAGGAATTCGCCACAAAGAATATCCGGCTTTCGGAGTCCAATATCACCCGGAAGCCTCCGCCGGTCCCCACGACAGCCACTATCTGTTCCACGAGTTCGTCGAAATGCTCTGAGGCCCGTCGCCGTTGAACGCGAACTGCCAGCGTGCTGTCACGGTCTCCTTATCTGACTCTGTCGTCTTTGTTCATTCCGAAGGTCAATCATGGCTTCCCAGCGAACCCTTATCCTAGTCAAACCCGATGGCATTCATCGCCGGCTCGTCGGCAGGATCATCTCTCGCATCGAAGACAAATGTCTCAGCATAGTCGCGATGAAGATGCTGCAGGTCACTCCGGAACTCAGCAGGCAACACTACGCCGAACACGTGGACAAGCCCTTTTATCCGCAGTTGGAAGAATTCATCACAGCAGCACCGGTTGTCGCCATGATAGTCCAAGGACCGGAAGCTGTCTCCGTAATGAGAACTGTCATAGGCTCCACGAACGGCCGTGACGCAGCTCCTGGAACCATACGTGGTGATTACGGCTGTAGCCGGCAGATGAACATGATTCACGGCAGCGACAGCGAAAAATCGGCGGCGCGCGAAATCGACATCTACTTTAAAGCGAATGAGATCTGCGAATACACAGCCGTCCTCAACGCCTGGTCATTCGCAAAAGATGAAGTCTGACCCCAATCGGATGCGAGCAGACTCGCCCATTGCCGGACGGCGCGCATCACGCATCGCATGGAATCTCATCTTAGTGCAAGAACCTGCCGGATTCACAGATTGTCTGTTCGTGGGTTGCGTGTTTTGTCGCGGCCGAACTCATGTTTCACGTTTGGTGGAGATCTCGACAAGTTTGCGTTCTTGAGCTTTCCAAAGCTGCGGCAACAATCTCGACTTCCCTGCATCTTATGCAACGTCGGCACGAAGGAATTGTACGACGATCGAGAAGGCAAAGTCCCACAAAAGAAACGACAGCAGCTGGTTAATAAGTTCGGGTCAAATCCGGACTGCAGAGTGTTCCTGTCCACCAATGCAGACAGCACCGGCCTGAATCTGCAGGCAGCTGACACTGTCATCAATGTCGATCTGCCCTGAGATTCCACTGTGCTGGAGCAGCGCGTCGCGAGAGCCCGCCGCATGGACAAGAAAGCACCGGCTCTGGCCGTTGTGGACTAAGAATCCAGTATTACCGAAGTCGATCCGCAAAGTAGCATCGAAGAATTAAAATCATCTCTGGCGGTACTGCCGGGTGCTGTCCCGGAAGCCGACACCGACGAAAGTATGAAATGTGACAGTCAGGAGGAATCGGCCAGACTGGCCTGAAAAGAAGAAGTCGATCAGGCAGGCAGACAGGTATTGACGGCCGCCTTTGGGTCCCTCAATCAAATCCTGCCTGCATCTGACGCTGCACCGCCACCCGAAATTGTTTCAGCCGTCCGACAGCAACTCACTGATTATGCCGAAACCGACGCTGAGGCTCAAAAATGACTCTTCCCTCCGAAGAGGCCCTCAACGATTTTGTCAGAACCCTAGCCCGACCGGAATAACTCAAGCGATCATTTCACATCCACTGGCTTGTTCTGCGACTGACTGCACAGCACATACGCCAGCAAATCCAGGACTTCGTCTCGCTGCAACTGGTTGAGCGTCCCCTTTGGCATCGTGGATACTTTCGACAAGACACGTTCTTCAATGTCGGACTTCAGGATCATCTGTGACTCCGCAAACGATTCGTGACCCCGCAGGATAATTGCTTCATCCGTTTCCGACTGAACACGTCCCTGCACGACGCGCCCTTCCGTGGTGACGATAATTGTTTCTGCATATTTGTCTGCGATTTTGGCCGATGGCAAAATAATCGCCTGCAGGATTTCTTCCGGCTTCAATCGTTCAGCAACCCCTGTCAGATTCGGGCCGATGCCGGCGAGTTCATCCTGAATCCGGTGGCACTGACCGCATCCAGCGCTCTTAAACAACGGCTTACCTCGATCAGCTGCAGCACCATCCGGGATCTGCGAAAGCTGCTCACTGAAATCAGCGACTGTCCAGACTCGCACAAACTTTCGATCCGACTCCAACGACTCGATCCACTGCCGAAACAGTTCAACAGCACCTGTGTCCACTCGATTCGAAACCAGAGGCGGCATTTGGCCGCGACCACGCCGAGATAGCCGTGCCAGCATTACAGACTGGCCGGGTTCTCCCGGAGATATAATGCGCGGCTGAGCCAGACCAAACGTAGTGTGCTGAGGAAACTTTGACAGCAGCTCCATGTCCTCAAGCTGCGTCGAATACCTCAGTTCCAAACGCGCATTTCCGCCGCCCGCCGGGATATGGCAACCCGAACAATTGGTATGCAGATACGATTTCACTCGTGACTCCAAAGGCGCCACGAGATCATTCGGATTCACCAGTTTCTGCTGTTCGTCAACCGATGCTGGTGAACCTGAGACTAATCCAATGTGCTTCAGTGTTCGCAGCTGGTTGTCCTCAATCGCACCGTATTTGTGGTTTCGATCCGTCTGCAGCCGAGTCAGTCCCAGCACAAAACTTGCGGCACGGCTGTGACACGACATGCATTCTGCACGGGCAGGAATCCGCCAATTCTGTACTGAACCGGGAGCACCACGGATCTGAATATCCTTGCCTGCGGTATGAACCAGCACTGCCTCATCCTGATTTTCATTCCACTCATATGTATATCCGGACCATTCGCCCTGCTGCTTCGTCAGAATTCGTGTTTCTATACGACGTTTTGAGGAAAACGTTTCAGCACCGTCAACCGTCATCGAAAGTGTTTGGACGAGGACCACTCCATCGGGAAAGCCCCAGCCACCCAGCTGACTTCCGGCAATTTGCAAATCATCGGGCAGAGCAACAAATCTTTCAGCTACCGCCCCGTCGTTCCATCCAGGCGAAATCACTTCATACGAGATGACGCCTGGCGCCACCGTATGGTCTCGGACGGAAGTAAAAATCCCGGTATCACTCAGTTTCCCTGGGAAAACCGGGTTGGTGTCACGTGCAGCTGCCGTAATGGCCTCCAAACGATAGATCCCACCCGCATAGTCGACCACAAGTAATTCACCACGATGCGAATTCGAGAATCCAACAATCTGCAATGTCGTGTCCGCGATCTCCTGATGATATGTCACCTGCGTACCATCATGCCGGCCGGCCCAGATTTTGCCGGTCGAATAGTCACCATAAACGTAGGCTCCCTGCAGTTTCGGAAGTCGATCACCGTAATAAACAACTCCACCGGTCAAAGAACGCGATTCTGTATGGTGATGTTCGAATGTTGGAACAACCAGCTGACCAGGGCCAATTTCCCGGTGGGCATAAAACGGATGGCTGCCTTCATAAACACTCCATCCGTAATTTTCTCCTCGCCTCAGGAGATGAGCTGTCTCCCACAGGTCCTGGCCGTTGTTACCGACCCAAATCTGACCGGTGACATCATCGATCGACATTCGCCAAGGGTTACGTAGTCCAATCGCCCAAAATTCCCCTCGTGCTCCAGGTAAATCGACGAAAGGATTGTCACCAGGTATCGAATACGTCAGTCCATCTTCCGGTCGATCCACATCAATACGCAACACTCCTCCCAATAAATTCGTCACATCCTGAGCAGACAGCCACCGGTCCGAATCAGATGTCCCGTCACCGGATGTGATATACAGCATCCCGTCATGGCCGAATACCAAGTCACCGCCGTCATGTCCCAACGACTTCCATTCAATAATAACCTGTCCGGAATCCGGATCGCACGGGACCACGGCAGCTGGATCACGTGACACCGTGAACCGAGTCACACGGTTCATTCCTTCAGATTTACCTATCGAGACGTTGCTGAACAGATAAAGGAACCCGTTGTCCTGATATTGTGGATGGAATGTGAAACCATAGACTTGGCGGTCCGCAACCGCGAGCACTTCCGATACTTCAACAGCATCAGCCCGGTCGATGACCCGTACAATCCTTGTTGGATTTTCCGTCTCACCTCCTTTTTGAATCACAAACAGATTCCCGCTTCCCGGCTCCCGCTCCACGTAAATCGGCTGACTCCAGGTAATACCCGTGAATACCTGCTCGACTCTGTATGGGAGCGGCGGATCGGGTGAACCAAGCACACGTGAACCTGTCCAGGGAATACGGACGTCGATCCCGAATGGCTGCAGTGGACCGTGTTCCTCGCCCCACGCAACAGATGTCATTCCGAACACCGCAGTCGCATACAATGCAGCACACAACATCAGACGTATACACCGGTGATTCATTAAATCTGCCTCTCAATGCATTCTCAGTCCCGTACATCCTGCTTTCAGAACTGCTTATTGTTCACGATATGACTGCGCCACGATATCGTACAAATCTAATCACTGAATGGCCTGATTGTGAAAGCCAACCCTTCTGGTTTTTCGAATGCCCCGGTCCCGCAATCCATCGTACGGTGTCCCGCATGCTGTCTGGGTCCCTGAGCCACGGGTCGTCTTCACGAAAGTCTCTCCTTCGGCGAACATCTGATTTCACTGCTGACGAACAAAATATTACAGATCGACTCGCCCTCGGTTGCACTGACCGGATATTTCAAACAGGCCACGGCTGACCACTCGTCTTTTCAGCAGTTGTCCCGCAGCGTTCTTTTCGGCAGCCTCTGTCATACGTTCCAAGTCGACAACGTTCAGCAGATTGGATTAAGATTCGAGGTCGTTTCGCCTCATGGGGATAGCCGCGTGGCGGTACGTCTTTGGGCAGCGATTTCGAAGGCTGATGACGGTGTCGACACATCCCCAACACCTGGCTAAGACCGTAATCCAGTATACGGCACGTGATTCTCCGCAGCTGCAGTCTCACCTGTCCGCATTTGGGACCGGATTGATCAGCGTGGAGCAACGCAGCACATACCGCTTTTACCTCTGGGACGAATTGATATCATGATATCAATTCATCCCGGAGGTAAAACATGCCGAACGTATTAATTCGAAACGTCCCGGATCAGCTCCACGCTAGAATTCAACGTGAACATCAAAAGCGAATGATCAGCCAAAGTGCCTACCTGCTCTCACTGATCTCAAATGCTTTTGAAAAGACCAGCGGGCCAACGCTTTTCGACCTCGCTGAAGATGGTTTGGCGACGCAGGATGTCACCTGGTCCATGCCGTTTACGTTTGTTGATCTGTTCTCCGGCATCGGAGGAATGCGTCTCGGTCTCGAGGCTCCGGGAGGTCAGTGCGTTTTTTCGTGTGAAGTTGATCAGCACGCCTGCAAAACATACCTGGAATGGTTTGGCGACAATCCGGCCGGTGACATCACTGAGCTCACCAAGTCCTCCGATATCCCGCGCCATGATATCCTGGCTGCTGGATTTCCATGCCAGCCGTTCTCTATTGCCGGTGTTTCCAAGAAAAAAAGTCTGGGACGTGAACACGGATTCAAAGATCAAACTCAGGGGACGTTGTTTTTTCACCTTGCGACAATCATCGAAATGCACCGACCGCCCGTTGTCCTGCTTGAAAATGTCAAGAACCTCTGTTCTCACAACAAGGGCGATACCTGGCGAACAATACGGGGCACATTGCAGCAACTGAATTACAAGATCTTCGACCAGATAATCGACGCAGCGGACTATATTCCACAACATCGTGAGCGCATTATCATTGTTGGATTTGATCAACAGATATTCGGTGACAGGCCTCCATTTGAGTTTCCACGTGCTCCCACAGACACCCAGCCGCAACTCAAGGACATTCTGGAGTCCGACCCCAATCCGAAATACACATTAAGCGATCGACTCTGGAAGTATCTGCAGGACTATGCTGAGCGTCACCGAAAAAAAGGCAATGGTTTTGGCTTCAGTCTCGCAAAGCTGAACGGAATCACACGGACACTCAGCGCTCGCTACTACAAAGACGGCTCTGAGATACTCATTCCCCAAGGCCAAAGAAAAAACCCTCGGCGCCTGACACCAAAAGAAGCAGGACGTCTGATGGGTTTCCCTGAAACACTGCTCAATCGCCAGGCTGTTTCGGATACTCAGGCCTATAAACAGTTTGGTAATGCTGTTGTCCCAGGGGTAATAGAAGCTGTCGCACAGCAGATTGTCGAGGTCTTGCGATGGCAACTGCTCAGAAAGAACGGGTGCCTGCTTAAGACGTAAGACTGAAGAATTCTGCTTTGAGTCTGCCGACACGGATCAACAGCCTGGCTCAGGTTTCCAAAGCCGGATTCATTGATGCGGACAACAACAGCGAACAGCCCGGCGTAACGGAATCCACCAGGTTCGACGCTCAGGTCCTCGCCCCATTCCTGTATTTTACGCATCTCGGCGCATGAATCGAAAATGATGCACACTAAAAGGCCGACCTGACCGGTGGAACCCACTTTATTCACCAGTGGGACGATGGAAGAAAACTCAGCACGCTGTGGCTGGAAGTGAGCTACCGCAGCGACTGGAACTGACAACAACCTCCGTTAGCACCGCCGGGTCATCCGGTTTCAGGTCAGTAAACGAATGCTGCCGTTCATTTCCGTTTGATGACAGTCCAGACACAACTGCATCACCAGCAACGAACTGATTGCACGTGACAAAATTCGTGCCCAAGATGAAGACGCACTGAAAGGCTGTCACTAGGTATTTCTCATGAACAGCCAATACTGTCATCAACCTCAAAGAGTGACGTCACAGCCCCGGACTACGGACCGCACCAGTCCTGCCACTGCTGATTCAGCCAGTCCACATCGGGAGCGGCGTCCGTGACAAGATACCGATACATCGCATGATACGGATGATCTTTTTTGATCACGAACTGCCCCTCCACGCAGGGAGCAAAACAGAAATAGGGCTTTGACGGATAAAGGCGAGCCGTCTGTGGAGCGCGAAAATTGTCCGCGTGACACAGCACCGTAATACTCACCGGACTGCCATCCAGATTTCCGGTGAGAGATACCCACCGGGCCTTCTCGTGATTTCCTTGAATTCGATCTGAACCCCGATCATTCAGAAATGTAAATGCCGCCTGCGACTCCGCACTCCTCTCTCCAGCGTCTTTCCCCCCTTTGTGTTTTTTTGGATGAAGCCACCTCTCGGATCCCCGTAATGCAATTCCGCCGTATCGGTATTCACCAATCGTTAAGGGGGAATCGGTGAGCGCCGTCTGTGTGGTTTCGAGATCGAAGCAGTGAAATGAGCGGTCAGTGGGCCGCACAGTAACTTTCCAGCGTTCCAAAAGGACGTCGACTACAGGCTGTTCGACACCCCGGTGCAGAAGCGCGACTTCAAAACCAGCCGATGTCTCTTCGCAAAATGTTGCAACGAGCCTGTGATGCAGCACACGACCGGTGCGGTCGCCCAGATTCCAAAAGTCGATCTTACGGTCATTCCATGACGTTTTGGTCCACGCCGAGAAGATTCCATTCTGATGCCGATGATCAGTTGGAAACACACCCGTAACTACATGACCGGCGGGAGACTTCACAGGATGCAGAAAACCGGTGCGTTGGTAGACCGCGTCAACACCTTCCGGAATCACCGGTGACTGTTTGTTGTAAACCAGCACCGTCGCAGCACCCTGAGAGACCGCAATAGTTTTGGCGGTTTGTTTTACCACAAAAGAAGCTGAGGTAACCGGTTGGGCACTGTCAGGAGCTTCAGAATCAGCCGCAGAAACACAACATGCGTGTGAATTGATCAAGAGAAGGGTGAGCATCGCAGAATAAAGGGTGTGTTTCACTGTGGATTCTCCAGACCTGACGGAGTACTCGCCAAGCGAGCCCATGAATGATGTTCGTTCTGCCAAATGGCCGAAACTGCGCATAAAGAGAGTCTGCCACGAAACAGCGGATTCACACTCCGCCATTGATTCCCACTTTGATCCGCAACCTGCCGATTTCTTTCCGACGTTTCAGTCGTTTTTCGTCACTGAAGAAAAGCTCCAGTGTGTCCAGTATCCTGTTACACATTCTCTCGACAGCCCGCTTAGCGATACTGTTGTTCTGTTGTTCGGCTCGCTTAACAGCACGGACGCGAATCAGGGAGAGTGAGTCTTTGAAGTCATCCAGTGTCGGATTGGACCCATATTCCTCCAATAGCTGCTGAAAATCTTCAACATTCCCTTCATCTGCAGCACGGCCCGCCATATTAAACTGGACCTCGCGCAAAGCGATCGAGTCAACAAGCTCGTCGCGGAACAACCGCAGGTCCCCTTCCACGCTCAGGCGGATTGAGTCATCCGGCAGTTCGATTGTGTCTACCGATACCAGACCCGGTGCATACGGAATCCAGGCCAGCAGCATTTCTCCACTGTACACGTACAGCCAGAGCGTCTGAAAGTCGTCGTGCGCATCAACGGTGACTTCACCATTACGGTCACTCACGAGTCTCACCTGTTCCAGTTCATCCGCGTCCTTCCGACGCAGCTTGTACACCACATTCAGTCGCTGACATATCAGCGGCTTGTTGTCTACCGATCTTTCGACCAGGCGGATTCTGCTGGAACGGGCCGTGGGTCGCTGGCGGAGTGCGATTTGCTGCAGATTCCTGCCACGCAGTCCGAAGGGGGATACCACACCATGAGTCAGCAGCACTCCTGTGACCAGCCCTCTCGTTACTGTGACGTCGACGGAAGTCACCCGCACGTAGTTCAGAGGCAGCGGTCGCAGTTGACGCAGTTGAGTCGAGTCGGTCCGTTTCATGAATCGGTGAAACAACCGCAGAACATCCCCTTCACGGATCTGCTCGGCCGTCGGATCAGGTACCGGAATCTCACCGGCCTGCACCTGCAGCTGAATGAACTCCCGATCGGCACTGTCGACATAACGACGTACATAAGTGAGACACGGCCGGAACGAATCACGGACCAGACGTACCGCAACGGATGCAATATACCGTCTGTCAGGAGTGAACCCTCGCACCACAGAGGATAACTCATGCGTCCTTGAATCATATTCGCGGCAAACCATATCAAAACCGGCAGTCGTGGCTGCCACTCCCAGAAATATTGCCTTGTCGTAGTCTGATTCCGGGTAACGATCCAGTAACTCACCGGGATCTTCTCCTTGAATCAGATCGTCGATTCCCAGTTCAGAAATTTGACGGGGGGTTCCGGGTCGCAACCAGTCAGCCGAATCCAGATTCAAATCCCACACACGACCGTACATACGACTGACGGCCTGTCGAATTTCATTGAGAACTCCTGCCCGCCGGAATCGGCGGCTCTCAACAGAAGCTGTCGTCAACACTGAAAGGCTGATACGATATGGTCGCAGGCTGAACGGTATCTCCACGTCAGAGCTGTCACCAGGCTCCACATGAGACGACTGCGTCGATCGGGCAGCTGATGAAAAATCTCCTTCCGGGAGTTGTGCTGCGCAAGCTCTGTTAAACATAAGCAGGTACGCACCGACGGTCACAGCTGGCAAAAGCATCAAGAGCCGCCGGACATGCCGGCCACCAGTTCCAGAGAGTCTCATGGCGTCACCACCCAGCGTTGAACATTGTCGTAGACTGAAATCGGCTGTTCTTTGTAGCCGGTCACATTCCGACGAAAGGCAATGAACTGATCAACTTCCCACAAAGGAATCAGAAATGCCTGGGCAGCGATATTCCGCTGCATTCTGAACAGACTGTCCCTGGCGACTCGAAAACTGCCGGCATAATCCAAACGAGTCAGATCCTGTCTCAGCCAGTCCGGATATCCCCTCAGCAGATCCACATCCAGCGAATCGTCGGTGAGCAACACGGACCAGAGGTCCAGCAGCGGTTCTTCCACTGAGACCCGGCGATACATTATATCCCAATCCGGTACGGTCACATCGGATTCATTTGCCAGGACCCGCTGAATTTGGATCCCGATACGCCCCCAGAATTCAATCATTTTTTCGGCCGCTCGCTGTACTACAGGGTCTGATTCACAAAGCATGATCAATCGCGGCAGTTCAATATCCTTTCCTGCGGCCTGAATCCGGTCAGCATTGGCGACACGCCATGCCGATTCGATCCACTCTTCACCTGCTGCTTTGGCATCCGCCTTAGCCTGCGCAACCAGTTTTTGTTTGACAGGAATTCGTAGTTGCTCCTGAGCAGCAAACTTCAACATTAACGCCAATCGGAGGTCAAACCGCGGAGGATCGACCAAGGAACTGTTCGCATAGCTTTGCTGCGGCCATGTGGCACTGCAAGGGCGGCCCAGTTTCATCACATCATTCTGCAGGATGATTCTTTTCAGAATCATTTCCCTGGGCACCGCAAACGACAGTGCACGTCTCAGCTGCGCACTGCCAACGTTTTGAGAAGCAGGGTTGAATACAAGTACATGATTAGCCGGCAATGCCAGCTGCTGGACAAAAGCCAGTCCGGACTCTCGAACGGGCTCCACTTCCCAGGGCTGCAGAGATGGCAGGACCTCAATATCACCACGGCGAAACGCCTGAATCTCTTCGTGTCTGGAGGGGTAGACCCGTTCAATAATTTCGGCAACATGATATTGGCCCGGCTTCAGACCATCCGGTTCGGGGACACTTCTCAGATAGGCCCGCTCTGTTTCGCTGTGACTGTCCAGCTGAAAGCGACCCACGAGTTGTGCTGGCTCTCCGACTTGATCGTCAGCCTGGTCGGCAGAATCCAAACGGACCGGAAAGCGGAACAATGCCGCCAGATTGAGAGGTACACGTGAAAACTGAATTTCAATCTTTGTCGGTGACCGAACGGTGTATGCGGAAATAAACGATGCCAGACGAGGGTCAAACAGAGAATGACTCTGATCCAGTTTGTCCGCCAGCGTTGTTGCTACGTCACTCGCGGATATCAGGACCTGTGGCTGCCAGTAGGGTTGACTGCTGCGAAGTGAAATCGTGAAGAGTCGTCCCAGATCCTGCGGGTCCCACTCCTCGATAAGCGTTGAACGATAGTGCATTACTTCATTGAAAGTGTCCGCTTCAAACAGCCGGACGGAAACTAACTCGCGATGACGCCGCTGGGATGATATTGGAAGCGGGAACGGCGAATCGCCCAGGATGGATGATACACCAACTCGCAGCACCTGATAACGTGCCATGAGTTCCTCCCGACTGGTGTTGTTCCTGCCGGTCAGCGGCCAGATCAGACCAGCCACGCCTGCTGCCTGGCTGGCCAGCCGATGGTTGCCATTCTTTGAGTGGCCCACTGCCTCGCTTAGCTTTGCCATTGCGAGCTCTGACAGTTTTCTTCGCGGTTCATCAAGGACAGGGTGTTCGGGATATCGCAAAGACAACCGCCGAATCAACCAGCGGGCACGCTGATAATCGGCATCGCGCACAGCCTGAGTGATCATCGGGACCATCAGCTGACCAATCGATTCTGACAAGTCCGGGTAATCTGAATCTCTGTCATGAATCTGCTCCAGCAATGCCAGAGCCGCTACTGGTCGACCTTCCTTCCTGTGAATCTGTGCTTCTTTGAACAGCAGCCTGTCAAACCGTGGAGCGGCCTCTTTCCATTCAGGCAGAAGGTTTTCAATACGCTGCAACAGGTCATATGCTTTTGCAGTTTCCCCTTCCTCGATCAACAGGTCTGTCCGTTCCAGCATCAGCTCTTCAATCCCGATGACCTGCTGCACAGCCTCGAATTTGATTACATATTCCCTGGAACCACCCAGTAAAATGAATTCAAGAACTTTCAGCTCCTCCAGTCGTCTGGATTCCTCCGGAGACCGTCGCGACAGTGCGTTGAGAGCAGCTCGTTCCTCTGTTCGTTTTTGAAATGTGTCTGGCCGAGGTGTGAGCGCTTCAACCTCGAGCACAGAATCGTTGAGATTCAGGACAACCCAGTCGAACGGGTGCTTAGTCATCAACTCATCAAACGTTGGCGGCCGCCTTAGACTCTCGAGGGTCGGCAGTTCTTCCCGATGAACAGCGTCGACATCCTGAGCGGGCACCGACCCGGAAACCAGCACAGCCACGGCCGCCAGCAGAACCGAATGGTAGAAAAAGCACGACCACCTGACAGCGGGTCGGCAGATGACCGTTGTCAGGTTCCCCCAGAGGTGAAACCATTGAATTCCAGGATACATTGATTATCTGCCGGTTCGCTGAGAGTGACTGTCATGACCGTTGGCGGCAGTCTCACACCAGCCGAATCTCATCAGGTTAGTTGCTCACCAATTCGTTCAGTGAATACATGCTGCCGTCAGCGGCCAGAACAACAACAGACCTGCCGACCGCAAGAGGTCCTCGTTGAAGATGCCGACCGAGATGCACCGGATCACCAACAGGCAGCCCCGTCGCATCCAGTCTCATCACTGACCCGTCGGAAAACGCCGCCAGGAAACCGCCACTCGGCAGCGGCAGAGGTGCGTCCAGCAGTCGGGAGGCATTCTTCGAAATCGTACCCACTGAATGCAGCTCATCATCGAGCTCAAAAACTTCCAGCTGATCATTCCCGGTTTCGACAAACAGGCGATCAGCGGCAATGCGTAGTGGATTGCTGACGACCGCACCCAGATCTCGTTCCGTCACCTGTTCCAGCGTGGATGACCTCATGAGCCGCAAACGCCCATCGGCGGTCGCAATACACAGGTAATCACCGCCTGCCGCGGGCGCAATATTTGCCTCGCCGTCAATGGGCGTCACACTGACTTCTGCCAGGTGCGGCCGAGGGTTCTTTCGATATTCAATCAGAACCAGCTGATTATCCGAATTAATCGCAATCAGCTGCGTGTCGCTGATAGCGGTCATCCACTTCCAGGAGGCTTCGGCTTTAAAATCCTGGGACACCTGATAGTCATCGGCTCTCTGTCGACTGGCAATCAGTGTCAATCGACCTGGTGAAGGTACTACCAAACCCCCAGCCAGCGGCACTGGATCAGTTTCCAGTACGCCCGGCAGGTTCCACCGTTGTTCCAGCTGCCCGGCAGGGCTCACTGTCCACAGAGATCGATCATTCCCCCGACACCACGCAGCCAGACGCCCGTCCGGAAGTTCAAGTCCACCCACCGCATCCTTCAACCCGTCCGGCAGACGAAACCGACTCACAGATTTGGTATGGAACTCCGACTTATTGAATCCGTCAACGGGCAGACGAAATACTTCACCGAAGTCGCTGATCGCAATCAAAGATTTTCCTGAGGTTGACGGGCCGGCAGCCACCAGGTTGGTGCTCAGCACAGTCCGCCAGATGCCGGTCATTGAATTGCGATTGACGCTGGTAAAAAACACCGATGAAGAATACGGGTTGCGTGTGGACATCAGTAGACTGTTATCATCAACCTGCATGGGGTAAAGATGCTGACCATCGGCCACAGCCGCCTCGTCCAGCAGGACAGACTGTGTTGTTATTCGAAAACGACGCAACGCACTGCTGGCCATCCACAGGTTTCCGCCCGGCCCGGCGGCAAGGAACATCGAAGTAAACTCAGCGTTTTCAAGCTGGTTGGTTCCAATTTCTGAAAGAACGTCGTTATCCGGTCGGTCGTAAACGCGAAACGCGGTCACGCGCTGCGGAGTCGAAGGAACGTATAACTCATTTCCTCGAAGCAGACACGGGTCCCAGACCTGTCCCACCACAGTCCGCTGTTCACGCTCGATCAATTCGCCTTCGTCTGACAGCTGCAGCACCCTAAGTCGCGAGTGCTCAGCAGTATGGTTTTCACACAGCAGGAACAGGTCACCCATTGTCAGTACCGGTGCACCAACACTGCCTTCTCCGAAGCCCAGCCACGAAGCGTTCCGACACTCCAGGGGCTGCAATGCGAGTGTATAGACAAACGCAGACCGCCCGGGAATGATCAGTGCCTGCCCATCTCGACTCACGGCCGGCGGCCCCTGTACTGGCTGACTGAACCGGACACGGCGGACAGCACGTCCGTTGGCCACAGCGACCTGCCAAAGATCCCCTGCTTCCGTCGTAATATAAATATGCTGATTGAGGATCAGAGGCGGACCGGATGCTGGCGACCCAATCGACTGCCTCCAGATCAATGAACTGTCCGCCTGCTGCACCAGCATCAGCTCATTACGTTCGCTGTGAAACAGCAACAGCGCAGGTGACGACGCGTCGACCTGGATTGGAGCAAACGGAGCCCGCCCGCCGATATCCCGTTTCCAGATCGGGTCACCGGTCTCGGAATCCAGAGCGTAAACAGCATCGCCACCGGATCCGAAAACACGTCTTCCACTCGACACTAAATCAGACTGAGCCTGGGTACACAGATTGACAGAAAGTGAGCCCCGCTGATCGACATCAGGATCGGACAGGAACGCCTCAGTCCCAATATCCTCAACAACCACCGAATCGACTTCTTTCGCACGAATGCCGGAGAGCACCTTTTGAAGGTCAGCATCGTCCTCCAGAACATCGAAACGATTAATCAGCTCCTGATAAATGCTCAATGCGTCCAGCGTCTTGCCTTCCGCCAGCATCCGATCGATTGAGTCCAAAGACGACTTCAGCCGCTTAGTCTTGAGGATTTCCGCCGAAGCCTGACGCTGAAGACGTACCAGCTCTTCACGTGTTTCAGCGGTGACCCCACCTTTACCTTTCTCTGTCAGCCTGTCCAGTATTGCCAAAGCCCGTTCACTGGCGTCGAGTGCCTCCTGACTGTACAGCTCAATTGCCGTAAGTGCACCAATTCGGGTAATTCGCTTGGAATAGCGAATCAGATTCTCTCGCTCGTCCCGGAACTGATCCGAATCGCGGCACTCGTCGTAAAAGTCGTCCAGACGCTGTTGAGCTTCCACCGCAGAATCCACGCTGAACGTATCATCCTCAGTAAATTTTCGAACATGAGCCGTATGCATCCCAATGCGCGCTGTCTCGGCAGAATCTCCGTTTGGATAGTCAAACAAAAACTCTTCGTACAACTCGGCCGCTTCGTTGTACCTGGAATCGCCCAGCGCTTCATTTGCTTTCCTCAGTCGATTTGCCTCGGATCCACTCCGGATCAGCAAATAGAACACGGACACAACGATGACCAGCAGAAGAATGAAAAACCCCATTCCCAACACAAAGGGTGATCGAGATATTACTTGTTCTCCGGGCCGTGCCGGCCCACCGGCAATTCGGTCGTTCAGTCGGGACAGTCGCCCGCGACGCAATTGCCGTTCGGCCCGCGACCGAATCAACTCGGTGTGAAGTGTGGTTTCGACCTCGGCCACCCACTCGGGTTCATCAACCTCTTCAGAGGGAATGTCGGGGCTATCGTCCGGCTTACGTTTCGACACGATTGTCGTTCCAGTTCATCCGTATTCGGATTCAATCTTGAATAATTTATCGATCTCTCGGAGAGCAGTCCCCGGATACCGAGAACGCATGGGAACGGTACCTGCGACAGGTACCGTCATTCAACAGTTCCAAAGACACTTCGAATGCGAGTGAAACCAACCTGAGCCGCCGCGTCGTTCACTCGAACGCGCATCTCATGTCGGGATTCCGGATCAATGCGAAGCTGCAATTCCGCTTCGGCGCTGTTTTTTCGTGCCACCTCAAGACCTCGCAGGATTTCATCGTAGGTTTCGGCTACGTTGTCACCAATGTACACAACGTTGTTGTGCGCAATTTCCACCTCCACCGAAAGATCGTCAGGATCCGGAATCTCCACGACAGAAGCTGCATTTTCTGCCTGGGCCGAATTAACATGGAATTTCTTCTGCAGATCGAACGCCGCGGTGATCATGAAAAAAATCAGCAACAGGAATGTGACGTCCACCATGGGAGTCAGGTCCATTGCTTCGAACACTGGACGACGCCGACCAACATAGGTTTCGTCGTCATCGGATTCATTCCACGACGGCAGACTGACCCAGGGACGATCACCGAACACCGGATTGGCGGCCTGTTTCGTGGAACGCCGACGAGGTTTCTGCGACTGAACGTCAAGCGATGTAAAACCATCACTGGCCCTGACCGGTTCCGCCGATAATGGAGCTGTCTCGGCATCTGCAGCATTCTCCTGCGCTACTTGTTTCTCGATGCGAGACAGTTCCGGCAATCTCACCAGATCCAGTGAACGTTTCTGCTTGATGGCCGTTTGCAGCACCTGAACATCCGTTACGATTTCATCCGCCGTCCGATACCGATGAACCCGCCGCTTGGCCATCATGCAGTGAATCATGCGGCAAATCACGTCCGGCAAATCAGGCTGTTCTCCTGAAAGCGGAGGTGCCTTTCTCGTCACATGCTGGACTGCGATTGCCGTGGCGCTATTGCCGGTAAACGGCGTCCGACCAGACAGCATCTGATAACAGGTAATCCCCAGAGAATAGATGTCCGACCGCTGATCCAGATCTTCACCACGGACCTGTTCGGGACTCATGTACATTGGTGTCCCCAGCGTCACCCCTTCCAGTGTCAGACGTCCATCACCCGACTTCCCCTGCAACTGAGCCAGACCGAAATCCGCTATTTTGACAATGCCGTCGTCGTTCACAAGGACATTGTCGGGTTTGATATCCCGATGAACGATCCCGGCTTTTCCAGAGGCAGCCAGTGCCATCACCATTTGTTTAATCACCTGCAGAGCCGCGGCCACTCCGGGAATTCCCTGCGTCTCAAGAATCGACGCCAGATTGTTGCCACGAACGTATTCCTGAGCAATAAAGTGATAGCCACCTTCTTCCCCAATTGTGTACACCTGCACGATATTCGGATGATCCAGGGAGGCAGCGGTCATCGCCTCGCGGCGAAACCTCGATACGATGTGTTCCCCGGACGATTTCATTACTGCCGGCTTGAGAATCTTGACTGCCACAGAACGCTTCAGCGTCGTCTGCTCAGCCAGGTAGACGTCCGCCATTCCACCGCTGCCGATGTGCTTCACAAGTCGGTATTCGCCAAAGGTTTTTCCGACCAAGTCTTTCATCGGCGCAGCGTTCTTTCAACGAAGGCAGACCACATCAGCAAGAGCACCTGCAGGAAACGCGTTCAGGACCGCATCGCGTTAGGTCATGGATTTCAGTCATCGCATATCACGGACAGCAAAATTATAGTCCACGTTGCCCTCGACTCCGTTGATGACGTCTTCCACTTCACCAACGAAACCATTACGAACATCACGTTCAGCGTAAATCATGAGATCCACGCGTCCACCCTGGGATCGTGCACTCAGGTCAGTGGCAAGTTGTTCCAAAGTCACTGGTCTTCCCTCGAGCAACAACGAACCATCCGCGGAATCAACAGCTGGTGACAAGATCGAAACATCCATGAATCTGCCCGCATTTGCGTTGTCGCCGTTCGCAGCCGGCGGAATATCTTTGTCTCGGATCGGCTGCATCGTGGATGTGACCATGAAAAAAATCAAAAGCAGGAAAGTCACATCGATCATCGGGGTGATGTCGAGATCCGCATCGACCGATCTCTTACCCCGGCGCGATGTTTTTCCGTTACTCTGAGTCCGCATCCAACATCTCCTGCCTGAAATCGCTGCGTCGGAACTCTGCCGACTCCTCTTACACCTTCGATCCACGTCCGGTCCCGAGGCCAGCCCGCACCTGTGCCGCCTCCAGATCGTCGATGACAACATCCAATACTTCGTCGACGGAATCCTGAAGCCGCGAAATCCGAACGTTGGCAAAATTGGTCATGACCACGACCGGAATTGCGATGGCCAGGCCGCCGGCAGTGGTCAGCAGCGCGAACGTGATGTCCTCGGCCAGATCCTTCGGCTCTGGTCGCGTCGATCCTGCAATCTCACGGAATGCTCCAATCATTCCCACGACTGTCCCCAGCAGTCCGAGCATCGGCGCTGACTTCGCAATCGTGTTCAGCCAGGACAATCGCGTGTCAAACTCTGAGACAATTTCCCGTTCGTAGAATTCACCAAGCATCTGACGAATCTTTCGCACCGGTTTGTTGCGATTCTCAATCGCCACGATGACCAGTTGAGGGACCGCTCGTGCCCAAAGCTCCGGTGAGTCACAGATTTCACGTGCTCCGTCAAAGTTGCTCGACTCCAACCGTCCGCCGACATCGTCCAGAAACTGTTCCGCCGATTCCCGCCCAGGAAATGACTTCTGTGCCACGCGCCGCATCAGAACAATGATGCAGTACACACCATACGCAAAAGATACCGCCATCGCGGCGTAAATCATGTAAGCCAGTGCATCAAGAATTGGCGAGATGTCAATGGCGGCGTAGAGCAAGAGAATATCGGGCGGTGGGACCTGAGAATCCATATTGGTAATAGTCCTGAGCGATCGTTGACGGTAGTCTGTCCGGCGACTTTCAGAATGCCTGGGTTATCGAGACCTTTGAGTAACGACAATGAACTGAAACGCTCCCGGTTCACCAGTGACCCGAAATCTTGTCCGACGAATCTGCTCGGCGGAACGTCCTGCATATTCCTGTTCAAGTCGAGCCAGACGTGCTTCTGTCTCAGCAGAATAAAAATGTAATGGTATCCCGCTGGCAGCGTCCGAGATACCGGCTTTTTTGAGCAATTCCAGATCGGCTTTCTCGCGACCTCCACTCTGCCAGCTCATGAACAGGCGTTGCTCCCGGTCGTCAATTCGATCTTCGCGAACTGCCATCGTACCACTCAACTGACTGACGTAGATAATACGACCATCCTTGAACGCCATCCCCAGCTCAATGCCAAAGAAATCCAGCTGCCGGGCATAGAGATCCAGGCTGTCACGCTCTGCGAATTCAACGCTCCAGCGTTTCTCCCTTGGAACGTTAGTGCCCACGCCTCCAAACCCCAGCGGACTGCCAGTGCCACCAGTCAAACTGCCCAGTGTACCGGCCGAAGCCACATCTTGAAGTTCATTCGGCAGCTTGAGCAAAGTCGCTTCACCGGTGGCATTCACGACGCGATCCAGTACTTCCTCCAACTGCGTCTCCTGCTGGTCATTGGCCAATGATGGATCATCTGAAGGATCTTCGGGAGATTCCACAAGCAGAGGTTCTTCATCACTACCATCATCCGTTCCACTGTTTCCCGGCAGGAGCTCGAGAGTCCGCTGTGGCTGTTCCGGCATCAGATTGCTCAACCAAATCGAAACCAGCAGAATCACAGCCCCGCCCAGCACCAGTGCAGTGGCAATCACTACTGAACTTGTGTGTTCGTATCGGGTCTCCCTCATCACAGGTACTCGACCAGTGACAAGTCGGGCCTGACGATCAGGAACGTTTGACATCTGTAAACCCGCTGTCTCTTTGCTAACAAAACTGCCGATGCTATCCGCCGCCCTGCCGTGATTCAACGAACCGACCGACGAATCTCAATACGGATGAGGCAACGGCACCGCGACATCGACGACGCATCGGCGGGACAGATGCAAACACCCCAACAATTCTGCCGCCAGGCAATTTGAGACTGATCGCTCCAGATTCTCTGCATCCGGAACGGAGAAATCATCGGAAAGGCCGATGTCCGCGATGCGTGCCCCGTAGTCAGCCGCGACGCCTGAGGTTCCTGTTCTGCAGTGAACACAGTGATCGTTGACGACGTCACGTCAGGCAATGTGCTGCCGACAGCAGATTGCACAACCAAATCAAAATCAGCAGAATTACACTGCCAATCAGAATCACTGAAGCGGTAATCAAAATCGAACTGGTTTGATCCTGCCACGTGTCGCGCATCATGGGTATGTGACCGGTAACAAGCTGTATCTGGCGATCAGGGACATCTGGCCATAACGAAATTCGATTCTGCATTTTTCATTTTTGAGTTCTCAGGCAAGGACGTCGTGAACGACTTCACCATGAACATCGGTCAGCCTGAAGTCACGCCCGGCGTAACGGTAGGTTAGGCGCTCGTGGTCCAGACCTAGTAGATGCAGAATCGTAGCGTGCAGGTCGTGGAAGTGGACTTTGTCTTTTACTGCATAGTAGCCGTACTCATCTGTTGCCCCGTACTGTATCCCCGGCTTCATGCCACCACCACAGAACCACATCGTGTTGGCATGCGGATTGTGGTCACGGCCATCACGACCGCCCTGTGACACCGGAGTCCGACCGAATTCTCCGCCCCACCAGACAAGTGTATCTTCGAGCAACCCACGTTCACGCAAATCAGTCAGCAGTGCCGAAACTGGCTGATCGACTTCCAGTGCGTTGCCTGAATGTCCTTCCCTGAGACCGCTGTGCTGATCCCATTTGTAGCTGTGCGACAGCTGAATAAATCTCACACCTCGTTCGGCAAAACGACGAGCCATCAGACACTGCAGTCCGAAATCACGGGTCCGATCTGCGTTGACTCCGTACATTGCCAGCGTGTGCTCAGATTCATCCGAAATATCCTGAATCATCGGTGCTTCCCGCTGCAGCCGAAATGCAAGCTCGAATGACTGAATCCGACTCTCCAGATTCGAATCCGGCCCGGTGAACACCATGTGCTCGCGGTTCATCCGATTCAGCAGATCCAGTTCCAAACGTTGTCGTTCCGTTGACGTTTTTCCCTGAATGAACGGAATTTTCGCATTTTGTGAAGACATGTTTGCGTGACCAATGGGGGTGCCGGCATAGGACGCCGGCAGGAATGCAGACGTCCAGTTGTTGGCCCCGCCGTGAGTCAGTGACGGACAGATCGTGACGTAACCTGGCAGGTTTTGATTCTCATTGCCCAGGCCATAATTCAACCAGCTGCCCAGACTCGGCCGCACGAACGTGTCACTGCCGGTATGCAGTTCCAGTAACGCGGCGCCGTGTCTTGAATTCGATCCGTGAATCGAATGGATCATTGTCAGTTCGTCCACGTGCTTTGCAACGTGCGGAAAGATCTCACTGACCCATGGGCCGCTGTCACCATACTGACGAAAGCGAAACGGCGACTTTAACAGGTTGAAGGTCTCCGCAGAGACGACACGTGGCTTGGCAAACGGCAGAGGCTTGTTGTCATCTTTAATCAACTGAGGTTTGTAATCGAATGTATCGACCTGAGACGGACCGCCGTGCATGAACAGAAAAATGACACGCTTTGCTTTTGCTGCAAAATGAGGTGTGCGGACGCTCAGGTCGTTCCGATTCGCAGCTCCGGACTCATCCTGAAGCAGACTCGCCAGCGCCAGCGACCCGAAACCGGCGCTTGACTGCCGCAGCATGTCTCGACGACTACAGGCCGTGCCGGAGCTCCAGTGGGATGAGTTTCTCATGGCGGCATCTATTCAACGTATGCAAATTCATTTGAAGACAATAATACTCGACAATAACTCTGCCAGGACTTCAAGTTCGCTTCTTTTTCGACGTCGGCAATAGACTGCCGTAACTGGCTGACAAATGTCAGTGCCAGCACAATTTCATCGTCGTGCGGTTCCCGATTCAGCGCCTGGTCGAACGCAACAATCACTCTCTGCCGATCATCACTGATGTCGAGCAGTCGTTTTGCCATCGCCAGCGTCTGTTCTTCTGCTAAATCACTGTTCAGCAGCATCAATGCCTGGGCTGCCACAGTCGATGTCTGCCTTGTCCCGGCCGGGACTGCCGGATCAGGAAAGTCAAATGCCTGCAGAACTTCAAAGACGGAACTCCGAATCACCGGCAAGAACACTGAGCGGCGATGATTGATGAATTCGTTCGTGATGCCATCTCCCGCGGTGCCGGTGACGTACTTGCGATTTTTCACCTTAAGCAGTGATCCACCCATTCTCATATCAAGCCCGGTTCCCTGTGCAATGATTGAATCCCGCATTTCTTCGGCCGTGAGTCGACGACGACGAAACCGCCACAGCAAATTGTTGTCCGGATCTGCAGCGCTGGATGCCTCATCAAACTGCGTGCTCATTTGATACGTGCTGCTGAGCATCATCACTCGGTGCAGCCGTTTGAGCGAACCACCTCCCTCAATAAATCGCTGTGTCAGCCAGTCCAGCAGTGCCGGGTGCGTCGGCGGTTGTCCAAGCAACCCAAAATTGTCCACCGAAGAAGTGAGCCCGCGACCGAACCGCCAGTGCCAGACACGGTTCACAATGACTCGCCAAAACAGCGGATGATCGGGATGAGTCAGCCATTGAGCCAACTGCAGTCGGCCGCTTTGCCGCGGATCGACGTTCGATGACTCCAATCCACCGATAAAGCGAGGAAACCGGCGAGGTGCCACTCTGCCCAACGTGATGTGACTGCCGCGCAGATGAATTCGCAGGTCTTCCGGATTACCTTCGGTGACTCCCATCGCGACATCCAGCTTCGGTTTAGCGGAAAAACGTGACCGTTCGTCATACAACTCTTTCAGTTCCTGTCTGGCTGGACCAGCCAGATAAGAGACGCTCAGTCTGGCCGGCCCTGCGAGCGGTGACGGATCGGAGAACCACGCTTTCGGCAGAGATTCCCGGGAACTGGTCAGCAGAGTCTTGTAGACAGCCGCGACGTCTCGCAATGACTGTGGCTGAGCATCAATTAATGCCTGCCGAACGGATTCCACCAGATCACCGCTCTGCTTTGTCAGCAATTCGGCCGCCCGGTCGGTAAAATCAGCCTGCTCCAGTTGGACAAAATCGAGCCAGCCAGCAAACGACGGAAACTGAGTCAGACTGCCGGATCGGATCTGCGCCAAAAAAGCACGCCAAACTTCCACCAGATCCAGATTGACGTTGTACCGAGTCGCAATCTGTGACAGGTAAGGAGATTCTGCATTGGTCGGTCGACCGGCAGACTCAGTCGACACAAGTACCAGCCGATCGATGTGGGGATACCCACCGTCTCGATACAGGCGAATCGTGTTCTCACCCTGTTGCAACTCAAACCGGCCACCCGGAAACCAGCGTTGCCCGTCAGGATTCCAGCTGCCCGTCACCTGGCCAGCGATTGCGTCGTCCACCAGACTACCATTCACAAACAGCTGCACCGGCCGACTGTCCTTCGCCGTAAAACGTAACTCCAGCTGATAAGGACCGGCCATACTCGTATTGACGTCGAATTCAACGAATCCGGCTTTGCGACTCACGATGACACCAATGCCTTCGCCGTAACCAGTCGTGTGGCATTCGACGTCGCCACGATGAAAGGCTTCTGCCTCAATGATGGCCACCCCGTCTTCAACTTCAAATGGCTGATCCTGTCCGGCCAAAGCTAATCGGCGAGGCATCAGTTGCTGGTGAGCCCGCTGCAGTTCACTGGCAGCCAGCAGGTAATCTGCAAACTGACTCTGCATCTGCTGCGCGATCACGTTGCGTTGAGCTGCTGCGTATCGATCAATCTTACCCTGTGCGTCCGCAAATTTTCGTTCAGTTTTCGCGATCCGATCCAGTACCATCTGAGTTAGCAGCTGGCGCTCGTACCACGTGGCAACCACCGTGTGGTTTTCCATCGTTTTGCTGCTTTTGAAGACACCTGCCAGCGAGTAATAGTCTTCTGTGGGCAGTGGATCGAATTTGTGATCATGACACCGAGCACAGCCAATCGTGAGTCCTATGAATGTCTGCCCGAGCGTATTGAGTTGTTCGTCAATGATGTCCATCTGCATTTTCACGGGATCATCTTCGGCAAGCATCTTGGGACCAAGTGCAAGGAAACCAGTTGCGATATAGCGATTCATGTTCTCCTCCTTCTCATCGACGTCCGGCAGCAAGTCGCCGGCAATCTGTTCCTGGACAAATCGTGCGTAAGGTTTGTCCGCGTTGAAGGCAGAAATCACATAGTCACGATAGTGGTACGCGTTGGCATACGCCAGGTTCTCATCCAGACCATTGGAATCAGCGTAACGTGCCACATCCAGCCAGTGGCGTCCCCAGTGTTCGCCGTAGTGAGGTGAATCAAGCAGACGATCAATCACTCTTGCAAACGCACCTGGTGAATCATCCGTCAGAAACGCCGCTGTTTCCTCGGGAGCCGGTGTCAGACCGATAAGATCGTAGGTGGCTCTGCGGATGAGTGTCCTCCTGTCGGCTGGAGCTGCCGGTGAAAGATTTGCCTGCACCAGACGGTCAAGAATGAACTGATCAATCGGTGATGTCGGCCAGTCAGAATCGACGGTGGGAGGCTGTGGATTCGCAACGGGCTGGAACGCCCAGTGGCTGGTTTGTCTCTCAGTGAATTGCTGAGGTTCTTCGGATGTTCTGACCACCTCACTCACAGGTGTCGTCAAGATGGAATCGGGCCACGGCGCTCCCATTTCGACCCACCGCGTGAAGTTGACCACGTCCTTGGTCGACAGTTTTTCCTTAGGCGGCATCTTGATGAATTCGTCGTGCCTGATCGCACTGATGAGCAGACTCTGATTTGGTTTGCCTGGCCGCAGTGCCGGACCGAATTTTCCTCCGGCCAGCATCCCCGCTCGACTGGAAAGCACCAGATCGCTTTCCGGATTATCTCCGGTGTGGCAATCAAAGCAGCGTTCTGCCAGCACCGGCCGGATATTCGTTTCAAAGAATTCCAGCTGGTCGGACGTAACAACACTCTCCTCGCCGGCAGACGTCACGCCGACAACGCCGATCATGACGACAATTATCGCCCCATCAATTCGGAACATGTCTGTACGATCTTAACCCCGAACCAAAAACACGCGTGGAAACACCATCAGTTTTGCCGGAAATAATGGGCATTACAAGGTCTACGGACAACACAGGGAACGTGGCGAGCCGTCGGAACTATTGGTCCATCTCCAGTTTTGCCCAGGCATGGGGCAGGAATTCGAGCAAATCTGATGCGATCAGACCCCGGGCTGATGTGGCTTTCGCACACAGATCGCCAGCCAGGCCATGAGCGAAGACGCCTGTGACAGCAGCGTCATACTCTCCCATACCCTGGCCACACAACGCTGCGATGACACCCGTCAACACGTCACCGGAACCAGCGGTCGCCATCCCGGAATTTCCAGTCGTATTGACGCAGGTCCGGATTCCATCCGTCACAATGGTCCCAACTCCCTTCAGGACCACAACAGCCCCCGTCTGCCTGGCGTAGTCCACGGCCAGCGTCTGCCGATTACAGTTGATTTTCTGAGTCGAAAGACCTGTCAGACGTGCAAATTCCCCTGTGTGAGGTGTAACAATTGTCGGAGCGTCTCGTGACAGCGAAAGTTGGTCCTCCGCCGCGGCATTGAGTGCATCGGCATCCAGAACGAGTGGAACATTGACCTGACGGATCATTGCCTGGATGACAGCCCGGGAAGCGGGCTCCTGCCCCAGGCCGGGTCCAATGGCCACTGCGTCCCTGGTCGGAAGCAGTTCAACCGCATCGCGCGAGACATTTGTCGACAACCGGCCATCGTTTCCACAGGACAACCCAATCGTGGTGTAACTCGGTTCAAACGCTGCCACGATCGACTGAATTGACTCCGGAACTGCCAAAGTGACCAGTCCTGCTCCGGAACGCAGAGCGGCCGTCCCCGCAAGGCAGGCAGCGCCGCTCATGCCAGACGATCCAGCAATAATCAGAATGCGCCCGAACGTGCCTTTGTGACCATCGGCCGGACGATATGGAAGCTGAATCTTCATGATGTGAGAGAAGCCCTGTGTCTGGTAAAAAAAACTGACCAACGAACCACGGATCTGTGATGTGCTGACTGTCGAATGTGTCGTTACGCTTAGGACTCGAACGGGACCAGAGCCCCTGCTACGATCGTGCCGGATTCAGTGCTCGTCCCTTTCTTTTCGGAGCTGCACTTCATGTCGTTGCATCGTTTTGTATCACTGCTTGTTGTTTACGCGTCCTGCTTTGAAACCATGTGCGCTCAGGAGCCGTATCGTCACGTGTTGACGAGCATGAACTCCGCGACAGCTGATGTGTCATGGGAAATTGACGGTCGAACGATCACTCCTGATTGTGAACATGACTGGAGTATTCGCAAGAGAACACTGCGAGGTGGACGACAGGAAGGAGTGGAAATCATCATCATCAAGAGTGATGTTATGGAGATTGTACTGTGCCCCACCCGCGGCATGGGTATCCTCAGCGTGACAATGGGAGACGTCGAACTCAGCTGGGACAGTCCGGTCGACGAGATCGTACATCCGCAGTACGTCAACCTGGAAAGTCGCGGAGGTCTCGGCTGGTTGTTCGGCTTCAACGAATTCATGTGCAGATGTGGACTCGAAAGCAACGGTGGTCCCACAACGGATCGTTTCATCAACAATGTTGGCGATGAAGCCACGATGGACCTCACGCTGCACGGCCGAATTGCAAACATTCCGGCTCGCGATGTGGTCGTTCGCGTTGATCGTCAGACACCGTACGCAATACATGTTGGTGGTCAGATCGACGAAAAGGTCCTGTTTGGACCCAAACTGGAACTGCATACCGAGCTGGTCGTGATTCCCGGAGCGAACAGTTTCCGGCTGGTGGACATAATTCACAATGCCGGTGGACAAAATCAGGAATTTGAGATTCTGTATCACGCTAACTATGGATCTCCGATTCTGGAAGAAGGGGCACAGCTCGTAGTCGCTGCTGAGTCGGTTGAACCCATCAACGATCGAGCGGCCGCAGGCCTGTCAAACTGGGCCACCTATGCCGGACCGACTCCTGGATACATTGAACAGGTCTATCTCATCACTCCCAAAGCCGATGCGGCCGGTCGCACCACGGCCGTCCTGCATAACAATGCTGCCGATCGAGCGGCCTCAATTACCTGGTCAGTTACCGAGTTGCCGTATCTGACTGTCTGGAAGAATACGAGTGCTGTCGCCGACGGCTATGTCACCGGCATCGAACCGGGAACCAATTTCCCCAATCCGAAACCCGTCGAACGTGAGGCTGGCCGAGTTCCCATTCTGCCTCCGGGTGGTCGCTACCGTATGACACTGGAATTCGGCATTCACCCGGATCGGCAGTCCGTCAGAAAGGTTCTTGGACGTGTGAGCGAGATACAGGACGGGAATTGAGACCTCAGGGATGTGAGCCCGGCATCTACAAAAAGCCGGGCTTCTTGATCGCAAAACAGGATCACTTGCTTCGGATTCCACGGTTCTGCTGTACAATTTTCAGTTATGTTTCTGCCGGACGTCCGTGATTCGTGACGTCCGGTTTTCTTTTGGGCAGACGAGTTGTCAGGGTGATGGCTGTCTGCGAACGTCACGAGTCACACCGAAATCGTAAATCAGCCGCTATCCACGATCACTGCGAGTTAATACCGTGCCGGCAACATCTGTCATCGGACTCCAATGGGGCGACGAAGCCAAGGGCAAAGTCGTCGATCTTCTTGCGGAAAAACACGACGTCGTGATCCGCTACCAGGGCGGAAACAATGCCGGCCACACGGTACGTTTTGGAGGCAACACGTATAAACTCAGCCTGCTTCCGACGGGAGTGCTGCAGAGTCACGTGCAGTCAGTGATCGGCCCCGGTGTTGTCATCAATCCAGAGGCCATCCTGAAGGAACTCGACAGCCTAATTGCAGGCGGTATCGACTGTGCCGAACGCCTGATGATCAGTGACCGGGCCCACGTGATCTGCCCGTGGCATCTGCTGGAAGAAACAGCCTTTGAGAAGCAACGCGGTAACAAAGCCATTGGCACGACTATGCGAGGAATTGGCACGTGTTACCGGGAAAAGGTCGGACGATTTCATGCAATTCGCATGGGCGACCTCATCAACAAAGATCGCTTCGTTGACAAAGTACGCGAGATCGTGCCATTCAAACAGATGATCCTCAATGCGCTGGACCCCGACAGCGAGCAACTGATTGCTGACCAGATTATCGAAGACTATTCGGCATCTGCTGATCGACTCCGGCCAATGGTGACCGACACAACTGCATGGCTGCTCAATGCTCTTGAGAACGACAGGCGTCTGCTGTTCGAAGGTGCGCAGGGCAGCCTGCTGGACGTAGACCACGGTACTTTTCCGTACGTCACGTCATCGAACAGTTCGGGTTGCGGGATCCACAGCGGCAGCGGCATTCCCGAACGGGCGATCGGCACGATGATTGGTGTGGCCAAAGCCTACACCACTCGTGTCGGCGGCGGACCGTTTCCCACGGAACAGGACAACCATATCGGTGAGCAGATCCGCAACGCCGGTCATGAATTCGGCACCGTCACCGGACGGGCACGACGCTGTGGCTGGTTCGATGCCGTCGCCACTCGTTACAGCGCCCGCATCAGTGGTGTGGACTCGATCGCTGTCGCTCTGCTGGATGTGCTCAGTGGACTTGGCGATCTTCAGGTTTGTGAAGCCTATCAGATTAACGGCAAGGTCACGCGCGATCTGCCGTCATGTCCGGACGCGTTGCAAGCCGCAAAGCCGGTCATGCGATCAGTGCCGGGATGGGGCGAAGACATCACTGGTGTTCGCAACTTCCATGATCTGCCGACCAATGCGCAGCAATACGTTCAAACCATCAGTGAACTGGTCGAACGCCCGGTGCAACTGCTTTCCGTAGGGCCCGATCGTGATCAAACAATTGTGATGCTGACTTTGCCAGGATTTTAGTCCACGTGAGCGTGGCCGGACACAAAATCTATTTGGGCGGCAGATACCGGTTCAGCTGACGGCGTTACGGGTTTGGCCGTCGTCGGAACAGTCACCTGGCTGTCACTGTCTGCGAGCACGGCAATTCGGACCATCTCCGGAGTACTCTGGACACCCAGTTTACGGACTGCGTTTGCTCGATGCTTCTCAATCGTTTTCACGCTGATTCCAAGTTCACATGCAATGCTCTTATTTGGCAGGCCGGCAGATACTCGAGCCACCACCTCAGTTTCCCGTGGCGACAGACGCTGCATTCTGGTCCGAGCCTCGTCACGCCGCTGAACCCAGGCAGAATACGCATCACTTTCCTCCTCAGTTACGCGTCTCTCCGATGCACCCCATCCGGAGCTGACCGAAATGTTTTCAGGTACCGTCCCCGTGACCTCCGCAATATGCACTGTGCCTCCGTAGACGGTACCGGACGTCTGACGCAACAGACTTCCAAGAATCACAAATAATCGCTGCTGAACCGGAATGAGTCTGGAGATACTCTTTCGATTGGTAATCGCTTCGCCGAAGACGCGGCAGGCGGCTGAATATGCACGGTGCCATGTACGTTCGGATGACTGAGATTTCTGCTCAGCCGTAAGTCGGGTGGCCATAGCAGAGTTGCGAAATACCGGCTGCCCTTCCACGTCAAAGACTGCAACGGGATGTTGATATTCGTTCGTGGTCATGCGAGTCTCAGCTATATAATCCGCGATCGTCCGTGGCCGCTGAGATACCGTTAGGCTGTTCGACGGTGTTCGCAGTCGTTCGATCCCGTCAATTCGATATGAAACCACTGGACCATTCCTTTGTTGAACTGTCACATCACTCGTTGAATCTCAACTGGCTGGTACGTCTCTCCGGTCAGACTCGAGGCTGCCAGGCCGGATCCGATTGCAGCTCGTCCCGCCAAATGAATTCACTCGGACACCGGTCCCAGATGCGGGAGATTCCGATAGTAAAGATCCGGCCTGAGAATCCCTACCATGTAAGCTGTTTTCGGAAATGGATCAGCGGCATGTGCAGTTATGGGCTTTAAAATGGTGTTGATCCGGACAATCCGGAAAAAACCCCCGGTAGTTATTGCTGACTGTCGAATGACTTCATGCCTGACTGAGGGATTACCTATCTGTGTGGACAGTGACAAAGAACTATGGAAATTCCTGGAAGCTGAATTTGTCATCTGAACATTGCGGAATGCGGCAGCGTGCCACGATTGCCGGCTACCAACGGTCGAACGGACTTTCAGAGACGGCTATAGTCTCTCCTTTGATTCCGGGGGCGATTCCGTCGAACAATCATTCAATCAGCAGACATCGTGAGACCAGCGAATGAAGATTCACGAGTATCAGGCAAAGACACTCTTTCAAAAGGCCGGTATTGCGGTTCCTCAGGGAATCACGGTGAAGACGGCCGACCGAGCTGCCGACGCATTCAGAGAATTGGGCGGTGAGCTGGCAGTTGTCAAATCGCAGATTCATGCGGGTGGTCGGGGTAAGGGTCGGTTCAAAGAACATCCTGAACAGCCGGGTGTTGTTCTGGTTCGTTCTGCTGACGAAGCCAAACAAAACGCTGAACGTATGCTGGGTAACACGCTGGTCACAATCCAGACCGGTGAAGACGGCAAGCAGGTCAACACGTTGTTCGTTGAACAGGGACTGAAGATCGCTCGCGAGCTGTATCTCGGAATCGTGGTCGACCGAGCCTTCGGCAGCCCAGTCCTCATCATGTCCTCGGAAGGCGGCATGGAGATCGAGAAGGTGGCAAAAGAGTCACCTGAAAAAATTCTTTCTGAACCCTTCGATGCTTCTCAGGGACTCTTTCCCTATCAGGCTCGAAAACTGGCCTATACGCTTGGTCTAAGCACCAAAGCTGCACGGAGCGCCGAAAAACTGCTGCCTCAGCTGTGTCGTTTTTTCGTGGACAACGATTGCAGCATGACGGAAATCAACCCGCTGGTCCTGACTGAAGAAGACCAGTTGCTGGCTCTGGATGCCAAAGTGTCTTTCGATGACAATGCGATGTTCCGGCACAAAGCACTGGCTGATCTGCGCGACCTCAGCGAAGAAGATCCGGCGGAAGTTAAGGCTGGGAAAGCGGGACTCAGTTATGTCAACCTGGACGGCAGCATTGGTTGCCTGGTCAATGGTGCCGGGCTGGCAATGAGTACCATGGACCTGATCAAACTTCACGGCGCTGAGCCGGCCAATTTCCTTGACGTGGGAGGTGGAGCGGATGTGGATCAGGTCACCGAAGCGTTTCGTATTATTCTTAGCGACGATGCGGTCAAAGCGGTGTTGGTCAACATCTTCGGTGGCATCATGCGGTGCGACGTAATCGTGGAAGCTCTCCTGGAAGCCTATGAAAAAGTTGGCTTCAAAGTCCCGCTGGTTGTACGGCTGGAAGGCACCAACGTCGAGAAAGCCAGGCGGATGCTCAAGAACAGCGGTCGCGACATCATTTCGGCGGACGATCTCACGGACGCAGCTCAAAAGGTCGTTGCAACGCTGAGTGCCTGACAGTCACACGATCGTGCTGCGTCCCGCCACCTCTACCCTCTATCCGGATCGACTGATCCTTCCGGTCCAGTCAATCAACTGAAGGAACTGTTCGATATGAGCATCCTTGTCACTCACGACACACGCATGATCTGCCAGGGCATTACGGGCAATTCCGGACTCTTTCACAGCCAGAAGTGCCGTGAGTACGCCCAGGAATGTCAACCGGGCGTTGACGTCTTTGTTGGTGGAGTCACTCCCGGCAAGGGCGACTCCAGTATCGATGGATTCCCGGTCTTCAACTCCGTCGGAGAGGCCCGTGACCAAACCGGAGCCAACACCTCGATGGTTTTCGTTCCACCACCTTTTTGCGCTGACGCAATTCTGGAATCCGTGGACGCAGGGATGCAGCTCGTCGTGGCGATTACCGAAGGCATTCCGGTCATGGACATGATCCGTGTGCGTTCAGCAATGAAAGATTCATCCGCGCGACTCATCGGGCCCAACTGTCCAGGAGTCATTTCACCAGGTGTCGCCAAGATCGGGATCATGCCAGGCTACATTCACACGCCGGGCAGCATCGGCATTATCAGCAGGAGTGGCACGCTGACCTATGAAGCAGCCTGGCAACTTGGTCGAGCTGGAATGGGCCAGAGTACTGCGGTCGGCATTGGTGGCGACCCGATTGCAGGGACCCACTTCATTGATTTGCTGGAGATGTTTCAGAATGATCCCGATACTGACGGGATTCTGATGATCGGTGAGATCGGCGGCAGTGCGGAGCAGGAAGCGGCGGATTACATCCAGTCGAATGTGACCAAGCCCGTGGCAGGATTCATTGCAGGTCAGACCGCACCACCCGGCAAACGCATGGGGCATGCAGGAGCAATTATTTCGGGCGGTGGCGGAAAAGCCGCTGAGAAAATCGTCGCGTTGCGGAATGCAGGTGCCATCATTTCCGACAGTCCCGCCGGCATGGGCAACGCGATGAAGGAAGCAATGGAGTAAGGATGATATCCCCACGCGGTTCACCTGAAAGTCCGGCTCTCCAGCCCTGTGTCACAGGTGCACCTTCCGGCCTCGTCGTACCTGCTTCAAATGTTCTCTGAGAACACGGCGGACCTCGTCGATTGCCAGGGGGTGGCGATGAACCTGACTGTGACTGGCCGAAATCGTCAATTCGGAGTCAGCGTCGTCACGGTGAGCGCTGCGGTACGTCACCACTCCGTCCGTCCACCATTTCCGTGAAACCCCTCGTGAGACCCCCACAATGTTATGGTGGACCACTGAATCGGGTGTCGTCGTCTGACTCACCAGATTCAGGACCGCGGAATGTTTGGCCAGGGAATCCAGACTCGTCGTGGGCGTGAACACTTTCTCCCAGGTCTGCCGACTATTGAGGCTGGTGATAAGCTTTGTGACATTCAAGGTCGTGGCCGGTAATGATACAATTGTTCTGCCCAGCCAGCGCGTGAACCGATTGGCGTAGCGACTCCCCCTGAACGGACTGGCGATGCTGACGATACGGTCCACCGACGGATCAGACTCAAAGAAGAACACCCGCTGGATCTCACGATGCGTTCCGGCATCGGCCTGCAGATGAGCAACTGGAACCTTACTGACGGAATTCCACAGCATATCATCGCTGTCCACTGTCATCAGATACGACAGAAGTCCTCCCATGCTGTGACCGACTAAAACCATCTGGTCCAGTTTTCTGTTTCGACCATGGGGATCGCAACGCCGCCGGAGTTCGTCCACATCGTCCCGCAAATCTGCCAGTGCGAACGTCAGTGGCTCGCCGGTGGGATACATGTAAAACCAAAACTGAAAATTGTCCCTCAAAACAGGATCACTCTGCAGCTCATTAAACATTTCCATCCAGGTCATGGGTGAGGACCACAGGCCGTGAACCATCAGGACAGGAATACGGTCGGGATCCCAAGGCTGCACCATGTAAAGGCCCTGCAGCGACTGAGCCTTGTCGGGCCTGAGAAAAGCGAACGTGTCCAGCAGCTCCAGGTCCGGGTTTGTCAAAAATCGTGCCAGAGGAATACTCAGATCGGTTTCGATGGGCAGCAGTGTGTCGCGCACAACCACCCCGTCAGACTGCCGCGGATCGAAGATCTGCAGTCGAATCGACTCCCCGACGTGCTGTTCCTGTGTCGTCGGAAAACTCAAAACAGCTGTCGCAGGAAATCGCAGTCCCTCAGCATAATACACCTCCAGAGATGAGATGTCGGCAGGGCGTTGACGGTGAATCATGATGGGCACACCGATGCCTCGTGTGACATGATGATGACGCAAATTGTTCAGTTCGTAGTCAGAAACGAATTCAATCTCCCCCATCTGTTCCGGATGAATCCAGAGGGATTGGTGTGGGACTTCAAAATGGATGTTTCGCCGCGTCAGTGGCATCAATAAACGGCTGCCAGGTTCAACGGACTGTTCGGCCTTCACCAAACGCATCAACCCCTCTACGCTGGAGTTGTAGACATCTGTCGTTTGTCGGTGACCGGCCGCGTTGGGATCTTTGACGGGCTGATCATTACTTCCCACCAGATAACGCCAGGCGTACTGAGCTGCATCCAGGTACAACTCTTCCGCCAGTCCGGCATCTGCGGATTCTGTCTCCCGAGCCACCAGATAGCTTAACTCGGCGGCAGCATGCATTGATTCACAGGTTGGGTTGATGCAGTGCGCCTGCCGCGTGTGACGCAGCAGCGCCCCAATGTCCTGACCTGGAAGCGCACCGCTGGCCACCAGGTAATTTTTAGTTTGTTCCGACGGTCGCGGGCCGGCCGGGTCCCACAGACGCAGTCGTTCGGCCAATGGATTTCTGGGCTTCTCGCGCAGCGTCACAAACTGCACGGTACTGCACCCGAAATGACCGAATGCGGTCATCAGGATCAGAATCCAAGCGACCGTACGCCGAAAATGCTGCAGAGATGCAGTCCGGACACGAACGAAGCGGGACAGCCCCTTCCATGTGAAGGCCGAACTGATGGAGAGTTTGTTTCTCCGGTTTATTCCCGGATGGCTGAGCACAATCACCTGCTTCACGGACTCAATCCGACTATCTTCGGCACCTTTCCAGGTATCCTTCTGAAGCCACCGGCTTCTGCCGGTGATTCAGACTTTCGCCAGCTTCAGAATTCCCGTCAACCCCGGTCTTTCCGGCAACGGAACGGAAGCAAATTGCGTAATTCAGGGGGGTTCCGCAGCCAACCGCAGTGTCAGACAACCACAGGACCACGACGATTAACCTATGTCTCAGTACGGCCGAAGTATGATTGCTGTCCCGTTTGGGCTCGTCGGAGTCCTGACTGGTGCCGCCTGTACCGCAGACTGTCTCTCAGATCCCAACACTGCCGGGATGTTTTGGCCGTCGGACATCAATGCACGAATTGTAAGATTTCTGGGAGGTGAACCGGAGAGCACGTGGAAGCAGACACAGCTGTCAGCATTATCCGTAGCTCTGCGATTCTTAGGAGTGACAGTCTTTGCACTGGCCATGGGAATTCTGTGCAATCGCCGCATTTCCGCCGCTCAAATGACGGCTGTGACAATGACCCGTCTGGGTGTCATTGGCGTAGCCAGTGGTTTCATTTGGGGCATTCCGCTGGTGACAACTGATGAATTTGCCCTGGCCATGGTGCCGCCAATACTGATGCTGCTGGCCGGCGCGGCACTCTGCAGCTTCCTGTCAACCAGCCTCAGTTCACCACTGTCAACAGGCTCATCCGGTGCCAACTGTGCCTGGATTCTGATGTTGCTGGTGACAGTTATGTGGATCTGCGTTTCATTCCGACTGAATGAACGACTCTACAATAACCTGCTGATTCCTCACGGCGATTCGGCAATGTATGAAGAACATCTGTGGAATGTCTGGCATGGCAAAGGATTTCGCAGCTATCTGGATCAGGGACTGTTTCTCGGGGAGCACATCCAGGTCATCCATTTGCTGTTGCTGCCGGCTCATATGATCTGGCCGTCGCATCTCACGCTGGAACTTGCCGAATCTGTGGCACTGGGCAGCTGCACGATTCCGCTGTTTCTGATCGTCCACCGACACACCAGGGACGCATGGGCTGCATGTCTTCTGGCAATCAGCTGGTTATTCTTTTTTCCGATGCATTTTCTGGATATTGCCGTCGACCAAAAAACATTTCGTCCCGTTTGTCTGGGCCTGCCGTTTCTGTTTTGGATGATCCGGTCTGCTGAATCCGGTCGATTTTCGCGCGCCTGGGTACTGCTGCTGCTGGCTCTGTCAGCCAAGGAAGATATAGCACTGGTCACAGCTCCTCTGGGTGCGGTCCTAGCGGTGAGTGCCTGGCGCGGTGACACCAGTCAGCGGCCGTTAAGAAACTGGGGCATTGCCATGTCGTCCGTTTCGGCGGCGTGGCTGTTGCTGGCCGTGCTTGTCGTAATTCCGGCGTTCCGGTCCGGCGATGTCGTTCATTACAGCCGGTATTTCGGAGACCTGGGCAGCACCCCGTATGAGTTGGTCCGCACCACACTGTCAAAACCCACCGTTGTCCTTGCCGAAATTTTCAGCTTCAGGACTCTGTTTTACATAGTCGTTCTGCTGGCACCGATGGCCTTTGTCCCAGTGCGCAGTCCGCTGCAGCTGGCGGCCGGCTTGTTCACGTTTCTGATGCTCTCACTGGTACAGCTGGGAAACAGCACAGGTGCTGGTGGGCTGCCGCCAGTGCCTTATCACCATTTTCACGCGCCTTTACTGCCAGTCCTGTTCTGGGCAGCTGCCCGCGGTATTTCCGCAACCGGCAATTTTCACGTGCCTATCCCGCACTTGCTGCCAACGACGTCTCGTTCAGCCGCACTGCTGGTTCTATGCTGCTGTGTGGCGACAGGCACTGTTGGTTCGCCGCTTCCATGCGGGTCGAGCTACTGGTCAGACGCATCATCTTTCGGTCGCCACATGTTGTACTATCCACGCGAGGACATTGCTGCGGAGAGCCGCCTGGTCCGGCGCGCTGAGATGGCAGACAGAGTTGTGGCACAGATTCCCATGACAGCACGAGTCGCATCAACTGACTTTATTCACACACGACTGACCCATTGCGAACGATCCTACGACTACAGCGACTACAAACGCGTGGTCAACGAAAAAGGGAAACGGGTCCCGCCGGACTGCGATTACATCGTTATCGATACCGGCCATCGTTACAGTTCGATTCGAAACGCCTCTGAGGTCCCGGAACTGCGTGAATCAGAAAACTGGGAGTTGCTGCCGGACACGACGGATGGCCGGTTTCTGGTACTGCACCGGAGTCTTTCCGTCCGGTCGTCTGGCAACCGGGAACCCGACGATTCGCAATAAATCCTTGAGCTCCGAGCTGCGGAAAATCTTCCGGCCCATGAAAAAAGCCGTCGCAGCGCCCGCACGCTGCGACGGCTTGGACCCCGAAACTGCCCCTCTGTTATCCAGCGGAGCAGTGAGGAACGATTCAGCTGTTGTCCGACCTGCCCTGCAACACCGGACCGCACCCGATCCTGCAGGGCTTGAAACCGGTTAAAGGACCCGCGTCCTTAACCGGACAGCCAGAAACTACTGAGTAGATGTCCCCAGAGCCACCTCTTCTTCCTCCTCCTGAATGATGATGCGCGGAGTCACCATCAACATGATGCTTTCCGTTTCCCGACCGACGCCACTATTTTTGAACAGACGGCTGATGTACGGAATCTTGTTGAGAATCGGCACGCCGAACATCGTGCGACCTTCACGAAGTCGTTTGACGCCGCCGAGCAAAACCGTTCCTCCGTCGGGAACGCTCACGGTTGTGGAGACAGAAATCGTCTCGATGACAGGTTGCTGAACGGTCAGGTCGCCTGCGCCGGCACCACCACCGCCCATGCCGCCGCCCATGCCGCCGCCGCCCATGCCGCCGCCGCCCATGCCGCCGCCCATGCCCCTGCCGCCGCCGCCGCCGCCAAAGCCGCCGCCGCCGCCAAAGCCGCCGCCGCCGAAGCCACCGCCAATGCCGCCGAAGCCCATCATGCCGCCACGGCCGCCCATGCCACCGCCGCCCATGCCACCGCCGCCCATGCCGCCGCCGCCCATGCCACCGCCCATGCCGCCACCCATGCCGCCGCCGCCCATACCACCCATCATGGCTCCACCACCGGCACCACCGCCGGCAAATGTGAAGGTAAAGACTTCGACCAGATTTCGGAAATTCGGTGCCAGAGACAGTCGAACATATCGTCTGTCAGCAGAAATCACAGCATTGACGCTGAGCTGAATTCCGTCCTGAATGACCGATATCATCGGTGTAAAACCAACAGCTCCGGTGCCAACCTGAGGCATGAGGGACATCACGAACGGACGTGACGTCTGGTCCGACAGGGTCGCCTGCTGACCATTATACAATGTCACTTTCGGTGCAAAGAGAATATTGGAACGCCGATCGGACTGCACAGCTTCCAGGAAGAAGAACGCTTCCAGGTCACTGAGAATGGCCATACCAACGGAGAGACCACCTGTCGGATCAAACCTACCAAACTGAGGAATGCCCAGCTCGAAAGATCCCTGCTGGAACTGAATATCAAAGTCGTCCGTAAACTTGTTCGGTGAAGCCATTCCAACAGTCGTTCTACGGAAACCATCCTGTGTAAAGTTGCTCCGCGGCACTGGTGTGAACAGGCCCATGCCTCCCATGCCGCCCATGCCGCCGCCGCCCATGCCGCCCATGCCGCCGCCGCCCATGCCGCCGCCGCCCATGCCGCCGCCGCCCATGCCGCCCATGCCGCCGCCGCCCATGCCGCCGCCGATTCCTCCAGCGCCTAATATACCACCTCCGGCACCAGCATCACCGGCTGCGCCAGCAGCTCCAGCTTGGCCACCACCTGCGACACCACCTTGTTGACCCCCTCCACCAGGCAGAGTGAAGTTATTGGAACCGAATGCAGGGACACCGAGTGGATCCCCGAGTGAATCGGGTACGTTAAAGTCAAAGTCCACACCAATTCGTTCAAAGAAGTTGTCTGAAACTGCAATGAAGCGCACTTCAACAGCGACCTGCAGGTCCTGCAGTTTTCGCAGCTGTTCCAGCAGCTCCACGATCTGATCGTGAACCGCAGGTGTCTGGCGAACCACCAGACTCAGCGTGTTCTCATTCACACTCATCGTGCCTTCGCCACCGTCGATGTCCCAGCTTCCGGGAGCAACGGCAGTTTGGAGCATGTCCACCAGCCCGGAGAAATTAACATCTCCTTCACGACTGCTTCTGGAGGACCCGCCGGCACGTGATACTCCACCGTAACCAGTCTGAACTGCAAGGTTGTCATCGAGCTGATACAGGCCATTGCCGCCTGCTGGTTGAATGAAATCGTCGAACGGCTCCGGTTCCGGAACGGCCGACAGAGGAACAACCAGGTCAGCAACGGGGTAGGGCCTCGCTGTAAAGTGAGATTCCTGTTCCAGACTATCTGTGATCTTTAGGACTTCATTTTCCATGGTGTAGACAAGTCCACCTGACTGCTGCAGCAGCAGGTTCAGGGCACTCCGCAGTTCAATACCGTCCACGTCGATACTGACGGTCTGAGTCGCAAGCAGACCCTGTGACTCGATCCCCTTCCTGTCCAGCACGATGTTGATTTGATGCGTGTTGGCGATGTGACTCATGATTTCCGGCAGTGAGACATCGTGGAAATGCAGCGAGACTTGACTTCGCAGACTCTTCTGGATTCGCAGTTCGCTCTCCGTCAGCTTGCGCCCCGAGGAACCGTATCCGGAACGACGACTTGTCAGACCTGTCCAGTCTGTCAATTCCGGGAATACATAGTCACCTCGTTGAGCTGCAAAACTCTCTTCGACACTGTTCAGCTGCCATAGATTCTCATCCGCTGTACGCGTCTTAACGTCTTCATTGAACGCGATTTGCTTGGCAAGTTTTGCTTTCGTCAGAATTGCAACTGTTTCCGGCAAATGTGGATTCAGGTCATAAGCTTTTTGAGCGACCAGAACAGCCTCGGCGTAACGATGCTGATTCTCAAGGTCGTTGTACTCCTGAACCAGATCCGCAACTTCCTGTTCAATCCGAATCTGATGTTTCAACACACGTTCCATGTCCGCGCGGATCGCAACATTGCGTTCTTCCATGTCAATCATGGGGGCACGCTGTTCGCGATACGCTTCCAGTTCACCACGACAAGTCATCACATATTCGGTAAGCGCCCGCGCCGATTCTTCCGTCAGACCTGCCGATTCGATGTCGACCAGAGTCGTGTCCAGAATTCGGAAGCCCTCATTAACGTCCGTGTCTTTCAGGCTTTCCGCGCGTGCCACATCATTTGTGACCGCCGAATGCAAGCGTTGCAGACGAGCATCGTGCTGGTCGACGGCCGCCGTCAGAGGATCTTCATCGGAGACTGGTTGAATATCTCCGGATAATGCAGCGACGTTTCGCACGTTGCTTTGGCGAACGTCAGACAACTCCTGTAACTGATCCTGCAACTGCTGACGACGGAATCCGTTCAGTTCGCCAATATTCTTCCTTGCGATCAGGAATGCTTCTCTGGCCGCAACCTGATTACCCGCTCTCAGCTCAGCCATTCCCTGTTGCCAGGCCGCTTCCGCCGACATTCCGTCTACTGAGGTGGTTTCGAATGAAATCTTGCGTAGAGTCATTCCCGAATCGACCGCAAGAAACTCGTCCTCACGGTACTCAGCCGTTTTGCCAACGCGGCCAGCATCAGTTTCGCTGGCCTTCCGCACCAAGCGTTTCGGCTCAGGATTGGTCTGCGCGGCAATCTGCGGAGCTTGGTCCTGAATCGTTTCCGGGAAATCCTCAAGAAGTTCATACGCCTGGTCTTCCGAGGTGGCCTGGGCAGAGAACTCCTGTGCGCGACCCGCGTCGCCTGAGTCAGGTGCAGCAAGCGACGCGCCGACCGGGTTCACGCGAGCCGTGTTTCTGGCGGTCGCCTGTTCAGATTCAACCGTTCCCTGCGGCTCGAATCGAATTTCCTCAACTGTTCCGGAATATCGCTGAATGTCTTTTCGGACCAGGGCCGGCGTGTCATCGAACTCTTCGTACTGAGCCCCCAGTGCCTCTGCCTCATCAGCCAGTTCAACGGCCAGGGCAAAGTTCCTGGAGTTCAGCGCCGCACGAGCCTGCTTCAGCAACTGATCGGCCTGGCGACGCGGCCCATTGACTAACGCCGCCGAATTTATATCAGCCGATTCGTCAATTGCAAGAAAAGTGGTGGTTCCTTCGGCACGGTCGATAGCCGCCAGAATATCTTCCGGCTTTTTGTCCCAGAGCCCCCAGTCAATATTCATCTTGTAGGCCTGCAGAGCTCGGGTTCGAGCGAGAGAAATGTCACCCTCATCCAGAGCCTGAGTCGCCTCTTTTACGAATCGTTTCGCCAGAGCTCGATTCAACAAAGCACGTCCCTCGGCGGTATCAGGAAACTGTGGCTCCGCCGGCACCCTCTTCAGTTCGCTTTCTGCTGCAACGGCATCCGGATCCACAACCGACCAATCGACATCGTCCGTGACCGACCAGGTTGCGGAAGGGCCGGAATGTTCCAGTGTCTCCAGAAACTCCTGGGGAGTCTGCTCGTTCCTGCGCCAGTCGGACGTCAGTGTGGCAGCGGTGGCTGCCAGCCACCGAGCTTCGACCGGGTTTCCTTGACTCGCTGACCTGCGAGCGTCTTTCATAAACTGTCGGGCAAGTGCCGCGTCATCCGCATTCGCTGATTCTGTTCGTGCTGACAGTGTCCTTGATGAATCACCGCCGCTGAACACGTACAGCGACGCAGCCATCATCGATACACACGCGATGAAACCGATGGTCTTATACACGTGGATTCCTCCTTCAGGCAGGCACAGCAGAAATGTTCGGGCTTAACGACCGCAGTCGCTGTGACAACAGCAACCAGGCCCGGACATTTCAAAACTGAATTCCCTTATAATGGCTCACCCTGCGATGTTCCCGCACTCGCAGTAATGGAGATAACCGGGTCAACTGACCCTACCCCGCGTCCCCCGTGGCAACAAGCGCACGAAATCCGCTGGCAGTCAGTTGATACCGGGTGTGATCAACGTGGGTCAATATGGCCACAACCCCTAGAAACCCGTTTTTTTTGCGGTTTTATCTGAGTGCCTCAGCCACCGGCATCGACTGCCGATGCTGTATTTCCATCGGCTCAGTCCGGCCGAAAACATGCTGACAGACAGCAGCAGGAACTGCGGGCAGAGCGGTCCCGTACTCAAAGGCGAACGTCTCAGTATGTCGTCAGATGCCGGATGCCAGTCGACCACGTGACGCTGTCGCAGCGACCTTGTTTCATCCTGTCCACTCGTTCCCGTGGTTCGGCAGATTGACGGTCGAATGTCGATAGAAATACACCCACGCCTCAACACGAACGAATGCATCATCGACTGATGCCACGTCAATCAGTCGGCGCTCGTAGAGTCCTTCCAGGACACCTTCGACAGCGTCACATTTTTCCAGGCACTTTCGATCAACTTCATAGAGTTCCCCGCGAACTGAGACTCCATCCGTCGACTCCACCAGTGCGGGATAGCTGCCACAATCGACCAGCCGGCACTTCATGATGGTTGCAGCACAGCCGAGAAAACGTTGATTGCTCAAAGTCTCGTGCCGCTCGCAACCATGTCTTAGCGTACCGTAAACAAACAGATGTGATGACATGACGAGAACTCAACGTCTCAAAGCCTCACGCCGATGAGTCGAAGATCAGCGATCAGTCGTCAATGCTGATTCGATGTCATTCCGACTCTCTCCCTGATTTGCCGCAACTGGAAATTTCCTGGTCCCGTTTCACACTCGTTTCTCGTGTCATGACACCGCCGTGATCTCGGACAGATTCGTCGGAATCCGCATTGGCTCGCCATCCGCACCAAGACACGCAACAGTAGATTCAGCGCTGCAGAGTCGCTCCCTGTCACGCAACAGCACATAGCGATGTTCAATCCGTGCGGCAGTGGTTCGCGTGATCTCGGTGTTGAGGATCAATTGGTCGTCGTAACGTGCCGGCTTGCGGTAATGGATCTGAAATTTCACGACGACGAAATACATCTGCAGCTCTTCCATCCGCCGATAGCAACCTCCCTGAGCTCGAAACAGCTCCGTTCGGCCCAGCTCGAAGTAGTTGAGATAATTGGAATGATGTAAGAATCCCATCGCGTCAGTTTCACAATAGCGGACGGCAATGGGAATGGAATGCTTCAACAACACGACGTGAACCCTGAAATGAAACGTCCTGAGAAGTTACCTTAGCCGAACTCGTGTGACTTCGCGTCTGGAAGACGGCACGTTTGAAGTCTCATGTCTTCAGTGACGACTCACTCCCGCAAATTCGGGTCTGGAGACTCTTTGACAACGTTGACGGAAATGAAAAAAAACATCAACGGAATCCTTATCGTGCGGACGACATCCGTCAACCGACGGAGAGACCATGCGAGACGGACCAGCGTTGAACGTTACGCAGTCGCGACCGCTCGCCTGCAAAAGGTTCTTCCCGGTTGGCCACCCTGACGCATGCTGTCCGCCTGTGCAGGATGGCTGACATGTTGCTATTGCATAACATACGGTGTTGAGATTACAGGGTCTTCCATATTTTCCATTCGTGGTATTTTACCGAAAGTCACTCGTCCCGGTATGGGACGAGCAGACAAACGGTTGAGTAAACAAAATCCGATCTCGATGAACCATCTGAGTTTGCTTTCAACATGTGCAGCGCTGGTTCTGATGACCACGGCTGAAGCCGGTCGGTATACGTTCTACAGCAACTGCAGCGGCAGTTTTGTGGTTGTTCGTTCGTTGGATTCCGGTTCATCGAATGTTGTTTGCAGCAGTTCATGCGGTACGTTGGCTTGCTGCAGATCAACAATCGTTGCCACAGGCTGCGTCTCCGATGGTTGCGCAGCACCCAGCAGTGAACCAGTGGGTCCATCGGACAGCGGTGACGAAGAATCAGGCATCGAGGATGCACAGACTCCACCAGCTGACGAGAGTGGAGAAGAAGAAGCCCCGGCTAATGATGGAGCAAGTGCGTAGTCGCCGGATTGTTGGTGAATACGACAAGGGTCGTTTCGACGCGGTCACCTGACCCGTTGCTGCAGCCTGAATGAAGTATGGATAGAAGACAGCATGATGCCGTTTTTTTTTATGGCATTCTGCAGATCGGAGCGACGTTTGGATTGCCCGACGATCAATGACCGAAATGATGAGGACCTGCTGGTCGGTCTTGCGTCATTTGACACCCATCTTCCACCATGTACGAGGATCCAAGACATCATCCGATCCTGAATCTCATCTGTTGCGGCGGAATCTTTGTCATTCTCAGCGCCAACGGCCAGGGGCATCCGAGTTCGCACGTGGACGCGTGGGCTCGGATCGAAACACATCTGGACATCCGGGTAACATTGTTCCTGGACGATGTGCTGGCGTTGCAGTCGATCCGCGGCCGAGCCGACAATTCCCTCATTCCAGCCCCTCTCGCCGCGGGCGCAATGGAAATTTTTGCTGAGACTCTGCCGTCATTGCTCATGGTCTACGACGCGGACGGACGACGCGTGCAAGGACGCATTCAGGAGCGGCCGACGTGGCAACCGGCCCGTCGAGGTGTTGACCTCGAAGCAGATGGAGGTCTCAGGCTCGCATGGAAGCTGCGTTACCCCTGGAATCAGACACATGCGTCCTTTTCAATCCAGCACAGGTTCGTTGAACATCGTACGCGGGCGCCAGCAGATATGTCGGAGTCTCAGGACACTCCCCCAATTCCGGCCGAATTGAGACTTCGAGTTCGCAATGCAGCTTCCGGTCGCCGCGTCGACACCGTAATTGATAGTCACCAGCCTCACACGATTGTGCTGCCGGCCGGATTGTCGGGATTCACGAATCAGCAAAACCAAATCCCCACCACAGCCCGGTTTGTCGTGCTGCCCCGTCGGCTGGTTCACGAATTCACGGTACCACTCGTGCTGGTTTCCGAAGCCATTCGCCTCAACGAGCAGGAAACGACTTCCGACATTCACTATCCCACAATGGATGCCTCCATAACGCGCAAACTGGCGGCCACCTGGATTCAGCACAAATTTCAACTGTTGATCGATGGGCGCTTGTCAACTCCGCAGTCGACGTTTGTCGGCCTGCTGACCGCAGAAAATGAACAAATCGACGATCTGCAAACCATACCACTCGTCGGAACCCGGCTGGGAATACGCACGACGCATGACATTCATGATGACCCGCTGCGTGTTTCAGTCTCCTGGAACAACGGCCCCAGTCATGTCAGGGAAATCCATGTCCACACGATTCATGGGGCCAGCAGCACTTGGCAGCTCGCCGAATGTCATAACGAGGATTCCGGCCCCGGGACTCTGAACTACGAATGTAATCTGCAACACAATGCCCTTCTGGCCGGGCGCCGTGACAACCTGAAGCCGCTGGATTCCGGCGGCATGATGATTTCCGAAAGCGCCAATCTCAAATTCCGCGATCACCAACTATGGCCTGCACATTCTTTGGACAGCATTCTCCACTGGTCAATGTGGGTCGTGCTCGTGGTCGCAGGCATCGCAGTCGTCACTGGGATCCGACGGAAACGACGGACATGGGCCACCACAGCGATGCTCACATTCGTGACAGTCGCCACCCTCGTAATTACGCTCCCCCGCCGGACTGTGGAGCCGAATCCGGAAATTGCAGCATTGCTGCTGAATCAAATGCTGAGTCGGACTTATCGGGCAGTACTCGCGTTGAATGAGCAGGCCGCCGTGGATCGACTCAGCGAAGTACTCACAGACGACATGGTGGAAACTATTTTCAAACAGATCGCCGAAAACGCTGAGAACGCACCATTCGTTCGGATCAACGATGTTCAGATTGCCAGCTGTACTCCCCAAAGCTTCGTCTCCGGTGAATATGCGATTTTTCACTGTAAATGGCAGATCGACGGCGAGATCGTGCACTGGGGTCATCGTCATCAGCGAAATAGGCTGTTCACCGGAGTCATCCGTCTGGACACCATGGACAGCAGATACCGCATCGCGGACATTAGTCTGGAAAGTACAGAGTCCAGTAAGTCGTGATCCCAGTCAACGGCTCTTTCAGTCTCGCGTCAGTGGGATGAAATGGCAGACACACCAGGCTGTGCAAAACTTGCAATCAGCAGGTGGACAACTAGACTTTACGCTTATCGCACCCCTTTGAACTTTGATCAGGCACGACGGCGTCTTTGATCAATCGGGCCGTTCGTATTTCCACTCAATCTTCCACACTCCGACCGGATTCCTGCCGGTCCATTGAGCCGAAATGTTGCCAGCAATCCCACAACATATTCGATACATTCCGAACCGGTTGCAGCGAATCGCTCAGAAAATCAATTTCATGATCACTACAAGAACTTTGTACGCACTGTTATGTCTCACTGCCCCGAGTACTGCAGCAGATTGGCCTGCGTGGCGTGGCCCGGAACACACTGGTATCAGCCGCGAAGTCGGTCTCCTCGAAAACTGGGATCCCGTCAGTGGCGTAAATGTCCTGTGGGAATCTCCCATTGGTGGACGAGCGGCACCGATTGTGCTCAACGGACGTATCTATCTGGAATGCCGGACGAATCATGATGTCAGCACCGGCAGCAAAGATCTGATTCACGCGCAGGAGCAGGTCGTTTGCCGCGACGTGACGAACGGTGAGCTGATATGGGACGACCAGTTCAACGTTTTTCAGACCGACATTCCGGCACCGCGAGTCGGCTGGGCTCCCATGGCCGGTGATCCGGAAACTGGAAACGTTTATATGCATTCGGTGAGCGGACTGTTTCGCTGCTACGACGCAGACGGCAGGGTGCAGTGGGAAAGGTCACTGTTCGAAGAATACGGCAAGATCAGCGGCTATGGCGGGCGGACTCAATCACCGGTTGTCGATGAAGATCGCGTCATCGTTGGCTTCTTCGGACTCAACTGGGGCGACAGCGCCAAGCCTCCTCCAAAGATGACATACTACGCCTTCAACAAGCGGACCGGCGAATTGCTCTGGACAGCTCCGGTGGGTGGTCGACCCAAGGATACGAATTATTCTCATCCGGTGATTGCCGTCATCGACGGGCAGCGGCTGCTGATAGGCGGTGGAGCCGACGGTGGAATCCATGCGATCAACGCTCGCACCGGCAAAGCCATTTGGTCGTTCCGCATGTCGCGACGAGGTCTGAATGCGGCGCCGGCAGTTGTCGGCCACCGTGTCTATATCTCTCACGGCGAAGATAATATCGACAACACAAATTTTGGACGCGTTGAATGCATCGACGGCCGAGGCACAGGAGACATCACAGAAACAAACAGTCTCTGGCGCGTGGATGGAGTGAAGGCCGGATACACTGGACTGCTGGTAAAAGATGGGATTCTGTATGTCGTGGCAGATACGGGCCGAATGTATGCCTACGACAGCGAATCGGGCGAGAAGCTTTGGGATTACTCCCTGGGAACCGTTGGGAAGGGATCTCCGATCTGGGCCGACGGCAAGCTTTACGTCATGGAAGTGAATGGCAACATTCATATTCTCAGACCATCGCGAACAGGCTGTGAATCACTGTCTCGTGTCACACTCAAAGCAACGGATGGCAGCGGACTGGACGAAATCTATGCCACACCTGCGATCTCAGACGGTCGAGTGTTCCTTGTCACACGCGACCGCACCTTCTGCATTGGCAATGAAAACGCAGGACAGGTTCAGGACCTCGAATTGCCGCCCCTGGAAGAAGGAACCGGTTCAACAGAAGTCGCATCGATTCACGTGGTACCCTATGAGACTCGCGTTTTTGGCGGCGGTGACGTGAAATACAGCGTTTATGGTTACAACGAATTGGGACAGGCTCTGGGTAAGGTTGAAGCAGAACTGTCACTGGGCGAGGGCTGGTCGGACGCGAATGTCGACGGGAACACGGTTAGTGTTTCTGAGATCTCGAAGGAGCAGGCTGGAGTCCTCACCGCCAGGCTGGGCGACATCACTGCAAATGCTCGGCTTCGAGTATTCCCGGCGCTGCCCTGGAGTTGGGACTTCGAAGACTACACGGGCAAACGGGTGCCCCCCACATGGATCAATTCATTTCTGAAACTGCAGCCCAGTCAGGTGGATGACACGGTGGCGCTCAAACGGACGCCAGGCAGAGGACGACCCAGCACCTATTTCTGGCTGGGAATGGCGGAAATGAAGGAATACACCGTACAGGCCGACGTGTTGATGAAAGAACAAAAGCGAAAGCTCGCCAATATCGGTCTGACAGCTCACCGCTACAACTTTATTCTCAAGGGCAATACCGGCCGTGTTGCCATCCAAAGCTGGGCTCCGCATTTGAGAATGGCCAAAGAGATTCGCTTTCGTTCAAAACCCGATGTCTGGTATACGATCAAAATGACGGTCCGAATCAAGGATGACGGCGCCCATGTGATGGGCAAAGTCTGGAAACGAGGGGACGATGAACCATCCGACTGGACGCTGGAAGTTGTCGACCCGCATCCGAATCTGGAAGGCAGCCCCGGACTGTACGTCTACAACCTGGCAGACAGCTACTACGATAACGTGCAGGTCTTTGAATAACACGGGTGTTTGCTGCATGCATCACGTGCAACGCATGCGCCCATGATTCAACAAACCTCAGCCAGTTCCATCTGATCACTTTCAGGAATTTCCCAATGATATGTCGACTGTCCTCACTGATGGTCCTGCTGCTCGCCACCCTCCTGCTGCCGGGCTGCTCCGATCCATCTGAGAGTGGTTCCGGCGCGGCCAGTCCAGACAACGACCTGTCCGATTCTATGGGCACATCGGATGTAGCTCCGGGTAATCCTGATGATCCCACTGCAGAACTGGGAACGAGCAGTACTTCAGTCGAAGAAGTTGTGGACGAACCCGCAATCCAGGACGCTGCAACCGAAGAACCTGCAACCGAAGAACCTGCAACCGAAGAACCTGCAACCGAAGAACCTGCAACCGAAGAACCTGCAACCGAAGAACCTGCAACCGAAGAACCTGCAACCGAAGAACCTGCAAC
>CAUZPL010000024.1:0-80557 GCA_963581585.1 Planctomycetota bacterium
CTGCCTGAGTTCCTGTCGATAGAAAAAAGACTGCCACGTTGTTCATACCGTGACTGGACAGTACGTTGATAACGTTCTTTTCTTAAAGCTTGTAGGCGAACAGCTTTGCCTGAAACATTTTGATTCGCAATGCCACCGTGCCGCCAATCCCCGAGATGTCGCTGTTGCCGTTCCAGGTCAGGACTTTGTCCGCTTCATCACCGATCAGGCGGTCACAGTCATCAAACGCAAAGCCTGGAATCGGATCAGGATCGGGCGAGACCGCCGTGCGTCGACTGACAAGTTCCACACTGATCCAGCCTCCCGCTGCACAGCGATAGTTCATCCTGATCTCGTTCGCCTGACGGTAAATGGTCGGGATTGTAAATTTACCTTCGGTCTGGGCCTCGATCCCGCAGAATCGGTGAGGTTCCCAGAGAGCGTAGCGAATCTGCGATGGCCTCCAGTACGGCACGAGGTCTTTCCTGTACTTTGCTCTTATGCTGTGCGGCCTCGAAATCCCGGTGTACGGCACTGCCCATCGGCCGTCCGGCAGGACAATCATGCCGCTTCGCCAGGTATGGGCCATGGCCTCCTCGCCACTACCGAGCGGCCCTACGGTGTGCAGGGCGCGGCGTTCCGGTCGCGACCAGAAGATACCGTCCCGACTAAAGGCGATCTGTGTGTCAATCTCGTCAGTCGACTGGTGATAAATCGGGATGATCATGGTGTGCAGGTCACTGCGTCCCGGGTACGGGAAGTAGTTGGCCCCGTAGAATGAAATGTCGAGATCGTCCTGTGTGTCCGGAGACAGAATCAACTTGGGCGCCGGCCAGTGGCGGAAATCTTTGGTGCGCGAAAAGCCGATCGTCCGCCGCTGCGTCTCAATCTCGATTTGGCCCGAACCGATTCCCGGGAATACTTCGGAGCGATCACCCATGATCTGCTGATAAGCGATGTATTCGTCTCCGTGCGGATCGTAATAAGCGGAAATACCACCGTTTACGGCGCGGTTTCCAAGCGGCTGTTCCAGTTCTTTCCAGTCGAGGCCGTCCGGTGAGACCCAGCCCAGAGTTCGCCCCCAGATTTCGGCTCGTGGTCCCTCATATGTTTCTGGTTCTTTCTGAAACGAGGTCCAGCGTTCCCAGGCGATTTCGCCGTCCAGCGGCTGCAGGGTTTCGGGATCGTACCAGGCCATGTCACCACCCATGGCTTTGAAACGCTCCTGCGGATCCGCATGTGGATCGTGGAAAACACCGGTTGCTCCCCGGATTCCGTTGCGGAGGATATTGTTCTTCGACGAACTCTCGAATTCGACCTGCCCCAGCTCAGGACGCTCCCAGTCCAGCGCATCCACACTGGTTGCATAACACGTCCCACCTGAGGATTGGTAAATCATGTGGTACAGACCATTGGTCCTCCAGATGAATAACGGACTGACTGCATGCCCCTCCCAGTCTGTGTTCGCTTCCAGCAGGGGTTCCGAACGTTGTGCCTGTTCGACACGAATTTTAACTCCGAGTACTCCGTCATAGAGGTTAAATCGGCCACGCTCATCGACATTTCGATTACCCGTGAAAACATCCGTGGTGTCGACAATCGGATTCCAGGCTCCTGGATTACTGCGAATTCGTTTTGAGCGTTTCTGAGGTTTCTTGAACGGGGACGGCTTCTGTTTTCCCTCAGGTTGCTCTTTTTGCACTACCTGCTGCCCTGCCGCTTCGTGGTCGTGACTCAGGACCACAAAGCAAAGACTCGCCGCAAGCACTCTGCGGGTGTGGTTCCACCACCCATTCGCCCGGAAAAAGAACGACGAATATTCAGACGGATGTTGAGGAAGCGGCCCGTGGCTGGTTCGAGCATCGGTGGACAGACTGTGCATACGAAGCTTTCCGTAAGGGTTGGTTGCGGAACGACCTTCACAAGCAGCGTGGGGATGCTCCGCCCTAACGACATTTTTATGATAAGACTACATGGTCATTGAGCTGATCCCGCAGAAATTTTCAATCATGCCTGAGGGGCAGTTGCGCGATATGGCACCACAGGATGTGGCCAGATCTTCCGGCCTGCCTGAGTTCCTGTCGATAGAAAAAAGACTGCCACGTTGTTCATACCGTGACTGGACAGTACGTTGATAACGTTCTTTTCTTAAAGCTTGTAGGCGAACAGCTTTGCCTGAAACATTTTGATTCGTATGCCTGCGGTACTGCCAATCCCCGAGATGTCGCTGTTGCCATTCCATGTGACGGCATGGTCGGCCACATCACCGATCAGACGGTCACAATCATCAAACGCAAATCCTTCAATGGCATCCGGATCGGGTGAAACGGCCGAGCGCGTGCGCACGAGTTCGACTGTGATCCATCCTCCCGGTGCGCAGCGATAGTTCAGTCGTAACTCATTTCCATGACGATAGATGGTCGGAATTGTGAACCGTCCCTCGACTTCGGCTTCGATGCCACAAAATCTGTGGGGTTGCCAGAGCATGTAGCGGATTTGCATGGGTTTCCGCTCCGGGAACAATTCGTCTTTATCCTTTTCGTAAACGTTATGCCGGGTCGAATTGGCCGCGTACGGCACTGCCCAGCGCCCGTCCGGTAACTCGACCAGACCATTTCGCCAGGGATGTGCTGAACACTGATCACCGCTGCCGGGTGGGCCCACTGTGTGTACGGCGCGGCGTTCAGGCCGGTACCAGAAAAGACCGTCACGACTAAAGGCGATCTGGCTGTCCATGTCTTCTGTGGCCTGATGATAGATGGGGATGATCATGGCATGCAGATCAGCGCGTCCCGGGTACGGGAAGTAGTTGGCCCCGTAGAATGAAATGTCGAGATCGTCCTGGCCATCAGGAGCAAGAATCAGCTTGGGTGCCGGCCAGTGGCGGAAATCTTTGGTGCGCGAAAAGCCGATCGTCCGCCGCTGCGTCTCAACCTCGATTTGGCCCGAGCCGATCCCTGGCATCACTTCGGCGGTGTTCCCCATGATCTGCAGATAGGCGATGTATTCGTCTCCGTGCGGATCGTAATAAGCGGAAATACCACCATTCACCGGTCGGTTACCTAACGACTCTTCGAGCAATTTCCAGTCACGTCCATCCGCGGAGATCCATCCCAGGGTACGTCCCCAGATTTCGGCACGAGGTCCTTGGTATTCATCGCCCTGTTGCTGTTGTTTGGTCCATCGTCGCATCGCTTCGGGACCAATCACCCGCTGCAGGGTGTCAGGATCGTACCAGTTCATGTCGCTGCCCATGGCTTTGAAACGCTCGTTTGGCGACGCGTGCGGATCGAGAAACACGGCAGTTGCTCCTACGATGCCATTGGCCAGCAGATTATTTTTGGTTGATTCCCGAAAATTCACCTGTCCCAGGTCAGGACGGTGCCATTGATAGCCGTCAATGCTGGTGGCGTAACAGGTTTTGCTGGCTGTGGTGCACTCGTAGATCATGTGCCACCGGCCGTCCGCTTTCCAGATGAACAACGGGCCGATCGAGCTTCCTCGTTCCCATTCTTCAACCGCTTCCAGAAGCGGTGCGGATCGATCTGCTTGCTCCACACGGAACCTGACACCGACCGCTCCGTCGTACAGGTTGAACACACCATTTTCGTCGATATTTCGGTTGCCAGGAAACACTTCCGTAGTATCAACCAGGGGATTCCACGCGCCGCTGTTGTATCGAATGCGTTTGCGTTCCTGCGGTCGCTTTTTGAACGGTGATGGAGGGAGTTGCGCCGATTCGTTTTTGCGAGAAGCTCCATCTTCATTTCGTTCGGCTGGCTGCTTCGCAGCCTCTGCGCCATCAATCTGGATCACGCAGCACAAACAGATCACCAAAAGTCTCCCGGTATGAGCGAATTCACGCTTCCAGCGGATACTCGGGCCTGTAAAAACCAGGGACCAGCCGGTTTGCAGCAGGTCGGTGATCGAACGGACGATTACAGAAGAAACGGACCGACAGCCCCGTGTTTGATCATCACGGTTCAGCTCGAACATTTTAGTTCCTCTTCAGGTATGGTTGGTCTGATGACCGGACAAATACAGGAAGCGATATTGTATTAGGTGGGAGCCCCGGATCCCCAGAAAAGACTGGAAGGAAACAACGGACCGGATCACGTACGGTCGTTACCGGGAATTTGTGGTGATTACGCAGCGGTAATGAGAGCCGTTCTCCGGATATGTACGCTGCTAACGTTGGTAGCGAGATCAACAATGATTCGCGAACAGGTCCGGAGAAAAACTCCGCTCTTCAGCCGGATTGATATCTGCCACTCGCGGGCAGTACAGTGCAGATGGGCATGTTTGCGCAGCCGAATCTGGGAACTGCACGTGTGTTCAACATGTCGAGGCAGGAATCGTTGATGGAACAAAGCTGAATCGTTCAGCCGGAGACCGATCGATACGGTCTTTTGTGTATTCTGTAACCAACAAATCCGTGTTGATTCTCTATGGGAGAGCAGGTTGACGATCCAGACAGCTACGATAAGTGATGTGCGTGCTGCCGAAGCCGTTATTCGAAATCACCTGAGTCCAGCTCCTTTGATCCGATCAATCCCATTGGAGAAGGAACTCGGTTTGCCTCCAGATCGTCGGATGTGGCTCAAAGATTACGGCTGGACACCGGTCGGGTCCTTCAAACTCATGGGGGCGCTCAACTGGGTCGCCAACAACGAAGCACGAATCGGAGACAGAAAGATTGCGGCCGATTCATCGGGGAATTTCGCGTCGGGCATCGCGTATGCCGGCAGCCAGTACAGGAAACAGGTGGTCGTTGTCATGCCTGACACGGCTCCGCAGATCAAGTGTGATCGCACACGTTCGTTCGGAGCCGAAATACGGACCTATGATATCTCTCGTGATCATATCACCGGCGACCGCATCCGTATGGCCAAAGAGATTGCGGAGAACGAAGACGCTGTCCAGGCATCGCCTTATGATGATCCATTTGTGATTGCAGGAAACGGCGTCGGTGGTCTGGAAATCGTCCAGGACCTCAGGCGGCAGGACCGCGATCTGTCGCAGTTCGTTTGCGCGGTAAGCGGCGGCGGTCTGATGGCGGGACATGCGCTGGCAATTGCCGATGGTTTTCCGAAGGCGAGTATTGTTGGAGTCGAGCCCGAGGGAGCTGCCGATTTTCAGCAATCACTCGTGGAAGGTCGCCGCGTCCGTATTGATAAACCCAGCAGCATTTGTGATGGGCTGCTGTCGTACAATGTTGGTGAACATAACTGGCCCATCCTTCGTCAGCTTGTGGGAACTTCTGTGACTGCATCGGACTTGGAGATTCAGCAGGCCATGAAGTGGCTCTATGAGAATCACGGGTTGAGAACGGAGCCATCTGGTGTGACGACTGTTGCGGCGCTGTTGCAGAGTCGGGTGAATATAGATGGCAGCGGCGATGTTGTTGCTGTCGTCAGTGGTCGAAATGTCGACGAGTCGCGGTTTCGTGAGTGGATTTCCGTGTAAGCCGTTCAGGCTGGCTGCTCAGCGCGCTGCCGCTGGATGCCGGGTCCAAATTGGCAGAACAGCAGTTTCGGACCAGACTATGAAACCCGTGCTGACTGCCGGGCGTAACCGGGGCCATCTGATTTCAGTGCTCTGAGAGCACACTCTAACCTTCGTCGGAGAACCGTCATGAGAGCTCTGTTTTTCTCAGTCCTTCTGCTGCCATCTGCGCTGAACCATGCTGATGACTCTATTGCCATTGGGAGCCGACGTGAATTATTTGTGGACAACCACCTGATCGAGTCACTGGACGGTGCGCAAAGAAAGTTACATCACCCGGTTCCCCGTGAAATCGCGATCATTAACGACGCTCCGTGGGAAGGAGCCGGTAGTGGCTACCACAGCATTATTCGAGATGGTGATTTGTACCGCATGTATTATCGCGGCTCGGCAATCGGTGTGGTCAATGGCACTTTGCGGAAGGGACGGCAAGTCTACTGTTATGCCGAAAGTTGTGACGGAATTCACTACACGAAACCACCACTGGGGCTCCACGAATACAATGGTTCGAAGCAGAACAACATTGTATGGACCGGGGTCGGGACCCACAATTTGGCCCCCTTTCTGGACACACATCCGGATTGTCCATCCGAGTCACGTTTCAAGGCGCTCGCAGGAACGGCTCACGAAGGGGGGCTGTTTGCATTTCACTCGCCAGACGGAATCCATTGGTCACTCTTGCAGGATGATCCTGTCGTGACCGAGGGTGCATTTGATTCACAAAATCTGGCATTTTGGGACTCGGCCGCGGGAAAGTACCGAGCCTATTTTCGCACATTTACGGAAGGTGTCACAACGGGCAAGGTCTGGAAACCGAGTGGCCACCGATCAATCCGTACGGCTTCTTCATCCGATTTTCTTACGTGGGGTGATGAAGCCGATTTGACGTATGAAGATTCTCCTTTCGAACATCTCTACACGAACCAGATTGCTCCTTACTACCGAGCACCACATATCCTGATTGGTTTTCCCACACGCTACGTCGAACGCGGCTGGTCGCCGTCGATGCGGGAGCTGCCGGACCTGGAACACCGAGAGCAGCGGTCGCTGGCACATCTCCGTTTTGGCACATCTCTCACGGAAGGACTGCTGATGGCCAGTCGTGACGGGGTTCACTTTGATCGCTGGAATGAAGCGTTCCTTCCACCGGGTCCGGAGCGTACTGATACGTGGAACTATGGGCATAACTACATTGCCTGGCGCGTCGTTGAAACGAAATCCTCGCTGCCCGGTGCACCCAATGAACTGTCACTCTATGCTTCAGAAGGAGCGTGGACGGGCGACAGTAATGCCATGCGGCGCTACACACTGCGGCTGGACGGTTTCGTGTCGGTCAGCGCCGGGTGGAAGGGCGGGGAAATGATCACGCGTCCGTTGCGTTTCAGAGGGTCTCGACTGAGCATCAACATTGCTACTTCGGCAGCCGGAAGTCTCCGTGTCGAAATCCAGAATGCCGGAGGCGAGGCACTGCCTGGTTTCAGTCTGAAAGACTGTCCGGAGATCTTTGGCGATTCGCTTAATCGAACTGTCCAGTGGAATCAAGGTTCTGATGTCAGTCAGTTGGCAGGCAGGACCGTATGCCTGAGGTTCGAACTGAAAGACGCTGACTTCTATTCCTTCAGATTTGATTCCGGAAAATCGAACTAAACTTACTTTACCGACTGCTGACTCGTCTCTCTGACACGGAGGTCGAAAACATGTGACATCACAGCTCACATACAGAACGGCGAGAGAGAATATCATGTAAGTGCGTGAATCACGTTCGTGTTTGGCTGTGTTGGCCGCTGTCGAAAATGTTCCGTCGCCTCAAGGTGATATCAGCAGTTAGTGTCATATGTTGCTCCTGATCCTGAGAACCGATACTCTGTGAAAAGCTGTGAGATGTTCATTCCTGATGTGGAAAACATGATGTTTAACTTTGTGGGTTCACAGACGAAGTCCGGCTGCGGAGTCAGCCGACGCGACTTTATGACGATTGGAGCACTCGGAACCGGTGGGCTCACCCTGCCCCATCTGCTGCGGGCAGAAGCCGCTCGAGGACCTGATCGTGGACATAAATCTGTCATTATGATCTATCTGACTGGTGGTCCGCCACATCAGGACATGGTGGATCTGAAACCGGATGCTCCCTCGGAGATTCGTGGTGAGTTCTCACCCATCTCAACCAATGTCCCGGGAATTCAAATCTGTGAATTGATGCCGCGGATGGCGGCGATGCAGGACAAGTTCATCAACATCCGAACACTGGTCGGATCAGATGGTGGCCATACGTCTTACCAGTGTGTCACCGGACGCCGCCGTGCGGGACGACCGCAGCGAGGCCACCCGGAAATCGGGTCGATCCTTTCAAAGATCCAGGGGCCGGTGATTCGTGGAGTGCCGGTCAACCTCGATCTGTCCATGAAGATGGCTCATGCACCGTACAACCTTCCCGGTCCCGGATTTCTGGGACAGTCGTATGCTCCGTTCAAGCCGGACGGCCCCGTTCAGGCGGATATGATTATTCCTGATATTCACGTCGGTCGATTTGATGACCGCCGACAGCTCCTGGCCCGGCTGGATCGAGTCAAACGTGACCTTGATCGAAGTGGTTTTCCTGATCAGGCTGACGCGTTTACTCAACAGGCACTGGAAGTCTTGATTTCAAACCAACTGTCTGAAGCCTTGGACCTGTCCAAAGAAGATCCGAAGATCCGGGAACGGTATGGCAAAGATGACACCAAAGTTCTGCCCTATTCGCATCTCGGATATCAGGCAATTAATTCCAAATTTCTGCTGGCTCGTCGACTCGTGGAAGCTGGCGCGCGTTGTGTGACCGTGTCGTGGGCTGACATGGACTGGCACGGCGACAATTTTACGAATGCAAGAAAAGTACTGCCGAAACTGGATGAAGGCCTGACAGCCCTGGTCACGGATCTGTACGAACGCGGACTGCAGGAAGACGTGACGGTGATTGCCTGGGGTGAATTTGGGCGTACACCGAAGATCAACAGCAGTGCAGGTCGTGACCACTGGAGTCGGAATGCCTGTGCGATCATGGCTGGTGGCGGAATGAAAACTGGTCAGCAAATCGGAACGACAGACCGATTTGCTGAGGCACCCGTCGATCGACCGGTGCACTTCAACGAAGTCTTTTCAACCCTGTACTACAACCTGGGCATTCGCCCGGACCAGACAACGGTGACCGATCTTTCCGGGCGTCCGCGGTATTTGCTCGATGATTATCGGCCGATAGATGAGGTCATTTAAACAGTGCACTCGCACGACATTCATTTGGAATCGGAAAGTGGAAGATCGGCCGTGTTTGTCGTTCCAGATGTGCTTGGTGGCGCATGCTTTGGCATTCCCGTATCATGGTTTTTGGCGGGACAAATTAAAATACTGTCTCGTGCGTATGTAGTCGGTGACGATACCCCCGGGCCCTTCATTGACAGTCTGGCCTGTCTGTCTGCAATGTGTTCCTGTTGTGTGACCGGAAATGTTGCGGCCGGCCGTAATGCACAATGCCGTTTTCAAAATCCAGAGTTATCGGGAGCCAGGGAATGACAGGAACGCTGATTCGCTTCGTGCTGATGGTCGTTGTTGCTTCCCTGGTGTTCACCGGTCACTGGGCAGGTGCTGCCTCCGAAACTTCCGTAAAGATTTTGTTGATCGGCAAAGAACCGGACCATGACTTTGGCAGTCACATGTATATGCACACGCAGACCATGCTGGCGAAGTGTCTGGAGAAAACCGAGAACGTGCAGACAATTGTCTCACAGGGATGGCCTCGGGACTCCACGGTGCTGAAAGGTGTCAAAACAATTGTACTTTACTCGAGTCCCGGAGCTGAATTTCTGTTGGATAGTCCGGGCAGTGGTCTGTTGCATCAGATGATGCGGAACGGCACAGGGCTGGTGACAATCCACTGGGCTTCATCGGTCTACGAAAAAAATCTCAACCGACTTGGTGATCAGTGGCTGGACTATCTGGGAGGGACGTGGGTCTCAAACTACGGACTGAGCACTGATACATCCGTGCTGAAGCAGCTTGTGCCTGAACACCCGATCTGCCGTGGCTGGAAAGAATATGAACTTTACGACGAATACTACCTGAATCCCGTTATTAACACGGCCACACCACTACTGGAGATAACAACCACAGGCAAAAATGTAGTTGTTGGCTGGGTATATGAACGTCCGGACAACGGCCGAGCCTATGGGACGACCCTTGGACACTTCTACAGTAATTTCCGGATGGAAGCGTTTCGCCGCATGATTGTAAACGCTGTTCTGTGGACGGCTCATGTTGAGGTCCCGATGGATGGTGCACCGGTGAATATTCCTTCGATCGAACTCAAGCTGCCCCCGGAACCACAGAAGAATTGATCTCCGTTCAATGAAGTCCCTTGCAGCACAACAGGTTGAACCTGACGTTTGCGAGAGACTATTCTGACTTGTAACACCGTCAATCATAGATAGCACGATGACTGCCACTGACCGAAAGCCTGTTCTTCCTGCAAAACAACAATTGTCGCGGCGCGCCCTGGTCAGGAAAACCGCGTCGTTTGCTGTGCCGTTGTTTGTGCCCTCACATGTCTTGGGCGGGCGAGGTCGCGTTGGAGCCAATGATCGAATTCACATCGGTGTCATCGGTACCGGTGACCGCGGCAAGTACCTGATTGCCAACATGCCGCCTGGCGGCCGTGTTGTTTCGCTGTGTGACTGTTCGATGTCACGGGTCACAAATACGCTTCATCCTCGGGGACAATTTGTCAAACCACTGTCGGCCTTCAGCGAGTCCGACGCGATGCGCTGCAGTGTGCATCAGGACTATCGCCGAATGGTCGATCGAGAGAAGCTCGATGCGGTTATCATTTCGACATCGGATCATCATCATGCTCAGGCGACGCTGCTGGCATTGCAGGCCAAACTGGACGTGTATGTGGAAAAGCCTTTGGCAGTGACGATTGCTGAGGGTCGTGCGATGGTCGAGGCTGCGAACTATCACAGACGCGTCGTCCAGGTGGGTACCCAGCAGCGTTCAATGCAGGTCAACCGCTTTGCATGTGAATTTGTACGCGATGGTGGCATTGGAAAGGTTTCACTGGTCGAAGTACCGAATTTTCCAGGCCCGATGACGTACGAGTCCTTCGAACCGCAACGTGTTCCTGAAACTCTTGACTGGAACCTGTTCATTGGTCCGACTCCGATGCGGCCATATCATCGAAAACTTTGGGTCAAAGATAAATTTAAGGTTGGAAACCTGCGTTGGCGCGGCTGGGACCTGTGGCGTGAGTTTTCGGGGCACGGTATGACGAACTGGGGCGCACACAGAATTGATATGGTTCATTTTGCGCTGGGAATTGTTGACAGTGGCCCCGTCGAAATCGTGCCTCAAAAGGAATTGCTCAGACCATCACTGGCGGACCGGTGGAAGAACACGACACCGCCGTTCGGTGCGATGAAGGACCAGGCGGCTGATGAAATGCGGTTTTGTCCGGTTTCAATGCGGTACGCCAGCGGGACGGAATTGCGATTCACGCCAAACGTTGCCGAAGCTACGTTCTATGGTGAGCACGGTCAAATTTTGATCGAGCGAAACAACTACCAGGTCGATCCTGTCGGTCTTGTCCCTGGCCCCGACCCGGCAGAGCAGGAAAAATGGATCGGCCCCGGGAATGTTGCGCGACCACATATCCAAAACTGGATCGACTGTATCCACACCCGCAGCACACCGCATGCTCCGGTCGAAATCGGTCATCGAGTCGCGAGTGTCTGTCATCTCGCCAATATTGCCCGTGAGCTGCGACGTTCGCTGGCCTGGGACCCTGGGAGTGAAAAATTCGTTGGGGACAGCGAGGCCGACGAACGTCTTGACCGTCCTCGACGAAAAGGTTTTGAGCTGCCCGGCTGAGAACGTGTCTTTAAATCCGTATGGCCGCATAAGAAGAGCGGGTGTGACACAGCGACAGCCAGGCCGGGAAGCACCTCCACCCCGCCGGAAGAAATTCTGTGAGTCCGTGCAGGTCAGGCACAGCCTGACCTGCTTTTTTCAAATAACAGCTTGTCCTTCCAGGACGAACAACGGGCTGTTTGTGACAGCTGCGTCCTCAATGAGAATTTTCCGGTAACTGGTACCCGGGAATGGCCAGTCGAATACGATAAAGGCTGTTTCCTGCAGTGATATACAGCAGGTTTGCGTCCTGACCATGACCAAATCCGACGTTGGTTGGGATTTCGGTTTTGATATAGGCGAGTTCTTTTCCTTCCGGTGAATAGACAATGATTCCCGGACGGTTTGCAGCTCGAACAGCCACGTAAAGATTTCCGTCTTTGTCGCAAATCAGGCCGTCAGGTCCGTCTTCCGGATAATAGTCCACCAGTGTTTCACGAAATGTTGCGGTGCCGTCCTGATGCAGATCATAGGCCATCAGGGCCATATTGCCTTTCCGCAGCGGTACTGCGACGGCCACCGGTCCCTCTGCATCACCAGCTTTACCGAGTCGCTCAAAACCTGTCGCCCCGTTGGCGTTGCTGACTACATACAGGCTTTTCTGATCGGGTGACACGCAGACCCCGTTAGGTTTACCGGCATCGGTAATGATGCGGTGAATCGAGCCATCGGAGTCGATGCGATAAACTCCCATCACGGGCTGGTCGATCGTTTCATGGCCAAGATATCTGGGGTCGCTGAAATAGAGCCGTCCCTGTTCATCGATTGTGACATCGTTCGGCGAATTCAGTTTACGTCCGTCGAACATACCGGCGATGATGTAGCTCATACCGGTTTTCATATCCGTGCGAATCACCCGGCGCCCGCCATAATCGGCCCCTTCGCAGACAATCATGTTTCCCACGGCGTCAAACTTGATCCCGTTCGACATTCCACTTGGGGAACGAAAGATCGAAGTGCTTCCTGTCTTTGGATTGAACTTCCAGATATGTCCCGCATGGATTGCTCCGTTTTCTGCCACGGCCTGATGTGAAAATGTGATATCACTGAAGTAGACCATTCCATCCGGGGCGACGGAAACTCCTTCGGTCAGCATGACGCCTTCGAAGAGTTTTTCTAATTTTGCATTTCGCGGCACAATCTGATCCCGAGCGGGAGCAAATGATGGAAACGCGATCAACATGACAAGTAACATTGAGCATCGGGTGGAAGTCATGACTGAATCCGTGCACATTGAGAGGTGAATTTAAAATAGGCTGGGGTCACTTTCGATAAGTATACGGCAGGTCCAGGTCCGTCGCCAACAACTGCTGGTTGTGACACGCGGGTCTTCCTCTTTATATTGTGAGCATCTTGTCTCAGAAGCGTTCCGGGTGTCTGCCGGGTGCCGGCAGCCTGTGTGTTTGCACCACGTTGCCCGGTAAATAAGATTTCGGGGCCGAAAATGAAGTTTCATCATCCGTCACATGATGGCCGTCCTTTGCCGCATCGGAGTGCTCTGGCTGCAGTTCCAGGAGCTGCAAAGATAACGTGTTTTGTGATGAGCCTGTTCTGTTGCCTGATCGATGTTGCGGGCGATGAACCCGCGTCATTCGATGCCCTTGGGACACAGTACGAACGAGGTATTCGACCGCTGCTGGAGCGGTTCTGTCTGGATTGCCATGCGAGCGCACAAAAAGAGGGTGATCTGGACCTCGAAGTGTTTGCGACGCTGGCAGACGTACGACAGCAAACAGGAATCTGGGTCAAGGTTCAGGAGATGCTCAACAACGGTGAGATGCCGCCGGAAGACTCTGAGCAGCCTTTACCCGCACATAGAAAAGAGTTGCATGACTGGGTCGAACGATATCTTCATGCGGAGGCTCTGGCGAGCGCAGGTGATCCAGGGCCGGTCGTTCTGCGGCGGCTTACGAATGCCGAGTATACCTGGACAATCCGTGACCTGACGGGGATTGATCTGAGTCCGGCTCGCGAATTTCCGAGTGAAGGTGCTGCAGGCGAAGGATTCACGAATACCGGCAACGCACTGGTCATGTCCCCCGGTCTGCTGCGGAAATATCTGGACGCAGGCAAGCACGTTGCGGCACATGCGGTGCTGCTGCCCGACAGGTTTCGCTTCTCTCTGCACAGCACACGTCGTGACTGGACTGATGAATGTCTGGCTCGGATTCGTGCGTTCTATGGCGAATTCAGTGTGAGCGAAAAGCTGGAAGACCATTACGGATACGGCATGTCACACCTGGGAAACGCCGGGAGGCTTCCGCTGGAATTGTATTTTGCGGTGACACTCTCCGAACGTGATTCGATTTTCGCGGGTGACAGGACGATCGAGATGGTTGCTGTCGATCATGGCGTGAATGCGAAGTATCTGGCGGTTCTTTGGGGAAAACTGACGGATGACAATCCATCACTTCTTCTGGATGACCTGCGTTCCCGGTGGCGCAGCGCAACGCCTGAAGATGCGGCGGCTCTGGCCCGCTACGTTTCCACCTGGCAAAGGGGGTTGTGGACTTTCAATCCGGTTGGTCTGCTGGGTCGAAAAGGCAGTCGATCGAGGTGGATGGAGTCGGTGAGTTCATTGGCTGCTGAACACGAACTGCGTTTCACCGTTCCAGCGCCCGGGGAGGGTGAAGAGGCACAGGAGTGCGTCGTCTCACTGATTACAGGTGATGCGGGTGACGGAAACGAACATGATCTGGTCGTGTGGACGCAACCGCGGCTCGTGACTGCAGATGAGCCGGACACATTATTACACGACTGGGTGTCTGCCGACGGCAAAGCAATCGACGCAACCTCAGTTTGTGTGAGTGCTCCATCAGTGATCACATTGCGCGTCCCTGCTGCTCTGGCAGGTCGGGAGCTGGTAACAACGGCGTCTCTGAAAACGGATACGGGAGGCGAAGGAAGTGTACAGGTCGATGTGACCGAAGGCATTCCCGATGTCAGATCCGGGCTTCTTCCCAGTGAGATCCACGTCAAATTTGAACACGTCAATATCGGGGCTGACAAACGAAGTATTTCCTGGCGGTGGCCGATTCTCGTTGCGGAACAGAGCAAATCCTGGGAACAATTCGAAACGGCGATGAATGAATTCCGCAGTCTGTTTCCAGCGGCAGTCTGTTACACGCAGATTGTGCCCGTGGACGAACTGCTTACACTCACACTGTTGTATCGGGAGGACGATCATCTGGCACGCCTGATGCTCGACGATGTTCAGACGGCTCAGCTGAATAAGCTTTGGGACGAGTTGCGTTACGTAAGCCGCGAGCCGATCCGACTGGTCGACGTGCTGGACTCGCTTTTGGAGACGACGATCGATCATCCGCAGACCGGAATTTTCGACGATGCTGTGGAGAAGTTCAACGAACGCGCCGAAGCATTTCGGAAGCAGCTCGTACAGAGCGAAGTCAAACATCTTGATGCGCTGGTTGACTTTGCCCGGCGGGCCTGGCGTCGGCCGATCTCGGAAACCGAAGAGTTGGAACTGCGCGAACTCTATGGTCGGTTCCGTACTCTGGAACTGGCACACGAAGATGCGTTTCGTTTGACGCTCGCTCGTGTCTTTGTGGCTTCCCCATTTCTGTATCGGCTGGAAGAAGCAGCGCACGCGGTTGAGCCCGCAGTTGTCACTGACTATGAACTGGCGAGTCGACTAAGTTATTTTCTGTGGTCGTCGGTGCCGGATGAAGAACTGCATACTGCGGCTGTGGACGGCATTTTGCACCAGCCTGCCGTGCTTTCGCGACAGACTCAACGAATGCTGAGCGACGCACGGGTACGGCGGCTTGCGGTTGAGTTCGCCTGCCAGTGGCTCCACATCCATGAATTCGACCCGCTGGAGCAAAAGAGCGAGAGGCACTTCCCGAAATTTGCAGAACTTCGTGGTGACATGTACGAGGAGTCGATCCTGTTTTTCACTGACCTGTTTCAGCATGACCGGTCGTTGTTAAGCCTGCTGGACGCACGGCACACGTTCGTCAATGAACCGTTGGCGAAGTTTTACGGCATTCCTGGAATCCAGGGTGCCGAATGGCGGCGAGTGGATTCAATTCGCCAACATGGTCGCGGGGGTATCCTGGGATTTGCAACGACACTTGCGAAACAGTCTGGCGCTACTCGCACAAGTCCCATCCTGCGAGGTAACTGGGTGAGCGAGGTGCTGCTTGGCGAGAGACTTCCGCGTCCTCCGAAAAATGTGCCACAGCTTGCCGACACTGTTCCGCAGGGATTGACTGAACGGGAACTCATTGAGCGACACAGCAGCGATACAGCCTGTGCGAAGTGTCATGATCGAATTGATCCATTTGGATTTGCGCTGGAAAAATTTGACGCGATCGGACAAAGACGCGAGAAAAACACCGATGGTCTGACGATCGATTCACGAACAACTCTGCCGGATGGTACTCACGTCGAAGATCTGTCCGGACTGAGGGATTACCTGCTGGCGAAACGCAGAGATATATTTCTGCGCCAGTTTTGCCGGAAACTTCTTGGATACGCTCTCGGTCGGGAGGTGCAACTCTCGGATGAACCGCTGCTGGACGAAATAATGGTGCGATTGGCAAAAAGGGACTACCATTTTTCGGTGGCCGTGGAGACAATCGCTCTTAGTCAGCAGTTTCGAATGATTCGTGGGAAATCGTTTCGCCGATAGAAAAGGCCAGGGCTGGTTAACAGCTGCAGATTTCCTGCTCCGCAGTGGCGGATGCAACGAACGAAAAGACGTCAACATGCAACATCACTTTTCCCGAAGAACGATGCTTCGAGGTCTCGGCGTGAGCATGGCCCTGCCCTGGATGGAATCGCTGCCAGTGTGGGGTGATGAGTCCCCATTAAAGCCGGAACCCGGGAGTCAGGCTCCCGTCCGTCTGGCAGTATTATTTTCCGGCAGCGGCTACCATGCTGGCCATTGGTGGGCGAAGGGAGAAGGGCCGGAGATGGAACTCGGTCCGGTGCTTGAGCCGTTGAGCGAATTCCGTGAGAAGCTTCTCTTCGTTGGTGGGCTGTACAATGCGGAAGCGCTTAAAGGAAATATTCACAGTTCACAGACCGGAAACCTGCTGTCCGGTGCGCCGCTGGCCAACGGTGGGGAGATCCGCAGCGGGACCAGCTTTGACCAGGTTGTCGCGCAGCGGTACGGGCGGTCGACGAAAGTGTCGAGTCTGGTGCTTGGTTGCGAGCGGTCGAATCCGGGGATTCACAAGAATTACTCAATGCTCTACAGCTCGCACATCTCCTGGAGTTCTCCGACCGCTCCGACACCGCTGGAGCTTTACCCCGCTCTGGCGTTCGACCGGTTATTCAAGGATCAGGCCGAGCGTGGCGAGCAAAGCGTACTGGATGCCGTGCTGAGCGAAGCGACTCGTTTCCGCGGGAAAGTCAGCCGGCGAGATCAACAAAAGCTTGACGAGTATCTCAACTCCGTGCGGGAGGTCGAGCGACGCATCGAGCAGGCGGGGCAGCTGGGTGAGTTGCAGGGTTGGCGGCCGACACTCGACAAACCGAACATATCGCGACCCCCGGACGGAATTCCCCAGAACCTGGCGGACCATACTCGGTTGATGTGTGACATTCTGGTGCTGGCGTTTCAAACCGATACAACGCGTGTTTCCACCCTGAAGGTCAATAACGACCACAGCTACCTGCAATTTCCGCACTTGGGCGTGGAAGTCGGACACCACGAGCTTTCGCACTCAGATCGCGGCGTCCAATCACCCGACTGGCTGAAAGTGAACCAGTTTTGCCTGGAGCAACTTGGGTACATCGCCCGCAAGCTGGACGCGATCCAGGAAGGCGAACGGACGGCGCTCGACAACTCGATGCTGATGATGTGTTCCAGCATGATGTCCGGTATACACGATGCCACGAAGCTGCCCGTCGTGGTCCTTGGTCGCGGCGGTGGAAAACTGGAATCGGGCCGAGTGCTCGACTACAGCGACAGGCCGAACCGCAGAATGTGCAGCCTGTTTCTTTCGATGATGGACAAGTGCGGTGTCCACCTCAGCGAATTTGGTGACTCAAACGAACGCCTAGCTGAGGTGTGAGGTGACGGGATGCAAAAAAGGCACAGTGAGATTACGCTTCCGACGCGGCGGAATTTTCTGCAGGTTGGTGGTCTGGGAATGCTGGGGCTGAGTCTGGCGAGCCTGTTCGAGGCTCAGGCGACGGCGGCGCCTGGCAGTTCGCTCGAATCGCGAATCAAGTCGTGCATCCTGATTTTCTACTACGGCGGGCCCAGTCATCTCGATACGTTTGACATGAAGCCGGATGCACCGGCCGAGATTCGGGGCGAGTTCAAGTCAATTGCGACTTCTGTCCCGGGACTGCGGATCGGTGAGCATTTGCCCTGCACCGCGCGCGTAATGGACAAGGTCGCCGTTGTCCGCAGCATGCAACATCAGATGCGCGGGCACGACTCCGCTAGTTATCAAACGCTGACCGGCCGCGTGCCTCCGGTAGGCGACAACCAGAACTTCCGTGAACTACCCGACAGCTTCCCCTGCTACGGATCATGCCTCAGTCATGTGCGGCGCAGCCAGCCCAGCCGGATCCCGCACGTCGCACTGCCGTTTGTCATGAACAACAATTTCGCGAATCCCGGCCAGACGGCTGGGTTTCTGGGGACGGAGTTTGAGCCACTGTTGATTCAGGGAAATCCCGGCACGCTCACTTATCACGCCGGGGGCGCCCAGCGCGTTCTGGAATTGCCCGACGGCGTGAATACTGGGCGGCTCGAAGGACGCTGGGCTTTGCTGCGCTCGCTTGACGCCACTCCCCGCGCCAACCTCGTTCGCTCTATGCGGGTTTACCAGGAAAAGGCATTTGACCTTATTCACTCAGAAACTCTGCGTGACGCACTCAAAATCCAGCAGGAAAGTGCGACGACACGAGAGCGGTACGGTTACGGCCCTGCAGGACAGCCCCATGATGATGATCCTCACAGCCAGCAGCGTGCTGAATTGGCCATCGCCCGCAATCTCCGCGGGTGGAATCTCCTGTTGGCCCGTCGGCTGGTCGAAGCTGAAGTACCGTTTGTCAATGTGTACGACTACAAACAGCAGGGCAAGAATTGGGACTCACATGCCGAAAACTTCCGGTACCTCAGACAGTACCTGTTGCCGCCTGCGGACCAGGCTTATGCTTCTCTGATCGAAGACCTCGATGAGCGGGGACTGCTCGAGACGACTCTTGTCGTGGCGTTAGGCGAGTTTGGGCGCACGCCTAAGATCAACGACAAGGCAGGTCGCGATCACTGGCCCAACTGCTACACGGCCCTTTTGGCGGGTGGAGGCGTCAAGGGTGGCTACGTGCACGGAGCCAGTGATCGTATCGGTGCCTGGCCGGTAACGAACCCCGTCAGGCCCGCCGATATTGCGGCGACCATCCTGACGCTTTTCGGCGTTGATCCTTCGTCAGAAATCCACGATTCACTGGGCCGCCCGTTTCGGATTTGCGAAGGAAAGCCGGTTTTGGATTTGCTCGCCTAGCATCCGTATTGTTCCGGCCGCACCGACGGTGGGGTGTCCCCGTTCGGCATGCAGCGAAAGACGCCTGTCGATGATTTCATCGGCGCAAACGCAGACATGGTATGGCTGCACCAAAATGAAATATGGAAGTTGACGAGACGAAAGGCGATGAATCAGGCCGATGTACTTAGAGTTTGTCCGTCAAGAACACTCCCTGACATCCTGTGAGTCACGACCAATGCCAACAGTTCCAGGTTTAAAGCAGCAGTTGTCCATGCCGCATCGGTTTTCCTTGATCTTCACGCCAGTGTCGACAAGACGTGCTCACTGATCGCCGAATCATCCCACAATGGTGCCAGCCTGGTTGCATTTCCCGAGACGTTCATTCCCGCGTTTCCCATCTGGAGTGCACTGCGGGCTCCGATCCATAATCACGATCTGTTTTGCCGGCTGGCGGTGAATTCAATGAAGATTCTAGGGCCTGAACTCGATCGCATCTGCCAAACGGTGCGTCAGTCGGGTGTTACCGTATCACTGGGGTTCAACGAATCGACGGATGCCAGTGTCGGTTGCATATTCAACAGCAACGTGTTGATCGGTGAAGATGGGTCAATTCTGAATCATCACCACAAAATCAATCCCACGTTTTACGAAAAACTGACGTGGGCCGCCGGTGACGGGGCCGGTCTGCGCGTCTGTGATACACGGTGAGGACGAGTCGGCACGCTGATCTGCGGAGAAAACACGAATCCACTGGCCCGGTTTACATTGATTGCGCAGGGTGAGCAGGTTCACGTCTCCAGTTATCCGCCGGTCTGGCCGACTCACGATCCAAATGCCGGTGGCAACTACGACCTGGCAGCCGCAATTCGACTGCGCTCCGGAGCCCATTCGTTCGAGACGAAAGCGTTCAATGTGGTGGCGTCGGGTTTCATGGACAAGGCGATCTTCGATTTCCTCAGTCTTCTCGATTCCGATGCGCACACATTCTGGAGGGCAGTCCGCGCAGCGTCTCACTGATCACCGGTCCATCGGGTCAGGCAATCAGCGACGAATTCTGTGATGACGAAGGCATCCTGTATGCCGATATCGACGTCGCGGCGTGCGTCGAACCAAAACAAAATCCATGACCTGTCCGGTGGCTACAATCGTTTCGACATCTTCAAGCTGTCCGTCGATCGTTCATCGAATCGACCGATCCTGTTTGTCGACACTGGAGCTGCCGGTCGGTCGGTTGATCCTCATCCCGGTGATGAAGACAAACAATCGTCGCCAGAGCATGGCTAAATTGCGTCTCACCAGCCCTTCCAGCTTCCGTCGCCATGGCGGTATTGACGATAGGTCATGCGTTTGTCGTAGGGCAACTTCGCGATGTCCACTTCCTTGACTTCGATTCCCAGGCCGGGACGGTCGGGGAGATTTACGAAGCCATCCTGCAGTCGAAAGTCGTGGTCGATGAACTCGTTGAAGCGGCGGAACCAGCTGCCGGAAACTTCCTGGATCAGGAAGTTACGGAGCACCGCGTCAGCTTGCAAGAGTGCAGCAAAGTGGACCGGACCGCTGGCGTTGTGGGGCGCCATCAGCATCTGGGATTCGTCGGCCAGCCGTGATATGTGCAGTAAGTTGTCGATCCCAAAGCTGTGACTGATATCAGGCTGCAGAAAGGCGCAGGCGCGCTTGTCGATGACCTCTTTGAAAGAACGATAGGAAAACAGTTTTTCCCCTGTGGCGATCGGAACCGGGCTCTTCTCGGAAATCTCCTTGAGGACATCGACAGAACCAACTTTGCACGGTTCTTCAAGAAACAACGGCCGAAATGGTGCCACGAGCCGGGCAAACGCGATACTGAGTTCGGGCGTGGGGCTGCCGTGCGTGTCGAGCAGCAGTTCAATGTCCGGTCCAACTTCCTCCCGAACTGCTTTGGTGATTGCGACGCAGTGTTCCAGTTCACGGTGGTCCATGGCCCACGTGCGACCTTCCAGTGGATTCCCTTTCAACCCTCGTGCTCCGGCCGCGACTGCGTCGCGGGCTTGTTGCCGTGCTCGGTCGACAGAGTCGAAATTCAGCCCTCCGTTGTCGTAGACCAGAATCTGGTCGCGCTGACGGCCGCCCAGCAGCCGATGAACGGGAACATTTAACGCTTTGCCTGCGATGTCATACAAGGCCATGTTGACCGCCGCAACGGCGCTGCCCAGGATCGGACCACCTTTCCACGGAAGGCGGTTGGTGATGTCATCGCAGATGGCTGTGACGTCCAGCGGATCGCGGCCGATCAGCAATTCGTCCCACTGGTGCAGCGCTGTACGGACGATCGGTGAAATCCACTCTCCGCTGCCTTCACCCCAGCCCGACAAACCGGCGTTGGTCTCGAGTTTCAGAAACAGCCATGTCTTGAAGCCACTGGAAATTGGTTGCCGGGTCTTTGGATCCAGTCGCACCGGTCCCGTGGTGACATTGAACATGTAGGTTTTTATCTGCGTGATCTTCACGCCCGACGGCCTGGCACGAGCCGTTTCGGCTGCATTGACACCTGTAACGAAAACCGCCGTGGCCACAGTTGAATTCGTGAGGAATTCTCGCCGGTCGATGCTCTTGTGTTGGTCGCTCATGGTTAGTCTCACTGATATAAGGTGTCTGGATGTATAAGATGGCTAGATCGGATTGTCGTCTACCGTAACTAAACGTGGCGAGGCTGCAACCCGGCGTTTCCGGCCAGGGCTGACGGTCGGCACGAGACACTTGCGGGTAGGTGGTTCTAACTGAATACAGGACGAAAACTGTATGAGTTACGAGAGGAATTCGCACGAAGTACTCGGGTTCGGCAACTGGCAATACAAACCGGTCCCTGACTGGCCGGAGATGCCTGACGACATTGACTTTGTGGAAGGGATCGGTGTCACGGTCGATCAGGATGACCGTTTGTATGTCTTCAATCGAGGGAATCCGCCAGTGTTGGTCTTTCAACCTGACGGTCAGTTTGTCGAGGCATGGGGCCAGGATTGCTTCGTACGCCCTCACGGGATTCTGGCTGCAGCCGATGGCACGTTGTATCTGACAGACGATCTGGGTCACCGAGTGGCTCAGTATACGGTTGCCGGAAAGTTTCTGCGTAACATCGGGCCGACAGAAGTGCCGTCTGACACAGGAGTCAGAGGTTTTGATTATCGCTCCATCGTTGCGAGTGGTCCGTACAATCTGCCTACTAATGCCGCGGTTACGGATGATGGCCATTTGTTTGTTTCCGACGGTTATGGAAACGCCAGTATCCATCATTTCAATGCAGCAGGGCAGCTCATACGAACGTGGGGAGCATCCGGTCAGGCGGACGGCGAATTTCATGTGCCTCACGGAATCTGTGTGGACAGTCAAAATCGAATACTCGTTGCGGACCGGGAAAACAGCCGCATACAGATATTCGACCGGGAGGGATCACTGGTGCAACTGTGGGCGGATGTTGTCCGGCCGTGTCAGGTGTTTACAGGCGCGGACGACATTTTTTTCGTAGCGGAACTCGGCAATCAGAATGGCCGTTTTCCGTGGCACCCGCGACTCGATGAGCCGACCGGTGGTCGCGTCAGCATTTTTGATCAAGATGGAAACCTGTTGAGTCGGTGGGGTGGGGGTCTGGACGCACGGCGACTTGACAGCTTCTATGCCTGTCATGACATCTGCGTTGATTCTCAAGGCAGCATCTACGTTGGTGAAGTGGCTGTCACAGCAGCAACTGCGGCTGACGAAGATGCGACAGGATTGCGAACGTTGCGAAAATTTGTTCGAGCCTGAATTTGTGACCATTTGAGCTTAGAGTGGTGCTGTCCCTCCAGGAATTTCCATTATGGAGTAGCGGAACCGTGGTGAATTACAGAATCGGTGCCGGCTGTCACAAGCGCGTTGAGCTGGGATGTTGAGAACGCTCGAATACCAGTTCCTGGCCGGATTTTCTGATGTCTGTTATTGGTCCGGCGATTACCGGGAAATCGTTCAATGCCGAAATAATGCGGGAATGAAGGGCACTGGGGCACCGCCAGCAGATTTGCGACCAGTCCCGTCAATTCTGTTGCAGGAGAGATCAACTGAAGCTGTTGCGCAGAGCCTTGCTTGATGGATGTTTTCTTCTCGATCTCCACGAACGGGACATGCCGTCCATGTTTCGTCACGTTCGGCGGCATTATGGCCGAGCTGACAGACAATCACATTGGTGCAGTTGAAATGATTGTCGGGTCAGCGATTTGTGGTGTGGCGTACGCGCTGCTTTCAGGCCAGCCATTGATCATTCTGGGGGGGGACGGGGCCGCTGCTGGTGTTCACGTGGCTGCTGTACGTACTTTGCGGACAGGCAGGACTCGAGGATTATGTTCTGGAAACTCGTGGGTGGGTCGGACTGTGGACCGGGCTCGTGCTCATCGTGCTGGCAGCCACCGACGCGAGTTGTTTGATGAGATACTTCACACGGTTCACGGACGAGATATTCGCGGCGTTGATTTCAATCATCTTCATTTATGCAGCGATTGAGGCGCTTGTACACATCGTATCCAACGTCTACGAGGAAGAACGGGTTAGCCATGATCGGGCACTGGTTCCGCTGATTCTGGCCATGGGGACGTTCTTTATCGCTTTTGGACTCTCGCGTTTTCGTCGCAGTCGTTACCTGTTGCCACAAATCAGGGAATTCCTTGCAGACTTTGGCCCCACAATTGCGATAGCGGCGATGACTCTGGCCGCAGTGACGTGGTTTCATGATGTGCAGACGAAAACTCTGCCAGCGCCCGATGTAATCCAGCCCACGATCAAACGTTTGTGGCTGATCAATCCGTTCGCAGTGGCGGGCTGGGTCTGGATTGCTGCTCTTGGTCCGGCACTTCTGGCAGCAGTACTCATTTTTCTCGACCAGAACATCACGGCCCGGCTCATCAACAGCCGCGACCATAAACTTCAGAAGGGTGAGGCATACCATTACGACCTGGCGGTTATGGGTGTGTTGATTGCGGTGTGCTCGCTGTTTGGATTGCGCTGGCTGGTTGCCGCGACGGTGCGTTCCCTTAATCATCTCCACAGTCTGGCCACGATTGAAAGCGTGGTAACCAGAGACGGAGATTCCCGGGAACGCGTGCTGCACGTCCGTGAGACCCGGGTCACAGGATTTGTGATTCATCTGCTGATAGGGTTGTCGGTCCTGGCGTTACCGTTATTGAAAGTGATCCCCATGTCCGTGCTTTACGGATTGTTTCTGTTTATGGGCATCGTTTCGATGGCGGGGAATCAGTTCTTTGAACGCTTGCGACTGTGGTTAATGGATTCGTCGCTTTACCCGACAACACACTATATTCGCCGAGTGCCCATATGGACGATTCATAAATTTACACTGCTGCAACTGTTCTGTCTGATTGTATTCGGAATCGTTGAAGTGACACCATTGGGGATTCTGTTTCCGTTGTTTTTTGTGTTGCTGGTGCCTGTGCGAATTTTCACTGAGCGATATTTCACAGCTGCAGAACTCGCGGCACTCGACTCAGAGGAAGAGCCGGAGGAAGAGGAAATGCAGTGGGCATGAACATCGTTGCAGTTTGAAAGTTGGTTGAGTTTCCGTCACGATGAAGGCCGGAAATGTTGCCCGTGACTGAACCCCAGGGGATGATATTTGCAATCACTTCAATCATGTATGCCCACTGCCTGCATTTGTTTGGCTCTGATCACACTGCCTGAGATCGCCTGTGGAGACGAAGTCATCCTTCCACTTCCTGTACCAGGGGAGGTTGATTTTTTGAAGGACGTGTATCCTTTACTGCATCGGCATTGCTTCGACTGCCACCGGGGTTCGAACCCGGATTCGGGCGTGAGACTGGATCATCACGCCAAACTGCTGGGGGAGACAGACGGCGTACCGCTGGTCGTCAGCGGCAACAGCGCACGCAGTCGGTTGATACATGTCGTGGCAGGGGTGGTGCACGACACGGTCATGCCACCGCTGGATGCCGGACGGAGATTGACGGATGAAGAAATCGGCTTATTGCGCACCTGGATCGACCAGGGTGTAAAATGGGACGAGACCATACTGCCGGACCCAAATCAGGCGCTCGCCAGTAAGCACTGGGCTTTTCGGCCTGTCATCCGTCCGTCGGTGCCTGAAGGACAGACAAATCCGATTGACGCTTTTGTTGCAGCGCATCATAAAAGGCTCAAACTGACCTCAGCTCCGTCCGCACAGAAGCGAACGCTGATTCGCCGGCTTTATTTGGTGTTGCATGGTCTGCCGCCGTCTGCCGATGAAGTGGGAAGATTTCTTGATGACGCCCCGTACCATGCGTGGTCACGGCTTGTGGACCGGGTTCTGAGTTCCAGACATTACGGAGAGCGAATTGCGCGGCACTGGCTCGATTCCGTTCGCTGGGCTGAGTCGGAGGGTTTTGCTGAAAACAGTGATCGACCTTTCGCATGGCGATACCGTGACTATGTGGTCGACAGCTTTAACAAAGATAAATCTTATGCGGAATTCCTGCGACAACAAATTGCCGGTGATGAGTTAGAGCCCTGTCGCGACGAGAATCTGATCGCAACCGGATTCCTGGCGGCTGCACGGGTCAGTTCAGACGATCTTCATTTCTACCGAGTGGAGAACGATATGCAGACCGACATCGTGAACACACTGTCCAGCGGTGTCCTGGGTCTGACCATTGGATGTTCGCAATGTCATGATCATAAGTTCGATCCGATCAGCCAGCGGGACTTCTATCGACTGCAGGCGTTCTTTAAACAGGGATTACCTGGCAATCTGGTCCTGGATGGTGACGGCCGTCCGGAGAAACTTGACCAGCTCGCCCGTGAACTGCTGGAGCTGGACCTGCAGGTGCGTCAGCGGGTGTTGTCTGAGGGTTTCGATGAACAGCCTGAGACACTGCGCCAGTTGCTTCGGACTCCGGAGACGCAACGCAGTCTCGAACAGGAGCAGTCCTATCGGCCGGAGCGAATCAGCCTGAATATACGCGTTGCCGGATGTAACGGATTCCGCATCAAAGAAAGCGAGAAGAAGCGGATCGATCAACTGAAGAAACAACTCGAAGAGCTGGTCGGGCAGGCATCGCAGACCTGGGGCTTCTATTCACCGGTAACGAGTCCGCATGTTGTGACCACCCTGCCTATGAAGGGCAATTTCCCTTTGCTGCACGACAAGCGGCGATTAACAGAAAAACGCGGCTATCTGCTTGCCGGTGGGCGCATCTTTGAACCGGTTGCCGTGGTGATGCCGGGTTGGCCCGCGGCATTCGGACCGACCGATTCTCCGAAGATCGACTCGCGGCCTCGCACCGCGCTTGCTGACTGGCTGACCAATCGGGATCACCCACTGACGGCACGTGTCTGGGTCAACCGAATCTGGCAGATGCACTTTGGCCGCGGGTTGGTTGACACCGCAGGCAACTTCGGAGTGCGTGGGAGCCGTCCCAGTCATCCGCGGTTGCTCGACTGGCTGGCGTTTGAGTTGATGGATAACAACTGGAGCACGAAGCACATCCATCGATTGATCGTGACTTCAGGAACGTGGCAGCAAACTTCACAGCGAGGAGCAGCTAAACTGCCCGTCAGGGAACATCAGGCGGAAAAGAACGTCTGTCCGACAACTGCTGACCCCGAGAACCGCTATCTTTGGCGCTGGCCGAGACGTCGGCTTGAGGCAGAAGCGATTCGCGATTCGATGCTCGTCGCCAGCGGAGAACTCGATCGCGCAGTCGGTGGTCCAGGTGTGGCTGTCGCTGAGGAGGCCGGCAGTGTCCGTCGCGGGTTATATTTGTTTCAAAAGCGCGATGCCCCACCCGTCATACAAGCTTTGTTTGATGGTCCGACAGCGATGTCCGAAGCCTGTGTGAAACGTCAGGTCTCAACCAGTCCGCTTCAGTCGCTGTATCTGCTCAACAACAACTTCTCAACGAAATGCAGCCAGGCTTTCGCTGATCGCATTCGGGCGATGGTCGGGAACGACGTGTCGCATCAAATTGACTTGGCATTTGAGGTGGCTCTTGCGCGCCCGCCAGACGATGTGGAACGCGCCGAGATCAAAGTGTTCTTTGACAGGAATTCCGGAAAAATGCACGAGCGACTTCATCTTGGTGTGGCAACCGAACGCCCGTCGGCACGTCGAACTGAAGTCCCGACGGATCACCAGCCAAATCGATTGGCGAAGACACGGACTATGACGCCACTGGAGCTCTTCAGCCAGGCTCTGCTGAATCTGAACGAGTTCCTTTACGTTGAGTAGCTGGACTGTTCCACGTTCTCGCAAATACGATCACTTAGCGCCAGCGAATGTATCGAAGCAAACACACTCGCCGGCGCTTCGTGCTTGTATTTGCTGTCATTTGTGCCAAAGTGATGGTGTTCAGGTAACCAGGTAATCATTCACCCGGCACTACACATGAATTCAGCGAGGCAACAACACTGTCGGCGATTTGGATCGCATCCTGTCTCCCGAATCGAAATGTTGCGAGCGTCGGCGTTGGGATTCGGCTGGCTGGCGACCACCAGCCTGTTTGCCGATGACGGGCGCACCGTGGCCTCAGTTCCGTTGCCGAAAATCTCACGTCCTCCAGGCGCTAGCAGTGTCATTTTTTTATTCATGGCGGGGGGACCGAGTCACGTCGATACCTACGATCCGAAACCGGAACTCACGCGACTGGATGGTCAGGAAACGCCCGAAAGCATTCGCCGGAACTTTCAGGCATCAGCGATGCAGGGTAACGGAACACGTAAACTGATGGCCAGTCCATTTCGCTTCCGTCGCTACGGGGAGAGCGGGCTGCCCGCCTCCAGTCTGGTGGAACATACGGCCCGATACATCGACGAGCTGTGCATCATTCGCAGTCTGCAACACGACACGGTCATTCACGTGCCGGGTGAATACGTGATGACCACGGGCACCATTGACGGTGATCGCCCAAGTCTTGGTACCTGGATCAGCTACGGCCTGGGAAGTGAAAACCGCAATTTGCCATCGTTTGTCGTGCTGGGGGGAGGTCCGAGACCAACGTTTGCTCAGGGTTTTTTGCCGTCGGAGTTTCAGGGCACGTCCATTCGCAAAGCAGAGGATGGTATCCCCAATCTCAGCATGCCTCCTGGGTTGACTCTGGAGCAGCGACGAGGTCAGCTGGGGCTGATTAATCGCCTGAATGGGCGCCATCTGGAACAACTGGGTGACACTGACACCGAAATGGAAGCGAGGATTCGCAGCTACGAACTTGCATTTCGAATGCAGATTGCCGCGCCCGAGGCCTTCGATCTTTCGAAAGAGACGGATTCCACACAGCGGCAGTACGGCATCGACCAGCCAAAGACGCAGGACGTCGGTGCTCAGTGTCTGCTGGCACGCCGCCTTGTTGAACGCGGCGTACGATTCATCCAGTTACGTGTCGAAGGCTGGGACTCCCACAATGATCTTGCGGGCGGGCACAGTGCGGCGGCTGGCAAATCTGACAAACCGATCGCCGCTTTAATTGGCGACCTCAAACAGCGCGGACTGTTCGATTCGACGCTGCTTGTCTGGGGAGGAGAGTTTGGTCGTACACCTGGTGTCGAGAAGACGGGTGGTCGTGATCATTCACCGGGAGGATTCACGATGTGGCTGGGGGGTGGCGGGATTCGTGGCGGCCAGACGATCGGCCGGACCGACGAAGTTGGCTACACGGCGGTCGATCGCGTTGTCAGCCCGGCTGACTTCCACGCCACGATTCTGCACTCGCTCGGGATCAATCAGCACGACCTGTACTTCGAGCATCGTGGGCGGCGCGAGATCGCCACATTTAACGGCGGTCAGATACTGCAGGATGCGTTTTCGTAGTAATGCGGTCTATGGAAAGCGACGCGACCGCGTCGATGCACTCAGGTAAACGGAATCGATGGACGGACAACTTCGTACCACAGACCTGACAGTTCTCATCGTCTACATGGCGGGTGTCTTCGGACTGGGATGCTGGTTTGCGCGGAAGAGCGGGACGACTCAGGAATTCATGGCGGCGGGCCGTTCCCTGCCAGGATGGGCCGTCGGGCTGTCCATCTTTGGGACGTACGTCAGCAGCATCGGGTTTCTCGGGGCCGCTGGTAAGGCCTTCGGTGGAAACTGGAACTCGTGGGTCTTTGGGCTTTCGTTGCCCGTCGCCGCTGTGATCGCGGTGCGTTATTTTGTTCCGTTGTATCGCAATCGGGACACGATTTCGGCCTATTCTCAACTGGAACAACGTTTCGGTCCGTGGGCGAGCATTTACGCACTGGTTTGTTACCTGCTGTCGCAGCTGGCGCGGATCGGAACGATCCTTTACCTCGTGGCGTTGGCTTTGGCTCCACTGACTGGGTGGGATGTAAAGACGATCATCGTCGTCACGGGCCTGCTGGTCACGATTTATACTCTGCTGGGTGGGATTGAAGCCGTTATCTGGACGGATGTGGTGCAAAGTGTGGTGCTCATCGCTGGTGCGTTTCTTTGTGCAGGAATTGTGCTGTTCGGAATGCCGGAAGGCCCAGGACAGTTGTTTGAAGTTGCGAATGCCAGTGACAAGTTCAGTCTGGGCAGTTTCAGTCTGAGTCCTGGAACTCTGGTTATGGCCGAACCAACATTCTGGATGGTCCTGTTGTACGGAATGTTTATCAACCTGCAGAACTTCGGGATCGATCAGAGTTTTGTTCAGCGTTATCTCACCGCAAAATCGGATCAGGATGCTAAGTACAGTATTTGGCTGGGAACACTGATGTTTCCTGTGGTCTCTGTTCTGTTCTTCTTTATCGGGACGGGGCTCTTCAGCCTGTATCACACCGACACAGCCCTGCTGAATGAAGTGAAGGCTGAGGTCGCACAAAAGAGGCTCACAGATTCCGGAAGTGACATCACCGAATCTGCCATCGCTGACGAAGCAGAAAAAATTTCAGACGCAGATGTTGCTGATAAAGTGTTACCGCATTTCATTGTCCGCAGGTTGCCGGTCGGACTGGCTGGATTACTGATTGCCGCGATCTTTGCGGCGGCAATGAGCAGTGTGGATACCAGTCTCAACAGTTCCGCAACGCTGCTATTCTGCGATATTTATCAACGATACATGAATCCGGGAGCCGGAGAGAAACAGTCGATGAGCGTATTATATGGAGCGACATTACTGTTTGGAGTGGCAGGAACATTCACGGCCATGGCGATGATTAACGTTAGGAGCGCCCTGGATGTCTGGTGGAACCTGCAGGGAATCTTTTCCGGCGGAATGCTGGGACTGTTTCTGTTGGGTCTGATATCCAGACGCGCAGGGAATCCAGAGGCAGTCATTGCTGGCACCAGTGGAATTCTGGTGATCATCTGGTTGTCGCTTTCCCCGACCGAGACCTGGCCTTCCATGTGGGAAGACTGGGCGAATCCACTGCACAAGTTCATGACGATCGTGGTTGGAACCAGTTCCATCGTGCTGATCGGCATGCTGGCCGGGCTGTTCGCTGCTCCTGCAGCAGTTTCTTCAGATCCCCCGCGAGAGGAATAACCGGAGTGCCCAAAATCCTGATGCCAATCGGTGACGCTACGGAAGCCCTGGACACGTTTTACGCATATTACCGACTTCCTGAAGACGGATATGACGTCGTTGTCGCTGGTCCGGAGACTCGCCTGTATCACACCGTGCTGCATGAAATTCCCCCAAATCCGAGTGTGCCCTGGGACATCACTCAGGAGCGTCCGGGATATCATCTTCAGGCCGACGTGGCTTTTGCAAATCTGAATGCAGATGACTTTGCCGGCGCTTTCATCTCCGGTGGCCGCGCGCCGGAGTACATTCGCTACGACCGTAATCTGTGCCGGGTTGTGCGGGAGATCGTGGAGGCGGGCAAGCCGATTGCCTGCTTATGTCACGGCATCGAGATCCTCACGGCCGCTGACTGCATTCGTGGCAAACAGGTGACGACCGTTCCAAAATGTGCGATGGATGCAGAGCAAGGTGGGGCAACCTACGTGGACAAAGATGTGGTTGTCGACGGACTATTGGTGACCGGCAGAGGGTACGGACAGAACACAGAGGTTCTGAAAGAGTTTATCCGTATGCTGAAAGAGGCGGCCTGACCATGCAGTTATCCGTATCCTGTCGAATTGCTGAGGGATTTTTGTCCAAAAAAGAAGCCAGCATGTCGCTGGCAGAGCTGGCGGCTTTGGCGGTGTCTGCCGGTTATGATGCCATTTGTATGAGAGCATCACAGATTGGTGTTCAGTCGTCGTCCGACGAGGTGGTCAACGCGCGACGAATTCTTGAAGATCATGGATTGAACGTCAGCATGATCACCGGTGATTTTGACATCGTCTACAACAACGATCGCGGTCCCGAATGTCTTCGCAGTATCGGCCCCTATCTCGATCTTGCGGAATCGCTTCGAGCACCACTGCTGCGCGTGTGCGTCAAACAACGTGAGGATATTCCGTATGCCCAGGATGCTGCGGATAAAGCGGCGGATCGAGGATTGACACTCGTCCATCAGTGCCACACTTTGAGTTTGTTCGAAACTCTGGATGGAATTATCGAGTGTCTGGAGGAGATTGACCGGCCGAGTTTCGGTCTGATCTTTGAACCAGCGAATCTGGAAGCCTGTCGTCAGGATTACACTTCGACTGCAATTAACCGAGTGGCACCATGGATTCGCAACGTCTATTTACAGAATCAGCAATTGAATCCTGATGGTCACCTCACGCTCAATACGTGGTGCAGTGGACCGGTATCCTTTGATATTACACAGATCCACGAAGCCGGCGGAATAGACTTTGCTGAAGTGTTTGGTGGCCTGAGAACAATCGGATACGACGGGACTGTTACGGTGCATCAGTCGGGACCGGAAGACAGCAAAACCTGTCCCGTCGCAGCGGCGACACAGACTGCAGCATATTTGCGGGAACTCTGGAATTAAGAACGCATCAGCAGCGCGCACTGGTACCGGCTGCCGTCGTTGCATTCTTTGGTCTCAGTGAAACACCCGTCGTCGCTAGGGATTTGGTTCGTGGTACGTATCTGATCAGAGAGGTGTCGAACTTTCTGTGGAACAGCGTTCTGTTGCAGACGCTGGGCAGCGGTTTGGCATCTGTCAACCAGTTCATCAGACATTGATTCAAACGGGTGGTTGGCCGAAACGGACATTTCGGCAGGCACATTTATCGTAACACCTTTACCATTCCTGCTTCGGTGACACGTATTAACGCATCAGAGTCAAACGTGTCTATTGGTGCCGCTTACTCCGAGGATGGTCTGCAATTACAGAGGAGCGCAGAATACATGCCCCGCGACAGCAAATCACGGTCCGGCATTCCGACCAGCGCGTCGTCTGACTGATTAGCGCGACGATTCGGCGCTTCCGGCGTTGGCACGTTTACGGATTGATTTCCAGACAGAAGATGTCAAGACCGATGGTGAAGACGGGTGTTTTGTATGCAGTAACTTTGCTTTCTTGGGTAGAGCGATAAACTTACCACTCACGAACGATCATTCGACAACTACCAGGACACCAGTGATGAGTGTGACTCAAAAAGCCCGGGAACTGGGCATCGATCTTTCCGAACAGACTCCCGGTTATCTCAATCTTTGCATCCGCAGTGGAAATCAGCTGATTACATCGGGCCATACCAGTGACCAGGCAGGTGTCCTGGGAAAAGGATTGGCTGTGGAGCAGGGATATGAAGCCGCGAAAGACTGTGCCCAGAAGATTTTGCGTTCCGTGTACAACACGCATGGTACGCTGGACGGGCTCAGGGTCGTCAAGCTGCTGGGCTGCGTTTATTCCGCACCTGATTTCACCGATCAGCATCTTGTGATCAACGGTGCCTCTGATCTGCTGCACAAACTTTTCGGTAAAGACGGCGACGGCTACCACGCACGCAGCGCGCTGGGTTTTGCCGCGCTTCCCACCGGGGCAGCCGTGGAAATCGAAGCGATCTTCGAGATCAAGACATAATAATTCGAATCCATAATTCTTCGTTGAACCGTGTATACGAAGCGAGGTAGCCCCTGTTCAGGAACCGGGGCTACTTCTCACGGGTGGCTCATACAGAATCGCGAATTATTCTGCTGCGTGGACTGTAATATTGATCGGTCTGGTGGGGCGTTTGTAAATTGGGGATGATGGAGATTCCTGCCCGTGAATGTGCATCGAAACCTGTTTGCCAGCTGATCTGGCCGGGATGTGACTCATGGCACTGCATAACTGGCTTCACCCCACCATCTCGCGGCGCACTGCGGTTCAGGCAGGAGCTGTGGGAATATTCGGGCTGGGAATGAACCATCTTGCCGGATTGAGGACAGCCGCATCAGCGGAACCAAATCCGGCCTCCGGAAAAGCAAAGGCGTGCATTTACATCTTTTTGTCCGGTGGTCTCGCTCAGCAGGACAGCTTTGATCTGAAACCGAATGCGCCGGACACCGTGAGGGGCGAATTCAAACCAATTCATACCCGGACGCCCGGCATCGAAGTCTGTGAACATTTACCAATGCTTGCGGAGCGCAGCGACCGCTGGGCTTTGGTGCGTTCGCTGACGCATCCAACCAATGGTCACACGCGGGGTCACTTCTTTATGTTGACCGGTCGCAGCGAGGCTCCATCCGGTTTTGGATCACGAAAGCTGCGGGCCACAGACTGGCCTTCGATTTCTTCGATTGTGGGCAATGCGTTGCCACCTCGAAACCATAATCTGCCGCCGGCAGTGGTATTGCCCGAGCGGCTTGTCCACTGGTCGGGTGGAGTCATCCCCGGTGCATATGGAGGATCGATGGGACGGAGTCGCGATCCTTTCTTTATTGAAGCGACCAACTATGGTGACCCGTTTTGGCGAGGTGCTTACCCGGAATATACATTTCATCAGCTTCCCAAAAAAGATCCGACGTCCACCACACCAACGGTCTTTCAAGCTCCGAATCTGAAACTCGCGGTCGGAATGAATTCTAAGCGACTCAATGGCCGACTTGATCTTTTAGGTTCACTGAATGCTCAACGAGATGAACTGGAGCAATCGGCTGACGTTGTTCAATACGATCGGCAACGGCAATCGACGGTGTCCCTGTTAGCCAGCAAGAACATCCGCTGGGCAGTCGACGTTACGAAGGCCGATGCGAAGACTCAGCAGCGGTATGGCCGCAACAGTTTTGGCTGGTCACTGCTGATGGCGTATCGGTTGGTGAAATCCGGTGTGAATCTTGTGCAGGTGAATCTGGGAAACAATGAAGCCTGGGATACGCATGGTGAAGCATTTTGGCGATTACGTGAGAAACTGTTTCCGCCAACGGACCGGGCGCTTTCGGCGTTGCTGGATGACCTGCAGGACACGGGACTGCTGGAGAGCACAATGGTCGTCATGGGTGGCGAGTTTGGACGTACACCGAAACTTTCTCTGCTTCCGAAACATTATAATGAGCCGGGTCGGGATCACTGGGGCGCAGCGCAAACGCTGTTCTTTGCAGGCGGCGGTGTCAGGGGCGGCACGGTGATTGGAGCGACGGACAAGATCGGAGCATATCCCAGTGACAGTCCGCAGAAACCGGAAAACATGGCAGCAACGATTTACCAGGCATTGGGCATCCCGCCGACTGCCGTCTGGCACGACGAACTCGATCGACCGCATCACATTTACCACGGTCAGCCAATTCCCGGTCTGACTTGATACGGCAAAGGAATCTTCTCTTTGCCTAAGATACGAACTCGTGTCGCGAACGGGTCTGCCACCTTGAACGTCATCCACCGGATTACATCTTTCCCGGTGCTTGTCCGTATAACGGGCGGCCTCGATCAGCTGTACTGACGAAACTACGGTGTTGCGCGCCGCATTCATGTCAGTACCTTAAAATCAGTGCCATTCTGAACTATGGGCATTTCCCATGGAGATGCTGAAATCACCGATACGCCGGCCAAACGTGAGCCGGGATCAATTTGGCTTTACCCCCACCAGCTTTACGGACTTCCAGATGCCACCAAAGTTTGATCGATCACGAACGCGCACGGCCAGAATGTTGGTTCCACCTACTGTTACTGCATCGCCGAGGGCGATCTCAAAACGCTGATCCCATCCCCTTTCGCCCATGTCATGTTCACCGATCATCTTACCGTTTAGATAGACCGCGGCAGATTCATCGACCGCACCGAATGAAAGAGCTAAATTTTTCCCCTGCGCTGCCTCCGGCACTTTGAAATCGACGCGATACCAGCCAATACCATCGAACTCATGGCCCTGGGGCTCCCACCACTCGCCAATCTTAATCGGCTGCCACTGTGTTTTGTCCACGACAATGCCACCCCAACCCCGCTTCTGACCTTCATCCTTGAAATCACGCCTGAAAAGCCAGGTTTTCGGCAGATCCGCGATCAAATTGTGGGTCTTCCACAGTTCACCGAAGGTGGAGGTGTCATCGTACCCCGGTATATCAGCAGCACGCCGATCGAGCACCGGCACAGTCCGTCCCGTTACCGCTGCCGACCCGGTGTTGACGGTTGTCGTTCTGCCCCCACTATGAATCACGGACAGATTAACACCGATACCACGAGGTTCCGACGCAACACGGGCGCCATGTTTGTTGTGCACGCTTATCACGCCATTGATGTCATCACCATAATCGTTACCCTTACTGTTGATGACCTGTACAGTGGGCCCTGTTTTTTCCTCATAAACTGAGCAGTTCAGAAACTCGATGCTGCCCTTTCCGATTACCGTCTGCTGTTGCATATTGAGCACCACCGCCGTTCCCTGTGAATTTATCCAGTTGCAATTAACGAACCGGATCTTCAGGTTGCCGACTGATACACCATAAACGTTGGCTCCTGACTGCCCGGCGTTTTCTGACAGGCAGTTGATGAATTCAATCGTGCCATACGGGCCATCCTCGCCAGGCACACGCACGCACATACCGCAATCGCCGCCCGTACCAGGCTGGCTCATCCGTGAGATGCAGTTCTCGAAGCGAATTGATATCGGCTCACTCCTGTCGCCACGATAGTCGTTGGCGCGGACGAACATGCCATGCCCGGCATTATTCTCGAACAGGCAGTTGCGGAATATACAGTTGACCAGCTTCTGTTCCGTTTTGTCCGGTTCGTAGTCAACACCCGCTGATGGGCCGGTACCCTCCGTTCCCGTGAAGACACAGTTTTCCACCAGTAGGTTCTTGACGTCTGTCAGGCTGATCCCCTGCCGGTGATTATCGTGGGCGACACAATTTCGGATGACGATGTCTTCAGAACCTCGCACTGAATCCGAACCGAAATAAATTCCGTCCCCGCCGCTGCTCTCCATCCTCAAACCTTTGAGGTGAATTCGTCTGCATCCTTCAAACTTCACGACGTGTTTCCATTCCTCGGTTGGTGGATACGGTGGACTGCGGTAATCCCGTTTGCGCATCCGCAGTACCGTTCCACTGCCGCGAATTGTGATATCCGACTTAGTGATAGCAGCAAAGAGGCAATCCCAGCGCTCTCTGAATTCCCCTTTCTTTGCCAGCACCACAACACCCGGCTCGAAGACCAGCTCCAGGTTACTGCGCAGCTTGATAGGACGTACAGTCCACGGTTCACCCATAAAGGGCACAATGACCTTTTTTGCCTTTGAGTCGATCGCACCTTGCAGGGCGGCTGTGGCATCTTCCCTGTCAAATCCCCACCACGACGCTTTTGCTACCGTTATTTTTCCAGCGGCCACCTGCGCGACAGCTTGTGGGTTCCTGACTTTGCCGGCCGCGTCTTCTGCCCGGCAGTTGCAGGCCAGGACAATGATAATGAGCGTTTGTCCAATATGATTCATATTTGGTCCCTGCTGCTGGACACGGCAATGGACATCAATATTCACTCATGGCGGCAAGACCACAATTAAGCCGTACTCAAGGCAACGCAACTTCACGAAGAATCCTTTCTCCCCACAGATTGGAGCTTCGTGCTCCCGTTTCTTCAATTTCTGATGAAATCAAAGACTCCTGAAATACTTCGCTGTGAGTTTCCCGAATGTTGCGACAGCCCGATGACGCAACGTTGATTTGTTCAGGCTGTTCAGTGGGCGCAACATCCACCGGCAGCTTCTTGGGGCGCCATAAAAGCTTCACGTCATTCCATACTCATTGCTGTCGGCCGTACGTCCTGTCAAATTTCTTACAAACGAATACCATCGATTTACACAGAAGCAGTTCAGGAATTCCACAAGAATCAGCAACTGCTAAACAGCCCGCCTGGTGCAGACGGCAGTTGAAACAGTTAACGTTCGATCACGACGTTGGAGTTCTCTCCAAAGATTTCCATCGGCAGGTCTGTTTGGACATCAGTCAATCGAATGCTTGGTTCGTAATCAGGATAATACTTGTCACCACACTTGCCATTCGGGTTTCCGGTTTGAGCATTAATGACGAGTCGTTTGATGCGTGCATTGTCGATGGCGATCGACCGAACCGGCCATTTGGGTCCGCGGTCGACAGGTTTGCCGGCTCCGGCGTCGTAGCCAAGAGCCATGGTCCCGAAGCTGCCACCATTGATCTGTAGATGTTCGACACCGCAGGCAATCGTCACACGTTCGTCGGCTTCACAGTCGATGAGACGAACGTTCTGTGTGCGAATAAACGGTCGTATGGCGGCTCCCGGTACGGTGGTGATCAGGAAACCAGCCCCGCTAACGTTCCTGACCCTGCAGCGGACAAATGTGATGTCGTCGACCAGTAACGGCCAGCGATATTCGTGATGGCGAACGTAGAATCCCGTACCTGTACCCTGAAGATCTTCGATGAAGCAATCTTCCAGACGAACCCGCTGTGCTCCCTCCTCGATCTCCCAAGCCTTGACACAGCGTGCGCTGACTGCCTTGCAGCGAATAAAGCGGATGTCGGTACAGCCGCCGTTTGTGCCCCAGCCGGACGCCCCGTAGCCATCATGATCCCAATCGGTCATCGTGACGTCGATCGCAGCGCAATCTCGTGTGATCGGTGCAAAAGAGATTCCACTGTAAGCGTCTCGGACGACCAGTTTCTTCAGCACAACATGCCGGGCATTGGCAACCCAAACACAGCGCGGGTGGCCGCCGCTGCGCTGCTGCGGCTGCTGGTGGTAGTTTCCGTCGAGCGTCAAACCTTCGACGTTCACATGCTCGACGATCGATTGTGCCGGGCCGTTACCGGAAACCTCGATCATGTGAATCCGCCCTGCACCGGCTTTCAGCTTCAGCGTTGCCCCGGGTCCGTACAGGTGGACATGATCGTGGTTGAGCCGAATTGTTTTGCCGATCAGGTAATGCTTCGACGATGAAGGAATGACGACCGTACCACCCTTCTTCGCGGCCGCCACCGCAGCCAGAATGGCATTCGTGTCGTCGTGGATACCGTCACCCACAGCGCCAAAGTCACGGACATCGTACATGGCCGTGTTCGCTGACGGGGGTAGCGTCTCGATCGGCGGAAATGCACCAATCCAGGATCCCTCTGCACCGGCTTTCGCCGCCGGGGAGTCGTGGGAAAATTTCAGGAAATACGGGCTGGCCGGATTGAGCGATATGAATTGTGGATCCGTGTGGGTGTCATGTTGGCCGGGGGCACCCGAAGGACTGGCATTCCAGCCTTTGCCATAAGCGACGGCAGCGTGCCAGACGCAGTTGTAATCACCATTTCCATTTCCATTAAGGGCTGCTGAGTCCAGCGATGGCATTTGAGCAATGATGGAATTCGACACAGAAATCGTACCTGGTGATTCAGCGTGGACTCCACCGTAGTGATTCGTGGAGTACAAGGTGCAATTGCGAAGCGACAGGTGTCCGCTGTAACGACCGCCCGTGACCACAACTCCGTGGAATGACTCATACATGACCGTATTGGAGACCTCGGTGTCCGACGTGGCCCAGGCTGCAATTGCGTTTGCATACCGACTCCGCAGCCGGCAGCCGGTGATCGTCACGTGATCGGCGCTGAACAGGCGGATGGCGTTATTGTCACCGTTGATGTCTCGTCCTGAAATGTCAACATCACAGTTCGCAACGGTAACGTAGGTGACCCCGAACAGATCAATGCCCGGAGCCCCATGGTTACCGTCGGCCGAATTCCGTACACAAAGGTTGGCGATGATAACGTGGTGCGTACGGTCGGTGCGCTGCGTACCCAGGTGCCGAATCGGCGAGCGATTGAAGGTATCTGAGACCAGAATCGCCCGTTCGCCCGGTGTTGACCGATAGGTAATGGACTGTTTCGGTAAACCCGATCGGCAGAAATTCAATGGCCGGTTGAGGTAAGTTCCTCCGGCCAGGTTGATTACGTCACCAGGCGAGAACGATTCGCCGCTGAGAAAATCGGCGTCGAAGACTCTGGTATATTCCGTGATATCTTTCGTGAACGGTTCAATCAGTTCGAAGCGATCGGCAGTCTTTCTGTGATAGGTCCGCGTTTCGCCGTCAATCGTCAGGTGACCCTGATCGAGAAAACCCTCGGTCGAAGAAACCATCAACTGTTCTTCGCCTGAAATGTATTTTTGGTTAATTCGCGTCGGCTGTCCCCGAGACGGAGATGCCCAAGCCCGTCCACGCGACGTCCCATCGTTGCGATCATTGCCGTCTGGAGCTACCCAATACTCCGCAGCTTCAAGAGTAGCCACCTCAAGGCCCATTGAAATCCCGGCAAACAGGTACAACACCCATGCCGGGATACTCAAAGTGAATAAGATTCGTCTCATGGCAGTACAGGTGAGGATGACGTCGTCGGTGTGAGACAGTTCGACTTCTTCGGTGAGATCGATGAGGTACGTGTAGCTTTCGCTCACTTGAGCGATCCCTTTTCGTGTGAAGAATGGAAAGGAATCCGGTCCGGCCCTCCGGTAATCGTTTGGTGAGCTTCTTTGCAATTGGCAGCGTATTGCTGAATGGTGTTGTCGTGGCGGCTAATCGTAACACGAATCATTACCAGGCGATTCTAACACGCTCCGGACTCCCGGAACTGCGGATCAGCAAACATTGAGTTTATTAGTCGTTTCTGGGCAACCAATGACACGATCCAAAGTACATCGTTCAGGCAAATGACTTTCATTAGGATCATTGTGAACGGTACTCAAACTAACTGGGTGAGAAATATACTCGGAGATTCAAGATGCTGATGCTGCGCACAACCCTGCCTCTGATCTGCTGCATGAACTTTTCGGTAAAGACGGCGACGGCTACCACGCACGCAGTGCGCTGGGTTTTGCCGCGATTCCCACCGGGGCAGCCGTGGAAATCGAAGCGATCTTCGAAATCAGGACATAATTTCGACCCGGAACTCGTGGTTGGTTTTTGTATACGAGGCGGGACAGCCTGTATTCAGGTATCCCGGCCGGTTTAGCACGGGTGGCCTGTACAGAATGGCGAATCAGCCTGCTGCGCGGGCTGTAATACGGATCGGGTTTTCAGTGCGAACCGCGAACACTTCCTGGGACCCGGCAGGACGCATCGGCGAGTATGGCTGGGGTGGCGCGGCGAGCACCCACTACTGGACCTCGCCAAAGGACAAGCTTGTCGTGGTCACCATGGAGCAGACCATGCCCTACGACTTCCTGCTCGAGTTCGCGCTCAAAGGCGTCATCTACGATGCCATCATCAAATAGCGGCCCGCGGTGGCCAGGGTAGAAAATGGGTAAATCCAGCCATTTTGAAAATGTCGGGGGCGGTTGCACCTTCATGGCCATGTTTTACGGCGTCGTCTTCCTCAATCTTTACCTGTTCTTCGTATCCCCGCCGTGGATGGAGGACATAAACAATTTCCTCGAGGTGGGTGACGTTAACTTCCAGAAGCTGATGTACATAAGCATAGGCAATGCCTTTTTTACCGCCTTCATGTGGTGGCTGACGCTGAAGGTCTGCAAGCACTTCGTCAGCAAGCCGCCGGGTTTTCCAACTTCATCCTCACCCTTCACGGCTCCTGGGTGTTTATCCTTCTTTTCACCGCGCTCCCCGCCATCAGCGACTCCTTCATTTCCCTCCTGGGTATTACCTATGGCATCACCCAGGAACATCCCCTTTTCCTGCTGAACCTGCTCAGCCCGGTAGCGACGATCGCGGCCCTCGGCATTGCCTTTCCATCAGAGAAGACCATGCTTGTCTCACAGAAGGCCATGGAAAAGTACTTATGGGTCGACGCGCCTGAGCCTCCGGAAACCGACGAGTCCGACCAGTAAGCTCGCACCCCGCCTTCTACTCCCCGCTCTCAGTCCTCACACCAGGTGGAGAGCTGTTTTCCCCGGCCGCCTGAACCGTAGAGCACCTTGAGGAATTCCTGCCCGTGAACACTCATCGAAGCGCGTTTGCCATCTGGTCTGCGAGGGGTTGATGCACTGGACTGCCTTCACCCTGCCATCTCGAGGCACACTGTGGTCCCAACAGGAGCCGTTGAGATATTCGGGCTGCGAATCAACTATCCTGGCGGATTGAGGACCGTCCCCTTGGCCGAACCAAATCCGCCGACAGACAGGTAATTTCATTCGCTTCAAAAAGACGGAAGCCGGATTGGGATACGGACCGGTGAAACCGGCGAATGCGATCAGGTTTCCAGTTGACGCAGCTGGTTTAGTCCTGATTTGAGGCCGTCCATGCCGTAATGGATCAGGCTGCCAATGTTGATAAAGCGGTAGCCATGTTCCCAGGCCTGCCGGCACTGGTCAAGAGTGACGAAAACGATTCCCGCCGGCTTGCCGTGCGCCGCAACCTGTTTGGGAAATTCTGCCAGGTACCGCTGCAGGTCGGGATGGTCGAACTGGCCGATGACTCCCAGTGATGCGGAAAGATCGGCCGGGCCGGCAAAGACAATATCAACGCCGTCGACGGCGGAAATCGCGTCAAGGTTTTGCATTCCCAGTGGTGTTTCGATCTGGACCACTATGCAGACCTCGTCGTTTGCAGCCGGCAGGTAATCATCCCAGCTCACGTCCATCAGCGTTGTCCACCACGGCGAAATACCCCGTGATCCGGCTGGCGGATATTTGGCAAACTCGACGGCAAGCTTTGCTTCGTCAGCCGTACTGATCTGCGGGATCATGATGGTATCTGCGCCGATGTCCAGTGCCTTTTTGATCCAGATCGGATCGAGACCTGGGACGCGGACCATGGACGCACAGCCGGCTCGACGACAGATCATAGGCAGCCAGCGGGCTTCGTGTGTGCCATAGGGGCGATGTTCGAGGTCGATCCACAGAAAATCGACGCCACAGTTGACTGTGAATTTTGCAACAAGCTCAGAGGTGTCGACAACACTGGCACCCCACGCCGTACGGTTTTCGGCCAGACACTGTTTAATACGATTTTCAAACATCGAGAACTCCATTGAAGTGACCTGCAGGTAACAGAGATGAATTGCGCTATGGACGGAATCCGAATTTTTTGGTTCAACGGCCGGCCAGTACTCTGCTGAAGACATCCTGATCGACGTTTCCACCGCTGAGTACCAACCCGACTTTCTTTTCCTGCATTTGCCGGCATTCCTTGATTAGTCCGGCCAGAGCAGCGGCACCGGCACCTTCAGCAACGTTATGAGTGTCTGTGAAGTAAGATCGCATAGCCAATTCAACTTCAGCGTCTGTGACCTGAATGACTCGCTCTGCCCCCTGTCGGATGATCTCGAGCGCCACGGCATCCGGCTTTCGTACAGCGATACCATCAGCGATCAGTGTTGAGGTTGGGTGCTCGACGATTTGCCCGGACTCGCAGGATAATGCGTAGGCAGGGGCGGCGTTCGATACGACCCCGATAATTTGTGTACGCAACCCAAGCGCGTCACGTACAGCGATACCGGAACAGATTCCTGACCCCAGACCGATCGGAACATACACGCTGTCCAGATCGGCAACCGCTTCGAACAATTCCAGCCAGTAAGATGCAACACCACGCACCAGCAGCGGGTCAAAGGAATGGACAAAATACAAACCACGGCGCTGAGACAATGCCTCGGCGTGGTCGGCGGCTTCGTTGAAGTCTTTACCATGTACGACCAGTTCAGCTCCCCAGGCACACATGGCAAGGTTTTTCCCGATGCTGTTGTCATGGGGGACAACAGTGACACAGCTCAGGGCATGTCGTCGGGCCGCATAGGCGATACTTTGACCATGGTTACCGCGAGTAGCCGTGATTACTCCCTGGAGCCCTGCTTTCGACCTGACCAGCTGATCAATAAGGGCGATTCCGCCACGGACCTTGAAGGAGCCGATTGGCTGATGGTTTTCGTGCTTGACCCAGACTTCCGCACCGGTCCGTTTGCACAACAGCGGCCAGCAAAACTGCGGTGTTTGAGGCAGTGCAGTGCGGACGAGGTCAGCGGCGGATCGAACTTCATCCAGTGATGGCAGCATTTGGGAACCTGATTTGAGTTTGTCGGTGTCTCTGCAGTGAGATTGCCCCCGTGGAATACATGTCGCAGCAGGTTAATACTGTGATTCGGTGAACGGTTTGGTGTTCCGGTGATCTAATGTCGTGAATCTTTAACCGTTCGTCCATTCTGTCCGGGAATCCATTCTGTCTGTGAAGTTGTGAATTGTTGTTTCGTCGATTACCGTGAGTTAAGCTGTAGTCGTTATTATTGTGTGTTTGCAGTACTGTTTTTCTGGGCAAACTGATGACCGTCAAACTGACACGTCGGGGTTTTTTGACCCGCAGCGTTCTTACCGGCGTGATGCCTGCTGTGGCGTGGCATGTGAATCCGGGTTTCGCTGTTGCCTCCGGTTCTTCGCTGGAAAAACTCAACATTGCTGCTGTTGGAACGGGAAATCGGGCAGCCGCAAATATCCGCGGCTGTGAGAGTCAGAACATTGTTGCACTGGCGGACGTCGACGCCGGTTTCCTGGAAGCGGCAGCCAGTACGTACAGGGGCGCTCGCCAATACCGTGACTTTCGCCTGTTGCTGGAGACTGAAGAAGACAAGCTGGACGCAGTAATCGTGGCAACGCCGGATCATACGCATGCTCCGGCTGCTGCAATGGCTCTGAGAATGGGCAAGCACGTTTATTGCGAGAAGCCGCTGGCGCATACAGTTTATGAAGCTCGCACGCTGGCGAATCTTGCAGTCGATAACAATCTCGTTACGCAAATGGGTACACAGATCCATGCGGGAGACAACTACCGCCGAGTTGTCGAGTTGATTCAGAGTGGTACGATTGGCCCGGTACGCGAGGCTCATATATGGGCGGTCGTGAGTTACACCGGCGGCCGACTGATGAACAGGACTCAGCCGGCCGGTGTAGACTGGGATCTGTGGCTCGGTCCCACTTCCAGGCGGGATTATGTTGAGGCCACAATTAACGGCACGCACGAAACGATTGCCCCGTACCACTGGCGATGGTTCTGGGACTACGGAAATGGCGGCCTTGGTGATTTTGGCTGCCATTATATGGACCTGGCTCACTGGGCGCTCGATCTGAAGTACCCTGTATCGATCACCGCCAGCGGCCCGGAACCGCACGAAGACGCGGCCACGGCCGGAATTGTCGTGAATTACGATTATCCGGCCCGCGGTGATCTGCCACCTGTGAACCTGACGTGGTACGACGGCGGGCGCAAGCCCGAAATCCTTGCCACCTATAAGGACAAAGACGGCAAGCCACTGGATTGGGACAGCGGACAGCTTTTTGTTGGTGAACGCGGTGCAATCATTTCCAACTATGGTTCCCACATGCTGTTGCCTGTTGACAGGGCAGACGAATTCCATCGTCCTGATCCGTATATCCCCAATTCCATCGGTCACCACAACGAGTGGATCAATGCGATCAATACCGGTGGTGTGACGACATGCCCCTTCGACTACTCCGGTGCACTCACGGAAGCTGTACTGCTGGGAGTTGTTGCGTATCGCAGCGGCGATATGCTCAGATGGGATGCAAAAAATCTGCACGTTTCAAATTCACCCCAGGCGCAGCGAATGATCCACAAGGAATATCGCAAAGGCTGGACGCTGTAATTACCCGCTCTTGGGCAGGATACAAGTGATGCTTAGGGTGACCTCATTTGTCGGCCGTGCGTCTGTTTTGTGTGTCGTTTACAGCCCTTGATGAGTGTGCTGGACTTCACGGCGATGCTGACAGTTTTGTCCGAAGCCACCGTCGGCACAGATTGATATTCTGGAAAGTGCTGTTCCTCAGATGAACCACACGCCGTAGACCTGTTTCACCGGCTTCAGGAACTACTGAAACCCGGGTCTTGCCGTACTTGGGTGATGTCGAACAACGAGGGCATTTGGATGCCGTGCATCGGACCGATCGTACTCCAGCACGACCGTTGTCATCAGATTTTCCATCGGCACAGCCTTACCGGCGACGGCGAGTGGTTCTGTTAACGTCAGTTTGTGTGCCGCGTCAACACAAGTGTGTCCCACGAATCCCGATTCGGTGACTCCAATACGCAATTTGGTCATGTGGTTCCATTTCTGTTTACGGGAAGTCCACAGAGAATCAATAGCGTTTTCAACTGGTCCTTCTTCCGTTTTCAGCAATATCCGATGCCAAAAACGGAACCAGGGTGAATACGGTGGCGCTCAGGGTCCGGTCGTTTACAGCGGAGTTGTCGACCGGTCGTGGCCCATGCTGTCTAAACACCACAACCTACGGCTGCACCTGCTGAGATGCTCCAGTCACTTGATCCTGTATCTGATCATTGTGATGCTGTCCGTTTCCTGATTTTCATTCCAGCAGTCAGTGTCAATCATGATGGTGTTTCGCGTCCTTATTTTTGCGGTTGTTGGTTGCTATACGTCGATCTGCCCCGCAGCAGAGTCCGGCAGGACTCATCCTGTGGGCGGGCTGGCACCTGTCGACTGGGCCATCGTCGCAATTTACGCTGCCGGGACGATTGGACTTGGCTGGTACTACAGTCGTCGACAGCGTTCGACTGAGGAATATTTCGTCGGCAGCGGGAACATGAATCCGTTTCTGGTCGGAGTATCACTGTTTGCCACACTGCTGAGTACGATTACATATCTGTCACTGCCCGGAGAGACACTCGGCAAAGGGCCGGTCGGCATGTCGACCTTTCTGGCTCTGCCAGTTGTCTATTTCATCGTGGCATACGGCCTGCTGCCGGTTTACATGAAACAAAAGGTCACCAGCGCGTATGAACTTCTGGAAAAAAAACTGGGGCTCAGCGTGAGACTGCTGGGAGCCTTTCTTTTTATTTCCCTTCGTTTGATCTGGATGTCACTGCTTGTGTACCTCACAGCGAAGGCGATGGCGATCATGCTGGGTATCGATGATCGGTATATTCCGGTGATTGCTCTGGCGACCGGATTTGTGGCTGTGATTTATACATCGCTCGGCGGACTGCGAGCGGTGATCATCACCGATTTGATGCAGACGATTCTGTTGTACGGTGGTGCGTTGCTGGTCATAACACTCATCACACTCGACCTTGGTGGTTTTAGCTGGATTCCGACCGAGTGGAAAGAATCATGGGATACGCAGCCATGGTACCCTGAAAATTTAGCCACACGTGTATCGTTGGTCGGTGCACTCGTCAATTTCCTGGTGTGGTATGTGTGCACGGCGGGTGGCGATCAGACATCCGTCCAGCGTTTTATGGCTACCTCGGATGTGGTGGCGGCGCGTCGGGCATTTGGCACGCAGCTCACTGTGTCGATGATTGTTGGCGTCACGCTTGGGCTGGTAGGTTTCGCGCTGCTGGGATATTTTGAGGCCCATCCTGAATTCGTCCCTTCAGGAGCAACACTGAAAGAGAACGCTGACAAGATATTTCCACACTTTATCGGATTTCATCTGCCGGTTGGCGTCGCAGGTCTTGTGGTAGCCGCTATGTTTGCAGCGGCGATGTCCAGCATTGATTCCGGTGTCAATTCAATCACTGCTGTGGTGGTGACGGACGGATTCGAACGACTTGGCAGTACAGAACGGACAGAACGTCAGCATGTTAGGCTGGCCCGCTGGCTGGCATTTGGGATCGGAGCTGCTGCGGTCATTGGCAGTTCCACGATGGGGTTGGTGCCCGGGAATATCACGTCCGTCACCAGTAAGACCGCCAACCTGCTGACGACGCCAATCTTCGGTCTGTTTTTCTTCGCATTTTTTGTACCGTTCGCGAGTCCCGCCGGGGCCTGGATCGGTACGTTGTGTGGTACGGTGACTGCGGTGCTTATCGGATTCTCCGGACCAATCTTTGGCAAAGTGCCGGAGACGGGGTTGGATCCCATCAGTTTCCAGTGGATTTCCCCCATCGCACTGGTGGTGGACATTGCCACCGGCTGCGTTGCCAGCCTGATTTTTCCCGCCAGGTCCAAAGATAAAACGTACGTTCCCACACCGTAGGTTGCCTCTTTAGACTACCGTCTTTTCCAGAGACGCTCCCGCGATATCATTTTGAGACACTCATGAGACACAGCAAGACGCTCGCCCGCCTGAAAAAAAATGATTCCGTCCGCATTTGCTGTCTGGGACACTATATCCCCGCTTTTGTAAAGCATGCTGCGCACTTCGGGTTCGACTGCATCTGGCTGGACATGGAACATCGTAACTGGACCCATCGCGATGTGCAGGCCATTCTGGCGTTCTCGCACCTGTTCGATATTGACATCATGGTGCGAGCTCCCACACTGGAAAAGACGGGGCTCTATCGATACCTCGAAGACGGAGCCACCGGACTGCTGATTCCACACGTCAGCACCGCTGAAAAAGCAAAAATGCTTGTGGACGCGGTTAAATTTCCTCCCATTGGCGATCGGGGACTGGATTCAGCCGGCCTTGACGCGGATTTCATGGTCGACGGGGCTGATGGATATCTGGAAGAAGTTAATGATCAGACGTTTCTGGTGGTACAGATCGAGACCCCGGAAGCGGTCGGCAACGCCGATCGGATTGCAGCGGTCGAGGGCGTCGATGGTCTCTTCATAGGTCCGGGTGATTTGGGTCTGCGACTCAAATATGACACCAGCGGTCTGACACTGGAGAATGCCGTCAAAGAGGTTGCGGCAGCCTGCGAAAAACATGGCAAAGCCTGGGGCCTCCCGGCCCCCACACCCGATATTCTGCGGGAGAGAAAGACACAGGGAGCCCAGCTGCTCTGTCATGGTGGTGACTTTGGAGCCATCATGGGGATGCTGGAAGAGTCGTCTGCCGCGTTTGATTTGGTGGTCGGAAAAGCGTGATCCATATGGACGTCTCAAACAGGACAGCACTTGTCACCGGAGCCGGTCGGGGGATTGGAAAAGGCTGTGCGCTGGAACTGGCCAGACAGGGCGCGGATCTGATTATCAACGATCGCCCAGGCAGTCCGGATCTTCAGGACACGGTGGATCAAATTCGGCAGCTGGGGCGTGTGTGTCACCCTGTCGAAGGAAATGTCTTTACACGGGCGGGCTGTGCGACAGTGGTCGAGGCTGCTTTGTCGGCTGTTGACCACATCGACATCCTAATCAGCAACCCGGCATACGGTTTACGGCGTCCATTTCTGGAACTGGAACCGGAGGAATTCGAACGCATCATTCAGGCAACGCTCACAGGTGGATTTCACATGAGCCAGCTGGTGGCACGACACATGGTTGAACGCGGCAGTGGAAAGATTGTCTTCATTTCCAGCGTGCAGGCAGAACGACCCTATACATTGAGTTGCGCCTATGGAGCGGCCAAGGCCGGCCTGAATCATTTGATGCAGACCATCGCCGTCGAACTTTCACCCCATCGCATCAACGTCAATGCAATCGAGCCTGGATGGATCGATACGCCTGGTGAGCACGTGGCGTTTACTGATGAACAGATCGTGGAGAAAGGGAGCCGATTGCCATGGGGCCGGCTGGGGCAACCGGCTGAAATCGGTCGAGCTGCCGCGTTTCTTGCTTCCAGCGACGCCGACTACATCAGCGGATCGATTCTCGCTGTCGACGGTCTGTTCCGTTACAAAGACTGTATTAGCGAAAACTGAATGTCCCCCTTGCCGGAACTGCGGTTCTCGTGAAACGATATACCGTCAGTGGACGAAAGGATGCCCCGAACGTTTAATCTGCCAGTTGTGTGGGGTACGGTGGTGAACTTGAAGCGCGGTCACTCTTTGTCACTTGTGATGCAGGTGTGCCGGTGATCTACTGTAAGTACTTTGGCTCTGCGACACGCGATGCAGACGGCGCGACCGTGCATATTGATGGCTGATTCGAGTCTTCAGTGGCTTTAGGAGATCGCGTGGCTCAGGGTGCTGCAATCGGGGTTGTCTTTCAAATCATTCATGATCAGAGCATGATGGAATCGTCATCGTGCTTCGGGCGTTTCCTCGCGTGAAGTCCGATGAATCGGTGGGAGTGGTTATGAACCTGCTGGCTGGTGAATCCATGAAACAGAACCAGAACTCGGAAATTCCCGAACGATGAGTGTCTGGAAATACGCAGACTGGATCACGCCGGTCGAACCGGCGAACCGGATCTCACTGGGAGAAGGACAAACGCCTCTGGTGAGATCCAGGAAGATCGGTCCGAATGCAGGTTTGGACAATCTTTATTTCAAGCTGGAGAGCACCAACCCGACAGGATCGTTCAAGGATCGTTACGCGGCGGCCGCCATTTCGCACATGCTCCAGACCGGGAAATCAGAGTGCATCGCCACGTCCAGTGGGAATACGGGTGCGGCGCTGGCTGCATATTCAGCGGCGGCCGGCACTCGGTGTCGGATCGCAATTGTCGAACCCGCTCCGAGGGAAAAATTGTCGCAGATGCTGGCGTATGGTGCCAACATCTTCAAGGTCCGTGGCTTTGGACTCAAACCGGACATCGACCGCCGCATATTCCAGGCGCTCAGGAAGCTGGCTCGGAAACCCGGTCGTGTATTGCAGGTCAGTGCTTATGTTTTCAGTCCGCAGGGCATGTGTGGCGTGGAGACACTCAGCTTTGAGCTGGCGGAACAGCTTAATGGAATTCAGCACGTTTTTTGTCCGGCTGGTGGCGGTGGGTTGTCCGCCGGTGTTGCTCGCGGGTTTGCCACGCTGGTTGAACAGAAGCGAATGTCAAACTGCCCCGCGGTTCACTGCGTCCAGCCGGAAGGGAACGATACTATCTCAACGTGTCTGCGGGATGGCTCCGACCGCGCTCAAAATGTGGAATGCACGTCCAGAATCAGCGGTCTGCAGGTTTCCACAGTAACTGATGGCCACCTGGCAATCGAATGTTGTCGACCGACAGGCGGCACCGGTTATCTTGTCACGGACGAAGCCGTGTGGCAACTGCAAAAGCGTCTGGCACGGGAAGAGGGGATTTTTGCCGAGCCAGCCGGGGCGGTTGCCCTGGCGGGAGCCCTGAAAGCGGCCGACGGCGGAGAAATTTCCAAATCGGCGCCAACGGTCTGCGTCATCAGCGGGATTGGGTTCAAAGACACTGTCGCAGTCGATCGAATCAATGAAGACGTTGATTGTCCGACAGTCGATCCGTCAGTACTGGAGAGTGAAGCAGCGTAACTGCGGCTTGATCGCAAATGGAGCAAATCGCCGGCAGTCTTCTGGATTCCACTGAAGCCATGGTATCCTGTGATGTCGGCGTGCATCCGGAGGTCCTGCTGCAAAGACGTTCTGCCACCATCGTATGTCAAACTTGTGCCATTCATTCTGTTTCCTGCTTCTGACAGTGTTTGCATCGGCATTCGCCTCGTCCGCCGACTCAGCGGCTGCCGCCAGAAATCCAGCTTCCTTCTCCCGCGACGTGCTGCCGATTCTGTCCGAGAACTGTTTCCAGTGTCATGGACCAGATGAGCGCCAGCGTCAGGCGGAGTTACGTCTGGACAATGAACTCGATGCGGTGGTCGTTCTCAATCGCCCGGGGGGTATTCAGAGTGAACTGCTGCGACGGATTGAATCTGAAGACCGCGATGAAGTCATGCCGCCGCCGGATGTAAATCTCACGCTTACGGATGCTCAAAAAGCGACACTGCGCCGATGGATATTGTCAGGGTCTGAATGGCAGCAGCACTGGTCATTCGAACCTCTGGCAGCACCACCGACTCCGAGATCAACGTTTCGTGAAACTCCAGTGCTCAACGCGATCGATCATTTCGTTCAGGCACGGTTGAAGGACACCGGCCTGTCGCCGTCTGCGCAGGCGGATCGCGCGGTGCTGCTCCGGCGAGTGAACCTGGATCTCACCGGACTGCCTCCGGTACTTCAGGAACAGCGCGCATTCGTTCATGACGGGACCCCGGGTGCGTATGAACGCGTCGTAGATCGGCTACTCGAGTCACCGGCCTACGGCGAACACATGGCATGGAACTGGCTGAATGCCGCGCGTTATGCCGACAGCAATGGCTACCAGGGAGACCGTGAACGAACGATGTGGCCGTGGCGGGAGTGGGTCGTTGATGCGTTCAATCAGAACATGCCATTCGATGAGTTCACAATCAACCAGCTGGCTGGTGACCTGCTATCCAACCCCACATTTGAACAAAAACTGGCTACCGGTTTCTGTCGCAATCATATGATCAACGGAGAGGGTGGCCGCATCCCGGAAGAAAATCGAGTGGATTATGTCATGGACATGACAGAGACAATGGGGACCGTCTGGCTGGGACTCACACTTAACTGCTGCCGATGCCACGACCATAAATTCGACGCTTTGCGACAGCGGGACTACTATCAGTTCTACGCTTTCTTTAATCAGACGCCTGTGGACGGTGCCGGCGGAGACCCTCAAACGACCCCCACCATCGCGGCGTTACCCGACTCAGATCGCCCGAGACTGCTTGCGATCGAACAGGAACTTGCGGCAGTCAATCACAGACTTGGACAGGTACGTCGAAAGACAGCCCAGGAAAATACAGCGCTCATCAGTCTGCGTGACAGACTAATAAAGGAACGTGATGACATACTCAACAGTGCGCCCAAAGTCATGATCATGGAAGACCGTACCGACTTGCGTGAAACCTTTATTCTGACTCGTGGTCTTTACAACGTCCCCACAGATCGCATGGTCGTTGCCGCAACTCCGGCGAGCCTTCCGTCCCACACGATCAAGGACCAGCTAAATCGTCTGGATCTCGCAAAATGGCTGGTGTCCCGTGAAAATCCCCTGACTTCCCGGGTCACCGTTAACCGCTTTTGGCAGCAGATTTTTGGACTCGGGCTTGTCAGGACGACTGAAGACTTTGGTGTACAGGGAGAGTATCCGGTGCACAGGGAATTACTGGACTGGCTGTCGGCCGATTTCCGTGACCATGGCTGGGATGTCAAACGGCTGATCCGCACGATTGTCACGAGTCACACTTACCGGCAGTCATCCAGGATCCGAATGGTGAGGGATTCGAATAATCAGTCGATTTCTGAACTTGAAATTGATCCGGAAAATCGGCTGTTCGCACGCAGTCCTCGATATCGATTGCCGTCCGGTGTTCTGAGGGATCAGGCACTGGCATCCTGCGGTTTGCTGAATGTCAGACGTGGTGGACCCCCGATTAATACCTATCAGCCGCCGGGGGTATGGGCGGAACCGACTTTTGGCAAAAAGAAGCACGAACGTACTGCCGGCACTGCCGGGTATCGTCGCAGCCTGTATGTGTTTTGGAGACGGATTATTGCTCCAACGATCTTCTTCGATAACGCGACTCGCCAGACATGCACGGTCAGAGTATTCAGAACCAATTCGCCATTACATTCTCTACTTACATTCAATGAGACCACGTACGTGGAGTCAGCTCGCACACTGGCTCAGCAGCTGCTCGAAGACCGGTCCCTCGATAATTCTGCAAAACTAAGAACGGCGTTTGAATGTATCGTGTGCCGCAAAATCACAGCGGACGAACTGACAGTGTTTCAACACGGACTGGAACGCAGCCGCTCAGAGTTCAGAGCAGACATCGATTCTGCGACGGCGCTGCTGTGCGTTGGTGACTCGAAACGTAACAAGTCACTGGATACTGCAGAGCACGCTGCATGGACATCACTGTGCCTGGCAATTCTGAATCTGGATGAAACTTTAACGCGGGAGTGAGCACAGACAATCAATATGCATCCTGTCACCGAACACCAACTGGAAACCACTCGGCGTCATCTGTTGACGTCAGCGGGCAGTGGCCTTGGGACGGCGGCGCTGGCCGAATTGCTTTTCCGATCAGGATCAGTGCAGGCATTGGCAGCAGATACAAACGGAAAAAATTCTGTTTTGCCGCATTCTTCTCCCCGCATCAGAAATGTGATCTACCTGTTCCAAAATGGTGGTCCTAGCCACGTCGATCTTTTTGATTTCAAACCGAAGTTATCCCAGTTGCACGGAAGTCCGATTCCCAGGGAATTTGTCCAGGGCAAGCGGTTCAGTACCATGACCGGTAAGGCTGAAGGAAAGCTCGTGCTGGCGCCGGTCGAACCGTTTGCACAGTATGGAGACAGCGGTGCCACTGTCAGCAGGTTTATGCCTCATACCGCACAGATTGCCGACCAGATCTGCTTCATCAAGAGTATGCATACGGATGCGGTGAATCATGCACCGGCGATATCATTCCTGCTCAGTGGAGCGCAGATCCCCGGCCGCCCAACACTTGGAGCATGGCTTAGCTACGGTCTTGGCAACGAAGCGGATGATCTGCCGGCGTTCGTGGTCATGACGTCGGTCAGTAAGGGGACCACCTGTGGGCAGATCTTTTATGACTTTTATTGGGGCAGTGGTTTTTTGCCGTCTCTCTATCAGGGAGTGAAGCTTCGCAGCGGCGGCGACCCGGTATTATACCTGTCAAATCCGGACGGGATGACACGTCAGATGCGGCGGGGCTGGCTGGATGATCTCGCACATGTCAACGAGCTTCACCGACAGTACACAGGTGACCCGGAAACTGCCACTCGGATTGCGCAGTACGAAATGGCTTTCAGAATGCAGGCGAGTGTGCCGGAATTGACAGACATCAGTAAAGAATCCCGGTCAACTTTGGAACTGTACGGTCCGCAGGTAAGTGAACGTGGCACGTTCGCTCACAATTGTCTGCAGGCTCGAAGGCTTGTTGAACGTGGCACTCGGTTCGTGCAGGTGATGCATGCAGGCTGGGATCAGCACAACAGCCTGACGACAGAACTTTACAATCAGTGTCGTGACACCGATCAGCCGTCTGCGGCACTTGTACGGGATCTGCAGCAGCGTGGTCTGCTGGACGAGACATTAGTTATCTGGAGTGGTGAATTTGGCCGAACGCCCTTTCTGCAGGGCGACTTGAAAAACCGATCACGCTGGGGTCGAGACCACCATCCGTATGCTTTCACATTGTGGATGGCGGGAGGGGGAATCCGGAGAGGGACGACCTACGGGGCATCCGACGAACTCGGATTCAGTATTGCTGCAGACGGAGTTCATGTGCACGATTTCCAGGCCACGCTGCTTCACCTGCTGGGCATTGACCATGAACGTCTCACGTACAGATTCCAGGGACGTCAGCATCGACTGACGGATGTGCATGGTAAAGTCATTACAGGCGTGCTGGGTTAACTTATATTCCCACGTTAAGGGATGAGTTTGAATGAGCACATGAAGGTGTTCATATCCCACGGATACTTTGACCCGGTTACGTCCTGTTTCGGCAGTCAGCGTCTGATCCACCTGATGAAGCTTTTGTCCGAGCAGAATGAAAACCTGATAAATCGAAATTTCGAGGAGAGACACATGTTCCACGGCCGGGACGAAGCCCGAGTTGCTTTTCAATCAGCAAGCTGAGACATTCTGCGAGTGGGCAATCCACGACTTCGTGCAGCGTTGAAAGCGGGTGTTTGCCGTGAGACGGAAGCTCGCGACGTCATACAGGCCGGGATACGCCCTGCCCTCATTCACGTGAGTGCCGTGGCAGGAGTTGAATTGAATCGCCCACACACTTTTTAAGGCGCTGCGGTGTATGAAAAATTCTGTCGCAGGTCAACGGCTAGGCTGCGGAAGCTTTTCACTCGGTGTAGTGTAATCAGGTTCGAGTTGTGGTTGTCATATGGTAACTTGCCTTTACCCTCGTCATGGTCGGTTGTCCAATGATATTCCTGGTAGGAGTTTTTAGCCCCGGTGCTGCTGCGTGCCAGTACCAGAAAATCGTTTCTGTCAATGATCGGGGATGAATAGTGAAATGACTCCAGGGGGTTTCTGCTCATCGCCACGCAGCCGGCGTTTAGCCAGTTCAGCCCGTTGATGCTGTCGCTGAAGATCAAAAGCCGCCGCATGTTCCCGGGGTTTCCTGCAAATCCACGCCGGGTCAGTGGCTTGGGGTCCTGGCAGGGATCAGGTACCACGGGTGTACAGGTCCAGTAAAGCTGAGAGACCGGACCGTAGAGAATCTTAAACTTATTCTGGCCACCTGGCATGGGATAGAAATGCAGGAATCGATATTTCATTTTCTGGCCGTCGTCCTCAAGTTTGCAGACCGAGGTCATTCCGGCAGTCAATTGGACGTCGATTCGAGTTCTCAATGACACATAGAGTTCGTCGTGGATTCCGACCACATTGCCCTCCAGAAACCAGTTGCCAACCGCATCGCATCCGGACCGCTTTGTTGAGACGTTTCGAGACAGATACGGTGTGCTGCGGGGCGGCTTGACATGATTGGACATGCGCCACGTCGACGGACTCAGCAGATCCTGGGAGAGGTTCCCGGCCACCACCAGGGACGCGGAGCCCTGTTCCATATCCTCGAGAATGCCCGATAGACGAAACCATCCTTGACGACCACCGGAGTCGCCGACCCGTGGTAGCGGGTCTCATCGAATAAACTGACCGGCTGAGTCCACGTTCTCCGTTCATCCGACGATCATACGATACGGATATCCCGCTTGTGCGGATGATTGCCGATCATGTAGAGGTCGTCTTTGACGAAAAACAGCGACCCCCACGTGATTCCGTTGGTGGAAATCTGTGTCCATGTCCTGCCTCCATCGCTGCTCTCTTTAATCTTGCAATGGTTGGGAAAATCGATTCCGCCTTCCAGAGTTGAGGTTGGTGTTTTCAACCAGAGTTCCATAGAGGCAATCAGTTTTCCGTACGGCAGGCGAACAATGTCGGGCGTCCCTACGCGGATGGTCCGATCGGGTATTTCCAGGTTTCTCACGCGGTGCACAACAACGAAATCCTGCGCGAGGGGAGTGGTTCATCGAACCGAATCCGGACCCCGCGGTGCAGGGATATCATCCGCAAACACCGAGGAACCGACTTCCAAGGAGGCGACTACGACGATGAACACAACTTTTCACGGATTTGCATGCGCCTCACCCCTCAGACAGACATCCCATATTCAATTAACTCGCTGTCGACACAACGCGAAAAATTCAGCAGGTATTTTTGGTCGCGAATGTCTTCAAGGTAGATGAGATAACGCCGCACGATCACAACCAATCGGTCTTGATTGGCAGTTCGTTCGATGTCCTCCGACGGGATCCTGCGCTCTGGACCTGCGCTAGTTATGTTTCGCCCCGTTGTTCGCCGGATCAACTGTTGTCATTTAAGTACGACCTGGTGAGCAACGGGTCGGTTCAGTTCAACGTCGCTGGTCACAGCCCCATGACTTCATTCGGTTGTGAAAGGTGACTGCCGTCGTGTTGGCACCATATCTATGCAGATCCCAAAGTCGAGTGAGGTTGTGTGCAACGGAGTCATCTCACGCGAAATTCCGGCAGATCTCAGACTTCGTATAACTCCAGAACGGCTTCGATTGCAACGGCGATATTGCTGGGCAGCGATACCATACCGATCGCACGGCGGGCAGCTCGGCCGCTTTCTCTCCGGATCTCCACCATCAGATGACTGAAACCATTGATGACTTTGGGGTGTTGTGAAAAATTTGATGTGGCATTGACCATGCCGAGCACTTTGATGATTCGTTTGATGCGGTCGAGGCTCCCCAGTTGGGTTCGAAGGGTGGCCAGCATGGTGAGTCCGACAGTGAGTGCCGCATCGATCCCCTGCTCTTCGGTCAAATCTGATCCTGCTCGACCGATGATCATGCTGCCGTCGGCACAAACCGGTGGTTGTCCGGAGACGTAGGCTATGTTTCCCAGAACGACGACCGGACTGCAGGTGCCGCCCGCAACTGGAACCCCAAATCGGTAATTCGCTGTTCAATACTCATCGCCGCCCCTGTGGCCTTTGCGAATAGGAGTTCAGATAGTCCAGAATAACGCTAAAATCAGCCAGATTCAGTGTGATCCATTGTCGCACTTGCCGTTCCGGAGATCGTACCGTTTGACATTTGCGGTTCAATCACGTGCCGGTGCCAATGGTCCATAACCGACCATCTGAATCACCCAACTCAATTGAAGTTCGGTTCAATGATTCCTTAGAATCCGGAATTGAATAAACAACGTTAGTTTCAGTAACTCACGCGCTGGATTGATCTATGCAGAAAATTGATTCTGTCCTGCTGTTCGCTCAGCAGTTCGCCCAGGAACCGATAGAACTGGCAACCATCCTGTTGTACGGTGTGATTGCGGTTTTCCTGGTCTTCGCAATGATCTTTGCTTTGATGTTTGCTCCGGTTTTCCCACTGTGGATCCGAGCGATGACGTCCGGAGCCGTGATTGGGCCGCTGCAGATGGTCGTCATGAAGCTCAAAAAAGTGAATCCCACAGTGATTGTGGATTGCCGAGTGATGGCAGTGCAGGCAGGGTTGGACGAAATCAGCAGCAATGCCATGGAATCTCACTACCTGGCTGGCGGGAATGTGCCGATGCTCATTCGCGCTTTAGTGGCCGCTCACAAAGCCAGTATCCCACTTAACTGGAACACGGCCGCCGCAATTGATCTGGCTGGCCGCGATGTTCTGGAAGCAGTGCAGACGAGTGTCAAGACGAAAGTCATTGACTGCCCCGATCCATCGCGTTACGGTCGCACAACACTGGACGGCGTTGCCCGTGACGGGATTCAGCTGAAAGCCCGAGCCCGCGTGACTGTTCGTACCAACCTCCGTCAGCTGGTTGGAGGTGCCACCGAAGAGACCGTGATTGCGCGAGTGGGAGAAGGAATTGTGTCGGCGATCGGATCATGCAGCACACACAAAGAAGTCCTGGCCAATCCCATGCTGATCGCTCGTACCGTTCACGACAAAGGATTGGACTCCAGCACCGCGTACGAGATCGTATCGATCGACATCGCTGACATCGACGTAGGGGACAACGTCGGTGCCCGGCTGCAGGCGGATCAGGCGGAAGCCGATCTTCGTATTGCCCGCGCCAGGGCCGAAGAACGCCGTGCCATGGCGGTTGCCCAGGAACAGGAAATGCGCGCCAGAACTCAGGAAAATCAAGCTGAGGTCGTTCTGGCTGAAGCAGAGATTCCACGAGCTCTGGCCCAAGCTTATCGAGGTGGAAAACTGCGAGCGACGGACGCATAGTCCGTACTGGTATTTCATTATATTGACTGCCGTTGACTTGGAAATCAGCTGGTTGAGATCACTGCAAGTTTGCGCCTTTTTTTCGGGACAATGACAACTCGCTTCGTCTGTTGCGAAGTGTGTTGTTTTGCGTGCGTGCCTGCCTGACCGATGCACTACAAACACGTCTGTCTTGAAGCCGTTGTCCATAACCCTGCCCCCCATGTCGTCACGTCTGCTGATCTCGAAGAACGGTTGGCGCCGGTCTATGAACGCCTAAGTCTCCCTGCCGGGAGACTGGAACTGATGACCGGTATTCACGAACGCCGCTTTTATGATCCTGGGACGCTGCCAGGGCAGATCAGCGTGGTGACCACCCGAATGGCGGTGGAAAAGTCACAGATTCCAGCGGAGCGGATTGGCGCGCTCATTCATGGATCAGTATGCCGTGACCAAATGGAACCTGCCACCGCTGCCGGAGTCCACGCCGGCAGTGAACTGCCTGAAGGTGCACTCGTACTGGATGTCAGCAATGCATGTCTGGGACTGCTCAACGGGATGCTGCACGTCGCCGACATGATTGAGCTTGAACGAATTCAGGCCGGAGTAATTGTTGGAACTGAAACCGGCCGGGATCTTGTGGAAGGTACGATCGCCAGTCTGTTGACCGACGCAACGCTGACGCGCAGGTCAATCAAACCAGCGTTTGCGTCACTGACAGTCGGATCGGGATCAGCTGCCATTGTGCTGTGCCATCGTGATCTCAGCCGTACAGGTCACCGTCTTCTGGGTGGATCGTTCCTTTCAGACACCAGGGCCCACGATTTGTGTGCTGGAGGTGTCGATTCCGCCGGACATGGCGACAGTCGGCCTCGCATGATGACCGACTCCGAAGCTCTGCTGCATGAAGGCATCGCGCTGGCCAAAAAGAACTGGGCCAGAACCAGAGAGATTCTCAACTGGACTAACTCAGACCCGGACCGCATTTTTACACATCAAGTCGGAAAACAGCACAGTGTGATGCTGATGGAACGACTGAGACTGGATCCACTGCTGGACTTTCCAACGGTGGAACATTTCGGTAATACCGGGGCAGTTGCCCTGCCGATGGCACTGGCCATGGGACTGGATGCTTCCCCACCCGAAGCGGGCACCAAACTGGCTCTGCTGGGAATTGGCAGTGGGCTCAATTCGGTGATGCTGGGAGTAGAATGCGGGGCCGGTGCCGCCCGGTAGGAAGAACTGATGACAGGCCAGACCAAAATCGACGATACGTTCGCCGAAGCATTTCCGATGGTCGCTACGCGGTTGATCATTACCGCATATGACATGGACCTGGCAGCTCATGCGGCTATGGAATTTTGTGGTAACGCATCCAGTGTTATTGGCTGCGATATCGAGGCAGGAATCGAAAAATTCGTTGACGAATCAGACAGTCCGGATGGTCGCCCTGGGATTGCAGTCCTCGCTTTCGCATTCAATCGGAATTCGCTGCAGCAGGCCGTAACGAATCGCATCGGCCAAAACGTACTCACCTGCCCGACCACTGCCTGCTATGCCGGGTTAATCGGGGACAGCAAGGACGATCGTATTCGTGTGGGCGGTCAACTGAGGTATTTTGGTGATGGATTCCAGAGTTCCAAGAAACTGGGCACACGCCGCTATTGGCGGGTGCCCGTGATGGATGGGGAATTTCTGTGTGAGGATGAGTTTGGCACTGCTAAAGGAATCGGTGGAGGCAACCTGCTGATCTGTGGTCGGTCTCAGGCGGAAACACTGATCGCCGCGCGAACCGCAGTTCGTGAAATCTCTGATGTGGCCGATGTGATTCTGCCATTTCCGTCCGGGTTCGTCCGCAGTGGATCCAAGGTAGGGTCTCGATACCCAAATCTCAAAGCCAGTACGAACGATCAATGGTGCCCAACCCTGACCGCGCAAACTGAAACGGCTCTGGAAGTCAACGAGCGGACAGTCTATGAAATTGTGATAGATGGGCTGTCTGAATTCGCCGTGGCTGAAGCCATGCAGGTAGGCCTTGATGCCGCCGCGGTGGCGGCCGGGATTCTTCGGATCTCCGCCGGTAACTACGGTGGAAAACTGGGGCCTCACCATTTTCATCTGCACAAACTCCGAAATACGAAATAATCGCGGGTGACAGCAGGCCAGCTGTCGTCATTGTCGGGAATGCCATGCCGCTTCTAAGACAAACGAACGACATACCGGAAAAGACCAGTTTCCAGGCCATGGTCATTCCGGATCATTCGAAATGGTTGTGGTGTCAGCAGAGGTTTCATGTTGATCTTCGGTTTTGCAGATTATAGAGCTGCATTTCGGGCGATCGACAAAAATGTTCATCCCTGATCAAGTGTTCTGATCAAAATACATTTCAGGAAGAAAAGAGTTTGACGGCCGGGTTGAAGCGCAAACCAGGAACAGGGGGATTGACCCATCACTGGCAACCGCTACGCGATTCATCTGGCCAGCGGGCCGAGGACGTTCAGTTCAGGACGGGTCAGCGTCTCTTCTCGCAGCGTGATGTTTCCGACGCGCACTACATCCTGATTTCCGGAGAGCTGGCTGTGCGTGCTCGTCCACGGGACAGTGACCTCGAACAGGTCATTGCCGCGTCAGTCCGAGTGAGCTGGTGGGCGAGATTGGATGGCTTTCAGGTACTTGGTGCAGTGCAAGTGTCGATGCGGTCCCAACCTGCTGTAACGGTGCATGAGTACGGCACCGATGGAACAGAAAGCTTTTTCAGGCACGATTAAATTCTAACTGCATTGCAGAAAAATCGGGAAATATTGCGTCGTCACGACCACACTGGGTGCTAACACTTTTTCGGTCCGAAGTCTGTAAAACACTAGGACCAATACTGATACCACTCTTCTTCAGCCATAGGTTGTCCGTGAAGCATGCGATCGGTACGATCTCCGGTTAATTTTCCATAAGAATCAGCATCCCATGTCCAAGAAACGTTTCCTCCTCAACCCGTCCCGCACTGCAAAACAGGGAGTCGGTATCAACGCTGGAAAATTCACTGAGGAATATGAGCGCGTTGTCAGCGTGATGACGATGCATCCCGAGGACATGGCATCGATTGGTGCGTCCGATGGCGATACCTGCCGTGTTTCGACGGAAGAGGGCGAAGCCACATTCACATGTGCATCCGGCAATGTACCCGAAGGTCTCATTTTCGTACCATACGGGCCGGCGACCTGTCAGCTGATGGGTGGCAGTACCGACGGCACCGGGATGCCGCTGTCAAAAGGCTGGGAAGTTGAAGTAGAACCTATTGCATCGTCCGACGCGTCGTGAATAATCGACACTCTCGTGAGGCAGGTTTTTGACCTGCCCATTCAATCAAACAATGGCAGCGTAACACCTGCTCCACGTGGAGCCGAACTCTCCCATGTCCAAAATCGACCCTAACAACCTCAACGGCCCTGAGTCACCCCATTTTTTGGGCGAACAGGCGGAGAAAGTCCTTCCCTGGGAGGAAGTGGAAGAAGGCCGATTCATGCCCCGACGCGTTCGAGGGAGCTACCAGGGCCGAGCGTTGGGCTGAACGTTTCTGATTCCGTCGTCCGGTTCGGACGACACCGCTCCCACTGATCAGTCTGAGACTCAGTGCCAGGAAGAAACATGACACTCCAGGTCATCAATAATGCAACATGCACCTTTTGTGGCTGCGTGTGCGACGATATCGAACTGCACCACGATGAAACACGAATCCACAAAGCAAAAAAGGCCTGTGTGCTGGGAACTGCCTGGTTCCTCAACCACACCGCTGAACGCAAGTATCCGGACGCCCTGATTGATGGTCGAGAAGCGACCGTCGAAGAAGCAGTCCAGGCGGCCGCCACTTTCCTGCATGACGCCAACATGCCGCTCGTTTACGGAATGAGTAACACGACGTGCGAAGCTCAAAAGGAATGCGTTGCTCTGGCCGACCAGCTGGGAGGGCTGTTGGACAGTCATACATCGTTGTGACACGGCCCTACTGAAATCGCTGCCCAGTTGGGTGGCAAGGTCACCTGTACACTTGGCGAAGTGAAGAACCGAGCTGACTTTATTGTGTACTGGGGTGGAAACCCTGCGGAATGTCATCCTCGACATTTCACTAAGTACACGCTCATGCAAAAAAGCAAGTTCCTGCCACGAGGACGTAAGGACCGCACAATGGTCCTGGTCGACATCCGCGAAACCAAGAGCGCCAAGGCGGCCGACATTTTCCTGCAGGTGAAACCAGGCAAAGATTTCGAACTGCTCACGATTCTTCGAGCAATGATCAAAGACCAGCCGGTGAACCAGGCGATGGTCGCGGAAACCGGAGTTTCCCTTCAAGCGTTGCAGGACCTGGTCAATCGAATGAAATCGTGCAAATTTGGTTGCATGTTCTTCGGTATGGGACTGTCGATGACACGCGGCAAACACATGAATTCCGCTGCACTGCTGACGCTCGCGGCGGAAATGAACGCCTACACGAAGTTCGTCGCCATGCCGATGCGAGGCCACGGTAACGTCACAGGCGCCGATGTCGTCATGAGGTCGCAAACCGGTTATCCGTTTGGTATCACGTTCAATCGAGGTTACCCACGTTACAATCCGGGTGAGTTTTCCACCGTGGATGTGCTTGTCCGTGGCGACACGGATGCAGCATTCATCATCGGAGCCGATCCCGGTGCCACGATGCCTCAACCGGCCATCAATCATCTGGCTTGCATTCCTACCATCGTGCTGGACCCACATGTTACACACACCAGCAAGCTGGCACGCGTCCACATTACCACGGCACCGGCAGGCATCGCAGCACCGGGTACCGCATATCGCATGGACGAGATCCCGATGCCATTGAAGCCCGCATTGAAATCTCCCTATCCTACCGACGAAGAAGTCGTCCGTCGCATTCGCGAAGCCATCGAAAAGAAGCCGTTCTGGATGCCGGACGACAGCGAGCAAATGACACTCGCTCAAGTGTAACGGCCGAGGAACGGACCCAGATGAACCACAAAGGTGAATCATGCTGCGCATCACCGGCGGGAAGGTTTATGACCCCGCCAACGGGATCAACGGCAAAATTCGTGACCTGTTCATCCAGGACGGACGCTTCGTGCCGGCGGGAGCAGGCGGGCGCACCATTGATGCCACAGGAATGATTATTTTCCCTGGTGGAGTCGATGTGCATACGCACGTTGCTGGCGGAGCGATCAATTTCGCCCGAGCAATGATGCCGGAAGACCATCGCCGAGCTCAGGCGTTCATCCGATCCAAATCGCGTCGTTCCGGACTGGGCGGAATGGCCCCCACCACGTTTGCGACCGGTTATCTCTACGCTGGCCTGGGCTTCACTACCGTCAACGAAGCGGCCGTACCGGTTTTATCCGCTCGCCATACTCACGAAGAACTGAGCGACATCCCGATTGTGGACAAATGCAGTCTCGTGCTGATGGCTAACAATGAAATCATGCTTGACCTGCTTGAAGCCGGCGAGTATGAACGTGCGAAGAACGTGATGGCGTGGTACCTGTGGGCCGCCAAATCGTACGGAGTTAAAGCAGTGAATCCCGGTGGCGTCGCCGCGTGGAAATGGGGCAAGGATGCCAAACAGCTGTCCGATTCCATCGAAGGCTACAGCAAGTTAACTCCGGGCAATATTGTCACCGCACTGGCGCGCATGTGCGATGAACTCAAGCTGCCTCACCCGCTCCATCTGCACTGTAATAACCTGGGCGCACCAGGCAACATTTCCACGACACTCGATACGCTCCAGCATCTGGAAGGTCATCGAGCTCACATCGCTCATTCTCAGTATCACGCGTACGGCGGCGATGACTGGGACACGATGCAGTCCAGCACGACGGAACTGGCCGACTACTTCAACACTCACAGGAATCTGACCACCGATGCAGGAGCGATCCTGTTCGGCGATACCGTCACGATCACAGCTGACGGCCCATGGCAGCATCTGCTGTATAAACTCACCGGTCGCAAATGGGGTAATCTCGACATTGAAAACGAAACCGGCTGCGGAATCGTGCCGTACACGTATCGCCCGAGTAACCTGGTGAACGCGGTTCAGTGGGCAGCCGGCCTGGAACTGTTGCTCCTTATCGAAGATCCGTGGCAGGTATTCCTTTCGACCGATCATCCGAACGGTGGTTGTTTTTGGCGCTACCCGGAAATCATCGAATTGCTGATGTGTGCCGATCACCGCAAGGAGTGTCTCAAACAGCTGCCAGACAACATCAAGGGCCGGGTCAAGCTCCCGGAAATTGATCGGGAGTATACGTTGTACGATGTCGCCACCGCGATGTCCGCCGGACCAGCTCGGGCACTCGGTCTGAAGACCAAAGGCAATCTGGGAGCAGGCTGCGATGCCGACGTTGTCATCTACGAAGAAGACGACAGCGTTATCCGCATGTTCAGTCATCCTCGTTACGTGATCAAAGCAGGCGAAGTCGTCATCGAGGATGGTGACATCCGGGAAACTCCCGAAGGACGCGAATTCCTGATTAAACCCGGTTACGATCCATCGACCGAAGAATTTATTCAGCCATTGTTCGAAGATTGCTACACGATGTCATTCGACAACTATCCGGTTGAACTCGAACGCATCAAACGCCCGGATATTCAGCAATGTGGCGCAGCCGAATGAGCATCACACTGACTTTGAAGGAAGAGCCTTCCGTCCCGCTGGAAGCAGAGGTGCTGTCAGCCTCTCGCTTGGCCGACCTGTCCTACGATGAGATCTGTGGGTTGAAGCTGTATCATGGCAAACGTCAGGTGCGCATCGATGATTTCTTCGATGTTGACGGTGAGCGCAGCGATCAGGTGGAGATCCATGGCGACCTGCACCGAGTTCGTTTGCTTGGCCGCGACATGGATCACGGTCACTTGACGATCCACGGCAGTGTGGGCATGCACCTGGGAGCCCATATGACGGGTGGACGCATTGACGTCCACGGAAATGCGAGCGACTGGATTGGAGCTGAAATGAAGAACGGCTTCATCCACGTCCACGGCAATGGTGGCGGCCAGATTGGTGGCGGTTACCGAGGCAGTCTGCGAGGTATGAAAAACGGGACCATCATCGTGGACGGCACGGCTGGTCTGGAAGTCGGCCTGAGAATGCGGCGTGGCACAATTGTTGTGGGTGGGGTCGTCAAAGACTTTTGCGGACTCCAGATGAAGGGTGGTACGATTGTCCTGCTGAGCGGAGCCGAAATCCGAACAGGTGCATGGATGAATCGCGGCACGATCATCTCACTCAAACCATTGCAGCTGATGCCGACATTTCAGTTGTCATGTTACTACAACCCCACGTTCCTGAATGTTTATGCGCGGTACTTGAAGGAGCTGGGAATCATTCTGCCCTGGCGAGCTGAGAACGGATCATGGGCTCGCTATTACGGAGACTGTTCCGTCCCTGGGAAGGGCGAGATCCTCGTCTGGCATCCTCACGTGGCGTAACCTCCTGTGAACACTTCCGTTATCTCACGCAGCGTGGCGCAACTCTTCGTGTGTTTGCCGGCAAGACTGACGTGACTTGGCGATTTCGGCAGCAGCATAGTAGTTGCCGAGCGCGGTGGCAGTCTGTTGATATAGTCCCAGCAAAGTTTCACGATCTGACTCTGACAACTGCAGGAAGACCTCTTCATCGCCGCAGTCGTAGCTCAGTAGCTCCACTCCGTTAATGTGAGGGTGTTGCATTGCCAGTGTTTCGTAGTCGCCCTGCTGATAACATACGGTCGCCCATCCCAGCCACGGCATCGCCCACCTGCTATTCAGTTGAGTGGCTTCCTCAAAAAACCGTCGAGCTTTGTCGAGTTTGCCGAGAGCCAGCGCCGCCAGCCCTTCCATGGCTACACCGAGAACGTTGCCAGTCAGTTCCGCACTGAAAGCAGCTGCTTGGAAGGCGCAGTTTTCATCTGCCTCACGGATGTCTTCGATAAGATCATCGTATCGCTGCAATTGTTCACAGGGATCGCCGAGGCTCGCCAACTCCAAAAATGCAGCGACGGTGGCCCGATGAGGAAGCGGCGGAGGGATGACGCCTTCCAACTGATCGTCTACGTCTCCACCGATAACCGACAGCGTTTTGACACACTGCTCGTGGGGCGAACCTTCCAGTTTTTTCTGTTTCCTTGCTCCCAGCAACGGCTGAGCCACTCCAAGCACGGTAGCTGAACCGACGGCAATTCCAGTCAGCAGAAGATTATCGGCGTAGAAATATGCTGCCAGACCGGTAACGGCGATAAGTGATTGAAGCAGACCAAACAGCCAAATCTTCACGGGCAGCCTCCAGGCGTCCACATGTTTGGTAACGACACACCGGCAAATCATGCCGGTTCTGTAGGCAGGGCAACGAATAGCCTTACCGCGACACAGTCTGTATCGGCCGATGCCCGGCCAGAGATGTCGTCGTGGTTGGAAAATTACCGGGTCCTGGAGCAGATGTCATCTCTGCCGAATGATTGTCATCTTCCACGTCACCGAATCTCAGTTAACGGAGTACACGATGCATCCGTTGAACGACAAGCGAAGCCAGCCGTGCATCAGACGGCGACTTACTCTGTATTGAACAGCACAGCCTGCCTGTAACCACCCCACCATCACACGATCAGACTTGCAGTTTCGTGCACGGTCCTGTTGTGCCACGGATTGAAATCGTTCTGCCCGAAATGTCGTGGTCCCCAACGGCAACCGTACCAGTCGTCCGTCGCATCATCCGCATGAGCCGGATGCTCGCATCGCAGCACGCGTATCGGCATTCAGCAGAATGGAATCCTCTTCAAGAGCGGCTGTGGCGGAACACATCAGATCCCGGGCTTTTTACACCCAGCCTAGTTCTTCCGGGTTCGGCGAAATGGCCGGATCATTGCGAACGCCTCGGCAAACCGTCCTCATGCCTGGTCCCGTGAACATCGATCTGTCCGATCGACAATTCTCAATCCGTGCCGCATCCTGATTCAAAGTCAGGCAGCGAAGTCGTTGCGTCGGATTGACGTTGGCCAGTGGTTGAGGCGCAAAAAGGTCCGTCACGGCTCCAGCCGGAACGGGAAATGATCTCCTGCTGATCACGGTGTTTTCTGTTTCATGCGACATCGTCAGGTGACCCGATTTCCGGGCTGAGTTCAACTGTCACAACTCGTCTATTCACAGCATCCGGAATACCAAATACAGATTCAACAGAGCCCGCAGGTTTGCTTCTCGTCTGGTACCGAGTCAAAGCCTATTCAATGATGAATGGACGTTTGTTTTCGGGTGCCGCTGACAAACCCGCTGCGATTTACAAAGAAACGCAGCGGCAGATCCTCCGCCGACGTTACGCCAATGCGGGGTGAACAAACAACATTCGCGGAAAGGTCACACGATTCATCTGCAATCCACAGTCTTTTGCCACGGGTGAGATCCCAGCCGTCCAGATCCCGGCCAATCTGAAATGCCTCACACAAGCGTGCCGGACCGCGACACAAATTGCGCAGATGAATAGTGCCGCGACGTCGCTGCATTAATGGCACCCCTGTGAGTGGTTCCACAGCCCGAATCAGGACAGCCGAGCCGATCCCCTGCCGTTCCGTCACCACATTCACACATTGTCGCGCGTGAATCGTGTAGATATAAGCTCGCCCTGCCGGACCAAACATACAAGCGTTCTTCCGATTCGGACCACGTGTGGAATGAGCCGCCGTATCGCCCTCGGACAAATACGCTTCGGTTTCAACGATGCGCCCAATGCACAAACCATCACGAGTCCGTCTGCACAGCAGCTGGCCAACGAGCCGCTGAGCGATTACGACAGGTGAATCGTTAAAGTGCAATTATCGTCTCCGTTTTCTACTACCACTGTTTTTCGTTGTATTCGCTGCTGATTTTCAATTCGTCTTTCCGCGCGTTGGCTGTTTACTGCGACCATGTTTTGGCTTCTTCGAATCTGGTGTCCTCCTCTTCTCTCCTGATTTCCTGCGAGGGACTGATTTCGCCACTTTTGGCCGGCAGGCCGGACCGGCTTCCGGCACGATGCGGAAATCCAGCTGACGACGGTCCAGATCCACATTGGTGACGATCACTTTGACAGTGTCGCCAAGTCGATACTGCTGTTTTCTGCGGTCACCGGTCAGTGTTCTGGCAGCTGGATCATAGGCATAAAAGTCGTCGCTCAGTGTGCTGATGTGGACCATGCCTTCCACCGGGATTTTGACACCCTGGCAGAACATCCCGAAACTTTCCACACCGGTGATGAATGCATCGATTTCTTCGCCGACGCGTGTTTCCATGTAACGCAGGAGTTTGATGCGTTTGAGTTCACGTTCGGCTTTTTCAGCACGACGCTCAGTCAGCGAACAGTTTCTGCCGAGCTGCAACAGCTCACCCATATTGCAACGTCGGACTTTTCGACCGGCTGCCAGTTCACCCACGATCCGATGAATCATTAGGTCCGGGTAGCGGCGAATTGGGCTCGTAAAGTGGCAGTAATGATCTTCATTCAACGCAAAGTGACCGGATTCTTCCGGACTGTACTCAGCCTGTTTCATAGCTCGCAGAAGAGCGAAATTAACAGCTCGTTCCTCAGGCTGACCGGTCGCATCAGCAATCACCTGCTGTAAAGCCGTACGGCTGAGAAATTGTCCGATCTCATATCCCAATCCGTGACAAAACTCCTGGAAATTTTTCAGGCGCAATTCATCGGGATGACCGTGAATGCGGCGGAGGAACGGAAGCTCTTTGGCAGTGAGCAGCTGAGCGACTGCGATGTTCGCAGCCAGCATAAACTCCTCAATGATTTCATGGCTCTCGTCGTGGTGACGTTCGTGGGCTCCCGTGACATTTCCATCATCACCGAAGTCAATTTCCACTTCCGGAATACCCATCTGCAGTGCACCGTCAGCAAATCTGTTGCGGCGAAGAACCATCGCCAGTGTGTGCATTTTCTGCAGCAGCTTGAGAACAGTGGCATTCACAACTCCCTCGCTGGATTCCGGTTTTTTGATCAGCGGCATTACTTCTTCGTACGTGAATCGTCGTGAGACGCGAATCATTGTGTTCGCCAGCTCAGCTCCCTGAGGTTTTCCCTGGGCATCAAATTCAATGAATACACTCTTGGTGTATCGCACTTGGCCTTCCTGCAGACTGGCAAGTCCATTGCTGATCACTTCCGGTAACATCGGGATCACATGTCGCGGCAGATAGACACTGGTCCCACGTTCCCGAGCAGAGCCATCGAGTTCACTTCCGGGCACCACAAAGTGTGCCACATCGGCGATATGGACACCCAGTTGCCAGTGACCTCGTCGATCGCGACGCAGCGAAACAGCATCATCGAAGTCTCTCGCGCTGGCCGGGTCAATAGTAACGACGGTTTCCTTTGTCAAATCCAGTCGTCCGTCCGAATTGGTCTCATCAAACCTTTCCGCCAGCCGTCTCGCATCGTCCAGCACGGCATCACTGAATTTGTGCGGGAGACCCAGCTCGTAGACAACTGTCATGGTGTCGACACCTGGGTCACCGCGACGACCCAGGACTTCGGTCAGCACAGCCTCGCCAACGCGATTGGCAGATGGAAATCGCAGCATTTCGATAACAACCTTGTCATCGATCTTTGCGCTCTTAGCTTCCGGATCACCGACGTGAATAGCTGTGTCAAACGCCCGACCATCCACGCGCACAAAGCCCTGTCCCTGCGATTCGAAGTACGTCCCCACAAAGACGTTGCTGGCTCGTTCGAGAATTTTTTCAATGCGACCGCATCGCTGTCCGCCGGATCTCCGACGGCTGACCAGACGAACCATGACTTCGTCACCGGTTTGCGCATCCCCCAGATCTCCAGATGAAATATAGACGTCCTTTTTTTCTGGAGTTGCGGATGATTTGTCTGGAATCACGAAGGCCGCACCACTGTTAATCCTGCGGACCACACCTGTCAGAAAACCGGCAGTCGTCTTAAGTTGCAGGCGACCTTTTTTGCCTTTTCGCACCTGGCCGGATTCCACAAGTTCATCCACCACCACGCGAAATATTTTCATTCCCTTTTTGGTGACCTGCAGCTTCTTCGACACAGACAGCGGATCCATACGTCGATAATCCGGAGCGGACAGAAGCTCGATGATCTGATCACGAAGTTTACTCATCGTTCATCTCCGTTCGTTTTCACCCGGAGCCTGTCAGGTTGGTTCTTCACTATCGGACTGACTTCCCCACCCTTTGAAGAGCTTTCGTTCCATCCGCGGGCTGTAAGGGGTCCAGGACGAATGCTTATTCACATCATCTTCTATGCTGCGGGTGAATTCATGCAGCTTCGCATCCATGTTGTCAATGTGGTGCAGCACCATGGCTTCCGGCGTCATGGGCACACGTGGACTTCCGTGTTTCAGTGAACCGTGATGGCTGAGGATCATGTGTTTGAGCCTCAACACATCTTCGGCATCCACTTCACTGCCGCCCAGTTGTTCTCGGGTTTCAAGAAGCTTCTCATTAAGGATTTCGATGGCGATATTCATATGTCCCAGCAGCTGACCTTCATCGGTGTAGACCAGTGCCGGATCCCATGACAATTCCCGAATCTTGCCCAGGTCGTGCATGACCACACCCAGCAGCAAAAGATCCCGGTTCAGCTGCGGATAGAGATCGCAGATTCGATCGGCGACTTCAGCCATACTGACGATATGTTCGATCAACCCTCCCTGGTAGGCATGATGAGCTCTCACACCGGCGGGAGCAGCGCAGAGCGACTCGACAAGTTGTTTGTCATTCATGAAACATACAGCCAGCGTCTTCAGGCGGTCACATGTGAGCGTATTCAACAGCTCCTGGAGACGGTCCAGCAGCGGGCCCACGTTCGCCAGCGGTTGAGCCCGAAAATCGTCTGCGTCGAAATTGCTGTGCGGTGCGACATCGATATGCGTCACGATCATCTGCAGGGTGCCCTGATACAGCTGGATCTTGCCTTTCACTCGTACCATGTCGCCGGGCGAGATATGTCGGAGCTGTTCTTCGGAGACATTCCACATGAGTCCACTGATGACTCCGGATTTATCTCTCAGTGTGGCCAGCAGGTATATATCCGCATTACGATTCGCTCGCAGTTGTTTGTCTGCCAGCAAAAACACTTCATCGACCGTGTCGCCATCCGCCAGCTCGTTCACAAACGTTCGTGACATATGTTTCTGTTCCCACATCGGCAGTCTGCTGCTGCCGTTTTCTGATCAGTTGACTTGCCGCCACAACCTTTGTTCTGCGGTGGCCGAACATGAGATCTTATAATCGGCTGAATTGTGCAACAACCGCCGAGATGCGCGTATCCGCTGATTGGTCCGGGGTTTGCTGCATTCGAGGGTCTGCTAGAATCCGCTGCTCAACATCTCAAGGCCAGCAGCGTTCGAAGGAATTCGTACCCCCTCCCAGCATGACGTTCAGGAAACATCCATGCGGTGGACTAAAACCTTTATTCCAACACTTAAAGAAGTCCCTTCTGAAGCTGAAATCCCAAGTCACCAGCTGATGCTGCGTGCCGGGCTGATTCGTCAGCTGATGGCGGGTGCCTACACTTATCTGCCTCTGGGCTGGCGGGCCGTTCGTAAGGTTGCACAGATCGTGCGCGAAGAAATGGACCGAGCGGGTGCCATCGAACTGTTTATGCCAGCCATTCAGCCGATCGAACTTTTCGAACGAACAGGCCGCAGGGATGAATTTGGCGATATTCTGTTCAATTTTGAAGCCAGACGCGGTGACCGTAAACTGCACTTCGCACTGGGACCAACTCATGAAGAAGTCATCACGGAACTCATCTCGCACGAGATCCGTAGCTACAAGCAGCTGCCGCTGACGCTGTATCAGATTCAGACAAAATTTCGCAACGAAGAACGTCCGCGTTTTGGGGTTCTGCGGACCAGCGAGTTTCTGATGAAGGACGCATACAGCTTCAGTTCGTCACTGGACGAACTGAACGAAATCTACGACGCAATGTACAAGGCCTACTGCAGAATCTTCGAACGCTGTGGTCTGGAATACATACCGGTCGAAGCCGAGAGTGGTCCTATTGGAGGGGACGCGTCACACGAATTTATGGTACCAGCGCCCAATGGTGAAGACCTTGTCGTCCGCTGCACCGGGTGCGACTATGCAGCGAATCAGGAGCGCGCTGAAACCGGAAGGATTGCCACCATACGGGCAGCTGTGGACAGTGCCAGTGACCCTGTTTTCGTGGAGACTCCCAATGCCGGATCAATCGATGCCGTCAGTGAAATGCTGAAGTGTGATCCTTCCAGTTTCATTAAAACGCTGATTTATGTGGCAGACGGTACACCAACCGCTGTTCTGATTCGTGGTGATCATGAAGCCAACGAAGGAAAAATCCGGCGGGCGCTGGGTGTTAGCGATCTGGAAATGGCTGACGACGCCACAGTGGAAGGTGTAACCGGGGCTCCTGTCGGTTTTGCCGGTCCGTGTGGATTGAAATGCAGCTACATCGCCGATTACGACGTCTCTGCGATCACTTCCGCGATCACAGGGGCCAATATAAACGACGCTCATCTGACCGGTGTTGTACCTGGGACTCATTTTGATTTGTCTGAGACACACGACCTGCGTAATGCAGCTGAGGATGATCCCTGTCCCAGATGTGACGCCAGGTTGGAGATCGTTCAGGGAATTGAGGTTGGCCACGTGTTCAAACTGGGTACCAGATACAGTGAAGCTCTGGATGCGACTTGGCTGGATCCTCAGGAAAAAAAACATCCCATCATCATGGGCTGTTACGGTATCGGTGTGACACGCGTTGTCGCAGCAATCGTGGAAACCTCCCACGACGACAGCGGCATTATCTGGCCGGCTGCGGTAGCTCCCTTTTCGGTCGAATTGATACCACTGAACGTGACCGACGAAGCCGTTATGAACGTCACCAGCGACATCTATGATGAGCTGGTGTCAGTCGGACTGGATGTACTGATGGATGACCGCGACCAACGCCCTGGCTTCAAATTCAAGGATGCCGATCTGATTGGATTACCCCTGCGCATGGTTATCGGCAGCAGGGGGCTGAAGGATGGTATCGTCGAGATCAAACGTCGCACGGATTCTGAAGCGGTCCGAGTGCCAATCGCCGATGCAGCATCGTATGTCCGGAAACTTGTTGGCCAGCTGTAAAGCAGCCATCACATTTGGCTGTGACATGAGGGTGCACGGGAGGAGATTCAACGAATGAGCCTCCCCGTCCGTGCGGACATCTTTGCGTCTATGACGTCCACAGCACACGATTGTTGCCATGACTGAACATGTCCGCAGATGTCGCTAATTCGTTACGATGGTCAGGATTTGTATCGAATTATTCCCAGTGTCATGGACATCAGGCTGGCAGCGAGATGAAATGTCCTATTCTCGATTCTGCGAAGTCCCAGTTACGGAAATTCTTTCGGGTTTGGCTCCATGTCCGCTCCAGAAATCCATATTGAATCGTCAGAAGAATTGCCATCGCGATTTTGGTGGCTACCGTTCCTGATTTTGTTTGTTGGCCATCTTCCTTTCCTGTTGAGCGAGTATTCAACGACGTGGCGGCAAACCCACTATCAGTTTTTCCCGTTTGCCTTCATCGCATTTTTTTCGCTGCTGTGGTCTCGTCAGCACAGTCGAAATCTACGACCAAAACTGGTTTTGGGTCTTGTCATTCTCGACCTGCTGATGCTGTTCACAGGTGCGGTTGTGTGGTCTCCATGGCTTGCCAGCCTCGGACTGTGGCATCTGCTGCTGGCTCTGGCCGTTTCACGGAAGGACAAGGACACAGGGGCGTCGCTCGCCTACCTCGCACTTCTCCCGCTCCTGACCGTTCGATTACCGGCGAACACCGACGTGCTGATCATTCGGACACTGCAGGACCTGACCAGTCGCGTCGCCAGCAACGTACTTAACCTTGCCGGCTGCCTGCATTTGCGCCAGGGCAATGTCATTACCCTGCCGTCCAAGACTCTGCTGGTGGAGGAAGCGTGCAGCGGCGTCCAGTCGTTATTCACGTTGCTGTTTCTTGCAGTGCTGATCTGTTGCTGGAAACGAAGGAGGCTGTTCCATGCGTCCCTCGTACTTGTCAGTGGAGTCTTCTTTGCTGGTTTCATGAATGTTATTCGAGTGATCATTATCGTTCTGGCTGAGCACTGGTGGCAGAAAGACCTCACTGCTGGTTGGCCTCATGATATGATCGGTTATACAGTGCTCGTGCTTGCGGCAGGGCTGGTGTATAACTTTGACTACTTCCTTCTGGGATTCACCGCACCCGTACCCGACAGTGGTCTCAGTAAACCCAATGTTGCCTATCGAAACCCGTGTGTTGCGGCATTCAACCAGATTTTTGCCACAAAGATAGAGCACACTTCCCGTGGATTAGATTCTGTTCCGCCCGACCAGACACGTTGGTGGAAACTGTCAATCATCTGTAGCTCCGTTTTCTGCGTCGTGGGAATTGCAGCGCAGGCTCCGGCTTTTTTTTCCCGATCAGAACGATCCAGCAATTTCACAACGAACCTCAATTTGTTGACCGAATCGGCACTGGATCCGAACGTTGCCGGATTCGTACTGCAAACATACAACGAAGAAGAACGCGGGCGAGGTGACATTGCCGGGCAGTTCTCGAATGTATGGGTGTTTCACGACCGGAATATGGACGTCACTGTTTCGTGTGACCATTTGTTCTGCGGCTGGCATGATCTCAGGATGTGTTACACCGGTATCGGATGGCAGGTTTCGGATAGTAAGCTGGATCAGTCAGAACCCGAGTGGCAGGGAATGCGCGTTCGGCTGGCCAAACCGGACCTTGGCAGTTACGGGTTGCTGTTCTTTAGTTTTTTCACGCCGTCGGGCGATCCGTATCAGCCACCAGATACAAACGACGCGATACAGCTGGTTCAGCACCGTTTAAGAACGCTGCCCGGATTCAGCACTGTCCCCGACACGATTCAATGCCAGACTTTTGCAGAGTCTCCGATTCCGTTCACAGAGGATCAGGTCGATTCAGTCAGGGGACTTCACTTACAGGCTCGACGACGAATCCGGGATGCTGCGCTGTCACAGGGATCATGAGCAGATAGCCCGTCAGAGTGTTAGAGTTTGAAGACGTACTGCCCACCGTGTTCGGGCAATGGTTCGAGAAGAGAATCAAAGATGGCAGAGCAAGACTCCACTAGTCCCACCTGTACTGGCGGTACCGGTGTTTCGAAATTGAGGATGCCTTTGCCGCCGGGTAAAGAGGCACTCAAGCCGGGGTATTTTTTCCGGTTCCTTGAATACTGGTTGTTTTCCCGTGTGCCGTCACACTTTTTGCTGGGACTGCCAGCGATGATCGTTGCCTTTGGCGGTGTTCTGTTTTTTTTGCAGCAGAAGCACAACGATCAAAGGCGGGTTGTTCGAGACTATCAACAGGCAGTTGTGGAAGCCATTGGGAATGAGGAGTGGAATACCGCGGTGTTGTTTTTGAGGTCGCTTTGCACACTGCAACCATCCGTACCCAGGTACAAATTCCGGCTGGCGCTGCTCTTTCAGCAGTTGGGAAATGAGTCCGGAGCAATTGGCTTGATGCACCAGCTCGCACCACTTGACGGTGCCACAGGTTTTGCACCGGCTCAGATCTGGCTTGTGCAACAGGCACTGGCCGGGAAGATTCCCGACATGTCGAAGGACGAATTGGGCCGGCGATTGCAGGCTGCTGTCAAAATGCGACCGTCTGATCCTCAAGTGCATACACTTCTGGCCGACTATTACGTGTCAGAAAGACAGTTCCGGCTCGCTGAGACGCATCTTAGAAAGGGAGCAGAGCAGGATCCGGAAATGTACCTTTCCCTTGCACGGCTGCAAAAACAACTCAAGCGAAATCCGGAACTGGTCAGACAAGGCCTGGAAGCAGCCGGCAGGGCATTTCAGGGGCGGCTTGCGGATGACTCAACGGATGTAACCGCCCGAATTCACTGGGCCCAGTGTCATTCACTTGAGCAACAGTTTAAGGAGGCAGAGTTAATTCTGAGAGAAGGGCTGTCGCTGAAAGATAGTCCCGAGTTGCGCCACGCCTTGTCTCAGCTGTACGTGGAAATTGCTAACGTCAAACTTCGGGAGTCACCGCTGAATATGACACTGGCCAGGCGACTGCTCGTTCAGTCACTGGCGATCACTCCTGCCAATGCGGCTGTCATTACACAACTATCCAAACACCCCGCCACAGAATTGACGGTATTTGACAAGGACCTGGAGGCACCTCTCACATATTGGCTCGAACAGCTTCAGGGAGAAGACAATTCTTCGGCAAGGATCGCAGTGGCGCAGCTCTTGAAAATATGTGGAAAGATCCCTGAGGCAATCCAGCAGCTTGAGACCGGATTGACTGAGCACCCGGAGTCACGGTCGCTGCTGGCCCAACTCTATGCGGAAGCTGACAGGAAAGAAGAATCAGACCGACTGTATGATCAGCTGCTGGAGGAACTCGACGAACTCCCGGATCAGTCACCAGTGCAGATCGCCTATGCGCGTTCCGTGCTTCTTTTTCAGGCGAAACGTCTGGATGAAGCAATTGATTCCGTCCGTGTCGATCGCCAGGATGTATCGGATTCAGAACGGCCAGTCATGAATCGCCTTCGCAGTCAAATTCTGGTCGCGGTGGTCGACAGACTTTTGAGTCGTTCCGCTGACGCCTCAGACGAAGCCCTCGACCTGCTAAAAGAAGCTGTGTCGGCTGTTCCTCAGGACCAGCAGGCACTCGTCCGTATCGCAAAGATAAGCTGTTCAAAACTGTCGGCTGCAGGAAAGGCTGAGGGGCTGTTGGTCAGAATTCTGGCCGATGGATCTTTTAATGCGACGGTTTATAACCTCATTGGCACGGAGGCGCTTCGAGAAAACCAGTTTGAGAAAGCTCGCAGGAACCTGGAAACTGCGAAACGGCTTGATCCGCGGAATCCCATGGTTTTGAACAACCTTGCGCTGGCCTTTGTCAGAGGGGCCTCGCCCGATTTCGACTACTCGCTGTCCCTTATCGAAACCGTACTGCAACTGCTTCCAGAGAATCCGGATGCCCTTGGCACTCGTGCGGAAATCCTCCTGGCGATGGAACGGCTGGAGGAAGCCGACCGGGACCTGCAGCTGGCCCTGCCTGATCGACCATCGAGCCAACAACTTCGTCGACTACTTGTCATTGTCAACGAGAGGCTCGGAAATCATGATCTTGCCGACGAGCACCGTCACATACTGAGCAGAATGAAGAATCATGAAGAGTGACGCTGACAGCGTCGACGCGAACCTACTGTTGTTTGGAATCACCATCTGATATACATATATTTCCACACGTTGTTTCAGGAACAAGTGGTACTGCCGGCAGACGTCACGAATCACTACTCTGTAGTGGTTGCGCCCGCAGATGCTGTACCCATGCCGGTGGTGTATTCAGGAGCACTGGATCACGTGCGATGCGATACTGAGCGATGTAAGATTCGACGATCTCATGGATCTCCCGAAGTCTGCTGCCCGTGGTGCCAGGAGATATCCTCCTGCGAACCGAACGAACGTACATGTATTCAAAGTAGCTCAACACTCCGTGTGGATAGAGCAGTCGGAAATAGACTTCCATAATTTCGGCCACCAGCTTCGGCGGGAAATTGTTAAGCGGCAGCCCCGAGATTACGAAATCGTAGTTTCCTCCGGATTCGAAATCCTGCAGAGGCACTTCGTGGATCGTCGATAGTTCATTGACAGCTCTCCACGCATCTTCCGATTCGAACCGGTGCCTGAGCACATCCACAAACGATGCGTTCAGTTCCACCAGATCAAATACATCATCAGACCGCAGGTACTTCACAATCTGATTGGTAAAGGCCCCTGTTCCCGGCCCGCATTCAAGCACTCGGATGGGTTGGTTCGGTCGAGTCGCCAGAAAACGTGTAATCGCTTTTGCCAGAAAGCGACTGCTGGCGATTAGTGAGCCGGTGGTTTCAAACTGCTTCCCGAACTGACTCAGAAAGACGATCTGATTGCGAAACGATTTCAGCATGCTCGCGACGTGTCCTCAATACAGCATCTTTGTCATTGCAAATTTGCACCTGACTCGGTGGGACACAGGCGAATTACCGACCATCCGAAGCGCCGTGTAATCGGAGAGCGATATTCGTTCAAGCTCTGATACGACAATCGGCGGCTTGCCTGTGGCAGCGGGCCGCGCATTGATCGCACCTCAGACAAACCAGTCAGATTTGGCCAAAATCGACCGTCCACTGCTCTTCAGATCGTCGCAGGCACGCTGTAATCGAGCCGCCACCCCTGCTTCCGCCAGCTTCAGTGTCGTCCGAGGATCATAGGCCTTCTTGCTGCCGATTTCACCATCGATCATCAGCACCTGATCGTAGTGCTTCAGGATGAAGTCCGCAATTGAGCGAGTAAACGCGTACTGCGTATCTGTGTCGATATTCATTTTGACGACCCCATAATCCAGGGTCTCCTGCAGCTGCACTTTGGAAGTTCCGAAGCCTCCATGGAATACGAGGTCGAATTCGGCAGCATCGCCATGCCTGTCGGTGACAGCTTTCTGTCCGTCTCTCAGAATCTCCGGTCGCAGCTTGACAGCACCTGGCTTGTAGTGACCGTGAACCTTGCCAAAGGTGGCAGCGAACCATGAAGCGGCCCCGGCCGTTGAGTGCCTCGTAAACCCGCACCGTATCACCCGGCGTCGTATACAACTTTTCGTCAGCGACACCCGAGTGATCGATCCCGTCTTCTTCACCACCCACCACGCCGGCTTCAACTTCCAGAATAATATCATTCTCCGCACACAATGTGAGCAATTCGACACTTTCGGCGATGTTCTGTTCCAGTGGCAGTTCGGATCCGCCATACATGTGAGAGTTGAACAGATTGCCGATTCCTGTGGCGCGACGAGCGGCTGTTTCTTCAATCAGGGGCCTGAGAAACGAATCCATTTTCTTCGGCTAACAATGGTCCGTATGTAGGCCAATCAGGATGTCATATTTCTCGGCCAGGCGGTGAGCGGCTTCGGCCAGCACGACAACGCCGTGCACTGCGTCTTTGACATTCAGTCCTGAAGCGAATTCACCTGCTCCGGTTGAGAACTGAAGAATGCCATCAGAACCCGCATCTGCGAAGCCTTTCAGGGCGGCATTCAGTGTTATAATCGACGTTACGTTGATTCCAGGGTAGGCGTATCCGTTTTGCTGAGCGGTATCCAGCATCCTGTTCCGGCGTTGCGATTGGCATCTGGTGGGCCCCTCTTGTGTACGGTGTGAGAATTTGCAGTGCCAGATGGCGTTTGGGATAGCTACAGATGTGTGGCCTATAACACTGCTGTTCGCATGGATTCACCTCGGGTTCATTCAGTCCGAAAGCCTATCGACTGAGCATGACCCTGCAAGCTTTCACCCCGCCCGGGACCGATCTACACGGCAATTCTCAGTTGGACGAGGGGAGAGAGTGTCCACGGCCCCTGACGCGGGAATCGGATGCGGTTCGCAGTTCCAGGTTACCTGGCACGCTTCGACCGACTTTTTGTATGACCAGTGCATCTAGGTCCAGATAAACTTCAGCACTGCCCTGCAGACCGATTGAGAACTGAAGCATTCCTGAAGCGGCCGCCTGTCGGTATAGATGAAACGACCTCCATGTCGTTTCCAACGCCGGACGTACAGCAAACTCTGGTCCCAGTTCACTGTCAAAAACCATCAGCGGGTACTCTTCCATCGTTCGAATCGCTCGAACACTGCGGCGTGCGCGCCCGCGAATCTCGACAATGTCGCCGGCTTCGACCTTGACCGGCGGAATGTTGATGAGCGTTGACGGCTGAGTTGGCAGCGAGGCCTGCGTTGTTTCCGGCTTCCAGGCAGCCAGTTGCAGAACCCGACAGTTATTCTGCGAGTCGGTGCCCGGCTGTGACCGAGTGGAGTAGATGTTGTCGGGCAACTCCGGGAAACTCCATCCAAGCTGTTCCATCTCCTGACGACGATGATACTGATTCGTGGGCAGCAGATTGCCGGATGGTCGACTCGCCTGAATCGCCCGCATCATTTGCCAGTGTTCGGGCAGTGATGAAAAGGCAATTGTGAAGGGGCTGGCCATGGGTGTGGGCAGCTGCTGGATGGCTGCCGTCCAGTAAAGATTCTGCACGGTCCGCAGTGCCCGCAGGCATCGCTGAGCCTGTCGATCGGCTTCGGCGAACCGACCATTCTGCAACGCTGTTTCGGAATATCCGAGCATTTGCATCGCGTTATTTAACCATTTCGAAGCTGATGGTGGCGTGTGGGGTGCCACCCGATCAATTTCCGTGCACGTGTCTAAAACTCGCAGAGATTTCAAACGAGCAATTTGGTACCTCAGCTCAGCCGCCTGAGGTGCCACCTGCTGTACTCGGCGACTCATTTCACGAAATGCCGCGGGGTTGGACGAAACGAGGATCACGCCGAACTGATCAAGATCATTCATCACCACGGCCA
>CAUZPL010000025.1:0-79646 GCA_963581585.1 Planctomycetota bacterium
TTGACGACGTGACCGTGGTGGTGTGGGGTGAATTTGGCCGAACCCCGAAGATCAACGAGAGGGCCGGACGGGACCACTGGCCCCGCGTCAGCTGTGCTCTTTTGGCTGGTGGCGGTATGCGAACCGGACAGGTGATCGGTGCGACAAACCGGCTGGGAGAATATGCAACGCAACGACCGGTCCACTTTCAGGATGTCTTTGCCACGATGTATCACAACATGGGTATCGACGTCCGGCATTTGAAACTCAATGACCTTCAGGGCCGGCCGCAGTATCTCGTCGACAACGACCGTTACGGCGTGATGCAGGAACTCGTCTGAGTCCGCTGGTAATCAATCAATTGAGGACGGGATGCGTAACGGGAAGGGGCTGTTTTTTCTTTGCAGTCATCCGTCTGTATATCTGCCTGCCGTGAATTGAAGTGACTCACCGATACTCATCCCACTCGTCCTTATTCATCTTCCGCCAGTCCCGCCGGTGGGATGATTTTATGGCTTGCCCGACCATAGTCCCGTCTTCAGCTCACGCGCCTGTGTCTCAGCTTCCGCCAGTGTGATGTCATCCTCCGCGTACCTCACATAATGCCAGGCCAGACCTGCAGCCACAGGTGAACCGTTAATCTGAGTGCCGTGTATGCGCTGCAATGCAGATCAGCAGTGCTGCACTGCAGTGTTTGCACGGCACCTGTAACACCGGCGGTCCGTTGGGCAGGATCACAGAGTCTGTAGTGGCCCCACTTTACATCGCATGGCAGGGTGATTCCCGTTGCTGGGAGGACTGCGGACCGCAGTTTGATTGATGTTTGATCCGGGGGGGGGGCAATACTGGGCCCGCAGGAAGCCGACTGCGCGCCAGTCAAAAGGTAGTCAGAAGATTCGTGGCCGCAGTTCGTGGGAGCCGGAAAAACTTCAGTGGCCGACCTAGAGACTGGGCGAGCATCGCCTGGGACAAAGCCCCGCCCCGTCCATACCTCCCGGCCTGCCGCGGCCCTCGACGCGATTTGATCATGACTTTCTACGACATTCTGGAAGTCTCTCCAGATGCCTCTCCTGAAGTGCTCAGGGCTGCGTACCGCAGCCTGAGCAGGAAATATCATCCCGACAGTAACCCGGATTCCGACGAGGCCAAACACTTCCAACAGGTCCAGGAAGCATGGGAAGTCCTTCGGGACCCGCAGAAACGCCGTCATTACGATGAGCATCTGAGAAAGAGCGCTCGATCGGCTGCGGAGAGCACAGGCACCCGTCGGGACTCCGCGAATGGCGGCACAGAGCAGCCGCCGTCAGATCCGACGGTGATGAAGGTCGATGGCACCAGTACGTTTCTGACCGTCGCGGAGCACTTCAAACGAAAGTGGAAAGAAGCGGCGGGTTGCGATCTTAGTGGCATGACTTTTGATGGTGTGTCGTTTCGTGGTGCGATCCTGACAGGCGCAAAACTGGACGGTTCATCCTTCGTTGGCTGCGATTTCCGCGATGCGGATCTTTGCCGTATCTCAGCTCAGAATTGTGATTTCCGGTCCGCTCAGTTCGATAGTTCCGACATCCGGAACGTGGACCTGTCAACCAGCAACCTGGTCAATGCCGACCTTCACAAGGTAAAGTACGACAGCCGCACCATTTTCCCGGATGGCTATCCGATCCCTTCCGATGCTGTGGACATGGGTGCAGAACTCCGCGCGAAGCAATTTACTGAGGTTAAGCGGAAGATTAAGCAGGCCGGTTTCTTTGCGGTTTCATCTTTCCGGGCCATCTCCTTTGGTCTGCCCCTGGCCGTCATTGGGTTTCTTATTTGGTCTGAACAGCAGCCAGACAACAACGGAATCACGCTGCCTGAAAACCCCAAAGTAACTCTCACGATGAAGGCACAGTTGGAGAAACTGAGAGCTGGCCTCGAGGTCAATGAACAGGGCGAAATTGTTGAGGTCGACCTCAACTACACCCAAATCACCGACGCGGGTCTGGTGCATCTTGCAGGACTGACCAGTCTGCAGACGCTCGCCCTCTTTAACACCCAAGTCACGGATGCTGGACTGAGACACCTCAAAGGACTGACCAGTCTGCAGACGCTCGGCCTCAGTAACACGCAGATCACCGACGCGGGACTGGTGCATCTTGCAGGACTGACCAGTCTGCAGGGGCTCAACCTCTCCGGCACCAAAATCACCGACGCGGGACTGGTGCATCTAAAGGGACTGACCAGTCTGCAGAAGCTCGGCCTCAGCAACACCCAGATCACCAACAGGGGACTGGTGCATCTTGCGGGGCTGACCAGTCTGCAGGAGCTCTACCTCAACAGCACCCAAATCACCGACGCGGGGCTGGTGCAGCTTGCGGGACTGACCAGTCTGCAGACGCTCAGACTCAGCAACACCGAAATCACCGACGCGGGACTGGTACATCTGTCGGGACTGACCAGTCTGCAGAGGCTCGCCCTCAGCGAGACCCAGGTCACCGACGCAGGCGTGGCCAAACTGAAGGAGGCATTGCCGAATTGGGAGATCAGTCGGTAACCACTACCACAAATTGCCGACTCATCGCCTGTCGAATAACGAGTAGCCGTGCAAACTGAGATCAACGCGTACCTAAAGCCACACGGCATTGAACGTTTTAGTAAGGGATTCCTTATTATATCGGAGGAGTTATGGGACTCCACCATTGCCAAGTGGTAGTGAAATGGTAGTAGGTCAAGACCTCCGCCAGCCCATCCCTGGACCCCCGTAAGTCGCCCGTAAGCTCCGCCGAACAGCGAAATTCGGGGCGATTCAAGTCGGACGGAACCCCGTCGGAATCTGGTTGTAAGACCCCGACGGGATTGCAAATCCGTCATGCGCGGGTTCGAATCCCGCCCGCGCCTTTTCAAACCCCGGGAAATCCCGGGGTTTTTCATTCACGCCGACGAGCTCTCGACTGTTTCGACCGCGGTGTCACCTAATATGTCACCTCGCCGCACACGGTTCGCAAACATTGCAGCCGTGCTGTCGGCATCGATACCGAGGCAGAACGTCTCTGTCGTGGACACGTTTTCGTGTCGCACGAGTTCCTTTAGAACCATCGCAGGCACGCACCGAGACCATCGCTACCCAAAATTGCCCGTCGGCGGTCATGAGCGGACGCATAAAACGCCTGCGACTCCCGCTCACCCGTCTCCGGATTCTGGACGTTTTTTACTCCTGCCGACTCACCGATCCGGGAAATGCCCTTTGAGACCGTTCGCACGTTTCGGGACATGCCACGACCGGCGACCGGGTTGAACACGAAGCCGGACCGGTGTTCTCCCGGCACATTTGGCAGCAACTCGGCAAAGTCGGGAGTGACGGGATACACGAGATCCTTGCGGCCTTTTTCTGACTCGCCCGGGACCAGGAGCTTCACGTGCTCGCTCGACATGTTGACAAGGATGCCGACCGCCAAGTGACGATGGGTGACCTTTTCGTAACCATTTACGAGGCTTTGGGGATCGACTAGACCAGGGAGTACATGACTCCCGCAGGTCGACCCGGTCAAGATTGCCAACTCGCTTGGACGAACTTTTCTAGTTTCGCTCAGTGGATTCGGTGAGCAACACCACCGACTTCGTCCAAGCAGGTCACAATGGATCAGATTCCCTGTTCCGGAAAAAAAACTTCACAGACCCTGTCTAACTGCAATATAACGGTTGGTGGGGCGAGCCCAGTGTGGTGCACGGTTTCTGGTTTTCCCATCCTGCTCACAAGTGCGGAAACATGCGCAGCGCCAAATACTACGATATCCTCGAGATTTCACCGCATGCGTCCGACGCTGCGATTCGCGCAGCCTACCGAAGCTTAAGCAGAAAATATCATCCCGACACAAATCCCGATGCAGAAGGAATCCAACACTTTAAATTAATTCAGGAAGCAAGGGAAATCCTCACCGACCCCGTGAAGCGAGCTAAGTACGACCAACAGCTTGCAAACGCCGGCCGGTGCGTCAGCAGTCTGGTCAATGTCGATCTTGACAGGGTGAAATACGACAGCGGCAGTCAGTTTCCCGGAGGTAGATCAGTTTCGGAAGCGGCGGTGCCCGCGGAAATGAATTCCACGAAGCACTCAGCGTGGAAAAACAAATTGAGAGCCGGGAAGCTCTGGAAGACCGGAGCATCAACTGCCGTAATAATCGGAACTGGCCTGTTGTGCAGTCTGTTTATTGTCGTCGTTTGGGTGGTTCGAACACTGAACATACCTGAACGTATCTCAGGAGTCGCTCCTTCCGACTCTCATGGGCTGGTGATGGCCCTGCCAGTCAGGGCCTAGCGGCGTGGACTGAACCAGCACAGCCGCGGTTCGATGAGGGTAACCGAGTGATGCTGGCAGTACAGTTGCCGGACGCACGCAATTTATTCCGTGTGAATGATCTGGTTATCGGACATATCACCGGTGAAGACGGATTTCAGCAGCAGATCCCCTATGACGCTGCGGCACCGAACGCCTCCTGGATCAGGACCGGGAGAGAATCACTTCGCCCATCCAGACAGTGACTGTGCCGGCAGAAACCGTTCAGTTTACATTTGAAGTTCCAGCCACAGGTCGACGAACAATTGAAACTATTCAAGTCCGGTCGAACGCCCTGGGGTCAATAGAGTACTGGGAGCTCGTCGTGAATCGGTCCCGATGACGAACCGCTTCCTGGTGACTACTTTATGCCATCCGCAGTTCAACAAGCTGACTCGATCGTGAAGCTCATTCAGCTGCCGATTGTTCGTGTGATGCAGGGATGATCACCGGGTTTTCCCGTTCCGCCTTTGCAGCTTTAGCGGCCCGTTGCTCCAGTTGTTGCTCCAGATTTCTTGGAACAACAAACTGGTGAGAATTACCGACTTTGAGTCCTACTGTTTCAGTCTTGTTCCGGGACTTCCAGGGGAACTGCAGCCGAGTGCCCGCAAACCGAGTTTGCCCGTAAATTGAACCCCGTTGGATTGGTCCGGCACCAAACAGCCACAAATCTCTGGCATCACTCTGCGCTACGGCCACACCCGACTGCCAGACAGGCCGCCCGGTCCCCCGATGGTATGCAAACATGATCACCTTGGAGGTCGCCATTGAGGAATTGCGTTTACCAACTGAAATCTCAGGAATGGTCGGGCCCAACGGAACTGCAGTCAGCAATGTTGCTGCCGCCGTCAACGTATTGCTCGCCGGGATTCCGTAAGTGACTTCCAAAATATCTGTTCCCAATGCTCCCACTCGAGCTTCAATCACATAATCAGCTTCCTTCACAGCAGTTTTCAGCAGGCATCCGGATGTGATGAGCTTTTGACGCAATGCGCTGATGATGTAGCTGGAGTTCACATATTTGTCTGCGCCGCTCGAATTTTCCGACTTGTCCGGACTGATGAATCTCGAATCCAGAAAGACAGATTCTCCGTCAAAGACGGAAAGGTCTATCTCATCAATCGAGCGGTCGACGGCGTCGGACAGGAGGAGCTGCTCCGTCCCAGAGCGCATCTGGGTTGTTCCACACCCAGCGGCGCTGAGAAGAAATACAGGGATCAGAACAAATCGTAAGCTGAACACAGATGGTGCCGCAAAAGGAAACGAGGCAAGGTTCACGCTGCATAGTCTATTCCGTTGTTGATCACCAACTGTAGGCGCATCCACGGAATCATCGGTAGCAGGCGGGCGAAAACTGGTTGTCGTACTGCAGACCAGCAGAATGTACCGGTTCGTCTGTCCAGACATGATGTGAACGGTCTGCCGAACGCCTTTCTCAGTGCCGCTCAACGGCTGGCAGCCGGAGTCAATGGTGTTTGCTGTACAGGAAATCGTCACTGGCCAGGGAGCGAGGTCAGCCGACCTGCACCCCCTATGATCGTCGTCCAGCAGGTGAAAGCTGCATCAGGGTGACAGCCCTCGCAGCGTCACTGGCAGCGGTGCGATGATCGATAGCCGTATTCAGGAGCGAATCAGTCGGCATTGCGTTCATGGCCTGCGAATCGGGTATTTCGCTGGTCATTGATGTGGCCGATTTCGTGAATCAGCACATTGTTCAGGTAATAGTCGTGAATGGTGCGCTCAGTCCCGGTCAGCCACCACTCGGAACCGTCCTGGATCCAGCACCCACCAAACATCTCTGTCTCGATCTTTTGATGTGGAGAAGTTGCGCAGCAATATAATTCTTCCAAATTACTTTCGAAGGGGTACAGATAGACAGCCGTTCCCCACTGCAGTCCCTAGCAGAGAAACAGACGGCGTTTAACAAGTCATGCGGCTGAACTGTACATATTCGACTCCTTCGCGGAATTGGGACGGAGGCTGGACAATTCGGTCTCGCGCCCCGGATTCCGTGGTTGGACGCAGATAGCCGGCGCGAAGCTCCTGAACGATCATTTGCAGTTCACCATCGCCACGCGGTTCATGCCATGTTTCCGGGGCATCGAACCGTGGTGCTTGCGTGCGGACGGTGGTCGCGCCAACAGGTGGCGGCGATGTATATGGGTTGGCGAGAAAGATGAATGGTCCTTGCGGACCTGTTTGAACGGTGACGAACTTCACGAGGGGTTACGTCAGCTCGCAGATCGTCTTCTCCTCTTCCGTTCGATCACAATGGCGAGACCACAACAACAAAATCGGACCGCATCGTGACGTCCGGGGATAGCGATGCGGCAAACAGTGCTTCTCCATGTTGTGCTGCCCAGCTATGCTAACGTGATCTGACACAGGAACAGACGAACACTGTAAGTCATTTAAAGGCCCGATTTTGTGGACGGATTTCATGCAGAACATTCGAATTGACTCTGTCGCGAGCTCAGTTGCTCGTTCACAAATATTGGAGGCTCAACATGTTTACACCGACTCGCAACAGGTGATCCGACTATGACGGAATGTTCACTTGTGGCGCTAAGCAATTGTGCAAGTCTTGAGTTGCGGCGGACAAGTCTTCGGAAGTCTGCTGGCAATGCGTTCATCAGCTTGCAAACGCGACTTTGATCAGCCAGGCTCACCGTCGTTCCCAAGGGGGGGACAAATCAGGTCACAAAACACAGGAGAGAGTGAAATGGTGTTTGTTTCTAGGTTGATGGCGGCACCCGGCACACTTGTGCTGGCCCTTGCATTCCTCAGCAGTGTTAGTGTGGTTGGCTGCGGTGAACCCGAAACTGGTGGCACATCCACCGAATCCTCAGCACCGGCGGACAGTTCTAACGAATCTGCCAGCTCAACTGATGGAGAAGAGTCCCCGGCAGACAGTTCTAACGAATCTGCCAGCTCAACTGATGGAGAAGAGTCCTCGGCAGACAGCTCTAACGAATCTGCCAGCTCAACTGATGGAGAAGAGCCCCCGGCAGACAGTGAATCGGAAACAGAAGAGTAGTCCAAAACACGTGGCACCACCGAAGCCAGCCAAAGTATTTCACGGTCCGAATGGTTTTATTCTGCACCGATACTGGTTCCATTCTGCCGCCAAGGCACAGCACCATGGGAGATACTCCACCCACACACGACATACTGAAAGAACTGCCGCCCGGAGTACATCGTGCCAAGCACGCACGACATTCCCAGCGAATTCGAAAACCAGAATCGCAGGTAATAGATGCAAACACAACCGGACAACAACAACCAGGTGCGTTGGCGCGCAAATGGTATCAGAGGCATTGCCCAAATCCAGTACCAGGGATTCATGGTCGGTAGTAACAGCCAAAACCAAGCAAGGCTCAGAAAGGAGGCCTGCAGCAATTCCGTGTCACCGGCCGACCATGTTTGTCGACACAGTCGCATAATAATGGCCAGAAAAAACGCGGTGGTGATGGCACGCGCAAGAAAAAATGCGGCTTGTCTGGAACTCACCTGCCATCGGTCCGAGATGATGCTGGTAAGGTTTTGGCGCATGGATTTCGGCGCCACTGCAAACCATGCATTGGATGTTGGTGCCATATTTCCCTCAATCAGCAGGAAAAAGAAGTGATTCATTTTCCAGGACTGCAGGAATTCGTTGATGTCTTCCCCCGTTTGCAGGCTGGACCCAATAGGATCCTGAGAATCACAGAAAACAGCCGGTGATGCCCTTGTGCCGTACTCCGGGAATCGATGAGCAAACATAGGCCACAACGATACCACTGTAACTGTTGTCAGAATCAGGCCTGTAGAAACGAAGCAACGGATTCCCATTCGTCGCCAGACACTGAATGAGATCACCGGAATCAGCACCAGCGGAAACAGTTTGGCTCCAATTGCCAGCCCGAGCAGTGCGGCACCTGCTGCCAGTTGCATAAAGGAGCAACGATGTAAGGCATCGATCCAGCAGACGACCGCCCACGTGCAGAAACAGATAGCAATAGCGTCCAGATGGCCGCTGTTGGCAAACTCTTTGAGTACCAGAGGTGACCACGCGTAGCAGACGCTCCAGCCGCGGGTTTGCCAGCCAGACGAAGCAATCGCAGAATGGCCAGTATGGTGAGTAGGTCAAACACGGTGATCACGGTCCGAATGACAATCAGCCGTGTTCGTGCTGTGGCCTGTATGGGTGTCACAAAAGCGGCCGCTGCAAAAACACCCTGGCTGACCGGTGGATAAATGGTGGTTAGTCTGGCGTAGTGAATGCGATCGAGCGTGGTACGAATACCATGTGACGTATCGCGCAGTGCTGTCAGCTGTCGCAGTTCTTCCGGACCTGTATCGCGAGCCGCTGTTCGGACCAGCGCCGGACTGAATTGCCACGGATTGCCGGTTTCCGTTACCACCAGTCCATCCCATATATAGCGATAGGTGTCGAGTTCCTGAATCGGATGAGATGGCACCATGATCAAACGCATCATGATGGCCAGACCGAGAATGATGCCGCCGACATTTGCAGCGTGTCGACAGCGAACAGCTTCACGCAGAGCCAGTAGACTGATGCCGGTCGCGAACAACAGCCCGGTGGTAAACGTGAGTACAGGTCGGTGTGCCAGTGGGCGACCCCACGAGAAACTGTAAGATTGCACAGACAGGGCAATACACCATGTGCAAAGAACGGCGCCGCAAACGATTAGTCGAGACCGAGGTTTCATCGAACCCTTTGGCGTCGCAATCGATCAGGTGCTTGACTGTGCTCGCGTGGGAGTCTGCGGGGTTTGCTGCGGCGATCGTGACAACCCGTGTCTGGCGATCAGATACAGAATTTTCCAGCCGGCTTTGATTGTCCCCGAAACCGTACCGCTGATCTTGCTGGCACCGATTCTGCGACGATACGAAACCGGAACTTCGGTGATCTTCAGACCTCGTCGTGCGGCCTTGATCTGCATTTCCACGGTCCAGCCAAATTTTCTGTCGGACATTTCCAGACTTTCCAGGGCATGTTTTCTGATCGCACGAAACGGGCCCAGGTCTGTATAACGCACTCGAAACAGGACTTTCATCAGGAAACACGCCAGTTGGTTACCGTAGATACTCTGGGGTGGCATAGCTCTTGGCTCGACCTTGCCGCTGAGTCGGGAGCCAATCACGATGTCGGCTTCTCCACGATAAATTGGCGCCACAAGATCGGAAAGTTCATTCGGGTGATCGCTGTAGTCGGCATCAACGAAGACAACGATGGTCGGATTCAGATTCTCTGTTTCCTGCAGCACACCGAGCTCGGCAAGACCCCTGAGGCACGCCGATCCGTAACCTCGCTGCGGCTCTCCGCGACGACGTGAGCACCTGCATCGGTTGCCACAGCCGACGTGTGGTCAGTGCATCCATTGTCGACGACGATGACACGGCAAACATCGGGCAGATCATTCAATACAAGTGGCAGCGACTCCTGTTCATTGAGCGCTGGAATGATGACAACCACGTCGGCAAACGCGGTTGACGGCGACGCAGCAGGAAGTCGAAGACTGAGATCGGGCATAGCCGTGGACCTGATTGTGACCGTAAAGACGTGATTTGATAACGAGACTGTGGAACAGATAACCCTGAAAGTCAGCAAACAGCGTTCTTATTCTCTGGGCAATTCTGATGCCAGTGTGTCCGGATGTGTTGAATCCAGAATCTCACAAAGCGCTACGAACTCGGTTGCAGGTCTTTGTAGATCGCTCCATTGAGGTTGTGATTGCGTCGCCGTAATGGAGGTTCAGTGCACAGTCCATTAACCGCCCAGACGGCCACCTGTCGGTGTTGTGGATAACAAAGTGCCATCGCACGTTCAGATCCCGAATGGCCGGATGTGGCTGCCGGAATGAAATCACCGAAACCGTACAAAACCTTCGGTCAGTGGTGCCGGAAATTCGTCATGCATTCGAGTCCCATCTCGATCTGATACTGCAGGGTCTCGTCGAACAGGTTGATGGGGTGAGGGCGCGTCATCAGTTCCACCGGTGACTCGTCAGGGCAAGTTACGCAAATGAACAGTCTGCCCCCCCCACACCCATATTTCGTGCAACAACGCTAGGTCAGGGACCGCGCTCCGTAGATCGCCACCGGGCGACGGGCTGTACAACGCCCGATTGTTGGAAAGCGACGATCTGTGCAGACTAACTCTCTGGCTGGTCAGCAAAACTGAAAATTGTATAGAGTGAGATGTGCAAACGGTGTTCTATGTGTCGATGAGAGATGACGATTGAGTACGTCACTGACTGACAGCTCGCTCTGCTCCACCAGCCGCGATATACCTGCTGTGGTCGGAGGCTTGCCGGCGGAGTGGGTCTGCATGATCATTTCGGCGGTCGCGGACACGCCAGTGGCGGATTCCCCGAAGCAGTCATTCAGCAGAGCGTTGCCCTCCACGGACACGAAAAGCTGCACACATGTCTATTGTTTGCGAATGATCATGTCCTGAATCACGGACTGCAGGTGTTCGACGGCCAGGAAGTGGTTGACGGCGGTTCCGAAATTTCATTCCACCATCAATCCCCGTTCACAACGAATTCTTCGAACTTCGGCCAGAACTTGATCAATTACCAGTGAATTCCCGGCGACAGCTCGATATTCCAGCAGGGTCACTACGAGGTTGAAGGCGAGCATCACGACAACGCCGCCGAAATGGATACGTGCATCGGCCATGCCAAAGGTTTCAGTCAGTGACGCGGGCGTTGCTTGGTCTGCCACAGCTCCCAGAGCCCCGGTCGCGATCAGCAACAACAGACAGAGCGTCATGCCGGGCAGCATTCGGTATTTGAGGCGTTGGCTGCGGTCGTGGAATTCACTAGACAGCGAGTAGGCTTTGCTGGTTTCTTCCAGAAAACGTCCGGTACCCATGAAATATGTCAGGGCGATGACATGAACGAACGCTGCAAATATCAGGGCGCCCAGTCCAATGAACATGTGAGTTCCAACCAGCCGCTGAACTTCCGGAGAATTTGTACTCGTGTCTCCGATGTTCATCCCACGCCAAACGGCATACAGCAGAATAACATTAGCAACCAATGCCAGTGTGATAAAAATACGTTTCACATGTATCACCGGGAGGACTGCGACCTCAGAACGGCCGATGGAATTGTCAGCCTATTTTTGCAGAACCATGACTGTCTGCTGCGCGATTGTTTGGAGGACTTGTTGCCCCCGGACAGTCGTCTGCATCTTCATATTCAGTTTAAGCTGCATTCGTACAACGCGGCCCAGATGTTTGTCGAAAAGCACCTTTCCGGACCCGTGTGACTCTCGAAGTTCGAGCTGAACCGGCGCATCCTCTTTGGGTTCCAGTGTCACGGCAGGCGAATAGTCGATGACAGCCAGTCCGTCAGTGTTGACACCCTTGTATGTCATAGTTGCGTCCATACGAAGTGTGGCGAACGGCAATTCGACAGCCTGTTGACTCTGCCACTGGTCGCCAGTCTCCACCGGATTCGCTGGCAGGATGACTGAAGTCTGACTGAGCATCTGCTCAAGCGCTTTCTCGTCCAGTCCGTTAGGAGTTCCAGCAGCGGCTGTCTTCAGTGTCTTTAGCAGGCCGTCCGGAATCACGACATCTTCAATGGCACCGGTCGGCGCCATTGTGATCGTGAATTCCCTGTTGACGATTTTGCGGAACACGTTACCAAGCGACCGGGCAATAGGATCAGCCAAAGCTTCCCCTGACCCGGAGTCAAAGACAATTGACTCTTCTTCGTTGGGGGACATTTCCACACGGATATGCTGAATGATCTGAGAGACGACGTAGTTACGACTGGCCGTCAGAGTCTTGACCTCCCAACCCATCTGCATCGTCTGAATCAGTCGAGATTTATTCTCGAAGCCGCCAACATTGGCTGTGGTCACCATTTCATTCTGGACCGCGTACTTCAGCGAATCACCGGTGGACAGTTTCCATTGCAGCAAATCAGCGGAGTGAACTGTCGAAGTGACACTCGTCACCATCAACAGCCGCAGGCAGATTCGATAAATCATCAGTCAGGCTCCAGGCAGGAGGTGACGTGGAAGAGGAACCGGCGATCGAAAATTGCGGCAATAAGGTTAGCCGGTTCTTAATCAATGGCTGGTGCTGAATCTCTGGCAGTTCCTGGTGCCACAATCAATTCTCAATCGTCTCAAAGCTCGCCAATTGTAGTCAGAGTTCCGCAAATGACTCAAAGCCAATCTCTGCGATTCCTGATCGTTATTCGTCGGCCGTGCGAACACCGATTGTCAGCAGCAGATTCGCCCATAGAGCCCGGTCGCCAGTTTGAATGGTCAACACGTGGTCACGAGAGGCAACTGCTTCATAGAAATCCCACCGCTGGATGGGATCCAGTTCGACACTCAAACCAGCATCCAAGAGCATTCCGCGATAGTCGCTCCAGACCGGTGGCTCTTCATCCAGTCGATGCGGGTCGTCATCCGGCATGCCCATTGTGTTGACAGCTTCAATCGGGATGGCTGTCAGCAGAACTCGTAAAGCCTGACACACCGTGATGAGACCCGGAGCCAGGTTCAAGCTTACGAGTCGAGCTCCAGGACCCATTGCGGACGAAACTGGATAGTTACCATCCGCGATCAGGATTTTGGAACTGTGCCCGGCCCGGGCGATAATTTGACTGATTTCAGGATGAATCAGTTCTGATTTGAGCATGACATCAGCCTCCTTCGCGTCGCTCCTGTCGATCGAATTCGAGCAAACCGTCGATCAACTGGGTCATTTCGCCGACCATGATGCGGTCCAGTTTGTGAATCGTCAGGCCGCAGCGATGATCGGTCACTCGGTTCTGAGGATAGTTGTAAGTTCGGATTCGCTGGCTGCGGTCACCGGAGCCGACTAGTGTTCGCCGGGTCTCGGCTCGTTTTTTGGCAGCTTCCTGCTGCTGCATTTCGAAAATGCGACTCTTGAGTACCTTAAGCGCCTTGGAGCGATTTTTGTGTTGACTTTTTTCGTCCTGTATTTTTACAGAAATCCCGGTTGGCAGGTGCGTCATCCTCACGGCACTCTCTGTCTTGTTCACTTTCTGTCCTCCCGGACCACCTGCACGCATGGTCTCGACCTGTAAGTCTTCCGGTTTAATAACAACTTCCACATCGGTGGCTTCGGGAAGCACAGCAACAGTTGCCGCGCTGGTGTGGATGCGGCCCTGCGTCTCGGTTTCCGGCACGCGCTGCACACGATGTCCTCCGCTCTCAAACTGCAATTCATAAAACGCGCCGTCACCAGAGATGGACATGACGACCTCTTTGATGCCGCCCAACTCCGTGGGGCTAAGTTCGATCAGCTCTACCTTCCACGATTTGGTTTCGCAATAGCGGATATACATGTCGTACAAATCTCTGACGAAGAGTGCGGCTTCGTCGCCGCCGGTACCGGCTCGAATCTCCATGATCAGGGAGCCGCGCGTGATGGAATCGCCAGCTGTTGCCAAATCGTCGAGTTCAGTTTTCAATGTCTCGTTGTGAGCTAATAGTTCGTTAAGTTCTTCCTGAGCATAATCTTTGGACTCAGGGTCCATTGCTTCGTCAACCATCATTTGGGCGGCTTCGATGTCGCCCTGCAGCTCACGAAAATTGCCCACAGCCGTGGCGATTTTCGCGAGGCCCCCGATCTCCTTCTGGATCTCCAGCATTCGGTCGATGTCGGAAGTTACCTCAGGATCCATCAACTGCTGCTGAAGATTTTGATGACGATCGAATTTTTGCTCCAGACTGGGAAACATGAGTGACGTTCCTTGATCAGCGAGACAAAAAAATACGACTGTCTCCGGTTTTCAGCAACGCCGCCCAAATACATCAGCTCTATCACGGCGCTAACAAAAACAACGGACGCACGCAGTTGTCTGCGTGCGTCCGTCTTGAAACGTCAGGCTGAGGGTCACTATTGAGCAGCGTCTTTGGCTTTGCCCCACTTTTTCTGGAACTTTTCGACCCGCCCCGCAGAGTCGACGAATTTCATTTTTCCCGTATAAAAAGGATGCGACGCCGAACTAATTTCGACCTTCACCAACGGATACTCGTTTCCATCTTCCCACTTGTCTTTCTCTTTCGAGGCAATCGTGGAGCTGATGAGGAAACGTGTACCGGTGGACGTGTCCATAAAAATCACATCACGATAATTGGGATGGATACCCTTTTTCATTATTCCAGTGCTTTCTTCGAGTCCGGAGACAGACTCGACCACCAAAAACGACCGTTCCGAACAGAAGACGTTCCCCTCCGCGGCCGGCAAACAAGCTCGGTCGACGTTCAAAAATCAGGTCGGGAAGTCTAAACGCAGAATTCCGGGCATACAAGGCAGAACCCGGTCCACTCTGGAATCGGGACCAGCGTGCATTCCGAACACGGGCCATTTCAAACACGTTCTGCCCTAATTTCCAATCAGGCTCAGGCTGGCGTGGCTTCGCAGCAGGATTCGTCCATCGAAGAATACCGGCGTTGCCACCGTAAACCTGTCTGTCAGTGTGTTCTCAGCCAGAACCCGAAATTCATCCGCGGTCGCGTCCACGACGAAAACAGTTCCATCTTCCCGAGTGAGATATAACCTGCCGTCGGCAACAATCGGTGATGAGCTGAACGACTGCCGGCTTTTGGCAAGGTGACCGCTCCAGATCAACTCACCGGAGGCCAGATCTAGGCAGTGCACCTTTCCTCTATTGCGTCCGTTGTCACCACAAATGAAGACACGTTCACCAAAAATGGCAGGAGTTGGGACATCCGCTGACGTACCTTCATTGGTGTAGAGCACGTGGCTGTCAGTGACGTCCCCGGAGCCACCCATCCGGATGGCGGTCAGCATGTTTCCGCGGGCATACGGAGCCAGAACGATGCCGTTGCTCACGACAGGCGAAGAAATCGAACGACAGTATTCGTCTCCCTCGGGGTTTAAACCGCCCACACGCCACAATTCGAAGCCGTCCCTGGCGGAATGAGCCGTGACATGATCGGCGCCCAGAACAACGATGGTCTGGCTGCCGTCGTCGTTTCGAACAACGGTTGGTGTTGAGTAACTTTGATTAGCTTCACGGGGAGCCTCCAGATCACGGTCAATCTTCCAAAGTACCTTGCCATCGGCAGCACGAAGTGCTGCCACCCACGACGGTCCGGACTGGACGCAGGAAACCACAATCGCACCATCGATCAGCACCGGTGAATTGCCAAGATCCCACCAAAGAGTCTCCACGGTGACATCACCAAATTTTTTATGGACATTGACCGCCCAGACCAATTCACCATCCAGACTGAAACAACCCAGATCACCACTCTTGAAATAAACGAACACGTGTTCGCCATCGGTCAGCGGTGATGGGTTCGAGCCGGTCGCTTTCTTGTGTTTTGCCGGAATTTCAGCACCCAGAGCTTTCGACCACACCTGTACGCCACCCAAGCCAAGACACAGCAGCCGGTTCTCTCCCTCGGCGTTCAACGTCACGAAGATGCGACCACCGGTGACAACTGGAGTCGACCCGCCCGGTCCCGGCAATTCAATTGTCCACAGCAGATTGCTGTCGGCCGACCATTCAACCGGATAACCTTTCCCCTGAGCCACGCCGGTGCCTTGAGGACCCCGCCAACCGGGCCAGCCAGCCGCATGGCTGCCGGCAGAGAAAGATACGACAAACAGCAGAAGTAACATGATCCGAGGCATACTGATATTCCAATTCGGATACAGAATCTACCGGCCTGCGCTTCGGCGAGCCTTCTGCTGAGTTCATCACCTCTGACCTCACGCATGAGATTGAAAGAGTTCGTGCGGCAAAACTCGGCAGAAGGATCCAGTCCGGCTAGCACGTGTGACTTTCTCGTGCAGCGTGGCAAGAGAATTTAACGGCCAGCCCATTTCCCATTTTTAGCCAGGGCTCGCGGAGGAAACAACCGAATTAGTTTCCAGCCGAGTGTTGTTGCACCGGCCCCATCGACAGAGCGGTACCGATATCACAAGAAACAGGCGATGATTTGGCCAGCAATTCGACGAATTCCCCAAATCAGGCTATCCTTCAGTAGATCTTCCTGCCATTTCCATCTGTGCGATCGTTGACGCCATGAACGATTTTCAAGCAACTGAATCTTCCGCTGAGGCTGATGCTGAACCATTATTCACCGTAGCCGAAGTTGAGGAACTGACAAACGAAGATGTGATCGCTGGTCGTGCGATTGGAAAGATGTTGTCGGTATTGTTCCTCTACACCGTCGTAGCCATGATCGTCGTAACGTCGTGGACCTTTTGGAGTCTCTTCACGAACCATGGTGTTAATACCGGAACGGAAGCGTCCTCAACAACTCATCAATAATCGCGCAAACGATCAGTTGTTCCCGCATAACTCGATTCCCTCAACAACTCTGCCAGTAGATTATCGGTCGGATGAGGGTGTCCTTTGTATTGGCGGAAGCCTTCTCCGTATTCAGCGTTGATCTCACTGCCGCGCTCCGCGGCCCAGCGACGCGCCGCTATGATGTACTCATCAATGCCGTGCTGACGACGCAGCCAGTCGCGTTGGCTGGCATGACAGGCCAGCAATTCCAGTCGCTTCTCGATCACGTCGCTGATATCAATGGTTAAGTCGACTGGATGACGGTCTCCAAAGTGATCCGTCCCTTCAACAGCATCGACGTAATACAGATGGGGAATCTTCCTGCAGCAAGGTGCCGGGTCCCACTGCTGAGTGCGATAGTTCGGGACTGCTGCGTTAAAGCACGCATCACGGACCAGGTGGCTGGTGATTTCGTGGTCGTGCATATAATCCACCGGAGGCGGGGCAAGTATAATGTCGGGTCGCTGTCGCCGAAGAAACTCGGCCATCCGACGTCGACTGTCGTTGTCGAACACAATCGATAGGTCCCGGAATTCCAGGCATGTGTAGTCGGCTTCCATTATTGCCGCAGAGGCGACGGCTTCCGCCCGGCGCACTTGGGAGATTTCTTCTGACGACACCTCATCACTGCCCTTATCACCTGGTGTCATCGTGGCGACAGACACAGAACAGCCAAGCTGCTTCAGCTTAAGCAGCGTTCCGGCACACTGAATCTCAACGTCATCCGGGTGAGCATGAATCGCAAGAATTCTCAGGCAGGTCGGGTTGGCAACCATAGCTGTCTTCTGTGAACCGGGGGGAGTTAAGTAGAAGGTATTCAGGTTCCGACAGAGTCTCCGGTAACCAGTTCCCGGCCCGCAACTCTTGGATGTATCGAGATCGGCGGATTTAGCCGATCCACGAATCAGATCCCACTGGACTCCTGTTTTCCGAAAGACGGATTCTCACTAGACTTTGAGGACGTCATACATGCCACTGAAGATGCAACAGCACTGACCATTTCATGAAATCCCGTTGCACAGGTCCGAAGGATCGAACACGTGTGCATTTGGCTGATTATTCCTCTGCTGACCGTTGAGAATTGTAACGTGTCCTGCTTTCGTCAGGCAATTTTGGTTCTCTGGCGGTTCGCCGGGGTTATTCAGCACGGATCGACCTCGGTTACGTACCTATTCAGACAAATCGACCCGCAGTAATTGGCACGATTATCAGAGTGCTGAATTATTCAATGTCATACCTGAATTAACCAGATGCCTGTAGCGGAATTTAAATGACATCCTCTCCCAAGCGGCGGGAGCCAACGAAACGTCAGCGAGAGATATACGAATTTGTTCGCGACAGGATCGTCAATCGTGGCTACGGGCCGACGATTCGGGAAATCGGTGCCCAATTTGGGATTCGTTCACCTAATGGAGTGATGTGCCATCTGAAGGCACTCGAAAAAAAGGGATTGATCATTCGCGAATCCAATATGTCGCGGGCGATCAGGCTGAGAAATCATTCACATTCGCGGCAGAGCATGGCGTTGCTGGGGACAGCAATGTCCGGCAGCCCAATTCGAACGGCCGACTCTCCAGATGAACGCGTTGAGTTTAGTGACTTGTTCAACGGGCCGGACCAGTCAACATTAAAAGTGGAGGGTACAGCCTTCTTACCTCTTGGCATTGCCGACGGTGATTTTCTGATCATCAGCCTGAACAATCAGGGAAACCCCGACAGTCTGGTCGTTGTGCTCGATGACCGCCTTCACGTGACGATCTGCCGCGTCCCGGCAGACGGCGGGGCTCCGATCCCGGCTATCCCCGGTGCTTTCGCAGCGCCAATAGCAAAGATCCTTGGAGTGCTATCAGGCGTGATCCGTAAGCTGTAAATCCTGTCATTTGTCGATCTTGGACCAAACGACACCGTACTCGGCAGCAACCGAGGTCACCGCTCTGCACGCATGTCCGAACCACAGAAGCTGAATTGGGGCAGGCTTCTCTGTCCGGCACAAAACTCTGGCAACATCATCGGAAGCCGTCCAAGCGGTGTCACGCACCCAAGTCCGAACCGTCAGGCAGATTTGAATGGTCAGGGACCGTGCCGACGGCACACGTTTTGAACGCAGACAAAACTTTAGCGTGGTGGCATCAAATGGCGCGAACAGCGTCGTCAGCTCAGTTTGCCGAACATTGATCTGGCCGACACCAGCCATTCCGATTCTGAAAGTTGGCTGGGAGTCAATGTGATCAGCCAGCGAATCACGTATGCTCATCCTCGACCGGCACATTCATTCCCCACATCCGCCAGCTGAGCATCTGTAATGACTAATTCGACTCCACATTCAAACTGTGAATCAGGTTTTTCCCGTCGCGACTTTGTACGTACAGTTGGCAATGCGGCTGTGGCTGCTGGCAGCATTTCGCTGCTGGGCAACTCTGTCGCCGCATCTCCATCGCCGGAGAGCATCGCCGAAACAGCAGTCAGGCAGCTGTACGAGTCGCTCGGGGACGAGCAAATACGAACCATTTGTTTTCCGTTTGACCATGACCTGCGCAGGAAAGTGAGCGCCAACTGGGGGATTACTGACCAGGAAATCGGCAGCGACTTCTATACCGACGAGCAGCGCGAACTGATCAGCCGGATTGTCAAAGGTGTGACCAGCGAAGATGGTTACATGCGACTCCTCAAACAAATGGATGACGACAACGGCGGTATCGAACAGTACCACTGCGCCATTTTTGGGGAACCGGAAACGGGCAGGTTCCAGTGGGAATTAACGGGCCGACACCTTATGCTGCGAGCCGACGGTGACAGCGTGAAAAACGCTGCGTTTGGCGGGCCAATCGTCTATGGACACGGCGAGGAAGACGTGAAGCAAAACCTCTTTCACTACCAAACGAAGATGACGAATGAAGTCTTCAATGCTTTGGACGGGAAACAACGTGCAAAGGCGCTGCTGCCGAAGGCTCCACAGGAAAATCGCGTGCAGATTCAGGGCCGCCATGGGGACTTCCCGGGCCTTCGCGTTGGCGATCTGTCTGCCGATCAGCAGGATCTCGTGGAATCCGTGATAAAGACGATCCTTGCCCCGTATCGCAGAGAGGACGTCGATGAGTCGATGTCAATTCTGAAGCAGAACGGCGGGCAGGATGAGCTCCGCATGGCGTTTTACCGTCAGGACGACATCGGGAACGACAAGGTCTGGGATATTTGGCGCATAGAAGGTCCGTCATTCGTTGTGCATTTCCGCGGAGCACCGCACGTGCACGCTTACATCAACATCGGTGTTAACGCGTAGTCGAATTTCACTATGGCACTTAGCAACAATCGCGTGCAACGAACGAGCATGCTGTGCGCGATGTACGTTGCTCAGGGATTACCGTGGGGCTTCATGCTCAACACGGTCGTGAGTTACATCACAGACACTGACGAAACTATCACGGATACTCAAACCGGTCGCCTCACGGCAATGATTTTGTACCCGTGGACCTTCAAGCTGGTGTGGGCTCCGCTGATTGACAGCGCAACGATCCGTGCCATGGGTCGTCGTCGGCCGTGGATCATCGGTGCACAACTTATGATGGCGGTCTCGCTGCTGACGCTGATCACGATGGGCGACATCACAAAGAATATTGTACTGCTGGGATGGATGTTCTTCCTGCACAACTGTTTTGCTTCACTGCAGGATGTTGCCACAGACGCGCTGGCGGTGGATATTCTTTCGCCGCATGAGCAAGGGCGAGTCAACGGGTTGATGTGGGCTTCAAAACTGTTAGGAAAGGGACTGGGTACGGCCGGAGGCGCATGGATCATCTCCAACTATGGATTTTCTTCGGCCGTACTGGCTCAGTTTGTCTCGCTGCTCGTCATCATGTTCTTCCCTTTATGGCTGATCGAACGACCCGGTGAACGAAGGCTTCCGTGGAGTTCTGGAGAAGCTTCAACCATTGGCGGAGCCAGCAGCCTCCGCAGCCCGCTCGCAGTCGTGCAGGACCTTGCCAGGGGCTTCTCGCTACGTGCCACATCGTCGTTTCTGCTTTTCGGACTGTGTGCGGTGATCGGCTGGGGCGTGATTGAAGTTCTGACCAAACCACTGTACACACGTGATCTGAAATGGACCGCTGAAGAGTACTCGTATTGGGTCGGAGCTGCTGTTTTCGTTGAGTTGACTGGCGCGTTACTCGGTGGGTTCCTCGCAGATATCTTTGGCCGTCGCATCGTCATGACTATTGGTTTCGGCGGCTACGGACTGCTGGCCATTCTTTACGCGTTGCCTAGCCTGCGGCTGCAAGACTTGTTTTCAGCCGGTGGATCCGGATGGGTCGTGCCCGACCTGTGGCTGCAAGACTGGTTTTCAGCCGGGTATCTGTTTCTCAACCCGGGTTTTGTTGCCATGGGTGCAGTCGGTTACAACTCAATGGGGATGAAACTCTCGTGGACTCGTGCATCGGCAACCATGTTTACGATCTACATGACACTGTCCAACGTGGGTCATGTGCTGGGCAACGAACTCATTGGCTCGCTTCGTGATCAGTGGGGGCTGTCGTATCAGCAGATTTTATTGGTAGGCGGTGTGTGCATGCTTTTGCCGCTTGCACTCCTGCTGCTGATTGCGCCAAGGCAGGTGGACCGAGCACGAGAAAACGACGAAGCCAGTGAACACTAAAACTTTTTAGAGCGTACGGACGTCGTGTTCGACTGAGTCAGGCAATGATGCCGTGAGCGACAGTTCCTTCGACGTCGGTCAGACGAAAGTCGCGACCGGAGTGCCGGAAGGTGAGACGTTCGTGGTCAAGGCCCATCAGGTGCAGAATCGTGGCGTGCAGGTCGTGGACATGCATACGATTTTCGACTGCACGCATGCCAAATTCGTCCGTAGCACCGTAGGCCACACCGCCCTTGACTCCGCCACCGGCCATCCAAACGGTGAACCCGTAATGGTTGTGGTCGCGCCCGGGCTTCTTCGCAGTAACGTCGGTGGTTGGTGTACGTCCGAATTCTCCTCCCCAGAGTACGAGAGTCTCGTCCAGCAGACCTCGCATCTTCAGGTCCGTCAACAATGCAGCGATCGCCCGGTCGCACTCGAAGGCTTTCGGCCGATGATCATGAATATCGGTGTGATCGTCCCAAGGAACATCCGGTGCCATCGCGAGTTGCACGACCCGCACGCCTCGCTCGGATAGACGTCGCGCGATCAGGGCTCCTTCGGCAAATCCACCGCACTTGCGCCCACCCGCTTCAAAGAAGGTCGGCTCGGGACCGATCCCGTACAGATCGAGCGTGGACTTCGATTCACGCGAAATGTCAAACGCTTCCGGTGCGGTAAACTGCATGCGAAACGCCAGTTCAAGTGATTCAATCCGGGCTTCAAGGGCCTGGTTGCGTTCGGTCCGCTCCAGGTGGAGCCGGTTCATCCGCTGCAAAAGTTGGAGTTGTTGCCGCTGCTGGCGTGGTGAAAGATACGGATTACGAAGGTTGTGCAGGACCTTGTCCGGCTTCATCTGATAAGTGTCAACGTACGTGCCCGCACAGGGGCCCGGCAGAAAGCTGTTGCTCCAGCCCGCCGGACCGGGGCGAGGATGACCGCGATGGCACAATACTACGAAGCCAGGCAGGTCCGCATTCTCGGTGCCCAGTCCGTACGTGATCCAAGACCCCATGCTGGGACGATTCGGCTGGTTGGCCCCGATGTCCATCATCATCAGTCCTGAGACATGCTCGGGGATGTCCGTGTGCATGGAGCGGATAATACACAAATCATCGATGTGCTGTGCGACATGCGGGAACAGCTCACTAACCCACAAACCAGACTCACCGTGCCGGGCAAAGTTGAAGGGCGACCTCAGTATTCCGGTGGTCTTGCGCTGCGTTCGCAGATTAACGGCAGCTGGTCGCTGGCCCTCATATTTCGCAAGCAGCGGCTTATAGTCGAACGTATCCAGTTGTGATGGACCGCCATTCATCAGCAGATGGATCAGCCGCTTTGCACCAGGCACAATGTGTCCCGGCTTTGATTTCGAATTTATACTCCTGTGCGTCAAACTCGCCTGGACCGATGATGACTCACAAGCCATTACAGCGTTCAATCCGAGCAGGCCTGTACCACCTCCGTAACGGGTCAGGAAATCGCGACGGGACGTAATCGAGTTGATAGCGGGCATTGACGTGTACCAGACAGGACAATTTCAGACTGAAAACATTGAAATTTTCAGTGGCGTCTACACGTTTTGTACCATGGACACCGCTGACTTGCCCAGCAAAAATCCAAAATGCGATACGGTCTTCACGGTCGCCGCTGAAAACACTGTTCTGCCGCGACAACGGTTCACGGCCGGTACGCAGCTTCGTTTGAGATCATGATGACCTGACAGTATTGCTCCCAGCGGGACAGCTTATCCGATTCTTCCCGCGGGTTGTCGTTGATAAACTCCTCGACCAGCATGAATTCCTCACGTGTTGGTTCGCGGCCGAGTACCAGCAAAAACACCTGACGTACGGCGCTCGGAAAGTCCGGCCTGTCCGTTGAATTCCGGCTTCCTTTGGATACCCGTACAGCGAGAGCCCGCGCACGCTGAATGACAAAACTGCTGTTGAGCGAAAAGAGCTGTTGTTGGGCGGTAATCGTGGATGTCCGACCGCTGCTGCTGATGCGTGGATTTGGGAAATCGAACATCCGCAGCAGTTCGTCAGAATCACTCTGGTTGTCTCGCCTGACCGCTCCGTAAATTGTACGACGACAACTCGCCAACAAATTTGATTCCGCAGGACCACCGATTCGCGTATCGAGCTCACCGGATACGCTCAGAAGACAGTCGCGCTGCGTCTCTATGTCGAGTCGGCGGCGGTCCATCCGCCACAGCCACTGGTTGCCGCTGTCGATATCTTCATTGTGCTGGTTGTGTTCCGTGCCCAGTTGATAGACCGACGACAGCAGAATCTCACGATGCACGGTTTTGAGCGACCAGTCAGCAGCAACCAGTCGCGAAGCAAGCCAGTCGAGGAGTCGTGGATGCGTAGGCGGTTCTCCCATCGCTCCAAAGTTACTGGCGGAAGCGACAATTCCGCGTCCGAAGTACTGCTGCCAGATTCGATTCACAATTACTCGCGCCGTCAGCGGGTTGTCGGGACTCACAATGGCCTGCGCTAGTTCCAGCCGCCCACTGCCCTGTGAGAATCGTGGTGGATCGTCTCCGGCAATGACTGTCAAAAAGTGCCGCGGTGCAATTTCCCCGGGCTTCAGCAGATTGCCTCGCAGAGCAACGCGCAAATCGCTGTCTCCGTCTTCAACCACCGCATGCGCACGAGGATATATCGCCGGTGCAGTTTGTTCTGTCTTTTCAGATTCCCGCTGCAAATCAGTAACTTTATCCCCATCACCTGTTTTCCCGACTGCAGAGAGCGATTTTTTTATCCGGTCGAATTTGTTCCGAGCCATCCGGTATTGCTCAACAATCTCTGCTCCAACAAGTGGTGCATCTTCGACATACTTCGCATTATGAAATACTCCGGCCAGCGAGTAATAATCTTCGGTCGGAATCGGATCGAACTTGTGATCGTGACAGCGGGCACAGGAAACGGTGAGTCCAAGTAACCCACGGGTTACAGTGTCGACCCGGTCGTCGAGTGTCTCGGCTTTCGCAATTGCAATGCCTTCGGGTGTAGCTCCGTCGTCCTGATAGATCATTCCCAGTGCCAGAAATCCGGTCGCGACTGTTGCCTGAGGTCCGAACGTGTCAACCAGGATGTCTCCGGCCAACTGCTGCAGCACAAACTGGTCGAACGGCATATCCTCATTGAGAGCCCAAACCACCCAGTCACGATAACGCCATGCATGCGGCAGCTCACGATAAAAAAATTCGTCGCGCAACTGATCATCTGCATATCGAGCGACATCCAGCCAGTGTCTTCCCCAGCGTTCACCGTAATGCCTGGAGGCCAGCAGCCGATCGACCAGGCGCGGCCAGGCGCTCGAACTCTTGTCATTGACGAATGATTCGATTTCTTCCGGGGCCGGAGGCAGACCCAGAACATCCAGAGTCGCTCTCCGAATCAATGTTCGGCGCGAGACACGGCTCACCGGCAGCAGCCCCTGTTCTTCGAGCCGCGCAAGAACAAACCTGTCAACCGGCGTCTTTAACCATGCATTGTCCTTCACTACTGAAGGTTGCGGTTCACGTATCGGCTGAAACGACCAGAACTTTCGCCCGGCTTCCATGTTGATTTCCCGCACACCTGAATCAATTTCCTTGGTTCGGCTATCCGGCGCACCCATCCGGATCCACTTTTGCAAAACCTCGATCTCGCGTTTTGGAAGTGCGTTATCCGGCGGCATGGCCAGAGTCGGATCCTGATACAGCACCGCTTTAAGCAGTCGACTTTCGTCGGGTTTGCCCGGCACGATGACCTTTCCCGAGTCACCGCCATGCTGCCATGCGGCACGTGAATCCAGACGCAATCCACCTTCGACCGGCTCTGATTTGGCGGAGTGGCATTCGTAGCACCGCTCGACAAGCAACGGACGAACCTGCGATTCAAAGAACTTGATACCGGTGACTTCAACCCTCGTCGTCTGCCCGGCATTCGTCAGCGGCACGCATCCCAACAATGCAAATGCAACAACTGTACTTTGCGAGATAGTCTTCATGGCTGCCGATCGGATCTCATACGGACATCACATGAGCGGGAGGCCTGAACGATACTTAGAACTTTTTCAGGCGCCAGTCAAAAATCACCGGCTAGCACACCTTCACATACCACTCCCAGACGGTTTCGTTCTCAGCGTTCTGTAACCGAGGCTGCACGCTGAAAGAAGTGCAATCCCTGGAGCTTGTGTTACTCGTTATTCGTAGTCCATCGTAATATGGTCCGGCGCGATCTGCCAATCAAAGATTCAGATGCCCGCCGAGACAATACTGTCGCAATGGTCACATAAGTGGCGGTGGCGACCGATATCCCAGGCAATCGGGTATACATCCTTCGAGAGGGCATCGGTCACCAGTAGCTCATTTTGTCCCGTCAGATGTTGCCAGCGAAGGCCAAAGCGGGTGCGTTTGTCGCGACTGATGGCAGGTGCGTGGGCCGTGCAGGGTCTTACCGTCAATGGCAACTGGCTGACCTGCGAGCTGAAACTGCAATTGCTCGCCTCGTTTCCTCAGGCAGCCTTGAAACCCGGTGGCATCCAGAGAGCGAAACACACCTCCAAATATGTCACGAAATCCAAAAAATGTCCGGGAAATTCAAAGGATCCATTTTGCATGAGAGTCAGCGGTCCGTTCCGGCCTGAAAAACAGGGCGGATCCACGTTTCGCCCCTTGACCGAAACAAAGCTCATGCAAAACTCACACCGAAATCACCGTCGCGACATGCGATTGCCCTGACTTGAACGTTGCCATTCTTGAATTACAGCAGGGGGCGCCCGTCCATCACTCCGAACAGCGGTCACAGCAGTTACGACACGATTGTCGGATGGACCTGAACGACCGCTTTCTCCACCGTAACTCAGTTAAGTAGTGGTTTTGCTGTCCGGTTCGAGTTTTTGTGGAAGGACCGTTCGAAACCGCGAGGCAATAACCAACGTCTTAACGCAAGGGACTTTCAGTCCAGCCTGATATTGCCGTGTTCGATGTTCCGTCAGACCAGAATCCGAATTCTCACCACTGGCCCGCTGACGTCACTCACCTTCACCACCCTTCGCAATCAGGCGTTTGACAGGAGCTGTGTCCTCGTCTTCAGTGAAATAGGCCTCGCTTCCATACGTATACTTATAGGCGTACTTGTAAGCGTACGGATTGGCATAAGATCGATAGTCCGAGTAATTGTAAGCGCCATACCCATACGCATCCGACTGTTCTACACCATTGATCACCATCCCGACAACATTCGCACCAATGTCACGCATCTGCTCAAAGGTGCGGCGCCCCATGTCCCGTGTGTGGCGACTTAACCGAATACACATGATCACAGCGTCGACCCTCGGCGCGACACTGCTTGCATCGGACACCACGAGAACCGGCGGACTATCGATCACCACGTAGTCAAATCTCTCACGCAGCACGTCCAGCAGTGCCTCGTATTCGGGCCGTGTCAGAAGTTCCGATGGATTGCCGGGGCGTTTCCCGCAGGGCAAGACACTCAATTCATCGACGTCTACGGTCTGAATCGCGTCAACCAGTTCTACCTGCTGCCGCAGCACGTCCACAATTCCAATGGTATTGGAAACGCCTGTCAGCTTGTGTACATTCGGCCTGCGGAAGTCACTCTCAACAAGAATCGTTTTCTTCCCCGACTGAGCCAAAGAAACCGCCAGGTTAGCGGCCAGTGTTGACTTCCCGTCGCCAGCTGCCGGACTTGTGATCTGCAGCACGCGGTGAGTATCACCCGACGCCGTGAAGCAGATTGTTGTACGAACAGATCGAAATGCTTCTGCAGGCCGTGACCGGGGCAAATTCGCGCAAACAAGTATGGGATCTAGCCCACCAACTTCCCGTTCCTGTCTGCCTCGCGTCTGTTGGGCTTTCATATAAGGAATGTGCCCAAGAATAGGCACACCAAATTCACGAGCAACTTCGTCGGGCTTTCGGAAGCTTCGGTCGGCCAACTCGACCAGATACCCGAGGGCCAGTCCAGTCATCGCTCCCAGGAGTCCGCCAAATCCAAAAAACCGATAGACAATTGGATAAACGAGAAAGCCGGCGGTAGCCGGCTTAATCACCGTGGCCCGCACCTGGCTTACTTCGGCGCTGAGTTCTGTTTGCTCGATCTTGTTCGCAATACTGCTGTATTGCTCTTCGAGCCGATTGATCTTCCGCAGCAGACGTAATTCAGCCTGTTCGTCTTTGTTAACCAGGAAAGCTTCCTGCTCGGCAGTTGCCGCCAGCTTCTTCAAATCCAAACGCTGAGCGCGCAGTTTCTCCAGCTCATGGCTTAGCGACTGATGGTAGACCACCAGATAGTCTGGTCTGACTTCGGTCTGATCATCGAGTGGTGCAGGCACCGGTGCAGGCACCGGTTCAGGCTCAGGATCCAGGTCCGAGATCAGCCGTTCCAGCTTCGTATATTCCTGGCGTACCAATTCGATTCTCTGTCGCACTTCCCGCAGGCGCGGATGGCCTGCCCCTACCTTTTGTTCCAAGATTGCCGATTCCACGACCAATGGAAGCAGCACTTCGGACATACGACGGTTATTCTCCATTCGCGCAATTTTCCGACGCCGCTGGTGATCCATAGCCAGGTCGGTTGGGTTATTAGCGTCCTCTTCGATTTCAAACTCTTTGCCGATCATCACCAGCAAAGCCTCGCGCTGTCCACCTTTCCCTAGTTTTTCATTGAACAAACTGAGCCGCGACATCAACTCCGCTTCCTCAATGTCGAGCTGCGAAATCTCCGCGCTGAGCGTGGACAAGCGTCCCCGCGCCTGACTACTGTCTCCAGTGGCAGCCAGCAATCTGGCTCGCTGGTTAAATTCTTCGTAATCTTCTTCGGCGATCTGGAGTTGCTTGTCGATTTTCTCTCGATCGATTTCCAGTAACCGCTTCAGTTTCTCTGTCTCTGTCTCAAATGAGGAGGTCTGTCGCTTAATATACTCTTCTGCGACCGCGTTTGTGATTCGCGTGGAATCCTGAGGATGTGTCCCGGTGTACTGGAGCTCAATGACCCCCTGTGAGAGCTGCGAAATCGTTAGTCCACGAGAAATCAGCGCCACCGCTTCATTTTTAGTCAAACTCCGCAGGGTCTCCAGGCGCGCCAATGCGTGGCTTTCATACGCCGGTTCCAGAACATTCGGACTGGGGATGACATACGTTGCATCTTCCAGCATGTCTTTACCCAGTAAACCCTGCAAGATATTTTCAGTAACCCGATGAATGACCTCGACCTGGGCGATCGATCGGAACTGCGGAGTTTTCTGGTTATAGAGCAAGTACCCCAAACCTGCACCGACCACAGCAAACACAATCACAAATGACTTGCGACGTTTAAAGAAACCCCAGATGTCAAGAGTCGACCCTTGGGCGGCAGCTCCTTCCAGCGCCGCCCACTGAGTATCAGGATTCTGGTGCACAGAATTCACGATCCCGTTTGTGCTCATTCATTCAGTCCGCAGACAACGAAAAACAGGCCAATCACACCGTTCTAAGCTTACCCTCACGCGGCAACAAATCCACGACCAGTCCGGCATTTCACGAATTCACAATGCAATTGTGGACTCTTGGAAACTCTAACTCATATCTCAGAGGCGAGCGGTCATTTTCTTCGTGAATTCCGTTCCCTGCGAATAGCCACGATTCCCCGTGCAGCTGTACGATTGTCGGGGTCGAGGCGCAAAACCTCATACCACTCGTCCTCACTTTCGCCCCAGCGTTTAACCGCGGCATAAAGTGTCGCCAGATCCTGATGGAACTGCAGATTATCCGGCTGCCAGCTGACACACTGTTCAAGCCACTTGATTCGTGCCTTGAGATCACCCAAGTGTCGAAGATGGTCATCGCGGAGTCGTTGGTGTTCCTTTGTGGGGAGTGACTCTGATTCCGTCCAAAGGGTTTCTGCAGACTCACGCAGCCGAACGGTCAAATCGGGCCGCCGTGACTGCATGAGAGCCCCGACGGCCTGGGAGTATGTTGAGGGTCCAAAAATATCCAGTCCAGCATCCAGACGATCCATCATTGAATAGACAGCAAGGATGTGATATCGCAGCGAATCATCCGCCATCAGTGCCTGCTTCCATATCGCGACAGCCCTTGATGACTGGCCACTCAACAACGCCAATTCGCCTAATTCCAGACCGAGTTGACCATTCGAGGGTTCAATGAACCGGGCCCGTGAGTGAAGCACATCTGCCTGATCATCGGTTCCCGCTGATGCGGACCATCTGGCAGCTCGTTTAACGACTGGTGCGGCCAGAGGATTTTGATCGACGATCCGATTCGCGTGGTCAGCAATACCTGAGCTGTTGAGATAAGCTGAGAAAACTCTCCTGAGCTGTTCCTGTTTTGTCGGATTGCCACTAAGTGATCCAATCCGTCTGGCAATCGAAAGACAAGCGGTATGTGCCCACGCGGACTGAAATCGATCCTGCGTCTCAAGTCCCGGCAAACCCTCTAGGAACCATGACCGAGCAATGTCACCGTGGAGCTGCGAAAGCAGCTCATGCGTCCGAGCATCATCGGAACGTGCCTCAAGGGCCACTGTTGTCCGGTCGAGCAATATTTCTCGTTCGCACATTGCCTCCCAGGATATCGGTTGTTCCTGCAGTTTTCGTCCTGCAATCACGGCAACATAACATTCATGGGCCGCCAGCAGATCGCCCACAAACACAACAGACGCAGGTATCAATACGAAACGCATGCAACGGGCCGTGATCCGACTGGATGACCGATATCCTTCTGTCCGCCATGGAGCCTGAACGGCACTAAACATCGAGATCAGCACAACGCACAACGACGACGCAGCCGGTAGACCTGCTCCAAAATCCGACAAAGCAGATACTCCCTGAGCCACGATGGCAAACACCAGGACCAGCGCCAGGACCAGCGCTGAGCGGCCCGCCGCTCCTGCAATCGACTGGCGAACGGTGTAAATAGCGCGAATGAGAATGGGCAGCCCAAGCATGACAAAGGCAACACACCCAACAATCCCGGCCTCAACAACCACCTCGACGTAATGGTTGTCTGCGTTTTGAAACCAAACACCTGCATCCCGCGTCTGGTAAGGTAGTGTCACATAGCGGTAGGCCCCCAAGCCTCCCCCGAGGACTGGAAAATCCAGTACGGCCTGGAGCGAATCGCGCCAGTGGTAAAAGCGGCCGGCCAGTTCGGACACCGGATCTCTCAGAGTCTGCAGCTCCAGAGATGCGTGGTGATGCAGATTCAGGAACACCATGAGGCTGGAGGCTGCAGCCCCGCCAGCCAGCAGTACCACCACAATTCCGGCCAGCCTCTGCGACTGCAGACGAGCCAGAGTCATCCCGACCAGTGCGACAGCAGCGGCAATCATCCCTCCACGAGAACCCGTCGCAGCAATCCCGCAGGCAATCACCGCTACCGAGAACCAGACAAGAACCTTCCGCGAAGTTAAGGCCGCCGTATAGCGACCAATACCGGACATTAAACTGATCAGACGCTGATCGCGTGGCGAGTGACCACGACTGGCATACGACGTCTCAACATTCAGGACCAATAGACCAATTGCCGATGCGAGCCCCAGCGTCAGCCAGCCGGCGGCATTGTTGGGATTGACAAATGGTCCGAATGGTAATCCCAATCCGGTCCACCATTCATGGCGAATCAAAAATAGATCTGTTCGGAACAACTGAACAATTGCGAGTAAAGACAGCGCTGATGCGTTGGCAGTGAAAACGGTCAGGCTCGCAATGACTGCTCGCTGAGTTCGAACCTGGTCAAATGCCGTCATTGCCAGCAGCATCAGGGCAACCAGTTGAGCTACCATCATGCGCGTGTCACCGGGTGACGGGGTTCCAACTGTCACTTCACTTTTGGTGAAATCGATGAATTCAGTACGCAGCTCGGCGAGGACCGCATGATTCATCTGCCGAATCATGGGAGCATGAACAGGACTCAACTGCATAACACCGACGGCAGCGAGCACACCCAGCGGGACAATAATCCTGGGAAACTCCGTGCGGTCGCCGCTAAGAATGCAGGACACGAGTGAAAGTAATGCCGCACCTGCTGATCCCACCTGCAGAATCAGCCTAGCTAATGGTATGTTTCCGCCATGAATCCATGGTAGCAGACACACCGTCGTCAGCAGAATGACGACCGACGCTGCCCCGAGCCGGACCGACAATCGAGACTCCGACTGCACCTTTATCCCTTCCGGAAATCGAAGGCTGCTGTTCCGGGAAACAATACACAGCACCCAATGGCATACCACTACTTTGGCACACTCACCATCAGTTACAAGCACCAAGCACGAACCAGTGTGCTTGGCCCAACCCATTCACTCTGGAGTGCTTCGAGGTCGTATTCTTAAGCAAGTGGCGCTGTCCAGCTAGCTTGCAACCCAGAATTTCCATTCCTCTGCCGGAGTCGCGGCAGTTTCTGTTGCAACACCGGACTGCTCGCGTAATTCACGAATCAGCATTACCAGCTCCTCTTCGAAAGCCTTCAGACCACCAATGAGGTCGCTCATCCATTCACAAATTGATCCGTCACCGACTGCCCCTTCGACCCGGATATGTCCGACCCGCATCCGTTCCACTATCAGTGGAATCTCCGACTTCCATGCTTCATGATATGCCACACTGGAATCTCGTCGCCAGCTGGCATGATACTCTTCGCCAACGACCGGCAGACTGACCATCAACTCGACCTTGTCCATTTCAAACCGTTCGGCGAATTCGGTCAGCTTAGCCCACAATCGTTCCCAGTCGTGATTTCCATTCAGATGAGCCTGCTCATCATTCATTGCAGGATGACCAGAGGCAGGGCGGTGTATTATTGATCCCGCAAGCCGCATGAGGCGATTCCGAACCAGGCCCATCTCTGTGTGGCCGAATGACCGCGTCAAAACCAGCAAGGAAATGGCAGTCAACACGACGACCAGCGTGAGAATCTCATTGTCCATGGCGGAACCCGCAATTGCACCAATTCCCGTCATTGCACACAGAGAACCAACAACCAGCAGGAGCTGCGACCCGCGGTGGCCTTTGCGTTCCAAGCAGTGGTGCAGGTGTCCCCGGTCTGTTGCGTAAATGCTGCGGCCCGTCAGCTTTCGACGAATGATAGCCATGGACACATCGAAGATCGGAATCGCCCAGATCGCCGTGGGCATAATCAATGCCGTTGCTGCAACACCCTTGATTGATGTCTTCAGCGCGACAGCCCCGAGGACTAGCCCAATCAACATGCTTCCGGAATCACCCAAAAACATCCGAGCCGGCGGAAAGTTGTGGATTAAAAATCCGGACAAACTCCCTGCGAGAATCAACGCTATCAACACTCCGTCGGGACGGCCGCCAAGAATGAACGTCACTGCTGCAATGGACAAACTCAGCACAATACCGGTTGTACTCGCTAAACCATCAACGCCATCAATCAAGTTCAGAGCATTGACCGCACCGAGTATCCAGACAACCGTAATCAGAGAATCGAAATGACCGAACTCAATCTCCCAACCAAACAGACTGACTTTGCTGATGGTAATATCTGCCATCAGCATGATGACTGCCGCAACCAGCTGACCGATCAGCTTTTGTCTCCCCCGGATCCCGAATCGGTCGTCAAGCAGGCCGAGGCCAACAATGACCAGACTGGCGAAAAACAGCGCCGACAGAAAAGCCGTGTCACCGGTACTCTCCCGCAGCACATCTGGAAAAATGGACCAAGTCACCCCAACCGCAACCACACCGGATACCAAGAGCGTAGGCCCTCCGGTCAGCGGCATGCTTTGCCCGTGGAGCTTGCGGTACCGATCCGGCGAGTCAATGATTGCTAACCGATGTGCCAATCTAGCCACTAAAGGCGCAGAAAGAGCACAGACGGCAAATGCAGTCAGCGACGCCAGAAGACACGGGACCATGGGGTCGGCACACTCAAAAGGACAAGGCATCCGCTTGTGGGCGAACTGGAGAACGGGTCAGAGTCAGTGACTCTGCCGCAAACAGTGCCTCGTTAAACGAGGGTGATGCAAGAAGTTGCTCTGTAGAATCCCACAAATCGGATGCAAAGCTCGCAGTTTCTGTAATATTCCAATCTATCACTATATGACAAAATACCGGCAATTACCGCATCTTTCCACCCTTAATGGTGAAGCTCAGATCATGTAATCGGTACTTCTGCCAAGAATGCGGTCTACCAGATCATGGGATAGTTCGATCGCTGGTGGCCGCTCCGGGTCCAGATCGGTGGGATTGAGACCGCAATAGACGGACCAAGGTCCCAAATGTCGCCAGCGCCCAGCCCGTCGCGGTTCCCCAGGCATGACAGGAGTTGTGCAACGATTGCAACCAATCGTTGCATATCCTTGATCATGCAGAGGATTCGTAATGACGCCTTCCCGGCTGACATAGTCGTCCATTTGCTGGTCTGTGAAATTTACCAGAGGATTGATTCTCAACACGTTGAACCGCGAGTCCACGGCCAGAATCGGACAGTTTCCCCGCTGTCCGCCGTCCGCCCGCCTCAAACTTCCGATCAAACCGTCAAACCGATCCTTGACCCGGTCCAGGGGCGCCGTCTTCCGCAGCTCACAACATTGCTTCTGACCCTCCGGTGACAGATAAAGTACGCCCAACTCGTTCGTCTGCTGTTCCATGGACTTTTCCGGTGTCAGCGTCTTAATCTCCAGGCCGTACTCAGCGATCATGCGATCACGAGTTGCCAGCGACTCTTCGAAGAGCACTCCCGTGTCCACGAACAAGACCGGAATCCGGACCGGAATGGACTGAAGCATGTGACAAATCACACTTCCAGCACGTTGCATCGAAGACAACGCTGCCAGGCGATCGCCAAAAATCTCGTGAGCCCACTGCAGAAGCTCCTGAGGCGTTCGCTCCTCGAACGTACGATTGAGATCAGTCAGATCTGCCTGTGACAGCCTCGGCATTTTAAATGACCTGATTGCAGCTACCGTTTTCCAAGGATATACCGGCTCCTACAAACCATACGACGTGATGATAGCGGGTCAAAAGCCGGCTTGCGAGTCGGACGATGGACTGTACCGGGCCGGCCCGTGGAGCATCGCCGGACAAGAAACAAAAAAGGACGATGGTGCGAAACCATCGTCCTTTTTTGATTTAGTCAGCACACTCTACCTTATGATATCTACTGAAATCAGCGAGCTGCATCCCACCACCAGGCCTTTGAACCGTGGCCGATTCGTGACGCGTCCGTGGCGGTCTTGGACAACCGGGCTGACTCCTGAAATCTATCGGTGTCACAAACGACTGACGTCGCGTCCACACGCACACCACCAGCCACCTGCACGACCACGTGGCGGCCCGAAAAGATCCTATGAGCGGCTGATGTCATCAATTGGGTGGGGACATCAACGGGCTCGGCGACCACAGCACTGAAGGCCTCGGAATCCAAGTGAGCTGCCTGAGCCATTCCCTGTGAATTCAATAATGCCGACACCATCGCTAGACCGAACACATTCTGCAAATCGGCGAAGATCGAGTCCGCCTCAGCCAGCTCTGAGAAGTGCTGCGTGAACAACTGAGCAAATCTGGCGTTGGCGCCATGAGCCTTCCCGGTCGCATCCCGCGACCCGTCGGCATTGACAATCTGGTCTTCCGCGAGACAACGCACAGCATCACCCGAAAATTCAAATGCGTTGCCGGACGCCGACATCCGAATCGCTTCATAGCCCACAGCCAGCCACCATCGCAGTGCATCCATACTTCCACTGCCACGTTGCTCTGACCGCGTCAACAGTTCAAAGTAACTTTTCATTCCGGAAACGCCCTGTACTTCTCCGATGCCAATTTGTTTCATGCGGTAATCTGCTTCGACAATTACTTTTGCAACTCGTGAATCCGCGGGCACACCGTCCACGATGACTTTTTGCAGACCAAGGATCTGTTCCAGCTCCTGTGTGAATCTCGCAGCGGTCCTCTTATTCAGGAAACGGCGATTATCACGAACAAAATCATTGACCGCCCTTACCTGCTCCTGTTCTGGATCGATGCTGCACATGAAGAAAGATCGACCATCATTCGAAAAGGTACGTGCCAGAACGATCAGGTCGTCCAGCTGCAACACGGGTCGACCATCTGCGGTACTGATCGATCGGCCAGTTTCATCTTCCGCCCAGTCAGCGGCAGGCCCCCCAATCACCACGTCACCTGTCTCCGGAAATGTCATGAGGTACTGAACCCGGGACACTCCTGCCAAGTTCCGAACGTCGTCCGGAATGGCCTGACCACTGGCTAACAGATCTGTAACCCGCTGTTCAAGTTTCGGCAACGAAATCAAACGGAGAACAGAGTTAGTGCGGACATCAGTATTGGTGTTCGACCGTGATGCCTCCATGGCAACGACATCCAACCGACTTTCGTCAGATCGAAGGACTACCGAAGCGATCACTGCCGGTCCGCCAAGGAAAATTCCCTGAGCGAACGTGGAAAGCGTACCGCCTTCCCCGTCTTCCTCATCCCAAAGTGCGGGCGGCGATGTTTGCTCCCGAATCAGGTCAATCAACTCACTGAAATCGGCCTGAGACCCACCGCCTTCTAGCGATTCCGCGATTCGCCCGGCGCGCTCCGCAGCCTCATGATTACCCGACAGTCTGGCTGCTTTTCGGAGGCTCGACGCTGCATTGAAGAAATCGCCCGACTCGACAGCTGCACGAGCGGTCCGGCGCAGCTTTGCGGACGACGCGAAATCATTTGGTCGGTCCGCTGCACTGGCTTCCATCGCCGGCAGCCAAAATATCAGTGAAAAGACCGATACAAACCGCACAAGGGAGGACAAACAAGCTGAAGCACTGACCATGGGGTAGACCTTCCTTACTGGCGAGAACAGATCTCTTACAGGAGCCGGGATGCACGAGCAGCGCAGGCACCCGCTGGATACACCTGGACCTGTCGATTAGCATCGTCCAGCTGCTATGCAGCGTCAAGCAGTTTCCCCGGATTCCGTAACCTGCCGATCACTCCGTTTCAATCAGGCGCAGCGGTTTTCCGGACTGGGCAGTCCATGACGGCCCAACCGGGATGCGTTGCTAGACAAAACACCTGTATCAACGTTGCTGGTCTCATTGAAGCCGTCCACACCGCCAAAGTAAACACCATGCCCGAACTGCCTGAAGTCGAAACAATGGTTCGTGGTATCCGCGATCACCTAGTTGGTCGGCAGATTCAGTCCACCCGATTCTGCCGCTGCTACTGCAAGCCAATCCAGATATCCCCTTCGAAACAAAAACTTAGACAAGCGCTGAGAAACAGCCGGATTCATGCCGTTCAGCGTCTAGCAAAACGCATCGTCATCACGCTGGATCATTCTCGATCGATGGTAATCGAACCGAGAATGACCGGTCTGCTGCTGCTTACCGCACCTCCAACGCCAGCTCATCGCCGCATTCGATGGAACCTTGATCCCCAGCCCGGGCTCGCGGATTCATTCGAGTTCTGGGACCGAAGAGGCCTGGGAACAGTGCGACTGTTCAATCAGACAGAATTGGCCGAACTGCGCGACCAACTGGGACCGGACCCACTTGAGATGACACCTGATCAGTGGGCTCACCAGCTTGCAAGGACCCGCCGCGCCATCAAAAGCGCACTGCTGGATCAACACCTCGTTGTGGGAATCGGCAATATATACGCCAGTGAAATCCTGCACCGTGCAGGAATCTCACCAGAATCACCGGCCAGTTCATTGTCTGCGGAGCAGATCGCTCAATTGGCCCAGACCAGTTCGCAAATCCTCAAAGACGCCATCCGTTATGAGGGGTCAACCCTCGGCGATGGAACGTACCGGAACGCGTTGAACCGTCAGGGTGGTTACCAGAACAAGCACTGCGTGTATCAGAAGGAAGGCGAGTTGTGCCCAACGTGCCGTCGTGGCCAAATCCGTCGAATCATCCAAGCGCAACGGTCGACCTTCTTCTGCCCAAGATGCCAACGGACCTGATGGGGACAAAAAAGAATTGTGTTCCGGAGAACGAACGTGACAAGCGGCGGGTTTGGAGATGTCCCGGTTGTGCAACGAAAGTCAGCATAACATCAAATTCAATATGCCTGTCGATTACCAGAGATCTTCCAACTCGCCTGTCGACGCGTGCAGGAGTCGCCCTGGGCCGGCCTGTCTGGGAGCCTGAGCCAGAATCCTCAGCCACACATAATGGCCCCGGACGCTGCCTTCAAACGACATGTGCTGAACCAGATCCTCGTCTTCCCGAATCGCTCCCGTCTCCCAGTGAATCTTTGGTATCTCATCAAACAACTCTATCGCCTGAGACACATCCAGCTGAATGGGGTAGGGAACGAGCGTCCCGTCGCGTGCGCCCCCCACCACTTCGGTATCGGAGATGAACACCGTCACTTCCCATTCGTCGCGTTCGTGAGCGCAATGATAATGACAGCCTATCGGCGCGTGCTCAGACGTATCAAGTATGGCTCGCGCAGCATCATTCGCGAACGACCGCAGCCATGCGGGTGGGGAAGCCATCGAATTGAAACGTGTACTCATGAAAACAGCCTTGATTGTACCTGATCTTCCATGGCAGCTCCTAATCCCAAAATAATAGGCAAGTAACCGGAATCGGTTCAAATGCGGCGTCTGCGCTATGGTCTGGAACTATTGCTCAGCAACTTTCGAACCGAAAGCGCCACCCGCCGTCAATATCATCACAACCTCTGCTAACGACAACGGAAAAATGTATTTTTCTGATTACAACTGATGCCACTGGATGTTGCCTGTCAAGAAAACTGAACAGTCTTTCAACGAATTGTCCAGCGATCAAATCCGGTTCAGTACCCCAGAGCAGCCACGAGAACACCGTCGAGCAGTTCCGTCACGTCTTCTTGGCGGACAGGAATTTCGAAATCTGCGGGTTCAAATTCTACAGTTGTCTGTGGTGATAGATGATCGCGAGTCACTCGCAAACAACAAAACCGTTCCTGAACGGGCGGTGTGTCCGTCATTCGGCCTGAACCACGCCGGACGTCCACGACACCGTCCTGGTAACGTTCCGGAAAAGGCGGCAAGTTTCGAAGACCCTCCACCTCGATGATTAATGGCCGCTGATCCATCCGTGCACGTAACTGTTCGACCGTCAGTTCATTTCCCGGGTGTTCCCATTCCGGCGAAATCTCAACAAGAGGATCCAGCACGAAGCGGCGATACCACAATCCTGGGTGAGGCACTGTCAGACGCTGGGAATCAATCACCTGTTGCCCGTAGAACAACAGGTCCAGATCCAGTGTCCGAGGTCCCCAATGGATCGTCCGTTCACGACCGCAGTCGCATTCAACCTGCTGCATGAGATCCAGAAGATGCAGCGGACCATGATCTGTGATCACGCACGCCGCGGCGTTGGTGTAGGTCCCACCGGCCGCTGATCCCATCGGTGCGGACTGATAACACTGACTGCGTGATACGACACGACACCCTGTGGCTTCGAGCATTGCCAGAGCGGAGCCAAATGTGTACTCAACCGGTCCAGTGTTGCCGCCCAATCCGATCAGGCATCTTGTTGCACCATCCTGCACGATTCCATCCCCGATCAACGATCCAGCTGGCAAATCTGCCTGCCGTAACGCTCAGTCACCGTCTTGAATTAATGTCCGTAAATGTCGATATCGCGATGGCCACCATTCGCACGGCCTCCGGCCGCTGTCGTGCTCTTGATTAGCAGCCAGGTAAAAAAAAGCGAACGTCACGCCAGATCCGACTGATGTCATGATTATTTTTGCGATGGCAGAATCGGCTGACAGTGTTCGTACTCTCAAAGGAATCACAGTCTGAATCATCGCAGCGAGTTGAAACCTCCGGTAATACTGCACCTCCGTTGCACACCGGTCAACACACATCACTCTCCGGAGATTCAGCAGCGTTTCGAACAGATCGATCGCATGAGTTAACGAACATCCAGACTTAGACGACACCTTCCTTAATGATCGATAGGATTCGGATCTTTGAACAATCGCATCTACGTGTAACACGACACAAGGAACACCAGCTCGATGTCCACATATATGACACGTCTGGAAGACCGTATTCGTTTGCGGGGCACATCGGCGCTTGTCGGCCTTGACCCTCGCTGGGACCAGTTACCTTCTGAAATCAGAAACGGAAACGAGGCGCCCGAGCCAGGTCAGATCGCAAAAGCGTTTTGTCGTTTCTGCTGCGAGATCGTCGATATTGTCAGTCCGCTTGTACCCGCCGTTAAACCTCAGGTAGCGTTTTTTGAACAACTGGGACCAACTGGCATCGCGGCGTTGCATCAGATCATGGAGTACGCTCGACAGCAACAACTCATCGTGATCGCCGATGCCAAGCGAGGTGATATTGGATCAACCGCCGCTGGCTACGCAGATGCATGGCTGGACGGCACTAGCAGCAAAGCCGCCTTCCCGTCAGATGCGCTGACAGTCAATCCGTATCTGGGCGACGACACCCTACAGCCATTTGTCGAAACAGCTGTACGACGAAATGCAGGGATCTACGTTCTGGTTCGTACCAGCAACCCCGGCGCTGGTGCCTTCCAGAATCGCAGGACGGGCAACACCACCGTATTCGAAGCCGTAGCCGATACCGTGCAGGAGTTGAATGTCATTCACCGCGGAGACTCACAGTGGGGTCCAGTGGGAGCAGTCGTGGGAGCGACCTGGCCACAGGAAATGGCTGCTCTGCGGGCTCGGATGCCGAATACACCCTTCCTGGTTCCCGGTTACGGCAGCCAGGGCGGTACGGCCGCTGATGTTGCCGCTGCGTTTGGTCCGTGTCATGGAGGAGCACTCATCAACAGCTCTCGAGCAATCAACTTTGCATGGCGGCGTCCAAAGTGGAAAGATCAGTTCGGTGAAGAAAACTGGCGCGACGCCGTTCGTGCGTCCACTCAGGAGATGATCGCAGATCTCGACAGCATTTAGCGGAGAGTGGTCCTGCAAGCGAACAATGAATCTGATAATACCGGCCATCGAACCAAGAGTGACACTCAGGACTTCACCGGTTCTTCCGTCTCGACCACTGCACCTTTCACCGTGGCACTGTGATCTCCATCAAAATTCAATGACAACCGCACGCCATCAACTTCAATGACATCAACTTTCAGCGCAATCCGCGTCCGAGACCCAATTCGCAGCCCGGGCAGAAGCCCTGAATTTCCATACGAAACATTGGCATCTGCCGACAGACTCACACGAATTGGTGGCACACCTGGGTATTCCAGCATCAGATCCACCTGGCAATCCAGTTGATTCAGATCGGCAGCATCCACACGAAACTCAGCAATCACATCAGCGGCCGCCCGTCGGAAACTCGACGCCTTCGATTCTGATCCCGCCAGAACGATTCTGGGTCGAGCATCCGGCAACTTCCAGCTGGCATCGGCACGCAGCACGACCACATCGGAACGCAACCCTGGTCGATATTCCGCCTTCAAGCTCGACACCAGTCGATTCGAAGCCACCTGCGGCAGTTCCTCGCTGCCCAGCATTCGTGCACACAACAACAACCCTGGAATGGGCACTGCCTGAGCCACCCGATCGTCCTCTAGCAAATTCAACAGACGAGTACGGTCGTCGGCGTGGTAGTATAATGAAACCAGAGCGATTGTACTCTGCGACGTTTCCAACCGGTCGTCCAGATTACAGAGAATCAGTTCTTCTGCGTCACGATGCTGTCCATGCCGACCCAGGACCCAAGCAGACGCCAGATTGGCTTCCCAATTGCGATTGGAATGATCCGACGTCTTCAGTGCCAGCTGAATCGCCTCTGGATTGTCCCGGATCTCCTGAATCAGTGCCATATTCGCCAGACTTCCGGCGAGCATGTCGTCCTGTCGAAAATGGCCACTGCCGATCTCAGTCAGTCGACGGTAAGTCTCCATGGCCTCATCCAGCTGGCCCAAAGATTGTTGAGTCCTCGCCAGGTAATACCAGTACGGTGCGTAACAGGTCATGAAGCGTTCCAAACGCCGCAGCATTCGCAGGCGCCGTTCTCCGTCAGCCTCTTGAAGTACGACCGCAAGCTGATCCAAGTCATGGTCGCGTACCAGCCAGTTGTCCGGAATATTGTTCCTGCGAGTCAGCTTCCAGAAACTGTCCAGGAACGTGGATGAACGTGACATCAGTGCATTGAGTTCACGACGGTCAATGTTCCAGACATCGGTATCGCGGCGCATTTCCTGATTTCGATAGTCCCACCAGCTATTCGCACCCGCCTGAATTACATTACCGACCTGCCCCGTGGCAACTTGTGCACCAATAACAAATAAGCTGGTGCTCAGCTGACGACGTGTCATCCGTTTGAACTGGTCGCCAATGACCATGCGTTCGCGTTTACTCACCTCGACCTGATTGATTTCGTCCAGCACTGCACGATACAGGGAGATGACTTCGGGATCGGCAATTTTGCTGAGGTTGAGGTTATTCAGAATCCGTTGCTGTTCTTCCAAGAACACACACTTGTCAGGTTTCCGCCGAATCCGGTGGAGCGCCGCGCGGCAGTAATTCAGAGCGACGGCAGTCTGGCGTCGAGCGATTTCTTCATCGACCAATACTTCTATAGAAAAAACTGAGGCACAGAAGCTACAAACCAGAAGAATTGAAGTGATGCGAATGACTATGATCATTGAATATCAGACTGAATCAAAGACTCAGGCTGGGTCAGCAAAACACCTCGTGTGGCTGACGAAACTGCTGCGAACCGCAGGAACTGGCCTGGAACATGACACAGTCGTCGATGAGCCTTCTTCCTGAATCCATTCGACGACAGACGCTCCATCTTTCCGTCTCCGGCCCGGGAAACAAGGGGTAGAATCAAACTCAGCAGAAATCAACATGGATGTCTCGCCGGCGGGTGGCGTACACATCTTCGGCAATCGGTAACGATTGCCGAAGCCCTGATGATCCGGCACCCTCTGCCGATAGGGCAGATCATCTGAGGCATTCGAATTCCTGAAAACGCACGGATTTCGGGCGATTGGCAGAAGGACTCCTAAGCGTTGGAACGTCACGGAAATAGCAGGACTTGCATTAGGTAGCGAAGCAGGACAGGATCGCCACACAGAGCAATCCGTTCACTCTTACCATTTCCAGTCCGCCATGCCCGCGCGGTCCCTGATCCGTTCTCCAGGCCACCCGCCAGTACGGAGCTGCACCGAGGTATCAACTGTCATTACGTATGTGTCTTGGTGAGACTCGTCATTCAGCCCTCCGATGTAGCCGCTCAGAATCACACTGTCCAGCTGTCCCCAAATTTGCGGACTCGACAATGGCTCCCAAACTCCTGCTCGAACCTGCCAATCCGGATGCACAACGTTCCGGGCAAGGGACACAAGAAGTGCAATCGTCTGCTCCGCCACGGCAGGATGGTTCACACCCGGGATTATTGTTACGACGACTCCTTCGCCGGTCACAGGCCGCCAAATCAACCGCATCAAATCCTAAACCGGCTCTCGCAATCACCTGAAGCTCAGGGCATCTTCCTATTACCTCTGTCGAATATGGCTCTAATCCGGCAATCGCTGCCGCATAGCCCTGCAGACATGCCCGGAGGTTTTCGGAATCTTAAAGGTCAATCATCCGCTCCACGATATCTCATTTGAAACGTTCCACGGCAGCAAATCAACATGTGGCCTCTTTCCAGAACTCAAAGCACAACACAGAACTCAACGTTTCATTTGCCTTCACCGGTTTCCAGAACACCACTCATCAAAATGACAGCGTGAGACACAGGCAAGGCAATCTGCCGGACGATAGAACAGACCTCGACGAGATTCTGATTTCTGTGGTATGTGCAAAGACAACCATCTTTGTCAAACTCGCACCAGCACGAAAGGTGCACGTCGGCTGGAGTTCACACGCTCGGTCTCACTTATGCGGCATCATCCTCAGCACCATCAAGAGCAATTAACCGAGGGACTGCCAGTCGCAGCCCGATGACTGCACCGTACCGACGCTTGAGTTCCGCAAAGTCGTACAGCAGAAACTCCGGAAACTGTTCTTTCGGAAGCTGAGCTAGATGTTCTGCCACGAAACCTACCATCCGGCGGTCATATTCCGCCTGACTTCCTGAATGTATGTAGCACGAACCGGCAAACCGGCGAATGTCCCCGTCGAACGCCGGACTGATGTGATACAGCTCATGAAACACGGTCACCAGCTTCTCATGAAAGGACAGGTTCAAAAAACGGGGCAGGTAAAATGTGAGAATGTACAGCATTTCCTCACCGTCCTGATACAACTGCTGAGCGCCCCAGCGGCGGCCATCACGCATGCATGTCGACGCGCCGCGTTCAAATCGCATCGGGGTTAACTTGGCCTGCATTCCCCAGTCGACCGCGGATCTCGTTTGAGCGTAAGTGACCGCAACCCGACTCATGTCCACGTGTCGGAATTCGGGGTGATACCGGCTAACGTCTTCACACACCCGACGCAGCGCAGTGCAGATGTCAAAACTCCGTCGACTCACTGTGTGGCAACTCCGTAGTGTGACAAAGTTCACACACTAGGCCGCCAGCAGAGAACAGACAAGAGGAATTACCCCGGGACTGTAGCGCCGGAGATATCACGACCGGCACTCAATGCTAAGGGGGAAATCGGCCAGTTATCAAAGACTGGCAACGTCGGGACACTCGCTTTGAACTCGGTTTCGGAACTAACATGATTCACGGCGCCCAGCACTCCGGACGTCCAATCGGCGGAACGTCACCGAGAAAACAACGAGCACAACCAGACCGCATGAATTTGTGCAGCGTCCCTGTTTGCGTCACCTTATCGAAGCAGTCATGTGGCTTGTCAGTGGCCCGATGATGAAAAGGGGGAGCCATCAAGTGGGCCAAGCTCAAGCGGAGCACGAACCCCGGGTTCGTCAGCTGGAGGCCCCTGTCAACGCCTGCGTCACGAAGCATTGATCAAAATCTTCTATTCTGCTGCCGATGCTGCTGCGGTGGAATCTTCTGTTGACTCTTCACGCGGGGTCATGTCATCGTCCTGAGAAGCTTCATCTGTAACAACAGGAGCGGCGCGGCGACGCGATCGAACACGATCTCGTTCTCCAACGAATTCGACCAAAGCCCGCTGACCGGCGTCACCCAGCCGAACCTTTGCCAAGCGAACGATTCGTGTATAACCACCAGGTCGATCTTCAAACCGCTCCGCCAGCTCCTCAAACAGAATGTCCACCGCTCCCGTGTCCCGCAGCATTGAGAATGCTCGACGACGAAGAGCCACGGCAGGAGCAATCGTATTCGCCCACTGCTGCCATTGTTCGGACTGCCGCCAGTTGCGCCACTCATCGGTGTCACGTTCCGCGTCTGTTTCATATTCAGCCGCTGCTGATTCATGAACGACCGCCTTGCGGGCCATCGTCACCAGCTTCTCAACGAATGGCCGCAGTTCTTTGGCCTTAGCAACCGTGGTCACAATGCGACTTGGCACGCGAGGCCGATTCGGATCATCATCATCGACGCGAACTGACTGAATCAGACTCGTTGCCATATTACGAAACATCGCCTTCCGGTGAGATGCATTTCGCCCCAGCTTTCTGCCGCGCATTCGGTGCCGCATGGCACTACTCTCCTGAACAGACCGGCCAGATGCCGGAGTAATGACGATCCAATGAATCAGAAAAATTATTCAGTGGCTGCTGTCCTGATCTTTGACAGACTGGAGGCCTTCCAAGTCGGCTAAACCGCAGGCTGCTGATTAGGCAAACGCATGCCCAGTCGCAGGTCGATTTCTTCAAGCCGTTCGCACACCTCGTCCAGTGTTGTCTCACCGAAATTGCGAACCTGCAAGAGTTCATCTTCGGGTCGCTGAACCAAATCGCGAACGGTATTGATGCCAACAGATTCCAGACAGTTCGTTGCGCGAACCGACAGGTTGAGTTCCGCCAGACTCTTATTCAGCTTCTCTTCGAGTTCCATGTCCACCGGTGAATAACCGGTCGCTTCCATCATTCCCCGCAGGCCGCCTTCCGGTACCGTCTCCGGGCCAGGCTCACGATAGGTAATGAAGCAGTTCAGATGTTTCCGAAGAATTTTTGCGGCTTCCACGAGCGCCATCGACGGTGACACAGTACCACTTGTCCAGATCTCCAGACTTAGCTTGTCATAATTGGTACGCTGGCCAACGCGCGTATCTTCGATATGGTGGCGTACTCGCGTAATTGGAGAGAACGACGCGTCCAGCGGAATCACACCGATTTCGGGATCATTCAGGTAGTGTTCCGCAGCCGGTACAAACCCGCGACCGTTCTCCACGGTCATTTCCAGATTCAGCGGAACATCGTCCGTCATTGTGGCAATCACCAGCTCTCTGTTCACGACTTCGATCTGATCGCCACAAATTACATCGGCACCAGTGACGACTCCCCGAGTATTTTTTTCAATTCGCAATGTCTTGACGGACGCACTAAAGTTCCTGACGACCAGCGACTTCAGATTCAGACAAATATCCGTAACATCTTCGACCACACCGGGAATGGTGGTAAATTCGTGCTGCACCCCCTGCAGCCGCACTTTAGTAACCGCCGCCCCCTCCAGGCTGGACAGAAGAATCCGTCGCAGACTATTGCCAACGGTTGCTCCGAAACCACGTTCAAATGGTTCTGCACTGAACTGGCCGTAGGACGACGTCAGAGTGTCCGTATCTGGTACCACGCGACTCGGCAGTTCCAGACCACGCCATCGAATTCGCATTTCTACTCTCCTTTGTAAACCTCATCGCACACGAATGAAAACAACCGCCAGACCGTCCTGTCAGACCCGGCGTTTCTTCGGCGGACGACAGCCATTGTGCGGCAGGGGCGTTATGTCTTCGATCGATCGAATCGAAATCCCGGACGACTGGAGACCTGTGATTGCACTTTCGCGTCCCGATCCTGGACCCTTGACGCGGACTTCAATCTCCCGCATTCCCATCTTGGCGGCACGTTCGGCAACCGTCTCCGCAGCACGCTGAGCTGCAAACGGTGTGCTTTTGCGACTGCCTTTGAAGCCAACCGTACCGGCGGTTGCCCAGCAGACAACATCGCCGTTTGAGTCAGTCATTGTGACGATCGTATTGTTGAAGGTTGCCTTGATGTAGGCAATCCCGCGCGTCACATTACGACGCGTCTTCTTCCTGGTTTTGACTTTTGCCACGATGCATTCTCAATCTCGTGATGCGATGGGAAATCCGTCAACTGAAAGGATCAATGTTTCATGTCCTTGACTCCCTTTTTACCTGCAACAGTTTTCTTCCGCCCTTTGCGGGTTCGGGCGTTCGTCTTGGTTCGCTGACCACGTACCGGCAGACCGCGGCGGTGTCGAAGACCGCGATAGCACTGAATCTCACGCAGACGACCAATATCCTGCTGGACCTTGCGGCGTAACGGGCCTTCCACGGTGTAATTCTTGTCAAGGTGATTAGTAATTCGGCTGACTTCATCTTCTGACAACTCGCCGGCGCGGGTCTGAGGATCCACTCCCAGCTCATAACAGATCTTAACTGCCAGCACGCGTCCCACACCGTACAGGTAGGTCAACGCAACCCAGGTTGGCTTATTGTTTGGAACATCAACCCCCAGCAAACGAGGCATATTACCGCTCCGAAGATTCTGATTTCAGGACTGTACAGCACTGTTAATTTGGTAATCCACAATAGCCACCAACACGTGTTCTGCTGCACCAACACATTTCGGTACGGGACCAGGAGATCGACATTCGCTCAAGTACGTTCTCAATCTCCGACTGACGGTCTCCCGACTGCGGCCGGTCTCTGTGAGTACGGAACTATCCGTTACAATCCGTCATTCAATGATTGAGGCCGGGGCTAGCCCTGCCGCTGTTTATGTCGAGGATTGGCAGCACAAACCACGTACGTTCTTCCACGTCGTCGTATTGTTTTGCAGTGCTCACAAATACGTTTAACACTTGATCTTACCTTCATTGACTGACTCCTTGTATGCAACCTGAACGCCAGGACTGCCACCTGACAGCCTTGGCATATGAGTTTCAGTATTGCCGGACTAATCAATTCACCGTCAGTTAGCCATCCCAGGCACCTTCACTCCGTCGGTTGTGTCCACCAACCGACACAATCGGCTGATGGTGATCTCGGCTGCTACTGGTCTGTATCCAGCAGTCCTGGATAGTTCCGCATGATCAGATGGGAGTCAATTTTCTGGACAAGGTCCAGTGCCACGGAAACGATAATCAACAGCCCCGTGCCACCAAAGAACTGAGCCGCCCGGAAATCGCCGTTCGTTAATGTCGTGGATATGATCGTTGGAATCACAGCGATGATCGCCAGAAATGCCGCCCCGGCATATGTCACCCGAGTCATCACCTGTTCCAGATGAGCCGCCGTTCTCGCACCAGGCCGATAGCCGGGAATAAAGCTGCCCATATCTTTCAGATTATCTGACATATCCGATGGATTGAAAGTAATCGCGGTCCAGAAGTAACAGAAGAAGTAGATCATCATGATGTAACTCATGTTGTAGACAAACCCCTGTCCGGGCTGGAACGCATTAGAAATCATTTGCAATGCCTGACTATCCGGCCAAATCTGAGCCACCTGTCCCAACACGAAGAATGGCAGCAGCAACAGACTCGATGCAAATATGATGGGCATCACGCCGGCCTGGTTGACACGCAGGGGCAACCACTGACGCTGTCCGCCCATCACTTTCCGACCCCGAACGTGCCGAGCACTCTGAATTGGAATCTTGCGCTGGCCCTGCGTGATGCAGACCACACATACGATCACTCCCACAAAGACCAAACCCATCACAAGAAGCTTCTCAATTCCCTGATCAGTTCCGATCTGAACACCATTAAGGCGAATTTTTTCAATCCATTCTCCGGCAACCGTCGGCATCTGAGCCAGAATGCCGGACATGATGAGCAGACTAATTCCATTTCCAATGCCATACGTGTCAATTTGCTCACCGATCCACATGAGAAACACAGTCCCACATGTCATCACGATGGATCCAATCAGGAACCATCCAGTACTGTTGTATTCCTGCAGTACCATGGGCTCACCATCCGTCAGAGACCCTCCGGCGAGCGCTCGAATTATGAAGAAGCTTTGCAACAGACAGATCACGACAGTTGCATAACGCGTGTACTCATTGATTCGACGCCGTCCCGACTCGCCTTCCTTCTGCAGCTGTTCCAGAGGCGGATAACACGTGCCTAACAACTGAAAAACGATAGATGCCGTGATGTACGGCATGATGCCCAGCCCAAACAGCGAGCCATTCGTCAGACTGGAGGCAGAAAACAAAGACATCATCTGCAAAACACCGCCGAGACCACCCTGACCGGCATTCTCCAGTGTCTTGCGAATGCCTTCATGATTGATAAATGGCAGCGTGATATGGAACCCCAGACGATAGATCCCCAGCAAACCTATGGTCAGCAGGATCTTTTGCCAAAGTTCCGGCACTCGCCAGACTGCTGCAAGTCGTGACAGCATAATGGGGTGTCTCCGAAATCTCGGTCCGTCAGTTTTCCGAACTCGAAAGTTCCGTTGCGGAAACCCGTTCGAACCTACCTCCGGCATCAACAATCAAAGCCTCGGCACTCTGCGAAAACCGGTGAGCTTTTACAGTCAGTTTTTTGGTCAGCTCACCTTCACCCAGTACTTTCAGCACATCAAATCGGCTCGGAATGATTCCACGAGCAACAAGTTTTTCAACAGTGACTTCCGCACCCGCCTCAAATGCTCTGTCGAGCTGGCCTACATTGACAATGACGACTGTATCAGCAAACGCCCGGTTGTTGAAACCACGTTTGGCCACGCGCCGAAACAGTGGCATCTGGCCGCCTTCAAAGCCACGACGACGCTTGGATCCTGAGCGGCTGAAGTAACCCTTGTGACCTCGACCCGACGTTTTACCATGTCCGGACCCTGTTCCTCGACCGATTCGTTTTCGCCTGCGGTATTTTTGAATTCCGGCATGTACATCATTCAGAATCATTAGAGCGATACCCCGCGCAATCGAGAAATCTCTTCCTTCGTCCGCAGCTGACCCAGTGCGTCAAACGTTGCCTTCACCAAATTCAGGGGGTTCGTTGAGCTGAAGCTCTTCGTCAGAATGTCGGTGACACCAGCGGCTTCGAGGACGGCCCTTACGCAGGCACAGGCAATGACACCCGTACCTGGTCGAGCTGGCAGCAACAGGAGCCGTGAAGCACGAAAACGGCCTATGACCTGATGAGGAATCGTCCTTTGCACGAGCGGCACTTTCTTTTGTGCTCGGTTCGCAGCCTTGGTTGCTTTTTCCACCGCCAATGGCACCTCAATCGCTTTGCCGTAACCATAGCCCACACGACCATTCCGATCGCCCGTGACAACCAGAGCCGCAAAGCTAAATCGACGACCACCCTTGACGACACAGGCACATCGTCGGATCTGCACTACTGTTTCCGCGGCATCATTTCGTGTTTCGACTACCGACACTATTCACCTCTGTTTTTTGTCTCGTTTCCGGCATCTTCATTGCCAGGCACCGTGTGTTGTCAGAATTTGAGTCCGGCTTCGCGTGCTGCTTCCGCCAGCGCCGCCACCCGACCGTGATACTTGAATGTACCTCGATCCAGCACCACTTCAGATATCCCCTTTTCCTGAGCTCGCTCGGCAATCAGCTGGCCAACCTTCGAGGCAAAGTCCCGACCGGCCGCCACTTTCCCAGGCCCCGCCAGACCACTTTCCATCGTACTGGCCGCAACCAAAGTATGACCCGCTGCGTCATCGATTACCTGAGCGTAAATATGCCGCTTGCTGCGAAACACTGATAGACGCGGTCGACCGTGCGCACCACGTCGAACGCGATTTCGCACGCGAAAACCGCGTCGCACCCTGCGTTTCCTTAATCGTTTTTCCGACTTCATTTCTCCGCAACCCGATCAGATGTTCAGTAGGAAAACACCGAGATAGCGAGTTTCGCTTCGGTGTTGTTCGAAGCAGGTGTCATGACCGATGACCTCTTAACCCAACACGCGAATTCCAATCACATGACAACACTCGACCAATCCCATCATTTGGAGCCGAAAGCCTTGCCAGCCTTTCGACGCACCTGCTCGTTTTCGTAACGAATTCCCTTGCCTTTATACGGTTCCGGAGGACGCACCGAACGAACTTCCGCCGCAAACTGACCTACCGCCTGCTTATCACAACTTCGGACAATCACCGATGTCTGACTCGGTACATCCACCATCACCAGCGGCGGGATCTCCAACACGACTGTATTGGCAAAACCAACCTGCAGAGATAATCTGTTACCGTCAAGGCTGGCGTTGTAGCCGACACCGACCACTGTAAGCCGCCGCTCGAACAGTTGGACAACGCCGTCAACCATATTCTGGATCAGACTGCGCGTCAGCCCATGCAGGGCACGGTTCTCCCGTGAATCATTCGGCCTTACCACGCGGACAACTTTGTCGCCGTCCTCCAGTTCGACGCACATGTTTGTGTGGACCGTCAGTTTCAACTCCCCCTTCGGGCCTTTCACACCGACGTTCGATCCAGACACCGTAACATGTACGTCTTCCGGAACACTGATTGGTTTCTTACCGATACGTGACATTTGACCATCATCAATCGTTGAAGCAGAACGAAGTCTCTACCAAAGCTGACAGAGCAGTTCCCCACCAACACCTTGCTGACGAGCTTCTCGATTACTCAGCACCCCCCTTGGAGTGGAGAGCACGGAGATTCCTGTTCCCTGTCGCACTTCCTTTAACTCGCTCACCCCCACATAAATCCGTCGACCCGGCTTACTTAATCGCTCAATATGTTCAATCAGATGTTCGCCGTTCGGACCATATTTCAGATTGATCCGCAGTGTCGAAACAGGGGTGCCTTCCATCACTTCCGATTCCCACACGAAACCCTCACGATGCAATGCTTCTGCCAGGCGCAGTTTCATCTTTGACAATGGCATCTCAACATAAGGGTGGTCGACACTTACTGCGTTGCGGATCCTGGTGAGCAGGTCTGCGACGGGATCAGTCATCATTGTTAATTCACCAATTCATCAACCAGCGTCGTCACCGACAACTACCAGCTGGCCTTTTTTGCTCCGGGGACCAAGCCATCAAGGCACAGGTTGCGAAAACAGATCCGGCAGACTTTAAACTTCCGGTAGACGGCTCGCGGCCTTCCGCACATACCACATCGGCGCTCAATCCGTGATCCATACTTCGGGACACGTTTCGCCTTTTCGATCTTCGCCTTGCTGGCCATAACTTATTTTTCTGTTGAACGATCCAGACTCTTGAACGGCATGCCAAACGCTTTCAAAAGGCACAACCCTTCGTCATCGCTGTTCGCCGTCGTAACCATCGTGATATTCATCCCCTGCGGCTGCCCCACAGTTTCCGGGTCAATCTCAAGAAAAACCAGCTGCTCTGATAGCCCGCAACTGTAATTCCCACGTCCATCAAATGAACGTGGATCCAGTCCACGAAAGTCGCGGACGCGGGGCAGTGCCAGTGTGATCAGGCGATCAAGAAACTCAAACATTCGCTTACCCCGAAGCGTGACACGGCAGCCAATCGGCATTCCCTGGCGCAGCCGAAATGCGGAAACTGACTTTCGAGCGCGACACAACTGAGCTTTTTGACCGGCTAACTGAGTCAGATGCCCGACGGCGGCATCCAGTCGTTTTCGATCCTGGGTTGCCTCACCAACCCCCATACTGACCACAATCTTTTCCAGACGTGGAACCGCAAGACGATTCTTGCGCCCGAGCTCTGTCTGGAGCTCACCGACGATTCGCGTTTGGTATTCTTCAAGCAGACGAGCCATCGATCACTAATCCACTACCTGGGGTTGACACCCCATGGAACCTCGGTCAGACCACTTCGCTGGCCAGACTAATGATTTTCATGTAATTACGGTCCCGCAACTCTCGGGCAACCGCGCCGAAGATACGGGTCCCGCGGGGGTTCCCGTCCTGTTCCAACAACACCACTGCATTGCGATCAAATCGCACGTAGCTCCCGTCGGCGCGACGCGTCGCCTTCCGACATCGCACCACAACTCCCCGGACCACAGATCCCGATTTGATAGCACTTCCGGGCAGGCTCTTCTGGACACTTAACACCACGACATCACCCAATCCAGCATAACGCCGACGTGTTCCACCCAGCACCTTAATGCAGCGTACAACTTTCGCGCCCGAGTTGTCTGCCACATCCAATACTGTCTGCATTTGAATCATTGAATCACCTCGCCCTAATCCGGCATGCTCGGGCGTCAATACTACACATTTTGCTCAACCAACCCATCGAACGACGTTCCCGGGTTGCAACTCCATTTGTACCAAACCAGTGCCATTTTCTGTACAGAACGGGCAAAACTGCCCCAGCCCTGAACCCACTTCCTGTTGCACTTCTAAGACACAGCAGCCGCATCCACTTCCCCGGCAGCGACAGACGCGTCACTGGCGGCCTGAACCACTCGCACCAATAACCACCGCTTCGTTTTAGAAATCGGTTGCGACTCTATAATTTCCACTACATCTCCCATTCGACCTGTGTTATCAGGATCGTGAACCTGGCAACCCATACGAGATCGCACAATTTTACCGTATTTGCGGTGACGAAATCGACGCTCGATATCGACCCGCAGTGTCTTGTCACGTTTATCACTCGTCACCGTGCCACGGAGGACTCTTTTCATCGCCAATAACTACTTTATTAATTTTTTAAACAGAACCCAGTAAACCTAATCCTTAGCGGCGCCATTCACCAGTTCGCGTTCCCGCTGAATCGTCTTAATCCGAGCGATCGTCTGCCGAAGCTTCCGAATATTGCTCGGCGTATCGTTCCGTTCAGTTGCCGACTGAAACCGGATGCGAAACAACGACTGCTGAGCTTCACGCAACTCATGCCTCAATTGTTCATCAGCCATTTCTCGCAAAAAACTTGCCGTCGCCATGATTACTTATCCTGCAGTCACCTGACAGCCTACTGTAGTTTCGGCCGACGACCGAGCATTCTAACTTTCACCGGCAACTTATGTGCAACCCGATTGAAACACGCCCGTGCCTCCTCACGCGAAACACCCTTCAACTCAAACATCACCGTTCCCGGCTTTACTACAGCGACCCAGCGATCCGGCTCACCCTTCCCCTTGCCCATGCGGGTTTCAAGTGGTCGAGAGGTCACTGATTTTTGTGGAAAAATGCGGATATAGACTTTACCACCTTCTCGAACGTATTGAGTTGCCGCAATTCGACAGGCTTCGATTGTCTGAGCTGTAACATGGCCTGGATCCATCGACTGGAGACCATAGTCACCAAAGACCACCGTGTTCCCGCGTGTTGCGTTACCTCTTATACGTCCTCTTTGGGCCTTTCGGTGCTTGACCCGTTTTGGCATTAGCGCCATCAGCAGACTCCTCGTCCGAATAGTCACCGAGGTCAATCCAGACCTTAACACCGATCACACCCTGCGATGTTTTTGACGCTGCAAATCCATAGTCGATATGCCGTCGCAATGTTGACAGCGGAATTGAACCACGGCTTGCTTTTTCCTTACGGGACATCTCAGCACCGCCCAGACGCCCAGACATTTCAATTTTCACGCCATGGACGCCGGAACTCATCACTTCGTCCAGCGTCTTCTTGATCGCACGTCGAAAACTGCCACGCTTGGACAATTGCTGGGCAACTTTGTCAGCAACCAGTCTGGCATTGCTATTAGGATTTGTGATCTCCACAATTTTCAGATCCATCCGACGGCCAGTCAAGTCTTCCAGCTCACCCTTGAGCCGATCGATTTCCTGACCCTTGCGACCGATTATGACGCCGGCTCGAGCCGTGAAAAGATGAACCACGACCTGATCACGCGTCCGGTCGATCTCGACTCGTCCGATCTCCGCAAACTGGTATTTTGTATTGACGAATTGACGGATCTTGAAGTCTTCCGCCAAAAGATCGCCGAACTCCTTCTTCGGTGCGTACCAGCGACTTCGCCAGTTTTCCATGACACCGACACGAAATCCGGTAGGTCTGACCTTTTGTCCCATTACTTAACCTTCATCATGTCAGTATCGAACCGCTACTGTTATCAGAGTTCGGGCGCATCCACACCCACATGAATATGCGCTGTCCGACGCCGAATCGTAAACGCCATACCGCGTGCACGTGGCCGAATACGACGCGTCATGGGCCCGCCATCGACTCGACACTCCGACACCTTCAGTCGATCCGGACTACGAACTCCACGGTCTTCGGCGTTAGCCACGGCACTCTTCAGTACCTGTTCCAAAAAACGGGCACCGCGATTTGGCACATACGCCAACGACTGCAGCGCCTGTTCCGCAGTCATTCCCCGAACCATATCAGCAAAAGGCCGAACCTTGCTCGCCGAAATTCGGGCATGTCGATGGATCGCTTTAACCAGAGCCATGTCTATTTGCTACCCTTGGCACCATGACCGCGAAACGTTCGAGTCGCCGCAAACTCGCCTAGCTTATGCCCGACCATATCTTCGGTGACGTACACATTCAGGTGAGCACGGCCGTTATGAACCAGAAACGTATGACCAACGAAATCGGGCGAAATCGTGCAACTGCGTGCCCAGGTTTTCAATGGTTCTTTTCGACCATCCGCGTTCAGCCTTTCAACTTTACGCAGAAGTTTCTCATCGATGTATGGTCCCTTTTTAAGTGAACGTCCCATTGTCAACTGCCTTGTGAGCCGAATACTGCACGGTCGCCCTTCAGCAACCAAAAGACACACCCATTAAGTTCAAACCTTCACTTCACCGTAACGCCGTGACCGGCGACGACGAACAATCGCTCCCGATGAAGTCTTCCTCTTCTTACGTGTTCGGCCACCTTTTGCTGGCTTTCCAGTTGGACTACACGGATGTCGACCACCAGAATTACGACCTTCACCACCACCCATCGGATGAGCCACCGGATTCATGGCTGTTCCCCGAACGTGTGGCCGACGACCCAGCCACCGCTTCCGACCGGCTTTACCAAGTACAATACTACTGTGCTCTGAATTGCCGATCTCGCCAATTGTCGCCCGACACCCACTTGGCACTCGCCGAACTTCACCGCTCGGAAGTGTCACCTGCGCCCAACGCCCTTCACGAGCATTCAACACAGCAGACGTCCCAGCACTTCGGCACAATTGACCACCTCGACCGGGCTGCATTTCGACGTTATGCACCACGGTGCCCAGCGGAATTGTCGCCAGCGGCGCACAGTTTCCGACATTCGGCTCCACCTTCTCCCCGCTTTCGATCACTGCACCGGCAGCCAGACCGTCCGGCGCCAGAATATATCGCTTTTCACCGTCATCGTACAGAACTAACGCGACCCTGCAGGTGCGGTTCGGGTCGTACTCAATATGAGTCACCGTCCCTTTAACCCCGTCCTTCGTTCGTTTGAAATCGATGACGCGGTACAAACGCTTGTGACCACCTCCACGATGGCGAGAGGTGATCTTGCCCTGATTGTTGCGGCCGCCCACTTTCCTAGCGCGCTTTGTAAGTGACTTTTCCGGACGCTTCTTGCGATCTGTCAGTTCCGAAAAGTCACTCACCGACGCCCCACGACGTCCCGGAGTAACCGGTTTGTATTGCCGAATTCCCATCGTAACTACCCTAGGATATCCCGGTCAGACGACAAAGACGCCCACTAAACGAACCTAACGCATGTAAACCACGGCCTGATCAGAAGAATGCAATCCGGTCCTCATCATGCAGTTTCACTACTGCCTTTTTCCAACTTCGAGTTCGCCCAATCCGGTTTTTTTGACGACGTGGTTTCCCTTTACGATTCTGTGTTCTTACCTCATCAACACGAACTTCCCACAGCTCCTCGACGGCACGCCTGATATCGTACTTGGTCGCCTGTAAATGCACCTCGAAGCTGTATGCGTTCAAACGCTCTGATGAGTACATCCCCTTTTCTGTTACCAACGGCCGCTTGATCACCTGATGTGCTTCAAGCGAAACTCCCGATGTTGTTCTCCGTGCCATGATTCACCTGACCCTGTCAAGCCGTTGCAGCGGAAGAACGACCGAGCAACTGATCCATCGCTGCCACCGTCACAACGAGACGGCGATGCCGCAACAAGTTCCAAGCATTCAGGTCACCCGCCGGCAACACTCGCACACCCTTGATGTTGCGGGCCGAACGCCACAGATTCATATCCACTCCATCCGTCGCCAGCAATACGGAACCATCCGCCACACCCAGCGACTTCAGCGACTGAGCCACTATCTTTGTCTTTGGCTCGCTGCAATCCCACCTCGACAGCAAAATCGCCTGATTATCCTGAAACTTACTTAACAAAGCCATTTTCATCGCCAGTCGCAGTGACTTGCGAGGTAACCGATAACTGTAATCTCGCAGTTTCTTCCCAAAGGTATGGCCACCACCACGACGAACCGGTGTCCGGGCATTTCCAGCCCGTGCACGCCCGGTCCCCTTCTGACGATAGAGCTTTCTTGTACTCCCCTGAACCATGCCACGTGACTTCGTGCAGACCGTACCCACACGACGATTGGCCTCATACATCACAGCAGCGTCGTGCAGCAACTGGCGATTAATCCGGACCGCCAAATCCTCAGGATCAAACTGGTACGTGCCCGACTCATTTCCGGACATGTCTCGAATTGAAACTGAAATCATTTCAGTACCCACAACTACCTGCGGTTTTTCCCGGAATAACGCAATATAACAAAACCACCCGGAGGGCCTGGCACAGCACCGCGAACTAGAACCACGTTGTTTTCACCATCAACCCGAACGATACGCAGATTGCGTGTTGTAACCCGAGCACCACCGTAACGACCCGGCATACGAGTCCCTTTCAGAACTCGACTCGGATCCGCACTCTGACCAATTGAGCCCCCATGACGATGCACGCGTTTTACCCCGTGAGACGCACGCTGGCCGGAAAAATTATGTCGCTTCATCACTCCGGCATGACCGCGACCCCGAGAATCCGCGATCACGTCCAGCCACTGCCATTCCGCCAACTCTGCGACCGTCACTACCTGTCCCACCTTGAGGTCGTGCTCAGCATCATCACAACGAAACTCTCGCGAAAACCGATGAGGCTCACATCCCGCCTTAACCAGAGTCTCTTGGCCAGCCTCCTGACGAATCTGCCGACGTCGACCACCAATGTCAGCTACCTGACCACGCTCCGCACGGCTGGCAAGCCGGCGAGGCTTCTCACTAAATCCCATCTGAACCGCAGAATAACCATGACGCTCAAGAGTACGAATCTGAGTGACAACGCACGGGCCGGCTTCAATGACCGTAACCGGGACCATGGCCCCACCTTCGGCGTAAACCTGCGTCATTCCAATTTTTCGACCAAGTAAACCGACTGGCATGGCATGCACCAGCATGACAAAAAAAAAGTATCACACCGCCTTCAGACTGCACACTTAGCGCACTCAACCGTAACAAGAATGACCTAATCGCAAACCGGAAACGGAAATCAAGCTCCGGCTGTCGCCTTGATCTTAATGTCAACCCCGGCAGGAAGAGACAGCTTGTTCAAAGCATCAATCGTCTTCCCAGTTGGCTGACAAATATCAATGAGCCGCTTGTGCGTCCTGATCTCAAACTGCTCACGCGACTTCTTGTCAATGTGCGGGCTCCGCAGTACCGTGTACCGCTCAATACGAGTAGGCAACGGAATCGGACCATGCACAACAGCTCCGGTACGCTTCGCTGTATCTACAATGTCTGCTGCAGACTGATCCAAGACCGAATGGTCGTAAGCTTCCATACGAATCCGGATACTTTCTCCGCCAGACCGACTCACCGCAAAGCACCTTGAGCAATGAAGTTACGTAAAATTATGCACCCCTCAAAACGTGGGGAATCGCACAGTCTAGGAACGTCTTCGAATTCTGTCAACGATTCACATCCCAGAATCAATGGGAATCAGGGATTCCCATCCACAGGATGTCAACCCATGGCACCCGCAGGAGCTTCGGCATAACGACAAGGCTCCATCGAGTATGAAGCACGCCCCTGAGAAAGGCTGCGAACCTGAGTGGAATAACCAAACATCCTGATCAACGGCGCCTCAGCCTTTAACACACATAAGTCACCGCGTCTGTCTGAATTCACAATCAATGCACGTCGTGCATTCAGATCGGACTGGATATTCCCTAGAAACTCTTCGGGTGTAATGACTTCCACCTGCATGATCGGTTCCAGCAGCATCAACTCCCCGTCCTGCAACAGACGATTAAAAGCCTGAGCAGCTGCAGACCGAATAGCCGGCTCCGGAGATTCCTCTTGGCGGTAGTCGACACTGGTGACTGTCATTCGCAGTCCCAAGAGAGGATTTCCGTAAACTCCACCCCCGTGGGCCTCTTCTTTAAGTGCCTCCAGTAAAACCTGCAGCAACGCCGGTGGCATCGCATCTGGTTTAAGCCGGTGTGTCACAGATACGGACTCCTCCTGACCCGTCACGTCCTCCGCCATCAGCGAGAGTCCGAAAAAAAGCGACGATGCGGGGGTCGCAGCGCTGAATTCCGTTGACAATTCGAGCGCGGTCCGCAACCTTTCCCGATAACTCACACGCGGCTTATGCACTCGCACTTTAAGGTTAAAGTCCCGCTCCATTCGATGCCGGACAACTTCTAGGTGCAGCTCGCCCATCCCACTAATGATCGTTTGACCTGTCTCCCGGTCCACCGTTGCCTGAAATGTGGGATCCTGACGCTGCAGCCGCTCCAGCGTTTCGGTCAGCTTCTTGCGATCGGCGCTCGATTCCGGCTCCACGGCCATGGAGATTACTGTTTCCGGAAACCGTATCTGCTCCAGGATTACCGGATTCTGGGGATCAACGAGAGTATCCCCCGTTGCAGTATCCCTAGGCCCGATGATGCCGCAAATGTCTCCGGCGGAAACCTGTTCAACCTTTTCACGTGAATCCGACTGGATGTGCCACAGCTGTGTTATCAACTCTTTTTTCTTTGTGCGTGGATTCAGCAAACGGGAATTTCCCTTCAGCACACCGGAATACACGCGAGCAAAATATAAATCGCCGTGGACATCGGATTGAATCTTAAACACCAGCACGCAAGTCGGCTCCTCCGGATCCGACTTGCGTGCCACCAGGCGGCCTCCCGATTTTGCACTGGCATCCACACCCTGGACGGGGGGACGATCCAGCGGGCTGGGTAATAGATCGACGATGGCATCAAGCAGTGGCTGAACACCAATGTAATCCAGCGATGACCCACAAAATACGGGATAGAATCGACCTTCAATCATGCCCCTGCGAAGCGCCCGCACTACCAGATCTTGAGCCGCATCCTCGGTCTCCATCCACGATTCCAGCAGCTCATCATCGACGTCTGACAAGGTGTCAAACAGTTCGGACCGTCGAATCTGAGCCTCATCCTGTAAATCGAGTGGGATAGCCTCCTCGTGGAATTCAGCACCACGAGAATCCGAATCCCAGTACAGTGCCTTCATCGACACCAGATCTATCACGCCGCGAAACCCCCCCGGACTGTTCACTGGACCCTGGCCCACCGGCATCTGAATCGGTAAGGGATTCGCTGCCAGACGCAACTTAATGGCACTCAGGACCGATGCGAAGTTCGCTCCAATGCGATCCATTTTGTTGATGTAACACAGGCGTGGAACCTCGTAACGATCCGCCTGTCGCCAAACCGTTTCGCTTTGAGCTTCCACTCCTTCCACTGCACTGAATATCACCACTGCCCCATCCAGGACTCTCAGGCTGCGTTCGACTTCAGCTGTAAAGTCAACGTGCCCGGGTGTATCGATGATATTGATGATCCGATCATTCCACTCACACGTTACCGCCGCCGAATAAATCGTGATACCACGCTGAGCTTCCTCTGGATCGAAATCTGTCTGAGTCGTTCCGTCATCGACATTGCCCATCCGGTGAGACGCACCTGTATAATACAGGATGCGTTCGGTGGTCGTTGTCTTGCCAGCATCAATGTGAGCGATGATGCCGATATTTCGCAGCGACTCGATCAACCGGGACATGTTCGTCACACCTTCAGTTTCAGATTGCAGTTTTCAATTCACAGATAACAGACAAACACGATACACAGAAACGCAAGTTGAGGCCTGAGATCGCCAGACAGCAGTCTCGCAGTGCTGGCTGGAACACACACCCCAGATCTCACATCCCCGCGACTCAGCCGCGCGGCCTCATGCGTGATATGAATTCCTTCATCAGAATCCGGAGTGCTGTCGCATATTCAAGCAGCCCGCAACCATGAGCACGATCATTTCTGGCCGCGGCCGCCCTTCGAGCCAGCTGCGTCAGTTCGGCCGTATCCAGTTCCCACCCGTTGTCGGCTGCCGCCGTCGTCAGCTCTCCCTGAGCCTGTGCCAGTGAATCGAGGAATTCTGCCCGTAATTCAGCTGAATCCCGACGATATGGTGAACACTGAGCAGGCTCGCGAACCCCCAGGGCTGCCGCTGCCGGTCGGTTCCCGTGACTCCCGTCCCACACTGTTGATCTCTTTGTGGACATGATCAGTTGAACAAACCCGAGTGTTAAGGCCCCGCAAACCAAGATCAAACCGAGGCTTTGTTGTTCAGTCATCAGTAGAATCAGTCCGGCGACGGCTAATAAACCAAACAACACCATCGAAAGTCGACGCCACGCCGAACGACGTTTCCGCTGTATGCCAGCGCTGGCCTCTGCGTCCAGCCAGCGCATTGGCCATTCCGGAGCAGTTTGAACAGTTCGTGATTCCACGGTGGGTGTGGTGATCTCCGGATATTCATCGACCACAGCGATGACCACTGTTATGTTGTCAGAACCACCCCGGCAGTTTGCCAGATCAATCAGCAGTCGCGACGCCTCTGCTGCGGGCAACAGGTTCACAATCGCACCCAACTCCGAGTCCGTCACATGCCCGGTCAGGCCGTCCGAACACAACAAGAATCGATCCCCGGCACGAACATCAAAGGGACCTTCAACGTCGATTTCCACACTCTTGTCGGGACCAAGGCAGCGAGTGATTACATTGCGCGGGTGCAATAATTCAGAATGCTCTGCACTGGCTCGCCCCTGACGAATCATTTCCCACTGCAAACTATGGTCAAACGTCAGCTGTTCGATCACTTCGTCCCGAACGCGGTAAACACGACTATCACCCACGTGACCCACCCAAGCGCCATTCGCTGACAGCGACAGGGAACTGCAGGTGGTCCCCATATCCGAAAACTCGGGATTCTCACGAGCTTTGTCACCGATTGCCCGATTGGCTGCTGCGATAGCATCGCAAAGACGTCCCGAAGATGTCTCCGCATCCGACTTCATGAATGCCAGTGGCAGAGTCGAAACCGTAATACGACTGGCCAGATCACCCACAGAATGCCCCCCCATCCCGTCTGCAACAAGGAACAGGTGACCGATCTCGGCCCATTCAGCGTACTCGGTGCAGAGACGCACGGCGAGTGAGTCCTGATTGGCGGACCGCCGCATTCCCACATCTGTGAACGATGCGTACTGCACCACTGGCTGGGCACTCATGTTGTCGCATCCCGACGTCGTGCCGGTCACCAACAAAGCACCGGTACGCAAGCGGACAGAATGCTACCAAAGCACTCTGTCCTTCCCCAAAAGAGCCAAGGCCCCGCGAGACCTGGACATGGTCTCAAATCCACACCAATGGATCAGCAGTCAGTGTAATCCCCGACCTTGACAACGCAACCCGCCAATTCGTGTCAACCTACCCAGAGCCAGGCAGGAGTATCGACTCCAGAAACGAGACAACCCGGACGAATCCTGCCAATCAACGATGGTCACAACCCATGATTGGCTTCACTCCGTAACGAACGGGCGCGCTGTAAAACGTCAGCGGAGGAATCACGGCGTCGACGCTGCATCCCGATGCGCACCTGGCGACGATCCTGAAGACGCCCGCCGGCAAAATTATCACTCAGGAACTCGAACGGAAATCGCTGATACCACGGAGCACTAAACTTAATCAACTGCCGCTGAGTCTCATAACCGTCTTTGAGTAACTCGATCTCGCGTTCACCATACCAAGTGTAGTCAAATGACGCAGGTGTATACCCGATCACTTTGCCGTCGACTTTGGCGAGTGCGCCGGGAGGATCCGAAAGGATCGTCACTCGCCGATGGACGCACCCCGGCAGCAACAACATCGGGATAACTGGCAGCAAACGAAACAACATCGTGGCACCCGTGCCGACGGACGGAACAGCGCGCAATGAACTTCCGGAGAAACTCAGGACCGAATCGTACTCGGGATCCGTGAAACTAGCCAAGAGCAGTTTGAGTACGTCAGGTTCGACTTTGATCCTGACTGCTCTGACTCTCCTGATACGGTTTTCAGCGCCGCTGCGCAATTTCGAAGTGCAGACCTTGGCATCAACCTCTGTGAGAACAAGTCCGCTAGGCTCTCATCACCGGAAAAGAAAAATAAAAACCAACGCAGCGTTCCATATTCCCTCCTCATTGATCCTCACAAATCAAATCTCTCGACGTCCAGCTTAATCTGCCGGGGGAGCGCTCGTCGCTGAGTTCAGACGAGATTCTGTTACTGAAGATTGAGACGGGCCTGAAATCGCGTTCAAAACCCCGCCACCGTCTCACCAACGGGCTCCTGCGTCTACCGTCATTGATTCACGGGGAGCACGAGAATTTTCACGTCATTTCACCGTTCTGATAACTCTGCCGACTGTGTTCGAAGTTCCAGCCTGTGCCGCCCGCGTTTGAGCCCGGTGCAAACATCACTGTGCGGGGATAACGCAGGCTCTTGCGATAGTGATGGAAGAAACTCATCGTCTGCCAGTTACATTCATCAATCCCGTACTGAACCACGCCGACATCGGGTCCGGCCAGGAAATATACACCTATCGCCGTGCCCTCAAAGTCATAGCTGAGTGAGGCATCCACACTCTCAGTATGTAACATCACTTCTTTCCAAAAACGAGGGCGTTTCCTGCCTGGCAGGCGCTCCCAAGCCGGGATGCTGCACTGCCATTCCTGGGACAACACCACATCAGCATCGGCGCTCGACACAAGTCGTCCGCGCGTAAAGGAAGAGTCCTCCAGTTTTAGGGGAAGCAAATATTCCCGCGGTTCGTGCACTGGACAACCGGAGCACCATTCCTGATGCAGTAACCGACAAACAAGATTTGCGGCAAGCGTATTTCCAGTCAACCACGGATGAGTCCCACCATATTCCGTCCATGTGAGTTCACCATCCTCAATCACCGCCGCCACAAAAAGGCTGAGACAAACAGAAGATATACCGTAATGTCGAGCGACGCTCTCGTGCGGATGACTGCTGCGCGGTTCGTGACCCTCCTGAATCGTCTTCAACATCGACTCATTCACAGAATGAATCGTCACGATATCCATATTGGGATTGCTCGCAAGTACCCGCCGGACAACTCCCGCCATGCCCCGAATGCAGTTCTCACTGGAATGGCCTGCGTCCTGATCGTTATTCACCGCCAACTCAACAAATAACAGATCGACCTGCCCACAACTTTACACGTCCCGCTCCAGTCGGAAGGCACCGGTGTGAGAACACGTCGATGAGATCTCTCCGTTGACGAAGTCGAAGTCCGTGTGAGGAAACTCAGGCTGCAGCCACGATCCCACACGAGGGCGATAGCCGCTCGTTGCCGTGATCCACCCACCCAGAAATGCAACACGACCGCATTTGTCAACATTGAACTGATACCTTGAATTGTCAAGATAGCGGCGAATCCGAACGTGGTTGCTTACGGCTCGCTCGGCTGGTTCCTCATCGATCCAGCCGAGCCATTCCCAGAACCGATCCGGTTTTTCCACTGTGCCGCGATATCACTGCATCGAATCATCGCTGCACTTGTCAGTTCCGCCACGTTTGTTGAAGAAACCGTGAGGTGCGCCTTGATACCACACCAGCGTGACGTCGTTGCCAGCAGCCGTGCTACAACGCGTGAATTCTTCCAACACGACATATGGCATGATCGTGTCAGCCGCGCCGTGGGAAATGACCGTCGTCGGCTGACCTTTACCGATGTGATGAATGGGCGAAATTCGTACTGGATCAACACCCATTCGCTGCGACAGGCCAGCCACCGCTTTCATCACCCGTTCCTGAATGTTAACACCATCCAGAGGTGTCACCATCGCCAGCGGATTGAACAACACCATGGCATTCGGAACTGAGCTGACCAAGTTACTTTCGTCAGCGGCGTCCAGTCCAGGAACGACTCCCGTACAGTAAGCGATATGCCCGCTCGCAGATCCACCTGTTGCACAAATCCGGTCCGGATTCATGCCAGGCAGTGCAGCATTCGTTCGTACCCACCGAATGGCGGACTTCGCATCTTCGACACAGGACACGACCTTTGCCTGCTGCCGACTGGCAACACGATAGTCACAGGTGATTGCCGCTACACCACGAGTGCACAGATAGTGACACTGATCAGCGAACTAAGCTGGAGTTCCCACTCTCCAGTCACCACCAAAAAAGAACACTACAGCCGGCCGACCGGACCGGGTAGCAGGCACTACAGGCTCAAATGCCCAAGCCCTCTGAGAGATCCGTCACCGATCCTCTTGTAGACATCCTCCTATGCGTCGTCGACCGACGGTGAATAGAGTCCCGCTCGATAAGCAACCGCGGGATAAGCAACCGCGGGATCCACCATCAAACCTAAAAGCAATCCCATGAGGAACAGACGAAGAGTATGTCAGCCTGCCTCATAACCTACCAGGCAAAGTGGGCAAACGCCTTGTTCGCGTCCGCCATGCGGTGGACGTTTTCTCGCTTGGTCATGGCCACACCTTCGCGTCGGTACGCCGCCAAAAGTTCGTCGGCCAGAGATCGATGGACCGGACGCCCTTTCTTGCTACGGACTGCTTCCAGCAGCCAGCGAATAGCCAACGTCTGCTGTCGACGAGGACTCACCGGTGTCGGGACCTGATAGGTCGCTCCACCAACGCGTTTGGACCGTACTTCAATGGCCGGCTTGACGTTGTCAATAGCCGCCAGGAAAACATCCAGAGGCTCTTCCTCCGGCATCTGTTTCCTGATCAGATCCAGCGCATCGTAAACTACATTGGTGACGATGCTTTTCTTGCCATCGTGCATCAGGCAATTGACAAACTTGGACAACAGCAGAGAGTTGTAACGAGTGTCGGGCTTCAGCTGTTCGGCACTCGCCGTGAATTTACGAACCATGACCTGACCATTGCATTCAGAGAACAAATCGCGGCGACCGGACCGCAACGGAATTAAACTCACCTACGGAAACACATTCGTCGATACGTCAGACCGCAACACCGATCAATTTCAACCGGTCACTATTTAGGCCGCTTGTTTCCGTAGCGGCTGCGCGCCTGACGACGGTCTGTCACTCCAAGTGTATCCAGCACACCACGCACAACTTTGTATCTCACACCGGGAAGATCGCGGACACGACCACCACGTATCAGAACAATGGAGTGCTCCTGCAGGTTATGACCTTCACCGGGAATGTATGCCGTGAGTTCCTTTCCATTTGAAAGCCTCACACGAGCTACCTTCCGCAGCGCAGAATTCGGCTTCTTCGGAGTGACTGTCTTCACCTGAAGACAGACACCGCGCTTCTGCGGACAACATTCCAGAAGTGGCGTTTTGCTGCGAGCCCGCTGCTGTTTTCGCGGTTTTCGGACCAGTTGATTAATCGTCGGCATGAGACACAGTTTGTGTGTGTGTGTTCGAGTAAAAAAAACTATCGATTGACCACAAACGAACCGAGCAATCTATCGGTGGTTCTGTGAGCCGTCAACTGAGTATCATAAATCCGGCGACGATTTAAGCAAGCAGTCCGCCGGTCCTGCCCGCGTTCTATAAGTCGTCCGGTGTCAAATCCGCCAATGACGGAGCTCGCAGCCTTTCATCGTCTTCCGGAACTCTGCGGGCCGCTAATTCGGTGTCTGTGAGCATATTCTGCCGCGCTGCGAGCATCCGCGCCTTGGCTTTCTGCTGCTCCTGAATTGCCTGATCGTGAATTCGAACGTGGGCATCCTGATGCAGGTGGAAACCGGTTCCGGCAGGAATTAAATGACCCAGAATCACGTTCTCTTTCAGTCCTACCAGCTGGTCAACCCGACCAGCCAAAGCCGCTTCCGTCAACACTTTCGTGGTTTCCTGGAAACTGGCGGCTGAGATAAAGCTTTCGCTCTGTACAGACGCCTTGGTGATACCCAAAAGTTGAGGACTTGCCTTGGCAGGTCGTAATTTGGTGAATTTCGCCGGCTTGCTGACTTCGGCGTTGACCTCTTCAATCTCACTCAACAGTACTTTGTCCTCGATCTCGTATTCTGTATTGCCGGGATCGGTGATCCGTCCCTTCAATTCAAGTGAATTATTGACTCGCCTTAACTCAAACTTGTCGATCAGAATTGCCGGCAACAGATCCGTATCACCAACCTCATCAATCTTCACCTTCCGAAGCATCTGGGCGACCACGATTTCAATGTGCTTATCATCAATTTCAACTCGCTGCGCCCGGTAAACGTTCTGGATCTCGTGCAGTAAATACTGCTGAACTTCTTCCGGACCACTCACCCGCAGAATGTCGTGCGGCACCAGCGGACCGCGAACCAAGGCATCGCCTGCTGTCACCAGATCTCCCTGATGCACCAACAACTGCTTGCCGTGCGGAATCGAATGTTCGACCTCGGTTCCATCCTGCCCACGGATACGGACTACTCTTTTGCCACGTTTCTTTTCTGCCAGAAGCTCGACCTCACCGTCGATTTCAGCCACGACCGCCGGATCCTTCGGACTTCGTGCCTCAAATAACTCAGTCACTCTTGGCAGACCCCCAGTGATGTCCTGCGTACCTGCCGATTCCCGAGGTGTACGAGCAACAGCAGCTCCCGCCGTTACCTGGTGACCATCGACCACTTCAATCGCCGCACCTTCAGGAAGGTAATAGAAGTCCAGAATCTTTCCGGTACCGTCTTCCAGAATGACCTGCGGGTGCAGACCACCACGATGTTCAGTAATGGTCCGTCGCAGGTTACCGGATGTATCTTTCTCTGAACGAACTGTCTGGCCCTCGACACAGTCATCCAGCCGCACTTTGCCGCCAACCTGAGCGATGATCGGAATTGAGTGTGGATCCCAGTTACACAGAACCTGACCCTTCTTCACTTCCTGTTTTTCGACGACCTGCAGTACTGCTCCGTTCGGTACTGTCTGTTTCTCAACTTCACGGCCCTTGCTGTCGACGATGCTGATTTCACCATTGCGACCCAGCACCACCTGCTTTCCATCAACATTCGTCACACAGCGAATCCGAGCAAATCGAATTTGCCCGCCTCGTTTAGCCAGCAGTTCGTTTTGCTCCATGTCCGTCTGAGCAACACCACCAATATGGAACGTCCGCATGGTCAGCTGTGTCCCCGGTTCCCCGATGCTCTGAGCTGCAATAATCCCAACAGCCAAACCACACTCGACAAGGTCACCTGTCGACAGGTCCATGCCATAGCACAGCTGACACATACCCAGTGGAGAATCGCAGGTCATCGGGCTGCGAACCTGAATCCGCTCCAGGCCCATCGCTTCAATCTTACGTGCTTTCTCAACGGTAATCAGTTCGTCTTCTTGAACGATTATTTCGTCAGTAATTGCGTTCACGATGTTGGTCCGGCTGACACGACCCCGAATTGAATCCGCCAAGCCGACTTCCACTTTCTCGCCCCGAAACACAACGCCTCGGGTGAGTCCTTTCGTCGTGCCGCAATCTCGCCTCGTGACCACCATATTCTGACAGATGTCTGCCAGCTTACGGGTCAGATAACCACTGTCTGCAGTTTTCAAGGCGGTATCAGCCAGCCCCTTCCGAGCCCCGTGAGTCGAACTGAAATATTCGATAACAGTCAGCCCTTCACGGAAATTCGATTTAATGGGCGTCTCAATGATCTCACCGCTCGGCTTCGCCATCAGACCACGCATGCCGGCGAGCTGCTGGATCTGACCGACGCCACCTCGAGCACCGGAATGCGCCATCAGATAGATTGGATTCACGTAACGTCCATCGTCACGCACGTCGTGTTTCAGCTGTTCCATCATCCCGCTGGTGATCTCTTCTCGCGCGTGCGTCCAGATGTCAAGGACTTTGTTGTAGCGTTCCTGATCTGTGATGCGTCCGCGCTGGAAGTTCTTCATCAGGCTCAGAACTCCCTTTTCCGAGTCTTTGATCACCTTCTCTTTGTTCGGAGCTGTCTTGAGGTCGCTGGCTCCAAACGACAGACCACTCGTCGTTGATGCCTGAAAGCCACAGTCTTTCATCCGGTCCAGTAGCTCAATCGTTTCTGATCGCCCGAGTTCGAGATAACAGTCAGAAATAACCGTGGCAAGATCCTTACTTCGCATGGTTACGTTGTAATACGACATCCGTTCGGGCAGGATGTCATTCATCATCACGCGACCCGGTGAGGTCTCAACGAGACCACCGGACCGATGTCCCTTCTCACCATCGCCTTTCAGACGTTTGTCACGCGGCAGTCTCAGTTTGACAGTCGCATGCCGCGATACTTTCCCCAGCTCGAACGCCATAAAGACTTCATCCGCTGACGCAAAGATCATCCCTTCCCCTCGCTGCCCTAGTCGCATCAGTGTCAGGTAGTAGCAGCCCATCACAATATCCTGGGATGCACTGATAATCGGAGCCCCGTTTGCCGGACTGAAGATGTTGTGGGTCGACATCATCAGTGATGTGGCTTCGACCTGAGCTTCAATAGACAGTGGCAGGTGCACGGCCATCTGGTCACCGTCAAAGTCAGCGTTGAACCCCTTGCAAACCAATGGATGCAGCTTGATCGCGTTCCCTTCCACCAGAATCGGCTCAAATGCCTGAATTCCAATGCGGTGCAGCGTCGGGGCACGATTGAGCATCACCGGATGGTTGCGAATGACATCGTCCAGAATGTCCCAGACGTCCTCGTCGCGACGCTCCAGCATTCGCTTGGCGCTTTTGATGGTGTCGGCGTGTCCCAGTTCCTTCAGCCGGCGGATCACGAAGGGCTGAAACAGTTCCAGTGCGATTTTTTTTGGCAAACCACACTGATGCAGCTTCAGCTCCGGACCGACCACAATCACACTTCGTGCAGAATAATCGACTCGTTTTCCCAAAAGATTTTCACGAAAACGCCCCTGCTTCCCTTTGATCATCTCCGTCAACGATTTCAGCGGCCGATTGGAGGATCCAAGGACCGGTCGCTTGCAGCGATTATTATCAAACAGCGCATCAACTGACTGCTGCAGCATTCGCTTTTCGTTGCGAACAATGACATCAGGAGCGTTCAGATCCACCAATTTCTTCAGGCGGTTGTTGCGGTTGATGATTCGACGATAGAGATCATTCAGGTCACTGGTCGCGAAATTACCGGAATCCAGCAACACCAGTGGACGCAGATCCGGAGGAATCACTGGGATCACGTCCAGCACCATCCATTCCGCACGATTGTCGCTGTCACGGAGCGCTTCGATCACCTTGAGTCGCTTAATCAGATCTTTGGTGGTTGACTGACTTTTGGTTTTTTCCAGGTCACCACGCAATTCTTCGGACAATTCGACCAGCCGCATCTGCACGAGCAGCTTTTTGATCGCCTCGGCTCCCATGCCGACCTCAAAAGCATCATCGCCGTAATCCCGACGAGCAGCAGAAGCTTCATCCTCCGTCAACATCTGACAAACTTCCAGTGGCGTGTCACCTGGATCAACGACGACAAAGTCCTGGAAGTAGATCACTTTCTCGAGCGACGTTGTCTTCATATTGAGCAGAGCGCCCAGTCGACTCGGCATCGACTTGAAGAACCAAATATGCACGACCGGAGCGGCGAGCTCTATATGCCCCATTCTCTTTCGACGCACACGGCTGTGGGTCACCTTCACACCGCACCGATCGCAGATCATCCCTTTGTATTTCATGCCGCGATATTTACCGCAGGCGCATTCCCAGTCTTTCTCCGGTCCAAATATTCGTTCGCAGAACAGCCCATCTCGTTCCGGACGATAGGTGCGATAGTTAATCGTCTCCGGCTTCTTCACTTCGCCAAAAGACCAGCTACGAATATCGTGTGGACTGGCTAGGCCAATTTTCACAGATGCAAAATCGTTCACCCGATCAAACGCAGACTCAGTGACACTCACGTTAAGAACTCCTTAACAACTCGAAAATAGGTCAGGAAGTTTTCTTCGTTGGCCGTCATCCTACAATTTGGTAATCACGATATGACTTGGTGAATTCTGCCGGAGACGGAAAGGACGAACTGCTCTATTGACGAACCTTCTCAAGCTGCATGTTCAGACACAGGCCGCGAATTTCATTGTTGAGCACGTCGAAACTCGCCGGAGTCCCTGCTTCCAGCGTGTTCTCACCCTTGACCATCGATTCATAGATCTTTGTACGACCCTCGACGTCGTCGCTCTTCACAGTCAACAGCTCCTGAAGAATGTAGGCTGCTCCGTAGGCTTCCAGAGCCCACACTTCCATTTCGCCAAACCGCTGACCACCAAACCGCGCTTTTCCGCCGAGTGGCTGCTGCGTAATCAGTGAATAAGGCCCTGTCGCACGAGCATGGACTTTGTCATCCACCAGATGGTGCAGCTTGAGCATGTAGATCTGACCAACTGTCGTTTTTTGTTCCATCGGCAGCCCGGTGCGACCATCATGCAACCGCACCTTTCCGTCCTCTGGCAACCCGGCCTCAGCCAGTGCCTCCCGCACTTCTAATTCCGTCGCTCCGTCAAACACAGGACACACGGCGCGGTAGCCAACTTTGGCAGCTGCCCAACCCAGATGTGTCTCCAGAATCTGACCAACATTCATTCGACTCGGAACACCGAGGGGATTAAGAATGATGTCGACGGGAGTACCGTCCTCCAGGAACGGCATGTCCTCCATCGGCAGAATCTTCGAGATCACTCCCTTGTTCCCGTGTCGTCCAGCCATCTTGTCACCGACAGAAATCTGTCGACGAGACGCCACGTACACTTTCACCATTTGCAGTACACCGCTCGGAAGGTCATCTCCGCGTTTCATGCTGTTGACGCGATGGTCTTCGACATCAATAACACCTTCCACAGCCGGCCAGCTTGTTTTGACCAGGTTACGAGCCGCCGTCTTTCGGTCAGCACTGCGAATATCCAGCTCGTCGAAATAACTCTGAAAGCCCCGTGCAAACTGAGCCACCGCCCCGGCTTCCTCCAGTGTGCCCATGTCTCGCCCGTCCGCATCGACCAAAGCCTTACCCAGCACAGATTTCATTTCTTTGGCGAACTCCCGCCACTTACTGGCGATTCGAGTGGCCGCATCTCTTTCGACGCGCTTCAGCTCTTCCTCAAACCTCTTTCGCTCGATATCAGACAAACTCATTCGGCGAGAGAACCGCTCGGTATGAATCACAATGCCGCCGACACCACTGGGAATTTCCAGAGATTCGTTCTTCACGTCCTCCCCGGCGCGGCCGAAAATAGCATGCAGCAGTTTTTCTTCCGGAGTCAGCTCCGATTTGGCTTTCGGCGAAACTTTGCCAACCAGAATGTCACCCGGAAGAACCCGAGTGCCAGTATGAACGATTCCATCGTCGTCCAAATGACTCAGCGCCCTCTCGCTTACGTTGGGAATATCACGAGTGAATTCTTCGCGCCCGAGTTTCGTCTCGCGAATTTCCACGTCGAATTCATCAACATGAATCGACGTGTAGACGTCTTCCTTCACCAGACGCTCAGACAGAATGATTGCGTCTTCAAAATTGAAACCTTCCCACGACATGAACGCAACGAGCACGTTGCGCCCCAATGCCAGTGAACCGTTTTTGGTGGCCGCACTATCGCATAACAACTGCCCGGTTTTGACCCTTTCGCCCATTTCGACAATCGGCTTCTGGTTCAGACAGGTTCGCTCATTCAGTCGAGTGAATTTCCGCAGCGGATAATTGTGCCCGTCCACTTCGATCCTGTCGGCGTCGACGTAACTGACCTTTCCACCCTTCTTAGCACGCACCAGCATTCCTGAATGCTGAGCGACATGATCTTCCATCCCGGTTCCGACAACCGGCCGTTCCGTGATCAGCAGAGGCACCGCCTGCCTCTGCATGTTCGAACCCATCAGGGCACGATTGGCATCGTCGTGTTCGAGAAAGGGGATCAATCCTGCAGAAACACCGACCATCTGACAGGGAGCCACATCAATGTACTGCACGGATTCCTTAGAGACCCAAACCACGTCACTGTGGTAACGAGCCAGTACCAAGTCATCAACGAGCCGGCCGTTCTCAACCGCAGTATCCGCGGGAGCAACATGCACAGCTGCCTCTTCGTCCGCTCGCAGCCAGACGACTTCATCGGTGATTTTGCTCTTCTTCACCACACGATAAGGTGAAATCAGAAAGCCGTAAGCGTCAACCTTTGAAAAGATCCCCAGGCTGGAAATCAAACCAATGTTCGTGCCTTCCGGCGTTTCGACTGGGCAGATACGACCGTAATGAGAAATATGAACGTCGCGAACTTCAAAGCCCGCTCGTTTCCGATTCAAACCACCTGGCCCCAGCGCACTCAAACGACGTTCATGAGTCAGCATTGACAGCGGATTCGTCTGATCCACGACCTGGGAGAGTTCACTACGACCGTAGAAAAAATCGATGGCCGCCGAAACGCTCTTTGGATTGATCAGCGTACGGGGTGTCATGCCTTCGACTTCTTTCATGCTCATCCGTTCCTGCACAGTACGCCGCAGCTTCAGAAATCCCTTCCGAATTTCATCCGTCGCCAGCTCGTCAATCGTTCTCAATCGGCGATTACCAAGGTTGTCAATGTCATCGATCGCAGCAGAATCGTCCTTCCTGCGCAGACGGGTGATATAGCGGATGGCATTGATAAAGTCGTCGGGACGCAAGGTCATTTCATCGTCCGACACCTCTTGGCAGAACTTCCGATTGATACGGAAACGCCCTACACGGCCGAGGCGGTATCGATTGACATCGAAGAATTTCTCGCGGAACAGATCGGATGCCTTGTCCAGATTTGGAGGATTCCCAGGTCGCAGACGCTGGTAGATTCGCAGCAGTGCTTCTTCATGCGAAGCCACAGTGTCCTCATTGAGCGTATTGATGATCAGCAGATCCGTCACATCCTTCAGCAACTCAATCGACTTCAACCCGGATCCCAGCAGTTCATCCACCATCGCTTCTGTGATCTGTCCGCCTGCATCACAAAAGATCTCGCCGGCCCGCTCGTGTTCCTCCGGAAACACAATGTCATCTGCACAGTACCGCCCCTGGACTTTCTCGGGAGTCAGTCGGGATGAAACCTTCTGCACCTCCGTTTTGTAGAACAACTTCAGCAGCGCGGAATCCGTTGAATACTCCGCATCCATTGCCCGCAGAAGTGACAGTGCAGAAAATTTACCACTCTGGTCAATCCGAACAACGACAGCCTCTTTCTTTGTGACGATCAGCTCGATCCAGCTTCCACGCTCGGGAATGATCCGGCATTGCTGTGTCTTTCGGTCGCTGCTGGCGGTTTCTTCCGCCATCACAAAATCAACCCCTGGCGAACGGTGCAACTGACTGACGACCACACGTTCGGCACCATTTATGATGAACTCCCCACCGCCGATCATAATGGGAATGTCGCCCAGGTAAACTTCTTCTTCGACCGGCTGTTCTTTGACCAGACGCAGCCAGACGCGAAATGGCCGGCCGTAAGTCAGCCGCAACTGACGACACTCTGCCGGCGTGTAACGGGGCTTACCGAGTTCGTAACGAACATATTCCAGTCGGAACTGACTGTCATAGCTTTCGATTGGAAATACTTCCCGCAGTATTCCCTCCAGGCCCTGATCGCGACGATCACGGGCCGTCCGGCCCACCTGCAGAAACCGACTGTAGGATTCCGTCTGAATACGAGTCAAATCAGTGATCTCGTAATCTGCTTGAATCTTCCCGAAATTCCGAATCGGATCTGGGTCGATCGTACGAACTACAGGAACGGGCATGTTCTCGATTCCCTTGCATATTCACGTAGCCACTGGTCCCAATGACCAGCGGTATTTCCCCCCGGGGCAGCAAACTGCTGATCACCCCGGGGCACTTTGTGTTCTATCCAGACGTCCGCAACGTCCTCCGAAGGTTCAGACCCATTTCCTCCCGCGGCTAATCGGCGCACGACAAAAGACACCTGCTCAATGCAGAGCAGCTGCCTCCTCGATACGCAGTTTTACCAATTTTGAATCTCAGCAAGCTAACCGTCGACCACTTCAGTCGTGAGATCTAAACCTGAACCCGCAGTACACTGCGTAAGTGCCGTGGTTGTGTAGACTCTGCCGAAGCCGGACCCACAGAATTCCGGCCGGATCAGTCTCACTTTATGCCACCAAAAACAATCGCCGACCACGCCGCTTTGGGCGGGCCACACCTGCTGTCCGACCCGCCTTGATCCGGACTCAACCAACTAGCTTAGCAGGCTGACGTTGACTCCGCCACTAACTCCGGCCACCAAGGACGACCTTTTGATCCATCCCGGCATCCTGGACACAGCTTCACAGCCAGACAGACAGCGAATTACTTAATCTCGCACGTACCACCGGCGCCTTCGATTTCCTCCTTAAGCTTGTCCGCATCTTCCCTGGAAACGCCCTCTTTTACTGCCTTTGGAGCACTCTCGACCAAATCTTTGGCTTCTTTAAGGCCGAGGGTGGTGGCCGCGCGAACAACTTTGATCACCGGGATTTTGTTACCGCCGTCGCCGGTCAGGATGACGTCGAATTCAGTTTGTTCAGCGACTTCATCTCCGCTCCCGTCTCCGTCCCCGCCTCCAGGGGCGACCATCATGACACCGCCGGCAGCCGGCTCAATGCCGTGTACTTCTTTCAGATAGTCGGCGACCTGCTTTGCTTCCAGCAAAGTCAACCTGACAATTCTGTCTCCCAGCTCCTTAGTTGCTGCATCAAATTCTGTTATTGCTTCTGCCGTGGACATCAGCGTTTACCTTTCTTTCTCTGCGAGTGAAGCTGTTTGGCACTACGGTTGTCGGAACCACAGCGCGGCCCGGTGCCTGTTTGCTATTTCTTCTCTATTCCTCGTCATCGACGATTGACTTCAACACACCTGCTAACCTGCCGCCGGCGCCTGTGAGTGCGCCTGTCAGCTGCCCTGCCGGAGACAACATCAGACCGACAATCTGAGCGACCAGCCCCAGACGTCCCGGACTCTTGCTCAGTGCATCCACGCCCGCAGCATCGAGTGTCCGACCTTCAACGGTCGCTCCCTTAATGCGCAAACCCTTAACTTGCTTTGACCACTTCGAAATCTCTTTCGAAACGCTGACAACGTCTTCGCCACCCCAGAGCAGCGTCGATGGTCCCGTAAGCATCTCTTCCAGACCGTCAACTCCGATCCGAGCCAGTGCATTGCGAGCCATGGAATTCTTGACGGTCAGTGCAGAGATGTTGGCTTCTGCGATCCCGATTCGCCATCGATTGGCCGTGACAGCGTCCATTGCAGAGCAATCCACGACGAGCATGTCGCGGGCCTCACCGATACGACCCGTGATATCCGCAATCAGCATGTCTTTAATTCGCCGGCTCATCGCACACTCACCCTGCGCCAAATTTGAACTCATTCTCTTGCCATGAACAACTCTTACTTCGATCAGCAATAAGAAGTTCGACAACACAAACCTGATGCCCCTTCTGCGGGACACCACAGCTGGCAACCAGGCCCGCAACTACACGGCCACCGCAATCCCTGGCGACATTGTCGCTGACAGATATACATTTCGAAGGTAGACACCCTTTGACGTGGCTGGTTTCAGACTTTTGATGTATTGCAGCAGCGACTCAATATTTTCCTGCAACTGACGTGCTTCGAACGACATGCGGCCGACCACACAATGCACATTGGCCCCGGAGTCAACCCGAAACTCAACTTTCCCCGCCTTATACTCTTTCACAGTTGTCGTCACGTCCTGCGTCACCGTGCCCGCTCGTGGCGACGGCATCAAGCCACGTGGACCGAGGACTCGGCCGAGTGGCCCGACGGTTCTCATCATGTCCGGCATGGCAATCACAACATCAAAGTCGAGCCAGCCATCTTTGATCCTGTCCGCCAGCTCTTTTCCGCCCACGTAATCTGCGCCCGCCGCTTCTGCGGTAGCCACGTTATCGCCCTGAGCGAAGACAAGCACACGCTGTGACTTACCTATCCCATGTGGCAATACGATGGAACCTCGTACGATCTGATCAGCCTGTTTTGGCTCAACTCCCAAACGCACTGCCACCTCGACCACCTGATCAAAACTGCACGGTTTTACGCCCTTAGGTAAAGCGCTTTCCAGCGACTTCAAAGAATCTACAGCCTGCGACAGGCTCAACGTGCCTAAGTCAGTCGCCTTTTTCGCTAAAAACCTAACCCGTTTGGACTTGCCAGCCATATCTCCACCTGAATTCCGTCACTGCAATTTCAAACCGCCAAATCAACCCGGTCAACCTGCAAACATCACAGCAGACACTTAATCAATCACCTCAAGGCCCATACTCCTGGCTGTCCCCGCAATCACGTGTACAGCCTGATCCATGCTATTAGTGTTGAGGTCATTGAATTTTGTCTTCGCAATGTCCTCCAGTTGAGCCCGAGTCACCGAGCCGACTTTAGTGGCCAATGGATTTCCGGAACCTTTGGCAATACCAGCTGCCTTTTTCAGCAACACAGCCGCCGGAGGACTCTTGAGAATGAACTCAAACGAGCGGTCATTGAAGACAGAAATCACGACGGGAATCGTGATCCCGGCCTTGTCGCGCGTTCGATCGTTGAACTGCTGAACAAACTGGCCAATATTGACCCCGTGAGGACCAAGTGCAGTACCAACCGGGGGTGCCGGCGTTGCCTGGCCTCCTGGCACCTGGACCTTGATTTGAACAACCAGCTGCTTACCCATTGAAAATCCCGTCTCACACCAAGTGTTCAACCAAAACCAGCCATATGATGCCTTCACGAAGGCCGATTAGAACTGCCTTCTGACCATCTTCCGTAAAGTGCTGCTCCGGCGTCAGGCGGACTCAACCTGCCAGTGATCCAGTTCCACGGGAGTCGACCGACCAAATACCTCAATCAGCACCGAAATTTTACCACTGTGATCGTCTATCTCTTCGATCGTCCCTTCGAAACTTTCAAATGCCCCTTCTATAATCTTGACCAATTCACCGGGAGAAAACGCAATCTTGACCTTAGGCGCTGAAACCGCTTCCTCTTCAACCTTACCCAGCATCCGATCGACTTCATGCTGCTGCATCGGAATCGGCTTGCCAGCTGAGCCGGCAAAATCACCGACACCACTGGTGTCACGAACTAAATACCATGTGTCATCATTCAGAACCATCTGAATCATGATGTAGCCTGGGAACAGCTTTCGTTCACTTTCCCGAGCCTTGCCACTTCGAGTTTCCACCACCTTCTCGGAAGGAATGACAATCTCTCCGAATCTGTCCTCCAATTCCTCCAACCGGATATTCTTCAGCAACGCATCACGAATCGTTCGCTCCCGGTTCGTCTGAACCTTGAGCACGTACCAGCACATTTCATTCGAAAATTCTGACACATCCACCATCAACTACGGTCCCAACTCCAAAAACGGAAGCGAGGTATCCTGATGACGCAATATTGACATTGCAACTGCCCGGCCGCGACAATCGACAGTTTGACAAATTCCCGGACCTCCTACCGAATATAAACTGCCCCTCAGCCTGAACCGGCAGAGTCATCTTGTGGCTGTCGGCCGGGGAGGGAGAGTTACTTCGGTCGGCCGAAGGGAGATCCAAGTCCACGAAGCCGGTGGTTCACTGCGCTCGACCCCAGCCACACAAAGACCAACCTTTCCATAGAGTATGCCACCAACAGAACCTTAATATTCAATGAAACCAATCAGCTTGAAAAGCCACTTCCAGACGAAGTCGGCCACAGTGAGGAAGATTCCCAGCGAAAACATAACGACCAAAACCACGACCGTTGCCTGAACAACCTGCTGCATTCCTGGCCAAACCACGCGTTCCAGCTCGGCTTCCACCGAAATCAGGAAATCCGCAAACTTCGGTAAGTTGACCGCTCGAAAAGAGATCCAGCAAAATACAGCCCAGACAGTCAATGGCACACCAACCCGAACATATCGAGCGTACTGTGGATTATCCGCCATAACACCCTGCAGCTGGCCGGCCAGTGCAAACGAACCAAACCCGCACAGCACCGCCAGACAAACAAACGTTGCCCGACGGACCAAGCGACCCTGCCTCGACTTGTATAATGCGGCACGAAACAGCTCCGGCAGCATCTCGGCTCGCACACCCTTGGTAGACATCAGCTCCAGCCTCTCAGGCTAACCCGCGCGGCACCCGAAAACACGGGCGGAGGGACTTGAACCCCCAACCTGCGGATTTGGAATCCGCTGCTCTGCCAATTGAGCTACGCCCGTAAACACGAACGGCTCGTTACTTCTTGCGTGACTCTTTATGAAGTGTGTGCCGACGAAGTTTCGGACAGTACTTCATCAGCTCCAAGCGCTCAGACCCTCGAGTTTCCTTAATGACACGATAATTTCGCATCTTGGTCTCGGTACATTCCAGCCAGACATACTCACGCACAATACGTCTCCAGAAAGAAAACTACCTGCCGCCATCGTGAACAGACAGTTTTCTGTTCACGCGACACTACTCGAGAATCTTCGTCACCACGCCGGAGCCAACAGTACGGCCACCTTCACGAATCGCAAAACGACTTCCTTCATCCATCGCGATTTGTTTACCCATCTCCACCTCCAGCTTCACGTTATCACCTGGCATGCACATCTCTGCGCCGCCGAGCAGGGCTGTCGTGCCGGTCACATCGGTAGTACGGAAGTAGAACTGCGGCCGATAGCCGCTAAAGAACGGCGTATGACGACCACCCTCCTCCTTACTCAGCACGTAAACCTCACACTCGAATTTTGTGTGAGGATTAATCGATCCCTTTTTTGCCAAAACCTGTCCGCGCTCAACGTCTTCCTTCTTGACACCACGCAGCAGCAGACCAACGTTGTCCCCACAAATTCCTTCGTCCAGCGTCTTCTGGAACATTTCAACACCGGTACAGGTGGTTTCCGCGGTCTCTTTCAGACCGATAATCTCCACCTTGTCCCCAACATTAATCTTGCCCTGCTCGATTCGCCCGGTCGCAACAGTTCCACGACCGTCAATCGAGAACACATCTTCTACAGCCATCAGAAATGGTTTGTCTGCTTCCCGAGCCGGTTCAGGTATACTGGCATCCAGAGCTTCCATCAGTTCGGTAATACAGACGCTGTAAGTTTCATCCGACGGATTGTCCAGTGCACCCTTTGAATTCCCGCGAATCAGGGGAATGTCATCGCCC